>CAMRSX010000001.1 GCA_947053595.1 uncultured Clostridia bacterium
CACAACCTTTTTATTTGCACAACCTTTTTATTTGCACAACCTTTTTATTTGCACAGCTTTTTTTGCGGTTGGTCAGCCATCTTTTTTTTACAACGAAATTGTTTGTGAGTTTGTCTTATTTTTCAAACAAATCCTTTCTTTTTGCCTTAATGTCATCAATTTCTGCATAAATGTCATCAAAAATGTGAATTTTCAAGCTTTTATGCATTTTTTCACGCTGCCATTGTTTTATGTTGTAAATATGAAAGCCAAATGGCAGGAAGAAAACAATGCCTTTGCAAAAATGCTTTATGACGGTGTCAGGCTTGATTTTGCGCTGTTCGTTGAACTTGAAAGGAAGATATTTCTTTTTGGCATATTTGTTCAGTGCAGTTTGGTCGGGCATGAACATTTTTTTATTGCACACCATGTTTCGGCATTTTTCAAAAATCTTATTTTCTTTCATACGCTTGATGTTTAAAAGCAAAACGCCGGCATTGCAATAGGATGGGCGAATCCAAAAACGCCCCATATAGTCTTTCACCATTGCCACATCAAAGTTTTCAACATCTTCATCCATAAGCTGTTTGAGGTTGCTGCAGCACATTGTGTCAATGTCAAGATAAATCATTTTGTCGGGCATGTCTGGCAAAAAATCCATCAAAAGCCTTAAAAGCGAGTATGGTGTATAGCCCGTGCTGTTGTTTTTGCCATGATGCAAATGCTGCAAATAAAGTTGCGTCACATCCCAGCGAACAGCTTTGCTGTTTGGGTTTTTGCTTTTAAGAAATTCATCCAAAAAATCCACTTGCGCTTGCGTGAAATCTTTAAAGTTTGGGTTGTCACATTCCAAATTCATGGTGAGCACGTGCAGATAAATTTCTTCTTTTGTGTTTTTGGCAATTGACATTGTGCACATCAAAAGCCCTTCAAAATATCCTCTGTTTCCAGCGAAGCAAACGTTAAGCATGGCAATTCTCCTTTTTCTTTCTTAAAGCATAGCATATTTTTCTTGTTTTGTCATGCAAAATTAAGCCAAATCTCTTTAACAGCAAAAAATCTTTTGCCAGCGGCTTTTGTGATTTAAACTCAGCTTGGCAAGAAGGAGGGTAAAAAAACAACTGATTTTAGTTGCTTACTTTTGAAACCAGCGGAATAATCAAAGAGAAACATAGACCAAAACAGCCTATGTTTTTTTTTACTCTTACTCTCTCTTAACTGCAAAATAAAACGAATATATCTGCTGTTGTCATAGGTTGTCGTTAAAATAAATAATCTACAAATCTTATGCCACTTGCCTTGACCTTGACAACAAAGAATATTCGTTTAAACTAGAATAATAGAGAGAAGAAAACAAAAAGCAAAAGAGCGGGCTGCGTTATGCTCCGCCAGAAACCGCTCTTTTGCAACAAAATTGAGTTTGTGGCGTGTGCTTGTCTGGCGAGGCGAAGCCGAGCCACTCGTATCAAGACAAGCACACGCCACGATCTCATTTTGTTAAAAAAAGAGAAGTTTGCACTCCTCTTTTACAATGTTCGGTCTGTTTTTATTGTATTTTGTAAATCTTTTTCTTTTAGCATAATCACTTTTCCACAGCATGGATGAAAGTTTCTGTTGTCATAGCAAAGCCAAATTACATTCTCATTTTTAAGGTCATCTTTTGGCATTGTTCCTGGACATGGATTTCCATCTGTGAAAACAATTCTGTTTACTTCGCGTTTTTTACTGAAAGAACGCACTGCCAAATCCCAATCTTCAGTCCAAGCAGAGCGTCCACGAGCATCCTTTGGAATTTTAAAGTTGTCAATATCACGATTTGACTTAATTTCAACCATTCCCCAAAACTTTTCATTGAAGCAGCCAACACGAAGTTTGCTTTCCCTCAAAAGTGGTTTAAGTGTTCTTAAAAAGGCTTTCACCATTTCAAGCTGCACAGAGCCAGAAACATCAATCATAACTTCCGTTTCAGCTTCATCTTCAACATCATTTTCTTCTAAGCGATAAGCATAGTTATTTTCAGCAATAGAGCGACGCTGGCTCCAAATTGTTTCAGTCTTATCAATTTCTCGGCGGAGTAGCAGTTTCCAGTCCAAAATGTCTGATTCTTCGCCAACTTCACCAAGTTCAATTTTTTCTCCAGAGTCAGTTCCATGCAAAGCTTGATTTTTCATTCTGTCCATGTTGGCTTTTGCGCGCTCGCGTCTCTCAAGTCTGTTTTCTTCAAAATCTGCAAGTTCGTCCACATAATCCGCAAGTTCAAACTCTTTGCTTCCATCAATTTGTTCACTTGCTTTTGATTGAGATTTGCTTTGTTTGTCACTTTTGCCAGATTTCTGTTTTTGTGCCTCTTTTTGAGCTTCTTCAAAAGCTTCTTCCCACAAACTATGGTCGTCTGCAAAAGCTTGTTCAGTTCCATCTTGTGAGTTTTCACTTTGCTGTCCGTCTTGATTTTGCCCATTTTGATTTTGAGGACTTTGTTTTTCTCCAGCTTGTGATTGTCCGCCTTGTTGACTTTGCTGCTCTTGTGAGTTATCTTGTCCTTCTCCACTTTGAGAATTTTGGTTGCTTTCTTCACTCTGTCCTTCGCCAGATTGAGACTGCCCATTTTGTTGCTGTTCCTGTTTTTGCTTTTGTTCTTCTTGGCGTTTTTTCAAAATATCATAAAACTCCACAGCATTATATTGCAAAGCCTCAGGCATGTTCACATAGCCCTCTTTGACAGTAAAACCATCTCTTTGCAAGTTTGCATTGATGATTGCATCTGTTGCCACATTCCAAAGTTGTGGATCACGCTTTTCACCAGATTTTGTGTCAACAAGTCTAAGTGCGTGCTTAAATTTGATGTGCATAAGCTCATGAGCAACCAAAAACAAGCGATCTTCCTCTGAAAGTGAGGCGAGATAGTTTGGGTCAAAATAAATATTTTTGCCGTCAGTTGCTGCGGTCTTGTATTTCAAATCGGTGCGATAAGAAATGCTTGCTGCGGCAATTTCACTACCAAAGCGAGGATATCTTATCATCATCAGTCTTTTCACATCATCAATAAGTTTTTTATCTGCTTCCACTTCCACTCCTTAAATTGCATTAACACAAAAATTCCAAAGTTGTGGTGAGATTTTTTTCAAAGTTTCCTTACCCTTTACTGTGAAAACAACAATCACATTGTCTGGCAGGTTATATCCTTCAAATTCGCGGTCTTTCACAAGCCCAACAAAACGATTTTGCACATCAATAGCAACTTCATCAATGTTTGTAATCACAAAATAAGCGATTTTGCCTTTTTTTGATGCGGTTTCAAGTTTTGTTTTAAATGGAGGCTCGGATGGCTCAAACAAAAATTTGTCAGACACATCTGCTTTCATTGAAACGGAATTTTTCAACAATTTGCAATTTTCGTTTTCCACAACAACACAAGTCGCTTTGGAATTTCTTTGAAGTTCAATCAAATCCAAATTCATTTTGTGAGTCCTCCTTCATTTTGTTTCATAGCGGAAAGTTCTTGAAGTTCGGCAATCTTTTCCATTCTTGACTCGTCATTTCCTGCCCAATAAATGTCATACACTGACAAATATTCTGGGTCACAGTGCTGTCTTATGAAATCTCTGCAAGCACCAACTTGTTTTTCGTCTGCAGTCAAAAGTCCAGCAATGCAAGCAAACTTTTCATTGATGTCCATTGGCAAATCTGTTTGAGTGTATCTTCTTTCAACAATTTCTTCAACTGTAAGTGTAGGGTGGTTGTAGAAATCAAAGAATTCTTCTGCCCATTCAGCACGCAATTTGCTGCCGATTGATTTTTTCAACAAATCCTCAACATCTTTGCCAACAAATCTTCCTTTTGCCAAATCTTCTTCAAAAGCATAAAGACTGCTTGAAATTGAAACCCAACCACGAGGATCATTCGTGCGTCCGCGACAACCATTTTCGTCCAAGTGTTGTTCGCCAACTTCTGGCTCTTCATAGAAATATCCCATATCTTCAACATTTTCACTTTGCCCAGCTTGTTGATATTTTGAGAAGATATATCCAATCACAGAAGGGTGAATTTTATGTGGAATAGCATATTCATAAACCCATGCACCAACTTTCGGCTCCATATCCAAAATATGGTCGAAACGCTTTTCAAGTGGCTCTGCCAAATCTTCAGCTACCGTTGAATATTTTTTCTGGTTTCCTGTTGCCACAACAACTGTGTTTGCAGGAAGGCGCAAGCCTTTTCCAGTTTCCACAAGTTTGTTTAAAACAAGAGTATAGACAAGTGATTGCACAGCAGGCTTAACATTCAAAAGCTCATCCAGAAGAATGACAACTTTGCCATCTGCACTTTTTGAGCGTTCATAAATTGTATCAGCAATGTCATACAGATTTTGAATGTTCTCTTTCACAAGTTTGCATTCTTCTTCAGTGGCGCAAGAAAGCAATGCTTCCTTTGCAAAGTCTGGTGGAATTGCAGCACCAGTCTGCAAGTTCATTGAGCCCACAACTTTTTCAGGGAACATATTGTTTGTCAATTTTATGTAAATCAAATTTGGATAAAGAGTTTTAAGTCTTTCAGTTTTTCCAATTCCAGAAGGTCCACGAAGAAGCACAGATTGTCCTGCATCAATCCAGCTTTTGATAATTTCAGTGTCCGTCATCTTTCTTCTTGCAGCGAGTGGTGTTTTGTCTGGATTAAGTCTTTCAAGACGAGATTTCTTTCTCTCTGGTTGTGCAACAATGCCTTGTCCTTCAATTTCTTTACTTTGTGAAACGTTTGCAACCATTTCTGCGTTCAGTCCAGCTTCTTGCAAAAACCCATGTCCTTCAAAATTGAAATTTCTTTCTGCTTTATATTTTTTGTTGCCGTTGCCTCTGTCAATTTCTTTGTGAAGGTTATATCCATTCAAATATGCTCTGATCACACTGTTCTGCCACATAGTGTCGCGACCTTTTTCATCTCCACATCTTGGATAAAATGGGAGTCCGCTTAAAATTCCTTCTTCCGTTTGAATGTCAATAAATTTTGCCTTTCCAGTTCCTTTTGGATTGATTTCTCTTGGCAAATCATCCCAATTGCGCACATTCCAAACAATTGGTTCAACAACTGCCCAAGAAACTTCTCCAGTTTCTGGCTCGTACTCACCATCAAAGAAATGGCTGTCATCGTCACATTTTTGGCAAATGACACGCACAAATTTCTTTCCGCCATATTCAAATCTTCATTCTGTGCAAAAGTGCCAGAATCTTGCAAATATCCAGTATATTTTTTGCCAGTTCTTTTTAAACTGCCTCTTTGAAACATTCTTTCCAAGTCATCACTGTTTTTTGCGTGAGATTTTGGAAATTCTCCAAGTTCAATGGTTTGGTCTGAAATGGACACTTTCCCAAAATCGCGCGACGCGCTTCGCGCGGAGATTAAAGATGAAAGATTAAGGTGTAAAGCTGGACGCAGGCCGGCATTGGTACCGTCAGAATTATTGTAGTCGTGGTCGCCTTCTGCGTCCACAGCGTCTACATTAGTCTCAGAATAAGCGGAGCGGAGCCAATACCAGTTGGTTAGATTTGAATATGATCCAAGCACTGCTCCATTCATGACTGCATAATCGGTTGCAGTTGATAGTCGTTCAAGTGATGGCAAATCGTAAATATCGTCATCACTGTCAAGAAAGACAATATCTGTTGTTTTAAATTTTCTATTTCCCATTTTTTGATTTTCATCTGTATTATCGAGTTCGACTGGAATAAGTAAATTTTTCATAACAAACTCCTTTTTATGTATAAACTGTTTATTTCTTATAGTTTAACATAAAAAGTGCGAAAAAAACAATACTTTTTGTGAAAAAAGTTATGCCAGCTTGTATAGACTGTTCAGTTTTTTAAGGATTTTGTATGTGTTTCCGTGACAAATATAGGCTTGGAAGCATCTTAATTTTCTTTTGCGGCAGTTTCATTAATAATCTGTGCATTTTTAAGATGAGAAAAATATTTGATTTTCCGTTTTAATCTCAATTTTGCTTGTTGTCTCAACAATCTGATAACTTTTCCTGTTGGCGTGAGGATGTGCCTAAATCCCAGAAAATTAATCCCATCTGAAAGTTTGCCAATTTGTGTTTTCTTGTTCAATTCAAGTTTCAGTGTTTCATTGGCATATTTTTCAATTTCTGCTTTGCAATGTTTTATGTTGCTTGCAGAAAAGGAAAAGGCACTTTGTTTGGCATGAAAAGACTTGAAATGTTTCTGCGTGATTTTTGGAAGAAAAACAAAAACAATGAAGGCTATTTTTTAAAATGTGATATAAGAAAATTTTTTCAAAACATAAATCACAATATCCTAAAAGAAGAACTTTCCAAAACTCTTGATGAGGAAGATATGTGGTTTATTTGATATTCTTTTGCAAAGTAAATATGCGGAAACTGGTGTTGGGCTTCCCATTGGAAATCAAACAAGTCAGTGGTTTGGATTGTTTTACTTAAACAAAATTGATAGACTGATTAAGGAAAAACTGCAAATCAAATATTATGTGCGATATCTCACGTGGAATTGGAACATCTGTGTATGCAACTGTAATGTTTCCCATAAATGTTGTTGCAGTGTCATCTGTTGGTCTGCATTTTCTAATGTCAAACACTTTGATATATGCTTTGCCATTTCTTGACAAGCAAGGCATTAAGTTGCCATCTGCAACATATCCAACGCCTTTTGATTTCTCATCTCTGTGATTGACTTTTGAAACTGAGAAAACTACCTTTTGCATATTTTTTACCTCCTATTATATTTTTTGCCTTTCGGCACTCTAACCGAAGGCATAATCAGGGGTTAAGTTTTTTGTCCTATTGTCTTGTTTGTATAAGTCAACGAAAAAGATTAAAAAATTGTATTGAAATAAAAAATAAAGCCAGAATTTTGTTTCTGACTTTATATTAAAAATAAATACAAAAATCTGACTTGCTGCCAGTCTTAAACAATTTTTTTATCCGTTGACTTATACGAGGGATTATGCCACCACACCAGCCGAAAGGCAAAAAATATAATAGGAGTCTTTTCTAACCTAACTTCTCAAAAAATATTTCGTTTTGCTGAGATTCTTTGTAGAAAGATATTTGATTTCAAAAAAAAAGCCGTATGTAGTTTTGCCACAATACGACATTTTTGGTGACCCCGCCGGGACTCGAACCCAGAATACAAACTTAGGAGGTTTGGGTAATATCCTGTTTTACTACGAGGTCATAATATAGAAATTATTACACAATATTTAATGAAAAGCAACTAATTACACAAGAAAATTATACCAAAAATTATACCAGTTATTGCAAATTTACAATATATATGTCAAACATAGTTGGTTTTAGATGGATAGATTGAACACTTAGGAGGGCCGAAATATCCTGTTTTACTATGAGGTCGGATGCATTCGCCTTGTTAGAATAGCACATTTTTTGCTTTTTTGCAAATATTTTTTTGATTTTGGTTTTATCTTTTTGTTTTTATACATAAAATTTGTTGACATCTCAACAATTTGTGTGCTATTGTTGTATTAAAGGTGAATTATGGAAAGTCGTTATGAAAAATTTTCTGGACTGATTGCAAGCATAAACAAGAGCATTCAAAAAATCAAAAGCATTGAGATGGAGGAGTTTGACCTTAAGGGCAGTGGCGTTCAATGTTTGTTTTTTCTGTTTAAAGAAAAGGGAGGCGTCAGCTCGGCAAAGTTGTGCGCGCTGTGTCAAGAGGATAAGGCGGCAATTTCTCGCACGCTGAAAGAGTTGGAGGCGGCTGGATATGTTTGCGTGGACAGGGAAGAAAGCAGAAAATATAAAAATCCCATTTGTCTTACTGAAAGTGGCAGGCGTGTGGGCGAAGCAATTATGAGAAAAATTGATGAAGTTTTTTCTGTTGGAAGTGCTGGCATTTCCCAAGCAGAGCGAGAAAGCTTGTATGCTTCTTTGGATAAAATTGCCAACAATTTGAAAGAGATTTTGGAAAAGATTGAAAAAAGTGAGAAGGGGACAAAAAGATGAATTTGGTTAAGAAGATTTATTGCAGAACATTTCAGTTTGCGTTTAGGGCGATGCTGCCAATTTTGCCATATCGTCAGCCAGAGATTTTGAAAACAAACGCCGAGATTGTGGAGGTTTTGAAACAGGCGGGCATTTCCAGTGTTTTGTTGGTGACTGACAAGGGAATTCGTTCTTTGGGCTTGACAAAGCCTTTGGAAGAAGAGTTTGGCAAAAACTTTGTGCTGGCAGTTTATGACAAGACGGTGCCAAATCCCACAACAGACAATGTGGAAGAGGCTTTGAAGCTTTATTTGCAAAACGATTGTCAAGCCATTGTGGCTTTTGGAGGCGGTTCGGCAATGGATTGTGCCAAAGCAATTGGCGCAAGAGTGGCAAGGCCAACAAAAAGCTTGAAGCAGATGAAAGGCGTGCTGAAGGTTGGCAAAAAGCTTCCGCTTTTGATTGCCATTCCAACAACGGCCGGCACAGGCAGCGAAACCACCTTGGCGGCTGTGATTACCGATTCTGAGACCAGACATAAATATGCAATCAATGATTTTCCGCTCATTCCAAAATATGCTGTACTGATGAGTCAGCTTACGGTGGGACTTCCAAAGCAAATCACTGCAACAACTGGCATGGATGCGTTGACGCACGCTGTTGAGGCATACATTGGAAAAAGCACAACCAAGTTCACGCGTGCTTGCGCACTGAGTGCGGTTAAGGAAATTTTTGAAAACTTGCCAGTGGCTTATGACCAGCCAGACAACATTGTGGCAAGAGAGAACATGCTGCATGCTTCATTTCAGGCGGGTGTGGCATTCACACGGTCTTATGTTGGATATGTCCATGCGGTGGCGCACTCTTTGGGCGGAAAATACAACATTGCACATGGGCTGGCAAATGCCATCATTCTTCCTTATGTGCTGCGTGGCTATGGCAAAAAGATTTTTAAGAAGCTGTGGGAAATGGGTGTCTATGCCCAGCTTTTTGACAAAAAAACCACTTTTGAAGAGGGCGCAAAGCTCTTTATTGAGAAGATTGAAGAGATGAATGAACGCATGCACATTGGCACAAGCATTGTGCAGATTGAAGAAAAGGACATTCCTTCGCTTGCGCGAACGGCGCAGAAGGAGGCAAATCCGCTTTATCCTGTGCCTGTGCTGTGGACGGCAAAGCAACTGGAAAAGATTTATGTTGAGGTGAAAAATGGATAAGAAAGAAATTTTGGCAAAAATCAAGTTGCAAAAAGATGGGCTTGCAAACAATCCGCTTTTCAGTTGCAAAAATCGCATTGCTGCGCTTAAAAAACTTTATGATAACATCAAGTTTTTGCAGAGCGAAATTGTCGACGCTTTGAAAAAAGATTTAAACAAATGTGAAGTTGAAAGTTATATGTCAGAAATTGGACTGGTGTTGAGCGAAATTTTTTACATGAGAAAGCACACGGCAGAGTTTGCAGCCATTCGCAGAGTGCGAACGCCGCTTGCTCAGTTTGCTTCCAAAAGCTTTCAGATGCCTTGCCCATATGGGCAGGTGCTGGTTATCAGCCCTTGGAACTATCCTTTCATGCTTTCCATCGAGCCTATGGTGGACGCCATTGCTGCCGGAAATTGTGTGGTGCTTAAGCCAAGCGAAAGTTCGCCAAATGTCAGCGCAGTGATTGAAAAGTTGATTGAAAAAACTTTCCAAAACAACGAAGTTTTGGTGGTGCGCGGTGGAAGAGATGAGTGCAGCTTTTTGCTGGAGCAAGATTGGGATTATATTTTTTTCACGGGAAGCACAAGGGTGGGAAAAATTGTCATGCAAAGCGCGGCAGAGCATTTCACACCTGTCACGCTGGAGATGGGCGGCAAAAGCCCTTGCATTGTGGATGAAACTGCCAATATTCCGCTTGCAGCAAAGCGAATTGTGTTTGGAAAGTTTTTAAACTGCGGGCAAACCTGTGTTGCGCCAGATTTTGTTTTGTGTGCACAGTCGGTGAAAGAGCGCTTGGTGGAAGAACTGAAGAAACAGATTGTGTTGCAATATTCAGTCAATCCAATCAGAAACGAAAGCTATGCCAAAATGATTAACAAAAAGCAGTTTGATGCAACTTGCAATTTGATTTCAAAACCAGATTTGTTGTTTGGCGGAAAGGCAAACGAGAAGCTTCTGAAAATTGAACCAACACTTTTGTCTGCCACATTTCAAAGCCCAGCAATGCAAGAAGAAATTTTTGGGCCGGTGCTTCCAATTGTGACATTTAAGTCTTTGGATGAAGCCGTTGAAAAGGTGAATGCTCTCTCCAAGCCGCTGGCGCTTTACATCTTTTCTTCTTGCAAGAAAAATCAAAACAAGGTGCTTGCATCTTGCCAATTTGGAGGCGGCTGTGTGAACGACACGGTGATTCACCTTGCAACTTCCAACATGGGTTTTGGCGGCTTGAAGCAGAGCGGAATTGGGGCATATCACGGCAAAGCGGGTTTTGAAACATTCAGCCACATAAAAAGCATTGTGGACAAGAAAACGTGGCTGGATTTGCCAATGAGATATCAGCCATTCAACAAACTTAAATATTTTCTCATCAGAATGTTTATGAAATAACAAGGCGCCAAGGTTGGCGATTGAAAACAAGAAGATGGCATAAGAGTGGCATAAAATTTGCATAAAATTTGCAGAAAACTGCAGAACATGCAGAAAAATCTTGCAGAAAACTGCAAAAAATGCGCAAAAAAACAGTCAAAAGAGAGGGAAAGCATGAAAAAAGTGTTCAATTTAATCAACCTTGCACTGATTTTCTTGGTGCTTTTGGGAGATTCGTTTTATATTGCTGTGTCTGTTGGTGCGTTGAAACTTGACGGAGGCAGTTTATGGCTTAAGGGGCTTACAAGTGCAATGTTTGTTGCGCTTGGGGCGGTGAATTTGGCTTATGCCATTTTGAAAAGAAAAGGAAACCTAAGGTTTTGCATTGTCATGCTTCTTGGCCTTGTGTTTGGCATGGCGGGTGACATTGTGTTGAATGTCCACTTCATTGGCGGGGCGGTGCTGTTTGCCATTGCTCATGTGTTTTATTTTGCATCCTATTGCACGCTTTTGAAGTTTAGGTGGCAGGATTTGCTTTATGGAGCCGCAATTTTTGTTCCGTCTGTGCTTTTGATTACGCTGGCGCCATTCTTTGATTTTGGCGGCGTGCTGATGGAGATTGTGTGCGTGATTTATGCCATCATCATCTCTTGCATGGTTGGAAAATCCATTTCCAATTTGGTGAAGGCACGCACGCTTTTGAATGTTGTGCTGGTGGTGGGAAGTTGTCTGTTTTTCTTTTCAGATTTGATGCTGCTTTTGAATGTGTTTGCGTCGCTTCCAAAGGTGGTGGATGTGCTTTGCTTGGTGACATATTATCCCGCTCAGTGTTTGCTTGCTTATTCCATTATGATTGAGGCTTGTGAGGTGAAAAATGATTAAAAATCGAACGGCTCAAATTGTTTTTCAAAGCATTTATTGCACTTTGGCACTGGTTGCTTTTGTGGGAAGCTTGGGTCTTTTTGAAGCCAAATTCAACGAAAATTTTTATGTGTATTATACAAACTTAAGCAACTATATTTGCTTTGGATTTATGATTGCATCCTTGGTGGCAACCATCAAAAGCGCAAACAAAAAAGAGGATGACTTTTGCAAAGCGGCGCCAGCATTTAAGTTTATGTGCGTGATTATGATTTTGGTGACACTGCTGATTTATAACATCTTGCTGGCAAAGGACAGCTCTGCAAAGGATTATTTCACATCATACAACAATCTCACCATGCACCTGATTTTGCCAATCATGTTCATTTTGGATTGGGTGCTGTTTTATCAGCATGGCAAGACAAGGTGGTTCTATCCGCTGCTGTCGCTCATCATGCCACTGGTGTATGTTGTTTTTGTGCTTGTGAGGGCTGCCATTTTGAAAGGGAATGCCAACGCGCTGCTTTATCCATATTTCTTTTTGAATGTTGGAGAACTGGGCTGGGGCGGCTTGTTTATGTGGCTGGCAATTTTGATTTCCATCTTTTTGCTGATTGGCTTCAGCATATTCTTTTTGGACAATCACAAATTTTTTAGAGAAAAATTGAGGAGGAAAAATGATTAAAATTTTGGTGGATTCTGCGTCCGACATCAATTTGAAAGAGGCAAAAAAGCTGGGCGTTGAACTGATTTGCATGCAGGTGCAATTTGGAGAAGAAGAGTTTTTTGACGGCGACAACCTGACGCACGAGCAGTTTTTTGAAAAGCTGATTGAAAGCTCGGACCTTCCAAAAACAAGTCAAATCAATCAGTTTAGGTTTGAAGAAAAATTTGAAGAGATGACAAGAAATGGAGATGAGGTGGTGGCAATCATCTTGTCGTCCAAGTTGTCAGGAACATACAGCAGCGCTGTGCAAGCTGCCAAAAAGTTTGCAGGAAAGGTGTTTGTTGTGGACAGCTTAAACGCCTGTGCGGGGGAGAGAATTCTTTGTGAATATGCACTGCGCTTGGCACAAGAGGGCAAACTGACTGCGCAACAAATTGCAAAAGAAGCAGAAGAGAAAAAACATAAAATTCAACTGCTGGCAATGGTTGACACGCTGAAATATCTCAAAAAAGGTGGAAGAATTTCTTCAGTTGCGGCAATTGCCGGCGAAATGCTTTCCATCAAGCCTGTCATCAGCATTGTGAAGGGCGAAGTGAAAATGGTGGGCAAGGCCATGGGCTCCAAAAAAGCTAACAACCTGCTTGTGCAACTTGTGGAAAAGTGTGGCGGAATTGATTTTGACATGCCTTATGCTTTGGCATATTCTGGGCTTTCGGATGTCAACTTAAAAAAATACATTCAAGACAGCGCCAGCTTGTGGCAAGACAACGCCAAAATTCTGCCAATTTATGGCATTGGCAGCACAATTGGCACTCATGCTGGTCCAGGCGCCATTGGGGTGGCGTTTTTTGCAAAGTGAAATAAAAATCATAAAAACTTCAAGCTGTTTTGCTTGATTTTTTTTTAATGTGTGTTTTGTCGATTTGTTTGGGGGCTTTGCCCGCATTTCTTTTTGCTTGGTCTTGCTTTTTTTAACTTAAGTTTACACACTTTCAGGTAATTTGCAAGCACATTGTCGAAAAATATCAAAATTTGTGAATATTTATGCAGAAATTGTTTGGTTTATTCATTTTGTGTGTGTTACAATATTTATGTTTACGGAGAGAAAAATGAGTGACTTACAGTTTTTTGATTTAATGAGTTTTGATGAAAATGGAAATGTGTGCGGCAACCAGCAGACAGCTTTGGCGCAAGCGCGCTCCAATTTTTTGTATCTCGTTTGCAAATATAATCAAAATTTTTTGAAGGAAGAAAAGCTGCCACTTCCTGCTTTTTTCAAAGAACAGCTGGGCAGTGTGCTGGAAGAAGTGGAGAAGGGTGGAAGTTATGAGGCTGCAAAAGCACAGGTGTTTTCAAACTGCCTTCCAACTGTGCAAACTTATGCACATTGCGCGGAAGCAGAGGCGGTGAAAGGTTTAAACAAGCAGGTTTCGCTTGCCGACCTTGCCTTTTCGCAAAAGGTTAAAAACACTGTCAACAATGTGCATCTTGGCTATGTGATATATCAAAACTATGTCAAAATTTTTGACAAGATTGTGGCTTTGCAAATGCAAGACCAAACTCCTGCCAACAAAAGCAGTTTGTTTAAGAAAGTGATTCAATTCAACAGCCTTTCTTCAGTTGCGGACAAAGTCAGCAAAAATGACATTTCAAAAGACAAACTTTTGGAGGCAATGGCATAAGGCAGTTGCGAGGGCTTAAAAATTTTTTTTGAAATTGTGTTTGCACTTTAATTTTTTTGAGATTGCACATTTATGTTTGACAAAATGCACACACTTTGTTTAAAATGTTGCTGGGAGTGTTTTATGAAAAAGTTTGCAAGCGCATTTGGTGTGTTGATGGCGTCCATTTTGGGGGTTTTCTTGTTTGTGGGTTGCACTGGCAAAGCACCAGAAACTGCGCAATACATATCTTTCAATCAAATGGAAGAATATATAAATCAAGAATTTGTCACCAGCGAATTTGGTGGGTTTAAATATAAGGCAGAATATTTTCAGCAGGGGCAGTCTTTGGGCACAGTTAACCTCATGACCTTCAAACTGAACGAGAACGTCTGCGCTTGCATGGATGTGGATATCAAGCAAAATGGAGAGCACATCTTTGCAAAGGTGTATTTATATGACGGAAAGGTGTACATCAACAATGGCGTGGAAAAATATTTTGTTTCATATGCTGGCTTTCACTATGGCGACAACGAGGTTATGGTGATTGTGGACGTGCTGCTTAAAAACATCTTGCAAGAAAACACCACGCAAAACATCTTGGCGCGTGTTAAGGACGAACTGCAATATGCCACCATTCAGTGTGTGGAAGAGGAGGGCGACAGACAGTTCAACATCTTTGAAAAAGTGACAGTTGTGGAAGCAGACAAAAAGATGGAAGTTGAAGGGACAACTCAACTGCAGTTTGAAAGGCACACTCTTTCAAAAATTTCTGCCACCACAACCAACACAAGCATCTTTCAATCGGAAAGCGTTGTTTCAAGCAGCAACATTGTGATTGAAAGCTATTCTGACAGATTTTTGTTTCCAAACTTTTCGGGATATGTTGAAAAAGTGATTGGTTAAGTGCAAAAAAAGAGGCCAGTTTTGGCTTCTTTTCTATCTTAAAAACAATTTAAAAAAAGTTGCTGCAAATGCTTGACAATTTGGCGATTTTTGTTTAAAATATAAGCGTCTTTGTTTGAAGGCAATTTTTATTGTTAGCCCCTTAAAAATGCTTTCAAAACAGATGGGTTGCACACTTACTGGCAAAGTGAGGCACCAAGGCAAGCAAAATTCGCTTGCAAAACATCAATTTTTATGGGAGAAAACAATGAAAACATACATGGCAAACCCAGTCACTGTTGAAAGAAAATGGTTTGTTGTTGACGCAACCAACATGCCTCTTGGCCGCCTTGCAAGCCAAGTTGCAGACATCTTGACTGGAAAAAATAAGACAATTTACACTCCACATGTTGACACTGGAGATTTTGTTGTTGTCATCAATTCAGACAAACTTGTTTTGACTGGAAAAAAACTTGAGCAAAAGAAAATGCGTTGGCACACTGGCTACATTGGTGGCTTGAAAGAAGTGGGATACAACACACTCATGGCAAAAAACTCTGACAAAGTTGTGGAAAAAGCAGTTAAGGGCATGCTTCCAAAAACAAGTTTGGGAAGAAAGCAAATCACAAGATTGCATGTATATAAAGATGCAAATCACAAACAGCAAGCTCAAAATCCAGAACTTATTTCTTTAAAAGGAGTGCGTGAATAATGGCTGAAAAGAAAACAAACAAGGCTGGTTGCTTCATTGCAACTGGAAGAAGAAAAAAATCAATTGCAAGAGTGCGTATGACTGCCGGAAACGGACAAATTGTTGTCAATGGAAGAGAGCTTGCAGATTATTTGCAAAGAGATACACTTGTTTTGATTGCAAAGCAACCACTTGTTCTCACACAAACAGCAGACAAATATGATGTCACTGTCAATGTTGAAGGCGGCGGGCTTTCAGGACAAGCTGGTGCAATTTGCCACGGCATTGCAAGAGCGCTTGACAAAGCCAACGAGCAACTTCATGCAGAACTGAAGGGTGCAGGCTTCTTGACGCGTGACTCAAGAATGAAAGAAAGAAAGAAGTATGGCTTGAAAAAAGCAAGAAAAGCTTCTCAGTTTTCAAAGAGATAATTCAAAAACTGCACTGCTTGGTTTTTTGTGCTTGCACAACCTTCAAAGCAGTTATGAAAAACAGACCGATTGGTCTGTTTTTTTTGACGCATAATGAATAATGATAACGCTATACGCTTTGGACTGAAATGGCAGTGCTGGCAGGAATGTGCTTGTGGCTTAGGGTGAAAGTGCGGACAACGTTCAATATTGCGGAGCACACTGTTTTGTGAGAAGAAAAAAGTCCACGATGAGTGGGCTTTTTTGATTTGTGCTTTTTTAAATTGTTGTTGGAATGTCGGTGACTGCTGATGCTGTTGGATAGATTGGCAAGTCTGACAAACCTGGGCAAGCATTTTGGGTTGGCACCTGTTTGCAAGGTGGCAGGATTGGATAGCCATATGATGGCACAAGCACATCCACAACGCTTGTCACTTTCACAATAATCTGAATGCAGCCTGTGATTGTGAAAATGTTTGGTGTTGTGAAAGTTCCAATTCGGCTTGACAACACGCCAGTTGCCACAATGTTGACAGGTGTGAGTGCTGGCTGTGGAACAAACAAGATGACTGATTTGTTTACTGTCACTGTGGATGTTCCCGTGCCAATCACGCCGTTTGCGTCACGATATGTAACCGTAACTGGAATGGTGATTGTGAAGCTGACATTGGCATAGTTTGGGCAAGTTTCCAATCTGTCAATCACAAGGTCGGAAACTGTTGCTTCTGTGCCTGCTGTGTTTTCTGCTGAAACATAGGTGAGTGGCAATGCAGGGTTTTCTGGTGTGAAGTTTGTCACTGGCAGAACAATTCCTGTTTCTGTTGTTGTGCAGATGCATGCGTCAAACACCTTGGTTGTTTCAATCAAAATCTTTTCACAAATGCCATTCATTGCATTTCCTGAAATTGGGCCTGGTCTGTTTGGGTTTGTGTTGTTGATATAAAAAGACATTTTTTAACCTCCTTAAAGTCCATACACTAATATATTATGACGAAGGTTACACTTTTGCCACTTTAAAGCATATTTGATGTTGAAAAGTGCAAACAATTTTTGTTTTTCTATTGAAATTTGCTATGCTTTGTGATATGATGAGCCTATTAAAACAACAGGAGAAAAGATATGAAGTTTTTTGGACAGAAAAACAACAGCGCAAAAGAACGCGAAACTGAAATTGGGGACAATCAAAAAAGGCGTAAGGCGCTTATGAGAAAACTGAAAGTCAAGAGGGGTGCCGTTGAAGAAGATGTCATGTATGCCATTGTGGAATATGCCAAAAATGGCGGTGTGGTTGCTTTGGAGCAGCTTTCTGAAGCAGAGCAAAGCAATGCGCAGTTTATGCTTAGGCTGTATGCCACGGCAGGCTTTTCCACCAACATCGTTCCACCACAGCAGCTGCAAGGCGATGAAGAATTTATGGTTAAGTTTTTTAAGCTGTTTGTGCAAGAAGAAAAAGAGCGCCAGAAACATTATAGGGTTAGGGATGTTGAATGGCCACTTAGAAGCTATGTTAAAACCATTTCCAATCCTTCGTTTTTGGAGAAGTTGCACAGAAGTGTGCCAAGCATTGACATTCTCAAGCTTTTGAACAATGCCTTAAACAACTGCGGCGTCAAAAGAAATCCTGAAAAGTTTGAGGAGGTTTGCAACGCCCTGTCTTGCCAGCTTTTGTTTGACCAAGCCATGGAATATGGCAGCAATTTTTTGAGCTTGCTTCCAAAAAGCAATCCGAATTATGTCGAGGCTGTGGGAAGAGCGGTTTTGCGTGATGGTTTTGCTTCGCTTTGCTATCTTGAAAAGGAAGACATCCTTGCAAACAAACACCTCATCCTTTCTGCCACAGAGTGCAAGAGACATGGTGGCGCGCTGGGGCTTAAGAACTATATTTCGCAAACGCTTTCTCCTCGCAGAACTTTGCACGATGCTTCTCAAGGCGAAAATGTTTTTGATTTGGATTACTATGAAATTCAAAAGGCTTTGCTTTTGGATAAGGCATTCTGGAAGAAGGCAGGCGAGTTGATTGGCGAAGAGGAAAAGAAAAACTTTAAAATTCCGCTTTGTCGCTTTGGCAATGGCGCAGAAATTGAAGTTTTTGAAAACTTGGAAGCACAACCTTGCAAGCCTGAAGCAGCCAGAACAAACAACGAACTTAAAAAATGACCAAAAAAGTGCTGGAGAGTTTCCAGCCTTTTTTATTTTTAATATGTTTATATTATTATAAAAGCATCAATATTTAAAGCGCTTGCGCAAAAAAAGGACTTTGCAATGCTTGAGGAGGGTATGAATGTCCTTTTTTTGCGGTTAAAGAAGTTAACTGCGCCAGAAGCGGGAGGAAAGAATTTTTGGCTGCGGCAGAATCGGTTGGTGAGAAAACTGACAGCGATAGAAAGGGCTGGCGAGGGAAAATTTGGCTGCGCTGGGCGCGTGAAAACAAGAAAAATAAAAAATTTTAAAATTTCTGGCATTTTTGTTTGACTTTTTCTTTTTCTTTGCATATAATATTGCTAGCACTGTGAAGTCGAGAGTGCTAGCAGCTTTCAAATAAAGGGGTCAAAATGGAACTTTCGGAAAGAAAAATAAGAATTTTGAACATTGCTGTTGAAGAGTTCATCAAAGATTCGGCTCCAATCACAAGTGGAAGGGTGTTGGACAGAACATCACTGGATGTTTCCACCGCCACGCTGAGGGCAGAGTTGAACGCTTTGGAGGCCATGGGCTTTTTGAAGCAACTGCACACTTCGGGTGGACGCATTCCAACGGCGCAAGGCTATCGGTTTTATGTGGAAAACATGCTTAAAAACATCAAAGCCACAAAAAGCGAGCTGGAAAGCGTGCGGGATGTGATTGAAAACCGAACGCAAAGTTTGGACCAAATTGTTTCAGGCATTGCAAAAATCATCAGCAAGGCAACCAACTATCCAACCGTGGTGCTTGTGAACGGAATTGAAAATTTGGTGCTGCAAGAGTTTAAGATTGTTCCGCTTTTAAGCGAAAAGTGCATGGTGTTGATTGGCACAAACTATGGCTACATCACCGAGCACATTGACATTTCTGCCACGGCGCAAAACTGTGAAGATGCTTCAAGTTATCTCACCAAATATTTTAAGGGCGAAAGCGTTGGCTTTATGATGGCCAACATTGAAAGCTTCATGAAGGGCATGAGCGGTGAGATTGCGGCGTTTCAAGAGATTGTGGACAATGTCATTGTGGGGCTTGGGCGGCTTAACAAGCAAAAACTTTTGAATGTGCAAGCGGGCGGAGTTGTGGAATTGGTGGACGCAAATTCCAGAGAAGATGCCAAGAAGGTGCTGAAAACGCTTAACGACAACGAAGAGTTGATTGAAGTGTTGGATGGCGACGAACAGGACATCTCGGCTGTGATTGCGGGTGACGATGAAGACAAATGCTCGGTGATTAAGGCGCCAATCATTGTGGGAGGAAACAAGCTTGCCTCCATTGGCGTATTTGGACCGCAAAAGATGGACTATATGAGCATTGCATCTGCACTTAAAGTTGTGGTGGATGAGTTGTCCAAAGAAAAGGAGAAGAGATGAAAGAAAACAAAAACAAGCAAAAGGAAGAAATTTTGGAAGACTTTTCTTTTGAAAAGGAAGATTGCCACGAAGAAGGCTGCTGCCATTGTGAATGCCACAGTGAGGGCGAATGTGAAGGTGAGTGCGAGGGGCAATGTGAATGCCAGCAACATGACTGCCATGCGCAGGACGAAGAAAAGCAACACAAGTGTTGTCAGCACGGACAAACGCATGGGCAAGCTGAAGAATATTTGGCAATGGCGCAGCGCCTGCAAGCGGACTTTGAAAACTATCGCAAACATGTGGCAGAGCAGTTGGACAAAGAGCGCACAGCTGGGGCGCTGAATGTGATTGAGGTGTTTTTGCCTTGCTTGGACACCTTTAAAGAGGCAAAGAAAAGCATTGTTGATGAAGGTGTGCTGGCTGGTGTGAATATGATTGAAAACAAAATTTTGGAGGCATTGAAATCGCTTAACGTTGAAAAAATTGAAGCCGTTGGGCAGAAGTATGACCCGCACTTGCACAATGTGATTGCCGTTATGCCAAACCCTGAAAAAGAGGACGACATAATTTTGGAGGAATATCAAGCTGGCTGGACAATGAATGGAAAGGTTATCAGATATTCAAAAGTTATTGTCAACAAAAACTGTTAACTCTCGAAAAAGCAGACAAAAATTAAATGACTAAACATTTTAAAAATGTAAAAGACAAAAAAAGTGCAAAGAAAGCACAGAAAAAAACAAAGAAAATTAAAAAAAACTTAAAAACAAAAAAGGAGAACAAAAAAATGAGTAAAATTATTGGAATTGACCTTGGAACAACAAATTCTTGCGTGGCTGTTATGGAGGGCGGAAAGCCAACAGTGATTGCCAACGCTGAAGGAGACAGAACCACACCATCTGTTGTGGCTTACACAAAAGAAGGAGAGCGCCTTGTGGGAAAGGTGGCAAAGCGTCAGGCTGTCATCAATCACGACAACACAATCATTTCAATCAAGAGAGAAATGGGCACAAACTTTAAGGCAAAGCTTAATGGAAAAGATTACACTCCACAAGAAATTTCTGCAATGGTGCTTTCTAAGCTTAAGGCAGATGCTGAAAGCTATTTGGGCGAGAAAGTTTCTCAGGCTGTCATCACTGTGCCTGCATATTTCAACGACAGTCAACGTCAAGCAACCAAGGATGCGGGAAAAATCGCTGGTTTGGAGGTTTTGAGAATCATCAACGAGCCAACAGCTGCAGCGCTTGCTTATGGGCTTGACAAAGGCGAAAACAGCAATCAGAAAATTTTGGTGTATGACCTTGGAGGCGGAACATTTGACGTTTCCATTCTTGAAATTGGCGACAATGTTTTTGAAGTTTTGTCCACAAACGGCAACACCCGTCTGGGCGGAGATGATTTTGACAATCGCATCATCGACTTTTTGGTGGAAGAATTTAAGAACAAAAATGGCGGCATGGATTTGTCTAAGGACAAACTTGCAATGCAGCGCTTGAAGGATGAGGCAGAAAAAACCAAGATTGACCTTTCTGCAAAGGCGATTGTGAATGTTTCAATCCCTTTCATCACAGCTGACGCAAACGGACCAAAACACTTGGAGTGCGAACTTTCACGCGCCAAATTTGATGCCATCACCGAAGACTTGGTGAAAGATACCATTGCTTGCTGCGAAAAGGCGCTTGGCGATGCAAAACTTTCAAAATCGCAAATTGACAAGGTGATTCTTGTGGGCGGCTCCACACGCATTCCTGCTGTTGTGGAAGCAGTTAAGAAGTTTACAGAAAAAGAACCTTTCAAGGGCATCAACCCAGACGAATGTGTGGCTGTTGGCGCTGCAATTCAGGCAGGAGTGTTGGCAGGAGAAGTTAAGGATGTACTGCTTTTGGATGTCACTCCACTTTCTCTTGGAATTGAAACAATGGGCGGCGTTTTCACAAGATTGATTGAAAGAAATACAACAATTCCAACAAAGAAATCTCAAATTTTCTCAACTGCGGCAGATAATCAGCCAGGCGTGGACATTCACGTGCTTCAAGGCGAAAGAGAGTTTGCAGCTCAGAACAAAACTCTGGGAAGATTTCAACTTTCTGACATTCCACCAGCACCAAGAGGTGTGCCACAAATTGAAGTGACATTTGACATTGATGCAAACGGAATTGTTAAAGTTTCAGCCAAAGACCTTGGCACAAACAAAGAGCAAAACATCACAATCACAGCATCTTCCAACTTGAAAGAAGAAGACATCGACAGAGCCATCAAAGAGGCTGAGGCACACGCTGAGGAAGACAAGAAGAGAAAAGAATTTGTTGAAACCAAAAATCAGGCAGACAACATGGTTTATTCTTTGGAAAAGATGTTGAAAGAAAACGGCGACAAACTGTCAGCCGAAGACAAAAAGAGGCTGGAAGACGCCATTGAAAAAGCAAAGAAAGACTTTGAAAGTGAAGACGTTGAAGTTTTGAAGAACGGACTTGACGAACTTACAAAAGTTTCAAATGAAGTGTTCACAAAGATGTATCAAAATGCAAATCCAAATGGCGCAAGTGGTGACGCAGGAGATGCTGGCTCAAACAGCACAAACGCTGATGGCGACCCAGAAGTGACAGTGGAGTAAACTGCGCTTGAGGCTCGTTTTCGTGCCGCGCACGAAAAGCAGTGCTTTGACGCTTGTTTCCTCCACTCGCCGCCAAACGAAAGTCGCATTGCGCTCTGCTCCATTGGCGACTTTGCGGCGACTCTCTTGCGAAGTAGGGCTTTGAAGAAAGGTAAACAGTTTTTTAAAGGAGAAGAAATGAACGCAGTGGATTATCTTGGCAAAACTGTGACGGTTGTTATGGACAGACCAATGGGAAGTTTGCATCCAAAGCACGGTTTTGTTTATCCGCTTAATTATGGTTACATTCCCAACACCGTTTCAGGCGACGGCGAAGAGTTGGATGCCTATGTGCTGGGAGAGTTTAAACCGCTTGAAAGCTTTGAAGGAGTGGTGAAGGCAATCATTCACAGAACCAATGACGATGACGACAAGCTTGTTGTTATGGCGCATGATAAGAGCTATTCTCAGCAGCAAATTCGTGCATTAACCGAGTTTCAAGAACGATTTTTTGAAAGCGAAATTGTTTTTGCAAAATAACGAGGAGAACAAACATAAATTGAAGCCGATTTTGAAAAAGCGTGTGAATGAAATTTTGGAAAAGACTTAAGTATTTAAAGGAAATTAAAATGGCAGGAAAGGATTATTATGAAATTTTGGGTGTCAGCAAAGATGCAGGTGCGGACGAAATTAAGTCGGCATATAGGCGTCTTGCAAAAAAATATCACCCCGATTTGAACAAAGCTCCAGAAGCAGCAGAACGCTTCAAGGAAATAAACGAGGCATATGAAGTGCTGGGCGACGACAAAAAGCGCTCTAATTATGACCAATTTGGAAGCGCAGACGGCCCACAGTTTGGTGGCGGCGGCGCTGGTGGCTTTGGCGATTTTTTTGGCGGCGGCGCTGGCTTTGGTGGTTTTTCTGACATTTTTTCTGACATTTTTTCCGCTTTTGGCGGGGGTGGACGAAGTTCTCGCGTGCAGGAGAGAGGGGATGACATCAACATCCGCATGAATCTTTCTTTTGAAGAGGCACTTTTTGGTGTGGAAAAATTGGTTTCCTTAAACAAGGTTTGCTCTTGCACCAAATGCAATGGCACAGGTGCAAAAAATGGCAAAGAGTTTTCCACTTGTCCAGACTGCCACGGTGCAGGAAGAGTGAGGATTCAGCAGCGCACAATGTTTGGCACCACCATTCAAGAGAGTGTTTGTCCAAGGTGCGGCGGAAGCGGAAAAATGATTAAAGAGCGCTGCGAAGATTGCGGCGGCAAGGGCGTGAAAAAAGTGCCAACGCAAATTCGCGTGAAGGTGCTAGCCGGCATTGACGATGGTCAAACAATTCGCATGAGAGGGGAAGGCAATGCCCCTGCAGGGCAAGGAATCAATGGTGACCTCAACATCAAGGTGAGCGTTGCCAGTCATTCAATTTTCAAGCGCGTGGGCACAGATTTGCTGTTTGATTTGTTTGTGCCTTTCACAACTTGCTTGTTGGGCGGAGATGTGGAAATTCCACTTTCAAAAGGCACCACCAAGCTTTCAATCAAGGAAGGCACACAAAGCGGCACTGTTATGCGCCTTAAGGGCAAAGGCGTGAAGGTGTTAAATCGCGAGGCTTATGGCGATTTGCTGGTTACAATCAAAAGCGAGCCTCCAAAAAATTTAAACCGCAAGGCAAAAGATTTGCTGAAAGAAATTGAAAGCCGCTTTGATGAAACTGACTATCCAAAATATCGCGACTTTAAAAACAAGATGAAAAATTTGTAAAAAAAGACTGAAAATCAGTCTTTTTTTTAATCTTCTCTTCCCAACAAATAATCTGTTGAACATTTGAAAAAGTCGGCAATCATGCACAGAAATTCCACGCTTGGCATCCTTATTCCAGACTCCCATCTTGAAATTTCTGCTTGACTGACTTTCAACACTTTGCTCAGTTCATTTTGTGAAATTTGAAATTCAATACGCAATTCTTTAATTCTTTCATGGAGTTGTTGCATTCAAAAAGAAAGTGGGTGAGGGTTATGCTTTAAGCTTGCACAGGGCACCGTCTTTGAAAGGTTTTAAAATTTCAACTTCCACAACTTCGCCAACTTCAAAGTTGCCCTTAACAAAGCAGCGGATGTAATTTTTGGTGTAACCCACACAAAAGTCGTCAATTTTTTCTTCAATCAAAACCATGCCGCTTTTGTTTTGAGAGATGAACTCTGTTTTCAGTTTTTTGCCAAGCTCTTCCATTTGCTTTGCGCGGCGAGATTTAACTTGTCCTGACAAATCTTGATATAGCTTTGCTGCTGCGGTGCCGTCGCGTTTGGAATATGGAAATATGTGCAACTGTGAAAACTTCACTTTCTCCACAAATTTAAGGGTGTTTGCAAAGTCTTCTTCCGTTTCGGTTGGAAAGCCCACAATTACATCGGTGGTTATGCCGGCAGAAGGGAAGTGCTTGCGAATGAGGTTGACGCTGCGCTCAAACTGAGCGGTGGTGTAGTGCCTATTCATTTTTTTAAGCACGCTGTCGCATCCGCTTTGAAGCGAAAGGTGAAAGTGAGGGCAGAAGTTTTGCGTGGAAGAAAGTTGCTTTAAAAATTCTTCATCCACCAGGCTGTCTTCCATGGAGGAGAGCCTCAGCCTTTTGCCAAATTTGTCCAGCCGGTGCAAAAGTTGCCCAAGCGCTTTTTTGCCATCCGCTTGAAAATCTGAAACATCAATGCCAACCAGCACCACTTCTTTCACGCTTTCGGGAAGCAGCGAAACCTCATTTTCAATACTTTGGATGCTGCGGGAACGGCTTCTGCCGCGAAGATATGGAATGATGCAATATGTGCAAAAGTTGTTGCAGCCGTCTTGAATTTTGATGTAAGCGCGCGTCAGGGTTTGTGCAGAGAAGAGGTTGTCTTCATAATCTGTTGGCAGCTCAAAAAGATGGGTGCCAGTTTGTTCAAGCTCGTCCAAAATTTGTTTTTTGCCAGCGGTGCCAAAAAGCAAGCTGACATTTTTGCCTTCAAACTGCGCTGGACGATTTTGGCTTGCACAGCCCAGCACAAAAACCTTGGCATTTGCATTGAATTTTCTGGCGCGCTCAATCATCTGGCGAGATTTTCTTTCTGCCTCGTTTGTGACGGCGCAGGTGTTGATTATGTAAGCATCGGCTTCTTCCAAACTGTCACAAACTTCAAAGCCACGATTTTTGAGTTCAAAAATGAGAGCGTCGCTCTCATATTTGTTCACCTTGCATCCAAGGGTTAAAACTGAAATTTTCATATATTTTTTATTGAATATTGAATAATGAATAATGAATAATGAATAATTGATGGTTACTGCGCTCCATTTTTCATCTCAATAAACAAACAATCTCCTTTTATAATGAATATTTCAACAATCAATTCATCCAAAATTTTGCAATATTCATTATTATTTGTTCATTACAAACGAAAGTTTGCTTTAGTTTCCGCTTAAAATTGAAACAAGGCTCATCATGGCAACGGAAGCTGTTTCGGCACGAAGAATTCTTTTGCCCAAGCTGACGGTTGTTGCACCAGCGTTGGTGAACTTGTCTTTTTCTTTGGCAGAAAAGCCGCCTTCAGAGCCAACAATGATGGCAATGTTTTTTGCTTTCACAATGCTTTTTGGTTTGTCGCCCTTGTCGGCACGCTCGTTGGCAAACAGCACAACATCAAAGTTTTTGAAAGCTTCAATCACTTGGTCAACAGTTTTGCAGTCTTCAATCACAGGCATGATTGTTCTTTCACACTGCTTGCAGGCGTTTTGAGCAATGGTTGCCAGCCTTTCCATTTTGTTTTCTGTCACTTTTGCAATCACATGCTCGCTGACAAATGGCACAACTTTTGAAATGCCAAGCTCGGTGGCTTTTTGCACAATAAACTCAAACTTTTCGCGCTTTGTGATTGCTTGAAAAAGCACAATGTTTTTTGTTGGGTTGGCTTCACAAACGCGTGTGCCGTTGATTTTGCAAACAGCCAATTTTTTTGTCATGTCCACAATTTCGCAAGCATATTCTGTTTCGTCATTGAGGCTGACCAAAATTTCCTCTCCAACGCCCAATCTTAGCACATTTTTGAGGTGATTGAATTCCTCTCCCTCAATAAAAATTTGTCCGTCTTTTAAGTTTCCAAAAAATCTTCTCATAACAATCCTCCTTTGCCTAGAAAAAACACGCCATTGCAATGTTTTTTGCCAATCTAAAAACATCTTACACCAAAAAACAAGAAAAAGCAAATTTTTTGCAAAGTTGAAAGCACTTTTTTGCAACAAAATTTCTTTTTTGCTTGACAGAACGCGTTTTTGTGTGTTATGCTTTGTGAAGAATTGAAACATGAAAGGTGGTGAGAAGGTTGACAACAGTTAAGGTTGGCGAAAACGAAAATCTTGAAAGCGCTCTCAAAAGGTTTAAACGAAAATGCCAAAAAGACGGCATCATTGGTGATATCAGAAAGAAAGAGGCTTATGACAAGCCAAGCGTTGCAAAGAAGAAAAAGAGCGAGCAAGCAAGAAAGCGTGCAAGAAAAAGAGGATAAAAAAGCAGGAAAGTCCTGCTTTTTTTGTTTAATAATAATGAATATTGAAATAACGAATAATTGCGGATTGCTGCCGTTCATCTCCCATTGTCAAAAAATTGAAACCTTCTTGCTTTGTTTGCAAAATTTGGCAAAGATGTGATATGATGAACTTATGAGCGGATATGACATTGACAGTTTGAATGAACAGCAAAAAGAGGCTCTCCTGCAGACGGAGGGTGTTGTTTTGGTGACGGCAGGTGCGGGCAGTGGAAAAACGCGGCTTTTGACACATCGCATTTGTTATCTTATTAAAGAAAAAAAAGTTTCGCCTTACAACATTTTGGCAATCACTTTCACCAACAAAGCCACAAATGAAATGAAAGAGCGTGTTTTTTCGATGTGCAGTGATGGTGTTTGGATTTCCACCTTTCACTCTATGTGCGTGAGAATTTTGCGCGAGCATATATATCTTTTGGAAGGCTATGACCGCAACTTCACAATTATTGCAGAGGCGGACAAAGACAAAATTTTGAAAGAGCTTTTAAAGCAAAGCAACATGGACGATGACGAAAAGTCCAAAGTGGAAATGCACCTTGACAACATCAAAAACAAGGGGCTGGACATTGATGAATATTTTGAAGCGTTTGAAGATTATGAAAAGACGCAAGACTTGTTTTTATATCGCAAAATCTGCCAGCAATATGAAGACTATTTGCACAAAAACAACGCACTGGATTTTGACGATTTGCTGAACAAAACCCTCTTTTTGTTCAATAATTTTCACGAGGTGCTTTTGAAATATGCCACGCGCTTTAAATATGTTTTGGTGGACGAGTTTCAGGACACCAATCTTGTGCAATATAAGCTGGTGAGGCTTTTGACATCTGTGCATGGCAACCTTTTTGTGGTGGGGGATGAAGACCAGTGCATATATTCTTGGCGAGGTGCAAACTTTCAAAACATCTTCAATTTAAAAAAAGATTTTCCTGACATTTTTGTGTTTAAGCTTGAGCAAAATTATCGCTCTACAAAAAACATTTTGACGCTTGCAAACAATGTCATTTCCAACAATCGAGAGAGGCTTAAGAAAAACCTTTGGACAGACAAAGACGATGGCGAGGGACCGGTGGTTTACACAGCGTTTGACGAGCGTGATGAAGCGCTGTTTGTGGCAAAAACCATTCAAGATTTGGTGATGGAAGGCTGCAGCTATAGCGATTTTGCTGTGCTTATGAGGGTGAATGCACTTTCGCGTGCCATTGAAGAAGGGTTGATGTCTTTTCAAATTCCTTACAAGCTTTATGGCGGCTTTAGGTTTTATGAGCGCGCTGAAATTAAGATGGTGTTGTCATATCTTTCCATTTTTGTCAATCAGAAAGATGAAATTTCTCTTTTGAAAATCATCAACTTTCCAAGGCGAGGCATTGGCGAGGTTGCACTTGGCAATTTGTATGCCGAAGCGGGCGAGCAATCGCTTTTGGAATATATGCTTGGCGAGAGCTTTGAAGCTTCCAAATATTATTCAAAACTGAAAAACTTTGTGCAAAACATTCAAAAATTGCGTGAAAAGTTGCCACAAACCTCAATTTATCAGTTTGTTAAGGATGTTGTGCGCAGTTTTGGCATTGATGAAGCCTATGCGGGGAAGGATGAAGAATCGGTTAACAAACTGGAAAATATTGACAGCTTGCTTGCCGGTGTGCAAGAATTTTGCAATGACAATGACGGCGCAACGCTGTCTGATTATCTGGCGGAAATCATGCTTAAAACAGATTCTGACTCCATTCAAGAAAATGGCGTTGTGGCGGTTTCCACCATTCACTCGGTGAAGGGATTGGAGTTTAAGGTGGTGTTTGCTGTGGGTTTGGAAGAGGGAATTTTTCCGCTTTCGCGCGCAACTTATTCCAACAACGAAATGGAGGAAGAGCGTCGGTTGATGTATGTTGCCATCACGCGTGCAGAGGAGAGGCTGTTTCTTTCCCACACGGCAAAGCGTTATATGTATGGCAAAAGCAACTTTCAAAACCCAAGCAGATTTTTGGCAGAGCTTGGCATTGTGGACAAAAAGCGCACAAAGCTGGTGTCAAACGACTTTGTTCAAGCGGAAAAAGAAGATGCTTTTGAAAGTGGTTTCAACGTGGGAGACATTGTTTTTCATGCGCGGTTTGGAAGCGGCAAAATTGTCAATATTTCTGAGGACGGGCTGGTGGCGGACATCATGTTTGAGGATGCAGGAAAAAAATCTTTGATGCTTAACATGGCAAAGTTGGAAAAGTTGGAGGGAGAGGAATGACTAAGCAACAGCAGATGCAAAAGTTGATTGAAAAAATTGAAGTTTATAATTATCATTATTACACCCTTGACAACCCCATTGTGTCAGACAAAGAATATGACGCTGTGTATTATCAGTTGGTGGATTTGGAAGCGGAAACAGGCATTGTTTTGCCCAACTCTCCAACGCAGCGTGTTGGCGGAGAAATTTTGGAAGGCTTTGTGAAGCACAAGCATCAGCACAAACTTTTCAGCCTTTCCAAAGTGCGAGATTTTGACGACCTTGACAAGTGGGCGGAAGACATGCGAAAGTTTGACCCTTCCACCAATTTTGCGCTGGAATATAAATATGACGGCTTGCAGCTGGTGCTGGAATATGAAGGCGGAAAGTTTTTGAGGGCAACCACGCGTGGGAACGGCGAAATTGGCGAGGATGTGACGTTGCAAGTGAAAACCATTTCTTCGGTGCCCTTGGAGATTGAGTTTAAGGGAAAGCTGATTGTTCAGGGCGAAGGCATGATGACAAAAACTGCGCTTGCAATATTCAATCGCAAGGCAGAAGTTAAGCTTAAAAACGCGCGAAACGGCGTGGCGGGCGCCATCCGAAATTTGGACACAAAAGAAACCGCAAAACGCAAGCTTGTGTTTTTTTGCTATTCTGTCATCTTTTGCGAGAAGAAATTTGAAACTCAAGAACAAATTCACAACTTTTTGAAAAGCAATGGCTTTGATGTGGGGCACTTTTTTGAAATTTTTGACAATGTGCAAGCTTTGAAAGAAAGCATTTTGAAGGCTGGCACAAAAAAGTCTTCGCTTGATTTTGACATTGACGGCATGGTGATTAAGGTTAACAATGTTTCGCCGCGCGAAGAGATTGGCTTCACCAACAAGTTTCCAAAGTGGGCGGTTGCATTTAAGTTTGAAGCAGAGGAAGTTTCCACCATGCTGGAAGATGTTGTGTGGCAGGTTGGCAGAAGCGGCAAAGTGACGCCAACGGCAATCCTTCAGCCCGTGGAACTGGCAGGTGCAACCATCAGCCGCGCAACGCTTAACAACATTGAAGACATCCGCAAGAAAAATGTGTTTAAAAAAAGCCGAGTGTTCATCAGGCGCTCCAACGAGGTGATTCCTGAGGTTTTGGGCTTGGCAGAAAAATATGAAGATTCTTTGCAAATTGAAGAGCCAACATCTTGCCCTTGCTGCGGTGCAAAACTGGTGAAAAGCGGGCCGCTGGTGTTCTGCCCAAATTTTGACGGCTGCAAAGAGCAAATTGTGGCAAGGCTGACGCATTTTGTCAGCCGCGACGCCTTCAACATTGAGGGGCTTTCAGAAAAAACCATCATTCAGTTTTATGACGATTTGGCACTTAGGCACTTTTCGCAGCTTTATTCAATTACAAAACAGCAACTGGTGGGCTTGGAGAAATTTAAGGAAAAAAAAGCAGAAAATGTTTTAAAAGGCCTTGAAAAAAGCAAAAAAATTGAATTTTTTCGCTTTGTTTATGCTCTTGGCATAAGCGAGGTGGGCATCAAAACGGCAAAAGACCTTGCCAAAAACTTTCAAAATTTGGAAAACTTGAAAGGCGCCACGCTGAAGCAGTTGACAGAAATTGAGGATGTGGGGCCGGTGATTGCGCAAAACATTGTGGACTTCTTTCAAAATGAAGACAACTTGCAAGAAATTTCAAGTCTTTTGCAGGTGGGCGTGCAGCCATTTTCGGACAACACACTTGTTTCCAACAAACTGGGAGGGCTCAGCTTTGTGCTGACGGGCACGCTGCCAAACTTTTCCCGCGCTGACATGACAAAGTTGATTGAAGAAAACGGCGGCAAGACGGCAAGCTCGGTTTCCAAAAACACCTCCTTTGTTTTGGCAGGTGAGGATGCTGGCAGCAAGCTGGACAAAGCCAAAACTTTGGGTGTGCCAGTTTTGGGAGAGGAAGAATTTTTGAAAATGTTGCATGAAAATTGACTTTTGCCTTTGTTTTGTTATATCATTTTTGTGAATGGAGGTGTGTTATGCCAAAGTGTCCATTGTGCAAAAAAGAGCTGGTGAGCGAATTTGATGTTTCAAGACTTGGCTTTGAAACCATGGTTGGCTATTTTATTGAAAGCGGATTGCGCGCTGTTGTTGGCTCTGGAAGGGCGCCATATTGGTGCTGCATGAACCCAAGATGCCGTGTGTATAGCGGGGGCGGGGACAAGCCTTTTTGGTTTAGGGTGAACGCTGTCACCTTGCAGATGGAGCCCACCAGTTTTGCTGCGCGCGAGATGGGAATATATCCAAAACGCAACAGGCGCCGATGAAAAAACAGCGTTCTTGACGCGTTTTTGCACAAAAAGCAGGTTTGTTTTAATCAAAAGCGAGACAACAAAGCTCGCTTTTTTTTGTCTTGCATATTGACAAAAAGCCTCTCTCGTGTTATAATTAAGCGAAAGGAAAACTGTTATGAAGAAGAATAAAACTGCATCAAAAGCAAAGGCACAGGAAGAGTTTGATGACAAGCTGTTTTATAACACGTGGGGCATTGAACTTCCGCCAGCATTAACAGCCGAAGACAACAAAGCGCTTTTTATGGAATATCGCAGGACGGGCGACAAAAAGCTTAAGCAAAAGATTTTTTATGGCAACTTGAGGCTGGTGGCTTCTTTTGTGAGAGACATTGGAAATTATGTGATTAATAAAGATTCGCAAATATATCCTTCTTGGGCGGATGTGGCGCAAGAGTGCGCCATCAAAATGTTTAGCGTCATTGACAAATATAATCCCGACCGAGATGGAGTTGGGGCATTTTCAAATGTGCTTTATCGCAGTTTGACGAATGTGGTTGCCTCAATGAATCGCAGATACAACACTGAACGCGCAATGAATTCCAGCAGAACAACAAGCTTGCAAGAAGCGCTGTGCGACACTCAACATTTGGACAAACTAAACACAATTTCAAACGAAAGGAATGAAGAAGATTATGCTTTGGCTTATGCAGAATTGGAATATATTAAGGACAGCATTTTGCCAAGTCTGAAACCAAAAGAAAAAAAGTTTTTTGAGGATTTTTATTTTAAAAACTTAAGCATCTGTGACATTGCGAGGGAGAACAACATTTCATGGTGCTTTGCTGACAGAATTTTGCTGAGCGCAGTTGGCAAAGTTGGCATGATTTATTATGGCGGAAGAGAGGTTTTTGAGGCATATGAAAAAATTGATAAAAACTTCAGAGATTGGAAAACCAGAAGATATTTAAAAAACTACGAAATTCTTAAGAGGTATGACAAACAGCTGTTGGAAACACTTTATTTGCCAACGCTGACAGAGCAAAAGCAGAAAGTGTTTAAGATGGCGGTGCTGGACTATGATGGCGCAATGGCGCAAGATGTTGCAAAGCAGTTGAAATTATCTGCTGAAGTTTTGAAAAAATATGTGCTTGAGTTGGACATGAATGTTCATGCCAAACTGCCTCAACTGTTGGAGAAAGCGGAAATTGCACAGACAGTTGAAACTTCCCCAAAAACTGGCAGCGCCAAAACTCAAACAAAAGAGCCCAAAAGCTTGGCTTGAAGGTTTGCAAAAGCTTAACAACAAAACAAAAGCGAAAGAAATGAAGGGGCTTGGTTTGCGGAAAAGCCGCCAAAAAGAATTTCTTGTCCAAATCATTTTGCGTGGTTTGCCAGCGGGAAATATAATCAGCAGTTTCACAACAAGAGACACAAGGTGTTTTATGACCGGTCGAGAGATGTTCATTGGAGATAAGTTTTTGAAAATATGCTGCAAAACGCTTGACAAATCATTTTGTTACATATATAATAAGCACTGTGTTTCGTTGTCGGAAACAGTGCTTTGTTTTTGAGGGGCAACCTTCAAAAGGAAAAGAGCATAAACAAACAACAGGTGGCGTTTTCGCTTCACCGATTTAAGGCAAACGCCTTGAAGTTGCAGATTGGGCTGTCCCAGGCAATTGTGTTGTTCATGTTTCAAAAGAGAAAAGCATTTTTCATTGACGCGAAAACATTTTCGCGTCATTTTTTTATGACACCAGTGCAAAGTCGATGGGAAAACATCCCAAGCACTGAGAAAACAAATTTGGAAAGCACAAAAAGTTTTGGCTTGGTTTTCTATCCCAATAATCCTAATAAACTGTAAAACAATTTTAAATTTTGTGAAGTGTAGGGCTGAGCCCGGCGAGCACAAATTGAAAATCACTTACATGGAGGGAGATTGGGACGGGGAACCGAAGTTTTAGCGGTTAGGCTTCAGCCGTGCCCGCGTTAAGAAACATTGGTGCCTCCCCAGAAATAAAAGGAGAATAAAATGCCTACATTTAACCAACTTGTCAGAAACGGAAGAAAAACTTTTGAAAAAAAGAAAAAATCTCCACTTCTTGAGGAATGCCCTCAGAAGCGTGGTGTTTGCTTGTCCGTAAGGACAGCAACTCCAAAGAAACCTAACTCCGCTCTTCGTAAGATTGCCAGAGTTAAGCTTTCAAATGGTCAAGAAGGAACTTGCTACATTCCAGGAATTGGGCACAACCTTCAGGAACACAGCGTTGTGCTTGTTCGTGGTGGCCGTGTTAAAGACCTTCCTGGTGTGCGTTATCACATCATTCGTGGAACACTTGACACTGCTGGCGTTGCCAACAGAAAGCAAGGTCGTTCTAAGTATGGCGCAAAACGTCCAAAAGCAGGCAAATAGCAAAAAACTGCGCTTTTGCTTGTTTTCGTGCTTGCACGAAAAGCTTCGCGCGGACACTTGTTTTTTGCATATCGCGCCAAACGAAAATGCGTAAAGCATTTTGCGCGACTCTCTTGCGAAGTTGGGCTTCGTTAGAGAAAATAAATAAAATTTAAGTCGGTATCCAAACTCTTCTAAACAAATTTTCAATTTTGCGAAGTGTAGGGCTAAGCCCGACAAGCATAAATTGAAAATCACTTTCGTGGAAGAGGATTGGGAAGAGAAACCGAAGTTTTAGCGGTTAGGCGGCCTTTAGACTCTGGGCATCCGTCAAGAATGTCTGTTCATGTCGGCGGCTTAGAATGGCATAAGACGCCGTGTCCGCGTTTAAAACTTTGGTGTCTGTCCCAGATATCTTAAAAGGAGAAAAACAATGCCAAGAAGAAATAGTGCTGTCAAAAAAGATGTTTTGCCAGACCCAATTTATAACAGCAAGGTTGTAACAAAACTCATCAATCAGGTTATGTTGAGCGGCAAAAAAGGTCTTGCACAAAAAATTGTCTATGGTGCATTTGACATTATTAAAGAAAAGACAGGTCAGGAAGGACTTGAAGTTTGTCTTCAAGCCATTGAAAATGTTAAACCAATGCTTGAAACAAAAGGACGCAGAGTTGGTGGTGCAACTTATCAAGTGCCAATGGAAATTCGTCCAGAAAGACGCCAAACTCTTGCAATCAGATGGATTGTTGCCAATGCAAGAAAGAGAACTGGCGAGAGAAACATGAATGAAAAGCTTGCTGGCGAACTTTTGGATGCATACAACAACACTGGCGCTTCCATCAAAAAGCGCGATGAAATGCACAGAATGGCTGAAGCTAACAAGGCTTTTGCACATTACAAATGGTAAAATTTTGCGAATAAGTGGCGATTGCGCATTAGGCGCATAGTTGCTATGTAACTTTTGAAAGACAAAGTTTTTGTTTATTTTACTTATAAAATGAACAAATTTCATTAAAAGGAAAAATTATTTTATGGCTACAAACCTTGAAATGACCAGAAATGTCGGAATTATGGCTCACATTGATGCTGGAAAAACCACCACAACTGAGCGTATTTTGTTCTACACTGGAAAAAGCCACAAGATTGGTGAAGTGCATGATGGACAAGCCACCATGGATTGGATGGCACAGGAGCAAGAGCGTGGAATTACAATCACTTCTGCCTGCACAACTTGCCAATGGAAAGGTCACAAAATCAACATCATTGACACCCCAGGTCACGTTGACTTCACTGTTGAAGTTGAGCGTTCTTTGAAGGTGCTGGATGGTGCTGTGCTTGTGCTTTCTGCTCGTGACAAAGTGCAACCTCAAACAGAAACTGTTTGGCGTCAATCCACAAAATACAAAGTGCCAACCATCATCTATGTCAACAAAATGGACAGAGATGCTGCTGACTTTTTTGGCTGCGTAAATTCAATTAAAGAAAGATTGAAAACAAATCCACTTCCAATTCAAATGCCAATTGGAGAGGCGGACACTTTCAGTGGAATCATTGACCTTATGACAATGAAGGCTGAAGTTTACAAGGATGACATGGGAACTCAAATTGAGATTACCGACATCCCTGAACAATACAAATCAAAAGCTCAAGCATTGCACGACGAAATGGTTGAGAAAATTGTTGAAACTGATGATGCTCTTCTTGAAAGATTTTTTGAAGGAGAAGAAATTTCAGTTCCAGAGCTTAAGACAGCTCTTCGTGCTGCAACAATTTCAAGAGCAGTTGTTCCAGTGCTTTGCGGCTCTTCTTACAAAAACAAGGGTGTTCAGATGCTTTTGGATGCAATGGTTGAATTTTTGCCAAGCCCTCTTGACATCGAGCACATTGAAGGACTCAACCCTGACACTGAAGAAACTGAATCCAGAGCTCCAAGTGAGGACGCTCCTTTTGCAGGTTTGGCATTTAAAATTATGACAGACCCATTTGTTGGACGTCTTGCATTCTTCCGCGTATATTCCGGAAAACTGGCTGCAGGAAGTTATGTTTACAACTCCAACAAGGGACAAAAAGAGCGCGTTGGAAGACTTATTCGTATGCACTCCAACCAAAGAGAAGAAATCAAAGAAGTTGGAGCAGGTGACATCGCTGCCATTGTGGGACTTAAGGACACAATCACAGGCGAAACTCTTTGCGACGAAAAACATCCAATCGTTTTGGAAAGCATGGACTTCCCAGACCCAGTTATCAGAGTTGCAATCGAGCCAAAAACCAAACTTATGCAAGAAAAGATGGTGCTTGCACTTGTCAAACTTGCTGAAGAAGACCCAACTTTCAAAACTTACACCGACCAAGAAACTGGACAAACCATCATTGCCGGAATGGGCGAGCTTCACCTTGAAATCATCGTTGACAGACTGCTTCGTGAATTTAAAGTGGAAGCAAATGTTGGAAAGCCTCAGGTTGCTTATAAGGAAACAATCCGCAAGGCAACAAGGGCAGAAGGCAAGTTTGTCAGACAAAGTGGTGGTAAGGGTCAATATGGTCACTGCGTAATCAACATCGAACCATTGGAACCAGGTTCTGGCTATGTGTTTGAAGATAAAACAGTTGGCGGCTCCATTCCAAAGGAATACATCCAACCAATCAACAACGGAATTATTGAAGCAAGCAAAAACGGTGTGATTGCTGGATATGAAACAGTTGACTTTAAGGTGACTGTGCTTGATGGCTCATATCACGAAGTGGACTCTTCCGAAATGGCGTTTAAGATTGCCGGCTCAATGGCGTTTAAAGATGGCGCAAACAAGGCAAACCCTGTTTTGCTTGAACCAATCATGAAAGTTCAGGTTGAAGCTCCAGATGACTATCTTGGAACAGTTATGGGCAACTTGACTTCTCGTCGTGGAATTTTAACCGGAAACGAAACAAAACCAGGCGTGCAGGTTGTCAATGCAGAAGTGCCTCTTGGAGAGATGTTTGGTTATGCAACTGACCTTCGTTCTCAAACTCAAGGCCGCGGAAATTTCACAATGGAATTCTTGAAATATGCAGAAGTTCCAAAGAACATTGCAGAAAGCATTGTGGGACAACGCAAAAACGCGTAAATTTTTGAAATTGAAGGTTTGTTTGTGCTTTTTGCATAAACAACTTTTCAAATACGTTTTTTGTTGAGGCATCGCTTTGCCAAACAAAAATTGCAGCTTTGATTGGCAAGATTTTTGCAAAGCTGTTGCAGGGCGAAAGATTGAATTTAAGGCGATGCTTTGAAACTTAGTGCAAACTCTCAAAAAATTTACAAAAATTTTAAAAACAGTGTAAAATTGCTTTGAAATTTGGAAAAGATATGTTAAAATATCAAAGTAAACATTAAAAAGGAGATTTTAAAATGGCTACAGGAAAATACGATAACACTAAACCACACGTTAACGTAGGCACAATCGGCCACGTTGACCATGGTAAAACAACTCTTACTGCTGCAATCACAATGTACAGCGCTGCTAAGGGTTACGCTCAGAAAATGAGATATGACGAAATTGACAAGGCTCCAGAAGAGAAGGCAAGAGGAATCACAATCAACACTTCTCACGTTGAGTATCAAACAGACAAGCGTCACTATGCTCACGTTGACTGCCCGGGACACGCAGACTACGTTAAGAACATGATTACTGGTGCTGCTCAGATGGATGGTGCCATCCTTGTTGTTGCTGCAACAGATGGTCCAATGCCTCAAACAAGAGAACACATCTTGCTTGCAAGACAGGTTGGTGTTCCATACATCATTGTGTTCATGAACAAAACAGACCAAGTTGACGACCCAGAACTTCTTGACCTTGTTGAAATGGAAATCAGAGAACTTCTTTCTGAATATGGTTTCCCAGGAGACGACACTCCAATTTTGAAGGGCTCTGCTCTCAAAGCTTTGGAGGCTGCTCAAGCAGGAAATGTTAATGACCCAGCTTGCACTTGCGTTCAAGAGCTTTTGGATGCTTTGGATTCTTACATCCCAGAACCAGAAAGAGACACAGACAAGCCTTTCCTTATGCCTGTTGAAGACGTTTTCACAATCACTGGTCGTGGAACAGTTGCAACTGGCAGAATTGAAAGAGGTGTTGTTCGCATCAACGATGTTGTTGAAATTGTTGGTATGGGCGCAAAGAAGCAAACTGTTGTAACTGGCGTTGAAATGTTCAGAAAGACAGTTGACGAAGGAATTGCAGGATTTAATGTCGGCATTCTTCTTCGTGGAATTCAAAGAACAGAAATCGAAAGGGGACAAGTTCTTTGCAAACCAGGTTCAATTCACCCACACACAAAATATGCTGCTGAAGTTTACGTGTTGAAGAAAGAAGAAGGCGGACGTCACACTCCATTCTTCAATGGTTACAGACCACAGTTCTATTTCAGAACAACAGACGTAACTGGAACAATCGAGCTTCCAGCTGGCGTTGAAATGGTTATGCCTGGCGATAACGTTAAGATGACAATCACTCTTAACAAAGAAATCGCAATTGAGCAAGGACTTCGTTTCGCTATCCGTGAAGGTGGCAGAACAGTTGGTTCTGGCGTTGTTTCTCAGATTATTGAATAACATGAATGAAAAAAAAGATTGCGATTGCAATCTTTTTTTTATTGGCACAAAGTGCCAAGTCGCTTTCAGCGAACATTCATGTTATAGATGACTTTGTCGCACTCGTCCTTGCAAGCAAACTCGTGCTCCTCTTCATAGAATAATGCGAATAAAAAAAATACTGAAGGGCTGTAAACTTTGAAACTAGCAAATTATTTTTGTCAAAAAACACTTTATCGTTAATTGATAAAGTGTTTTTCTATGTTTCTATATATTTGATTTCAGCATTTCACAAACCCAATCTTTGTATTCTTTCTCATGATTACAAAATTCATTAGAGTATAATAATTTTACAAATTCATTATAACTAAGCCATTTCACTTGTTCGACTTCTTCTGTTTGTAAAACAAAATCTTTTTCAGTTGTATTGTTTTTAAGTAAATAAATTTGAACTATTTCCCAACCTTTTTGATTTAGGTATTCTTTAAGAAAAATAAACTCATTAGATTTAACTTTCAATCCTAATTCTTCTTCAGTTTCTCGCACGCAAGCGGTCAAACAATTTTCACCCGCATCAACATGACCAGCAGATGGCATATCCCATTTTCCTGGACTTTTCTTTTTTGTTAATGCTCTTTTTTGAACAAGGATTTCACCTTTATCGTTTATAATCCAAATCCAAACCGGCTTATGATAAACGCCAGGATTTTCGCTATGACAAAATCTTCTTGTCTTTGCACCTAAAAAATTACCATCTATATCGAAAGTATCCAACATCTCTTCCATAGAAATCCTCCTATAAAATTATTATATCATAAATTTTATTGTTTTGTATCGAAATTAAAAAAAATAATAAATTTTTCGTTTGGGATTCTAGCGTGTGCTTGTCTTTGAACAAGTGGCTCGGCTTCGCCTCGCCAGACAAGCACACGCCTAACTAAACTTCTTGCAAAAGAGCGCTTGCTGGCAGATCGTAACGCAGACCGCTCTTTTGCCTTTTGTTTTCTCCTCTCTGTTCTCTAGTATAAACGAATATTCTTTGTTGTCAAGGTCAAGGCAAGTGTCTATTGATTTGTAGATTAAATATTTTCACGACAACCTGTGACAACGGCAGAAGTATTCGTTTTTTTGCTGGTTAAGAGAGAGTAAGGATAAAAAGAAAACATAGGTTGTTTTAATTTTGTGCCTATGTTTTTCTTTCATTATTCTGCTAGTTTCAAAATTTAGTGACTAAATTCAGTATTTTTTTTGTTGCCGGCGCAACTTGCTCGTTTTGCTCGCATTCGCATTATTCTGTGGCTTCGTCATACAAAAATGTAAATAAGGCTTAAATAACAAAACAATAAACTTGACAAAAATTTTAGTCTAAAGAGCATAATAAAAAAATAACAGCGCTTTGCTGTTATTTTACAAGTCTATCTTCACTAATGTTGAAACCCTCAAAATAATCGCTTTTATGTGCAATCTCAATGCCTTCACATTCCACAATATGCATTGCGTTCCAAACATTTCCACTTTCTGCAAGGAAAAATTCCCCTTTTTTAAGAAAGTGTTCCATTGTGACTTTTGCATCTTTTGTTTCTGCCAAAGTTGCAGCGTGTTCTGCATAGTTCAAACATTCAAGAATTTCTTGAAGCAAAAACAGTGGGATGTTTGCGTTTTTTGGACCAAGCTGAACAGCTTCACACCTCTTGTTTGCGTGGATAACCTCATCAATTCGATTTGCCTCTCTGCCGAGAAAATAACTAGATGCTTCCATTTTTGCTTCTTCGCTGTTTAGTGCAGAAAAGAACTCTGTGATGAATTTGTGTTGAAGATGTTTTGCCTTTTGCATAACCTCAAGTTGTCGCATGCGGAATGCGCTGTCATCTTTTTCATGATGAGTTTCCATATCTTCACTTGAAATCTCAAACCACTCCTTTTCCATTTCCTGACATTTTTTAGTTGAAATCATTCATACCTCCTTAAGAAAGATTTTTCTTTCTCACTAATAATAACACACGGGGGGGGATGTCAAGAGATTAATGAAAAAAAACACCCGCATTTTGACATGGGTGTTTTTTGATTTTTAAGAGTAAGTGAATTTTTACAAACTTTTTATCACTGTTTCATTTACTGTGGCAAGATTTTTTTGTGCAAGTCTGGCATTTTGATAGTCCTCTTTTGCATATTCTGACAAATCGGAAACATATTCTTCAAATTCTTCATTTGTCAGGCAGTCAGAAAGCTCAATAATTTCCTTTCCGCGCAAACTTCTCAATGCCATAAGGCTGTTTTGATAATGTTTGTTGTGCTTTGCTCCATGTTCTTTGTCTGCCTTAATAACCAAATCAATTCCAAATGCATTGATGAGAATTTTCTCTAAGTCTTCACGACTGATTTCATGAGAAGATATTGATGTAATATATGGGCAAAAAGTGGCAACTGCTTCTGCCAACAGCTTTTCATCGCAGAGTTGAACCAAAAGTGTGTTTGCATAAGTTTTATTTTGGCAATTCTGCAACTTTCTTTGTGCGTCTAAAATTTGTTTTGTGTATACGGTTTTATATTCAAAATGCATTTTTTCCTCCTAAGTGCAATAAGAAATTCTTAATCTTAATATAACATAGTTGAAATGGTTTGTCAATGGCTTTTTGAAAACTTGTTGAAAAAATCAACGCTTTTTGTGCATGCATTTTTTCTTTTTTTAAGTTGGCTTTAAAGAGCTGGTTTTAACTTGCAAAAGAGATTCAGTGTACTTATTTCATATCTTTCAAGAAGGATTTATAGAAGAGGTAGGCGTGATATATGTCAAGCTTGGAGGCAACTTCCCATGGTGCGTGCATGGAGAGAAGTGGAATGCCGGCGTCGATGACATTCATGCCATATTCGGCGAGAATGTAGGCGATTGTTCCGCCGCCACCTTGGTCCACCTTGCCCATTTCGGTGAATTGATAATATAAATTGTTATCGTCCAAAATTTTGCGCAGGCGAGCAATATATTCTGGGCTGGCATCGTTGGCTCCGCTTTTGCCGCGGTGTCCGGTGTATTTGTTGAATGAAAGCCCGCAAGAAAGATATGCATCTGTTTGCATATTGTAGGATGCTGCCCAAGTTGGGTCGAAGCCTGCGGTGACATCGCTGGAAATCATGTTGGAATGATTGAGGCAGCGCTTGAGTTTCAACTCGTTGTAAGTTTCTGTGAGGTTGATGACTTCTGCCACCATGTTCTCAAAAAAGCGGCTTTTCATGCCAGTTGCGCCAACGCTGCCAATTTCTTCTTTGTCTACCAAAAGACACACTGCGGTGCGCTTTGGGTTTTGGCATTCCAAGATTGCTTGAAGGGAGGTGTATGCGCAAGAGCGGTCGTCATGTCCATAGCCGACAATCATGCTGCGGTCCAGCCCCATATCTCTGGCGCTGCCTGCTGGCACAATTTCAATTTCGGCACTGATGAAATCGTCTTCTTCAATGTTGTAAGTTTTTAGAATTGACTTCAGGTTGTCCATAACTTTTTCGCTTTCGTCCGTGCTTTTGAAGGACATGTTGCCCACAACCACATCCAGCTGTTCTCCACTTACTTCCTGAGCAGACTTTTCCTTCTTGAGATGAGGAAGAAGGTCGGAAATATAGAACACGGGGTCGGTTTCCTTTTCGCCAATGCTGATTTTGACTGTGGTGCCATCTTTTTTAACCACCACGCCATGCATTGCAAGGGGCATGGTTACCCATTGATAGTTTTTGATGCCGCCATAATAGTGAGTGTCAAAAAGGCAAAAACCATTTTTTTCATAGAGAGGGCTTGGCTTCAAATCCAAACGAGGGCTGTCGATGTGTGCGCCAAGAATGTTCAGGCCGTTCTCCAAACTTTCGCTGCCAAGCACAAAAAGCACAATGGCTTTATTGTTGTTGACGGCAAACAGCTTATCTCCCGCTTTCAGCTTTGTTTTGTTTTTAATTGCCTCTCTAAGGTCAAAAAAACCCTGTTTCTTTGCCATTTCAACGGCACTTTCCAGACATTCGCGCTCTGTTTTGTTGTCTGAAATATATTTTTTATAGTCTTCACAGAAGGTGAAAATCACCTTTTTTGTCTTTTCATCCGTCAAGCACCATTTGTTTTTGACGGCGCCAATTTTTTCTTGGGTGTTTTCAATTTTGTTGTTTTTGGTTGCCATAAGCAAATCTGTTGAAGCTGAACCGCTTGCAGCGCAATTTGCCATGAAATTATCTTTGTTTGTCATACTTAATTCTCCTTTTTTTATTATAGAAAAACGCCAAAAAGTTGTCAAATGATAATGGTTAAATTTATTTTGTATTTTTTCTTATTTATGATAAACTTAAACTATAATGGGGTGACATAAAATGGGACTTATGAATTATATTTACAAATTTTTTGGGTTTGAAGGCGATGATGTGAAGGTTGTCAAGAAAAAAACAACAACTGCTCCAAAGGCTTCTTACAACCTTAAGATTTCTCAAAAGTTGCCAGATGAAATTGACGGCGTGAGGGTTTATTATCCTGAAAACTTTGAAGACTGCAAAGAAAAGGCGGAAATGTTGAAGAAGGGGAAGCCATTCTTTATTGATTTTCGCGCCTGCAACACTTTGGAAAGAAACAAGGTTTTGGATTATTATCATGGAGTGATTGATGTTTTGGGAGCAAGTGAAGAGCGCGTTGACAAAAATCTTTATCTGTTTTTGCCAAAAAATATGGAAGTGGAAAGAGATTGACTTGTTTGTGCTGTTATTTTGCTTTGGCGCTGCAATTTCAAACAAGGCAAATCTTGAAGCGCAAGAAAATATCATATTATGGAAAGCTTAAAAACCAGCGATTTTTAAGTTTTGAGGGGTTTTAAAAAAGAGTTTATGAAGAAACAAACATGGATTAAAGTTGCGGTTTTGTGCAGCATTATTGCGTCAATTTTGGTGATTGACTTGGTGACAAAATATTATTTCTTTGCAAATTTGGAAGATGGAAAAACTTATTCCATCATTCCATATCTTTTCAACTTTAAGCTGACAATCAACATTGGCGCAGCATGGGGAATTATGTCTGGAAAACAGGCGTTTTTGATTGCTTTGTCGGTGGTTTTTCTTGCAATTTTCATTTTCTATTATGTGAAAGAAAAAAACAAAACTTGGCTTTTGACTGTTGCTTTTGCCTTTTTGATTGGCGGATGCGTTGGCAATTTGTATGACAGAATTGCGCTGAGATATGTGCGCGATTTTATTCAGTTTGATTTTTGGCAAAGTTTTCCGGTTTTTAATTTTGCGGACGCTTTTCTTACGGTTGGCGTGGTGCTGTTTGTGATTTATCTTGTCATATATTTTGTGAAGAACGGCAAAAAAGACGCCGAAAAGGCAAAAAAGGTGGACAAAACCTCTGAAAAGGAAGACAAAGATGAAAAATCGGTTTGAGGTTGAAGCGGAGGATGCTGGCAAAAGACTGGATGTTTTTTTGCTGGAAAATTTGCAAGATTTTTCTCGCTCGCACATCAAAAACATGATTGAACAAGCTTTGGTGAGTGTGGACGGAAAGGTTGCAAGCAAGTCTGGCATGACACTGAAGGCGGGGATGTGTGTGCAAACTGAAATTAAACTGCCAGAGCCAATTTCCACTGAGGCGGAAAACATTCCGCTTGACATTGTTTTTGAAGACGAAGATGTGGTTGTGATTAACAAGCCGCAAGGGCTGGTGGTGCATCCTTGCACATCCACAAAAAGTGGCACTCTTGTGAACGCGCTTTTGTTTCACATCAAAGATTTAAGCGGCATCAATGGGCAGCTTCGCCCGGGGATTGTGCACAGGTTGGACAAAGACACCAGTGGGCTTTTGGTGGTGGCAAAAAACGATTTTGCACACAACGCTTTGGCAGAACAAATTAAAGACAAAAGCTGTCACAGGCATTATTTGGCGCTTTTGGAAGGCAATTTGAAGGAAGATGTAGGCAGAATTGAAACTTTCATCAAGAGGGATGAAAAAGACCGCAAAAAAATGAGCGTGCAAGCTTCGGGGCGCGTGGCAATTTCTGACTATAAGGTGTTGAAGCGCTTTGAAAAGTGCTGTTTTGTGGAGTTTGTGCTGCAGACGGGAAGAACGCATCAAATTAGGGTGCACGCAAAGTTTTTGCATCATCCTGTTGTGGGTGACAAGCTTTATGGGCACGAGGCGAAAGGCTTGGCAGGGCAACTTTTGCATGCCTATAAACTTTCTTTCACTCATCCGCGCACGGGCAATCGCATGACATTTGAGGCTCCGCTGCCTGCATATTTTTTAAATTATCTCTCCAAAATTGGCAAAAACGATGAATAAATTGGACTTTTGCCTATTGACAACCCACAAACTTTGTGTTAGAATGAACTGACAAACAAAAAGGAGAAGAAGTTTATGGATTTGAAAGCAGTTAACAGCTTTATTAAAAAAGGTCTTATTGTGGCAACTGGCTTGTCTGGCAAAGATGTTTTGTCAAAGATTGAAAAGTTGCCAGAAAATTATTGTGAATATATTGAATGCACACCACGCGCGGTTGCTTATTATTTGGAAGACACCGCAGAAACATCTTGCGCTGCCAAAAAAAAGGGCATCATGATTAGGTTTAAGGCAGAGCCAGATTGTGTGAAATTGAAGAGCAGAGCGGACATGGTTTGCAAAATTTTTGGTTTTGACAACCAAAGTAAAGATTATTTTAAACAGATTAATTCCCTTGCAAGTCACCTTCATAGAAATTCTCTTTCAAATATGAAAGCGCGCATTGTACACTGCCGTTGCTCGGGTTTCAAAAATCAAGACACATATTTCTTTGATAAGGCAGGCATCTCAACCACATTTTTGAATATGCAAAATGCTTTGGATGCTCTGGAAGTTGGCTATGCAACCCGCTTTGCCATTAAAAAGGAGCGCAACTATGGCACGCATGAAAAATTTGTCATTATGAATGGTGTTGACACAAGGCTTCAGGCAAAGAATTATGGTGCACACAAAAGTGAAGCCGGGCCAGTGAATGAAAATAGATTGGCAGATATTTACAGAGTTAAACAGAATTAAAGAAATAAAAAATAAGCTTTAATCTTGCAAATATTGCTTGACAAAAGCTTATTTTTTTGATAAAATACGAGGGTATCCGCATTAAAAGGGCTTGCAAGTTGAAAATTAATGGCAAAATATGATTTTTTAAGTGTTTTTGCTTTGTTTCACGCCCCACAAGCGAGTTTGGATAGAGGAGGTTTTAAGAATGTTTGCAGTTATTCAGACAGGTGGAAAGCAATATAATGTCACAGAAAACGACACACTTAAGGTTGAAAAACTTGAGAATGCTGTTGGTGACAAAGTTAAGTTTGATGTTTTGTTGATTTCGGATGGAACAAAAACAGTTGCTGGCACTCCAACCGTTAAGACAGCTGAAGTGGTTGCAGAAGTTCTTGCACACGGAAAAGGCGACAAAATTGTTGTTTACAAATATAAGCCAAAGAAAAACGAACGCAAGAAGCAAGGTCACAGACAACCATGGACTGAAATTAAAATTGTTTCAATTGTGATGTAATTATGACAAAGATTTTTGTTTATAAAAAAGAAAAACTGATTTGCGGTTTTGAAGTTGCAGGGCACAGCGGCTTTGCAGAGGAAGGGCAGGATATTGTTTGCTCGGCAGTTTCAACAGCCACGCAGATGGCGCTGGTTGGGCTGAAGGAAGTTTTGAAGTTGGATGTAAAGCAAAAGCTTGGCGACGGCTTCTTGGCTGTTTCTTTGAAAGAGGAAGACATTGAAAAGCAAGCTGTTCAAACACTTTTGCGCGCAATGGAAGAAACCTTAAAAAGCATTGCAAAGCAGTTTTCAAGATTTGTTAAAATGGAGGTTAAAAAAGATGTTTATTAATATACAGCTTTTTGCTCATAAAAAGGGTGGCGGAAGCACCAAAAACGGAAGAGATTCTCAAAGCAAGCGTCTTGGTGTTAAGGCCTATGCTGGAGAAACAGTGACTGCTGGTTCAATCATCATCAGACAGCGCGGCACAAAGGTGTATCCTGGTGCAAACGTTGGTGTTGGCAAAGACTATACTCTCTTTGCTTTGAAAGACGGCAAAGTTGTTTTTGAAATGAGCAATGGCAAAAATGTGGTTTCTGTGAAAGAGGCTTAAAAAAAAGAAAAGAGGAGGCTTGGATGCCTCTTTTTTATATTTTTTTGCAGATTTTTGGAGAGAAAAAATGGAATATAAACTGAAAGCCAATCAGATTGAAATTGTTGGAAAAGAAGAATTCAACCCGTCGCACATTTTGGAGTGTGGGCAGATTTTTTGCTATGAAAAGCACGAAAACAGCTGGGTGGTGCTGTCGGCAGACAAAAAGGCGGAAATTTTTGAAACAGCCACAGGCTTTGTGATTGCAACAGAAGATGTGACATATTTTGAAAACTTTTTTGACCTTAAAACCAACTATGCCGAAATTAAGGCAAAACTTTCAAAGTTTGACATATTGAAACAGCCAATCAAGTTTGGACATGGCATAAGAATTTTGCGACAAAACCTGTTTGAAACTCTGATTTGTTTTATTGTTTCTGCCAACAACAATATAAAGCGCATTCAGCTGATTATAAACCGAATGCGCCAAAAGCTGGGCACAAACATGGGCACATATCACGCTTTTCCAACACGCCAGCAGCTGCTGGAGGTGGATGAAAGCTTTTTTGCTGAAATTGGTGCGGGATATCGCAACAAATATCTGTTTAAAGTGCTTCGACAAGTGGATGAGGATGTTTTGCAAGATTGGCAAACCCTTCCAACGCCGCAGCTGAGGGCAAAACTGATTACGCTGGCGGGCGTGGGGCCCAAGGTTGCTGACTGCGTGTTGCTGTTTGGCTTTGGGCGCGGGGATGTTTTTCCGGTGGACACATGGATTGAAAAGATGTATCACAAATTTTATGGCAACAACACCGAAAATCGAGAGCAAATCCGAAACAACCTCACTGCAGAGTTTGGGCAGCTGTCTGGTTTTGCACAGCAATATTTGTTTTTCTTCATGCGCGAGGATGCAGGAGATGCATAATTCTTATGTCATTCAGAACGGAGAGTAAGCGCACCCGATGTCATTCTGACCAAAGCGCAAGCGGAGTGGAAGAATCTCTTTTCTGCTTTTGCACCCAAGATGTTTCCACTGCGCGCCTAAAGGCGCTTGCTCAACATGATAGCGGGGCCCTCTAATCGTCCGTTCCGCTTAGGGTGACAGTGTGTGCACATTGAATGACAACGCTGGCGGGCAAAATTGTGGCGGAAAAATAATTTTTTTAAAAGTATTGCAAAATTTTGGAAAATATGTTATTATTTGAATAAGAAAGAAGAAGGAGAGCAAAAAATGAAACAAATTTCATCAAAAATCAAAAAAATCATGGCTGTTGTGCTTTGCGCTGCAACTGCGGCAGGGGCAAGTTTTGCTTTTGCAGGCTGCGGAGATAAGGGGAAAGACCCTGTCACTCCACCAGACATTGTTGTTCCAACACCAGACCCAAAGCCAGACCCAACACCAACGCCTGACCCTAAGCCAGACCCAACACCAACGCCAACACCAACACCAGACCCAAATGAAAATTTTGAGACGCTGAAGGCAGATGCAAAAAAGTTTTCGGCTTCGCTTAACAAACACAACTTCACTTATGGTGTGGGAGAAAACACCGTGCTGGTTAACCCAACCAAGCTGAAAGTTGACAACGTTTTTTATGAACTTGGTGACAACGGAGTGCAATTTGAATATGCAAAAAGAAGCGATGGCGTTTATTACAAAACCATTTATGACAACACAGAAAATGTGGACTATTTTGCAGAAATTGACGACATGGTTGCTTCGTTAAATTCCATTGAGTGGAAGTCAGCAGATGAAGATGTGCTTTATGGCGCTTTGGCGGACGGCAGAAACGTTTCTTACAAAACAAGCGGAAGCAATGTTGTGCTTGGGCTTGACGGACAGGATGCAAAATTCAACAACGTTGGCAAAACAACAGTTTCCACCCCAGAACATGTTGACGAAACAGTGAAAGACCCTGTTAACACAGAAAACCTTTTTGATGAACAAGGCAACTTGAGATGTGGTTTTGTGGCACAGATTTTTGAAAATTGGATGATTGAAACAGATTATTACAAAGCAGTTTCTTTGGGGAACGATTGCAGCATCAACAAAATTTGTTATTTGAAGGAAGAGCAAGGCACAATTAAGTTTGGTGCATTGGCTGATGTGGTTGGAGATAAGTATTTTCAAAACTTCACGTTAAAGAGTTCTTTTATGAAGAAATTTAACGAAGTTAAGACAAAACAAGAGCTTGTTGATTTACTTAACGCAAATAAAGACAAATTTCCAATTTCAATTTCAGATGGTGCTGACCTTGACTATTCAAACCTTGATGCAGATTATGCGCAAAACAAAGCAACGCTTGATGGACTTACAAAAAGCGTGTTTAATGAACTTTCCTCTGAGATTTCTGGTTTGGATGCAAAAAATGTCTTGTTTGCTTACAAAACTCCACAAAGCAAATCTTCTGCCAGTGATATTTATGGACGTGTTGTTGGCTGGGATATGGTTTATGTTGTGGAGATTAATGGAAAGTTGCAGCTTTTGGAAACGCATATCTCTTCTTCATTAAGTTTCAATACGCCAATTGAAAATGTTGTGAACAACACGAAATATTGGGAGGCATCTTCTCCAAAATTGACTGAGCTTGACAACAGCAACAAAGCGCTTTATGACACAGTTGCAACAACATCGCTGGAATATGACTTGACAAAATGATGAAAAGGCAAGGATTTTTTAAAAATCCTTGTTTTTTTTTGTGGTTTGTGATATGATATCAATATGAAGAAGAAAGGAATTTTTGCATTTTTGCTTTGTTTTGTTATGCTGTTTTTTGTGGGGTGTGGCGACGGCGGACCTTCAGGTGGAGGCGGCGGAGGTGACAACCCCGGCATTGAAAACCCAGACGAAGGAAATGAAGATTTTGAAGAAGATTATAACCTTCTTGAAATGGATGGCGCAAAAGTGCTTTCCAAACCTTCAGACTATAGCTTTAAAAACGCAGTTGGAAATTTTTCTGTGAATTATTACAACCTTTTTGCATCAGAAATCTTCATGGCTTTATACGAGGTATATGAGAATGAGAATGTGCAAAATGATGCGGTGACAGGTGGCACAACAAAAAGAGATATGATTTATGCTGGCTTAAACAAAGAGGAAGGTTTTACATATTCTGCAGAATACGGAGAGGACGAAGACAATGTTTATTATCTTTATGACACTTTGAGATATACAATTTCAAATATTGAAACAGTTTATGATGCTTATGGAGATTTTGAAAGCCAAACCATAACTTTGGATTATGACACAATTTGGAATTGGACGCTTTCACCTAGTTCAACTTTGGAAAAAAAAGGGACTGTTTTTAATAATGTCAATAACAATGCCTTATTGGAAGTGCAAAATGACGGAACAATAACTTTTAAGTCTTTGTTTTTAAATACACTTGGAGGTTGGAAGGCGATTTATCAAGGCAACATGGAAAAACTTTATGCTCCTTCCTTTGGGGAGTTTTACAGCGGGGAGGAAAACTTCTCTGATGTTGAAGGCGAGAGGGTGACAAACTATTGGACTTCGCCTTATTATGAAAAGGTGGTTGAGGGCAAGCCAGAAAATGAACTGACTGCACAAAACTATTTTCAGGATGCGCTGGAATATGCCATATATTTGTTTGTGCTGGGCTATGACTATGTGGATGACAAGGGCGCGGCTCTTTCCACCGAGCAGCCAACAGAAGGCAGGTTGTTTGATTTTGCTGTGAAGGCAGATGTCAACACGGGAGCAATTGTTGATGTGACGGTTAAGGGTTGGAGCACAAGCAATAATGATGTGGACTTAAACAACGCTGGCGAGATTTCCATTGTGGATGCGCTTGCAAAGGTTAAGGCGCAATATGAAGAAAACGGCGGCTATGTTGGCGTGACAAAAACCAACAAGGCGCAGATTGTGAGATTTATTAAAGACAAGGTGATTGGAAAAGCGGCATTTGACAAAAATCTGTTTTCCATTCAAACCTCCGATGTTTTGGTGGAGAGAAGACCTTATGCGGCTGGAGATGTGGCTTCAACAACCGAAACCAAAGATGCCGATGGCAACAAGGTTGTGACGAAAATTGAAATTGCGGACGGCTTTACAACCAAAACGCAAACCACTTTCAAAGAGTTGAAGTTCAACCGCAACTATGACGCAATCATCAACAACATTGTGGAATATGCTTGCACAAAGGCGCCAATTGGCCTTATGGACGGCAAGCCTCTCACCCTTGGTGACGCATATCTTGCTTCCACAATCACCGATTATGTGGGCAACTATTTTATGTGCTCTTACACCAACAACGAGGATGACAACTTGTTTGAGTTTATTCCTTCGGCAGAATATCAAAGCATTGTGATTTATCCTCATAAGGATAATATTGGAAAAAGCATTGGTGATTTGTGGCTTGCGTTTGAATATTGGGACGACCCAAATGACATCATCACTCCTGCCACCAACAAGCGAAAAGACACCGACGGCATTGTGATTAATGTGGGCTTTAGATATTTCAACAGCGCCACCGGAGAATGCACCGATTTCTTCAGCACGGTGGAGCTTGCCTATGGAAAGTTTTCGGTGTATTATTTTGAAGACGGCACTGTGAATGACGATTTTGAAGAGCAATATACATCTCACATTTTGACCATAGGCGACAATGACGAAAGTTTTGATTACAACATTGTGATTGGCGATGTGCCAATGAAAGCCGAGTTTGAGAAAAACATTGGTGACGGGGCAATCAATCCGTTTGCCTTCAGCACTCACTTGGCGGAAGTTGGGCAAATCACAATCAAGGGCAACACCAAAGCAAAGGATTTTTATATGCTTAACGATTCCGCTTCTGGACACGGCGTGTTTGGCACGCTTAATCCTGACAAGTTTGCGGGCGAGGGTGGCTGCGATTATATTGAAGTTTATTTTGATGTTTTGAAATCCAAAGGCAAGCTGGGCGTGGACTATTCCTTCAAAGTGGGAGTTTCAAGTTTCCTTGCAAGTGACGTTGACGAAGACTGACTTTACAAAGTGCTTGAATGAAAAGAGATGGAAATTTTCCTCTCTTTTTTCTTTGTTTTTTTTTGGCATTAATTTCCATTTGCCTATGGACAAACGGGCAAAAGTGTGATAAAATGCTTTTAAGGAGAAAGTTATGAATGCAGGAGTTATTGTTGCCGTTGTTTTGGCGGGCTTGTTTTTGATTTTTTTGTTGACAATCTTTTGCCTGATGCCAAGAAGAGCTTATTTTTCCGCAATGTTTTCTGGCTGTTTCATCTCGCTTTTTAAGCTGATTGGCATGAAGATGCGAAAAGTTAAGGTGGACGAAATTGTGGCAGCTTACATTCTTGCGCGAAAGTCTCATCTTGGCATTTCGCTGTTTGATTTTGAGATTGTTTCCACCAGTGGCGGGCATCCGCAGAAGATTGTGGAGGGCTTGAATGCCGCAAAGGCTGCAAAACTGAATTTTGATTTTGATTTTGCCAAGGCCATTGACATTTCGGGGCATGATTTTTTGGAAGTGGTGCGTGAGTGCATCAATCCCAAACTGATTGAACTGCCGCTCATCACCTCGGTGGCGCAGGATAATCGCGAGGTGAATGTTAAGCTTTCGTTGACGCTGAAGGTGAATGTGAAAAACTTTTTGCGTGGGGTTACGGATGAAACCATTGCTGCGCGTGCGGTGGAAGCGGTTGTAACCAAAATTGCCAACACGGGCAGAGCAAGTGATTTGGTGGCGCGCCCAGAGCTTTTGGATAAAGCTGTGTTTGACGCCAATGTGGACGATGACTCTAAATACGAGTTGGTTTCGGCGGATGTTATTCATGCGGATTTGGGCACCAACAGGGGGCTTAGCATTGAGAAAGAACAGATGGAAAAAAACCGAATTTTGGCATCCAATCAGCTGGAGCACAGAAGGCTGACTGCCATGGCGGTGGAGCAAGAGATGAAGGCAAAAGCGGAAGAAATGCGCGCAAAAGTGATTGAAAGTGAGGCGGAAGTGCCAAAAGCGGTGGTTAGAGCCATTGAAGAGGGTAAGATTAAGGATGTGGTGGATTATTACAAACTGCAAAATCTTCAGGCGGACACCGAGATGCGTAGGCACATAATTGGAAAGAAATCCGACGATTTGTAAGGAGGCGTTATGTATGTTGCGATTTACTGCGTGGTGATTGCCGTTGTGTGTGCCCTTGCTGTTTCCATTTTTGTGATTGTGGACAAGAAGGACAAAAAGCGCGCTCAGCAGCTTAGGCAAGACGCGCAGGGGCAGAAGAGCGAAAAGGAAAGTTTGCCAAAACACGATTTGTCTGTTGTTAAGGAAAGTTTGCCTATCAAGGCGGAAGCTGATGCCAAGTTTGAAGATTTTTCTTTGGATAACCATCAGCACCAGCCACGGCGCGCCGAGGCTCCGCTTAAAATCAACCCTTTTGACTTTGAAGACGATGAGATTGACGACATTGACCACAAGTTTGAAGAATATGAAAAGTTTCTCAGAAAAAGCTTGGAATTGGACGACGCAGACGAAATAAATCAAGGAGAAGTTGTTGCAGAGCCTGAGGACGCCGAGGATGCTGAGGCTGCCGACGCAGATTTTGACTATGATAAGTTCTTAAGAAGCGGCTTGGGCAAGAAGGATGTTGTGGTGGATTCGGAATTGGATGCGCTGACAAATTTTGACTATTCATCCTTGCGCGGCAAAACTGACACGGAAATTAGGGAGATTTTGGATTCTTTGCCTCCCAAGGCGCGAGAGCTTTTGATGACGGACATCTTGGCGCGCAAAAAGTTTGACGACGAAGAATGATTTTATTTTTTTATTTATATTTTTTCATCCCACTTTTAAGAGTGGGTTTTTTCATTATTGAAAGATTGAAGGCATAGAATATTTTTAGAGTGTGAAGTTATGTTCAATTTTTTAAATGAAGTTAAGGAAAATGTCAAAAATCCCAAAAATTTTGACCTCAATGGTTTCAACATCATCAACATTTCAGGAAAGCTTTTGTATGTGGAGGGGCACACTGGGCTTGTGACCTTGTCCAAAGAGCTGATTTCCTTTCGCGTTAAAAAGGCGGTGATTATGGTGGAGGGCAAGGACATGATTTTGTCCGAGCTTTCTGACAACACCATAAAAATTTGCGGCGAGATTAAAAAGGTGGAGCAAATTTGATGAAATGGAAAAATCAAACCAAATTTAAAATTTCTGGGCTTAATCAAGAAAAGCTTTTAAACGAGCTTTCCAAAAGTTTTACGCTGAGTGATATTGACAGGCAAAGCAAAAACAACACCACTTTCAGCTGTGGATTTTTTGAGCACAAAAAAGTGGAAAAAATCTTGAAAAACAAGGGTGTGAAGGTGGAAAGCGTCACGCACGAAGGCGTGTTCTTTTTGCTTAAGAAAGCCCTCACTTCCTATGGCTTGATTGCTGCGCTGGTGGTGTTTTCTGCGCTGTTTTTCTTACAAAACAATTTTGTGGTGCAATATGAGGTGACGGGTTTGGACAAGCTTTCAAAGACGGAAGTTGTGGACTTTGTCAAGTCAAACTTTCCGTCCAAAAAAAGCGCACTGGACACTGAAGCCGTGGAAATTGGGCTTATTGAAAATTTTGAGCGGGTCAGCTTTGCTTCTTGCATCATTAAGGGGCAAACGCTGGTGATTAACATCAAAGAAAAACTGCTGCCCGACGAGATGTATGGAGGTTTTGCGCCGCTGGTTGCCAGCGAAGACGGGAAAATTACGCAAATAAACCTCATTTCTGGCACACTTAGGGTTAAGGTTGGCGACATTGTCAAAAAGGGCGAGGTGCTGGTTGACCCATACACAATTGACACCTCTGGGCAAATGAAAAAGGTGGACGCAAAGGCGGAAATCTTGGCGGATGTATATTTTGAAGGAATGGCAAATCATTATCAGCACTTCATTGAAGTTGTGCGCACTGGAAACGTGGTGGTGCAGAACGACATCACTTTGTTTGGACTGTCCATATACAACTTTAAGGAAGAAAACAACTTTAAGATGTATGAGGTTGAAACGGAGGATGTTGACCTGATTAAGAACCTGTTTTTGCCGTTTAAGATGCGCAAAACTTACATCTACGAATTGAAGGAAAATGTGATTGAAAGCAACTTTGAGGATGTCAAAGAAGAAATTGTTGCGAAAGCAAAGGAAAAAGCCTTGGAAAAATGCGGAGAATGTGATAATATTAAAGATGAGTTCTACACCATAAGACACCTCTCTGGTGTCACGATTGTCAACTTTTGCATTGTGATTGAACAGCAACTGGCGGTGTATCAGAATTCTTAACGAAAAAAATGAAGAGGCACAAAAGTATGATTTTGGAAGGAAAAATTTTTCCATATAGGAAAAAAATTGAAGAGCTGTTTTTGATTGCACAGCAGCAGCTGGCAGAGGATTTTTCAAACGCAAATATTTCGCTCAACTTTGTTGGCGAAGAGGAAATCAAGCAGCTTAACAATCGCTTCCGACAGGTTGACAAGGTGACGGACGTGCTTTCTTTTCCAAATCTAGAAAAGCGTCCAGACGAAAAACTGAAAAAGTTTTCGTCAAGCATTGTGGATGGAGTGCTGTTTGTTGGGGATATTGTCATCTGCAAAAAGCAGGCAAAAAGGCAGGCAAAAGAGTTTGGGCACAGCATGAAACGCGAGGTTTGTTTTTTGGCGCTTCACGGGCTGCTGCATATTTTGGGCTTTGACCACGTTGAAAAGGCTGACGAAAAGCTGATGAACGCAACTGCAGAAGAAATTTTAAGGCAAGCGGGGTTGGCAAGATGAAGTGTGGATATGTGGCAGTGCTGGGACAACCCAACGCAGGCAAAAGCAGCTTGGTTAATTTTTTGGTGGGTGAAGAGGTGGCAGTTGTTTCTCACAGAAGGCAAACCACCCGCAACTCCATTTTGGGCATCAAAAATGGTGAAGGGTTTCAGATTGTGTTTGTGGACACGCCGGGCATCCATCACAGCAAAAACAATTTGGACAAATTTATGATGAAAAATGTCCGCAGTGCCATTGCGGGTGCGGATGTGGTGGTGTATCTTTTTGACGGGAGCCACCAAATGGAAGAGGAAGAGCTGGAATATGTAAATAACCTCAAAAGCAAAACCGACAACCTCATTTTGGTGCAAACGAAGGCGGACAAAAAGCAGGCCAGCCACACTTTGGAGGCGCTTGGCGTTTCAGTTGTCACAGGGCAAAACATGGACAAACTTTTGCAAAAAGTTGTTGAAGCTTTGCCAGAAGGTCTGCCAATTTATGATGAAGAGTTATACACCGACAAAAATGTTTCGTTTTTGATTGCTGAAAAAATTAGAGGCTTGCTTTTGCAAAACTTCGACAAAGAAATCCCTCACGGCGTGGCAGTTGTGATTGCAAATTTTGAAGAAAATGAAAGTTGCGCCAAAATTGATGTGGAAATTGTCTGCGAAAGGCAGCAGCATAAGGGCATCATCATTGGCAAAGGCGGCGCAAACCTCAAAAGTTTGGGGCAACAAGCTCGCGAATTTGCCGAGAGGCTTCTGGATAAAAAATGCGTGTTGAAGCTGTTTGTGAAAGTGGACGAAGACTGGCGCAACAAAAATGTGGGAAATTATTATAACTAAAAAAAACATGGGCAATTAATTTTTGCCCATGTTTTTTTATTCTTCTTTTCTTTTGTATCAAGCAAACGCAATACCATTGCGTTTGCTTCTCTGCCCGTTCAACCCCTTCCTTTTCTTGAGTTAAACTTAGTTTACATTTGGCAGGGGTGGAAGGAGTTGAACCCTCCTCTGGAGTTTTGGAGACTCTTATTCTACCGATGAACTACACCCCTATGAATGCTACTTTATCATTCTACACCATTTCCATTTCAAATGTCAAGATTTTTTCAAACAAAAAAAACAGCCTTATGTAAAGCTGTTTTTTAAGATAAGATGTTACTTTTTTTGATTTTCTTTTCTGTTTTTGCATCCCAAATCCAACATTCCTTTTGAAATGATTGGTGAAATGATAAGCCAAATTGCCGCCAGCATGATGATGACATAAATTGCAATTGCCCAGCCGTTGCGATAACCCATACACATCCAAGCAACCAAATTGAAGTCAAAAATGCCAACAAGCCCCCAGTTTAACGCACCAATTAAAGTCAAAACATACGCAATGTAATTTGCAATAACCATAATTTCCTCCTCAAAAAAAGTATGAACTTTTTCATCAAAGTTTATTCAACCTTGCAAGATTTCGCAGGGAGAAGTGGACAGAGATGTTGGGCGCCAGCGCTGTCATGTTGAGCGAAGTCGAAACATCCCGCTGGCGGGGCTAAGCCACGAAGAAGGATTTTGCGGGAAAAGTGCAAAATGCTTGGGTTATTTTTTATTATTTTTAATATGTTTTGGGGTTAATTATTCTTAATTTAAGTCCATATTTTTTTGCCAATTTAATTGTGTTGTATGTGCCACTGGGTTTGCCATTCCAACAAGCAATGCAAATGTTTGAATGTTGCACCATATACAAATTTCTTTCATTAAAACATCCTTGAGTAGGGTGCTCTGCTAAAATAGTTTTTTGGTCACATTGTTCTATAATTTTCCAATATCTTTCTTGTTGACTTTTTTTCCAATTTTTTTCTTGTTCTTTGCATGGAATAATAGCAATCAACCTAATAGTTGGAAACTCTTTTTTTAGCTCAATTATAGTTTCTGCTGCAATCATATCAAAGCCTTCTGCCATACCTGTCAGAAAAGTTTCTATGCCATAAATAATTGCATTGCGCAAAATGTCAAACAAATCTTTTTTAAACTTCAAGCAACTTTCTTTTGTTTCATCATAGCCCCAAGGCAAGCCAAAAGGACGATGTCCTGTAAAGCATGCAATGATTGATATCATATCATTTCCTCCATATTTTGATCCATATTCAATCATTATAAGTCATAAAAAGAGAATTGTCAACCATAAAATGATTGATAAAAAGCCAAATTGTCAAAAATAGGGTCAAGTTCTGAATGTAGCTAATGATTTTAAATCAATTAAAATTAAGAATGAAAAGGAGAGTTAAAATGGATAAAAAGAAAATTGACTATGATGAAGTTATAAATAGAATGGGCTATTTTATGAATAGGGCAAATTTGTCTGCCAGAGCGACGAGTTTTCGTTTTGACCATGGCGAACAGTTTATGAAAAGAATTTTGAATAAGCAGGTTGAACTTAAAGTAAAAACTTTGCTTGAATTTTTTGATATTGTGGATATTACTCCACAAGACTTCTTTTATCTTGGAAAAGAGTATAACAAGGAAGATAAAAATATGCTTGATATGTTTAACAATCTTTCAAGCGAAGGCAAAGAAACGATTGTTAATTTAATGAAACAAATCAAGTAAATGTGTTGAAAAAAATGCATTAATGGAGGATGATAAGTGAGAGCAAATCAATCAGTAAATAAAAATAAATATGATGATGTTTTAAATCGCATGGGCTATTTTATGAACAAGGCAAACTTATCTGCAAGGCAAACAAGCTTTCGTCTTGGCTTTGGTGAGCAATTCATGAAACGAATTCTTAACAAAAGCGTGGAGTTGAAGGTTTCAACATTGCTGGACTTTTTGGATTTGGTGGAAATTACGCCGCAAGACTTTTTTTATCTTGGGAAAGAGTATAACAAAGAAGACAAAAATATGCTTGACATGTTTAACAACCTTTCAACTGAAGGCAAGGAAACCATCGTCAATTTAATGAAACAGATTAAATAAGTTGAGCCTATGGCAAGTTTTTGCGGTTGATGGCGGGTTACATTGAAATGACGACAGGGAAAGTTTTGGTGGATGCCAAGACTTTTTTTCATTTTGTTTGATTTTATTTGTGCGATTTGCTAAAATGGTTGTGATTTTGGAGGGCAAAGATGTTGACAGAAAGGCTTGTTGGGCAGTTGGTTGAAAGCAATGTGTTTGTGGTTGGAAATGAAGCCGAATGTGTTGTGGTGGATGCTGGGGTGCAGGTGCAAGAGGTGAAGAAGGCTGTTTTGGGGCGAAAGGTGCTGGGCGTGTTTTTGACGCACGGACACTATGACCACTGCTTTTTTGCTTTGGACATTGCCAAAGAGTTTGGCTGCAAGGTGTATGGAAGTGAATTTTTGAAAGAGTATCTCTTGCATCCAGAGCACAATTACAGCGAAGGGCAGTTGAAAATTGAAAGTTTTGAAAGTTTTGTCTTTTTGAAGGGTGAAGGAAGTTTGCAGCTGGGCGGGCTGGACATTCAGTTTTGGCAACTGGGTGGGCACAGCAAAAGCGATATGTGCTTTAAGCTTGGCGACGACATTTTTGTGGGAGATGTGCTGATTGGGCGCGACATGGGCAGACTGGACCTTTATGGCGGCAACAAAAATGAGATGAAAAAGAGCTTGGAATTTTTGTTGAATTTGAACTATGTCACAATGCACTCGGGGCACGGAGAGGACAATTTGAAAACGTCACAAGACAAGGTTGCAAAGTTGTGGCTTAAATTTCTGTGCAGATGAAGGTCTTGAAAGTGCTTAAAAATAAAAAAAATCGCAAGAAATTGCGATTTTTTTGAAATTCTTCAACAGCGTGCCAACGAATTTGTTGTTCTGAGCCGTGAGCGAAGGGAAGGTGTTGAAGAATCTTTCTGGCACTTGCTCAGAATGACAATGGGCTATTGTTTTTTTAGTCTGCGGTCTTCGCCGTCAAGATAGATTGTGATGGAGGTTTCGCGGTCGGCAATTCGGCTGAAGATGCGCTCGTCATATCGCTCTTTCACATCTTCCATGCTTAGGTTGCTTGTGATGATGGTTGGAAGGTGCTTCATTTTGCGCTCGTTTATCAAAAGATAGAAATGCTCTTGTGTGACATTGCGATATTGTGGCTCGGTGCCAAGGTCGTCAATGAAAAGCACTTCGGTTTGGATGTAAGCATTTAAAATGTCATCATTGAAAGTTTTGCTGAAGGTTTTGAAATCTTGATTGATTTGATATGCCGTTGCAATTTTAACCAATTTTCCTCTTTCAATCAATGCGTTTGCCATGCAGCGCACAAGATGCGTTTTTCCAACTCCCGTTGGACCAGCAAGATATATGAGGTTTTTCTTAAAATCGCTGCTACACCACCTTTTCATTAGGCTGTAAACAGGGGCAAGGTCGCCAGCTGTTTTTTCGGAGTTTTCAAAGCTTTCAAGTTTTTCAAAACCGCTGCCACGCAACAGCACATTTGAAATTTCTTTTTTTAGGCAGTTGCACATCTGACCATCCACATAGCCTTCGTCCTTGCAAAGTGGGCAGGTGAATGCAGGTGAAAGCCCGCTTTTCATTTTTTCAATTTTTGCTTTCAGCTGGTCTTCAACGGAATTGTCAACACTTTCTCCATTAGATTCTTTTCGTGCATTTTCAATCATAAGGCGTGACCATTTTCTTTCAAGCTCAACAAATTCTTCATTTTCATAAAGAGGTTTTATTTTTTCATCAAAGTTGTTCAATGCGTTTCGCTTGCGCTGTTGAATGACAAGCATGGCTTTGTTTATTATGCTTTGTTTCATACTCACACCTCAATTTCGTCAATGGACTGGAAAAGCGCATTCATCTCTTGTTTGGTGTAGTTTCTGCCAGTGGAGAAGTTGGATTTTTTTTCTGCCTTCACCGAAACAATTTCAAAAGAGTTTTTGGCGTCTTCAAGGGTGCGGATGTTTTTGTCGTGGAAGGAAGAGAGGATGCTGGCAAGATATTGCAAAGGTTGCTCTTTTCCCACGGCGAGGGTGCAGGCATACTCAATCACATCGTCTGGAACCCCCCAAACCTCTTTCCAGATTTTATATTTGTCGCGGTCATATTGATTGACATTGCGTGACAAGCCAATATTCTCCAAAATTTGCTTGATTTTCTTGTCCACAGACAAAACATCTGCAAAATATTCATGCAGCGCATTTTCCGTCAAAATGCCCAGTTTGTGGAATTTCTGAAGCACTTTGTCCATTCCATCCAGCGTGCGAACATTGCTTTTGAAACAATAGGAAGAAATTTCATTCAGCATGTTTTCGCCAAAGCCCATGTTAAGCCAAGGGAAGACATATCCGTCCACCACTGGCTCGATGTTTTCATAATAAAGCCCCATGTTTTTGGTGATGGTTCTGGCAATTTGATTGGTGGCAGTTTTTTCCTCTTCAAAAGTTTTGATTTCGTCCAAAGAAAACAGTTTTTGGGCAAAATATCTGTCCAGTTGCTTGTCCATGGCTTCAAAAACAAACGCATTGGATTTGCCTTTCATCTTTTTTGCCACAAATTTCACAACTTCTTCTTCAAAGCCTTGCAGGACAACCCATTTTTTGTAGAGTTCATATTCGTCCAAGGTGAACGGTCTCTTGATGCCCAAAGATTTCACAAGCTCTCCCATGCCAGAGTTGAGCGTGTCAATTTCAAGAATTTTGTCCTTAATTTGCTGCCCAGTTGTTAAGCCCTGACTTACCCAGCTTTTGGCAACAGTGGTTATGTAATTATAACCAACATTGTCTCCTTTTGCTTTCACGCAATAGTCAAGCGTCAACAGCAATCCTTCTTTTTCCATGTGCAGGCGCTCGATGATGTCATAATATTCTCGATATTCGTTTGGCGTAATCATGCGACCGCCCAAAATTTCTTGTGCCTGAACATTGAAATTGGCATATTTTGCTTTGTTATACTTTTTGGTGTTGTTAATCACATCTGAAAGTGGCAAAAATCTCACTTCAAAGGGGATGACATTCAAAACTTGCACCAAGCCTTGCTCTTGCCAATAGGTGAATGCTTTTTCCACTTCTTCTTCGCTTAGGTGCAGCTCTTTTGAAAAATGCTGCAGCGTGTTGTCTGGCGCGTTGCTGTCTTGGCATTTGTAAAGCCCATAGAGATACACCTTCACAGCGGTGGAATCTGCATAAGGAAGATAGTTGTTTATAAAAATGTTGTCCACGGCGGTGGTGTTGTTTGCCATCATATCAATGGAAAATTTGCAAAATGCCATAAGAAACTCCTATAAATGTTATGATATCACAAAAAACAAATTTTGACAACTTTTTTGGAAAGAATGTTTTGTGCAGCAGATGAATAGACTATTCTATGAAAAAGTTTGATTTTTACAAAATTGGCTTGCTTCTTGCAGCCATTATTTGCTTTCCACTTTTGTTTGTTGGGTGTGCGTCAAAGCCGGACAAGCTTTGCAGCTATTTCATTTCTGCCACTTACACCGATGCTGAAAAAAGCTTGACATGTCATCAAGAGGTGAACTATGTCAACAACAGCGACAACAAATTGGAAGAGGTTTGTTTTTTTCTGTATGCAAACGCCTTTGCAGAGGGGCAAAAGCCTGTTTCCACCTCATATGAAAACAAGGCATATCCCAATGGAAAAAGCTATGGCAACATAAGCTTTGACAGCGTGAAAGTGGATGGCTCAGATGCCACATTTTTGGTGGATGAAACGGATGGCAGCATCTTAAGCGTGAAGCTTGAAAATGGCTTGTTTCCAAACGAGTGCGCCAGCATTTCTTTGGACTTCACTGTCAAGCTTGCCAACATTCGCCATCGCTTGGGATATGCCGATGACACCATCAATTTTGGCAATTTTTTCCCAATTGCGTGCGTGTATGAAAATGGCTTTGTGAAAAACAAGTTTGCGGCAAATGGCGACCCTTTTTATAGCGATGTGGCAAATTTTGAAGTGCAAATCACTTTTCCAAGCACGTTCACTCTTGCGTCCACTGGGCAGCAAGTGGAAGAGTGCACAGAAGGACAAAACAAAATTGTTTCTTGCAAGGCAGACAAGGTGCGAGATTTTTGCTTTGTGCTTTCAGAGAAATTTGAAAAATTGTGCAAAAAAGCGGGGCAGATTGAAGTTAATTATTTCTTTTATGACGACGCAAATGCGCAGCAGCATTTGGACACCGCCGTCAAGGCAGTTGAAACCTTTGAAGAACTGTTTGGAAAATATGCCTATCCACAACTTTCGGTTGTGAAGTCAGATTTTTGCTTTGGCGGAATGGAATATCCAAACCTTGTGCTGATTGCTGACGATTTGGATTCTTCCTCCACAGAGGATTATGTGATTGTGCACGAAATTGCGCATCAGTGGTGGTATGGCATGGTTGGCAACAACGAGTTCTCCGAAGCTTGGGTGGATGAAGGGCTGACGGAATATTCCTGTGCGCTGTTTTATGAAAAAAACACCGAATATGGCATGAAATATGACACAATCATGCAAAATGCCACAGAAACTTATCAAAACTTTGTTAGGATTTTCAAAAACATCAATGGGCAGGTGGATGAAAGCATGAACAGAAACCTAAGCCAGTTTGCCACCGAGCCAGAATATGTCAACTGCACTTACACCAAAGGCATGCTGCTGTTTGACTGCGTGAGAAGCACAATGAGTGAGCGCAAGTTTTTTGCGTGTTTGAAAAACTATTTTTCTGAATATGCTTTCAAAAACTCTTCCTCACAAAAGCTTGTTGAAAGTTTCAGCAAATCTGCACACATCAACCTTGAAAAGTTTTTTGATTCTTGGATTTCTGGAGAAGTGAGAATTGGTGGCTGAAAAAAGGTGTTGACAAATTCCGCAAAGCGGGTTATAATATTGTCATAACAAAGCAAAAGAGGGGAAAGCAATGGAAGAAAAATTTGGGCATAACTTGCCAAAAGGCAGTGCAAGCATTGGGGGAGGCGAAATCTCCCGAACAACAATATATCTTCATCAAAAAAAGAAGCCTCGCACGGAACAGGCGCCAAAGCCTTGCGGAAGGCATTTTGTGAAGAATGAAGAAAAGGAAATGGAAAAATAAAAAAATGGCTGAATGATTTCAGTCATTTTTTTCTAAATTTTTATGATTTTTGTTATTCTTTTGCTTGATTGTTTATTGCTTGATTTTTTTGTCATGCTTTTGTTTCTGTTTTGTTTGAAACATTTTCTGTTGCAGCGGGCGAGGCATAGTTGTTGATTATGTTGGGCTTGATGGCAGTTTTTGATTTGTCGTCATATTTGTTGTCCCAATCTTGAATTGCAGCTTCAAACATCTTGATGTAAAAATCCATGCTGTGCTGCAAGGTGAAGCGCTTTGCGTGCTGGGCAATCACGCTTTTTTGCTGCAAAAGCTCTTGTGGGTGTTCAATCCACCAATCAATTTTTTTTGCCAAATCTGCAGCATCTCCCTTTTTGAAAATGCTGTTTTTGTGCACAACAAATTGTGGAGTTGCAGATTTTGGGCTGTTGGACACAACTGGAACACATCCGCAGGCAATGGCTTCAATGCAAGTCATGCCTTCAACTTCAATGTCGGCAGGGTGAACATACAAGTCGGCAAAATTTAAGAACGAAATCTGCTGCTGGCGGTTGTAAGCGCCAAGAAAAATTGGAAAGTTTGGCAAGCTTTTTGCGCTGCGCATGCATTGCTTTTTGGTTGGGCCTTTGCCAGCAAGGATAAGCTGAATTTTGTCTTTGTGTTTGCTTTTTTTGATGGCGGAAATCAGAAGGTCGCAGCGCTTTTCGCGAGAAAATCTTCCTGTTTCAAGAATGACAAATTTGTTTTGGAAGATGGTTGGTTTTGCCTCGGGCTGAAACTTGAAGATGTCTTGATATCCATTTGAAATGACATGCAGGTTTGAGTTGAATTTGTGCTTTTTAAGCCTGTTTGCCACCATAAGCGAAGGGCAGTGGATGTGCTTGACAAACCTGTAAGTGGAGTTGTGCCATTTGTGCCAAATATAACTGTTGAAAAGGTGCGAGTGATTTAAATAAGCGGTGGAAGAGATGTTTTCTGGCGTTATGTGAAAGGCTGCAGTGCAAGGGATGTTGAGTTGCCTGCACATTTTGATTGTTGTGTAGCCCAGCTTGAAAGGCGTGTAAACATGCACAATGTCAGCGCCTTCAATTGCTTTTTTGATGACAGCCTTGTCTGGTTTGGCAAATTGAAAACCTTGCGAGTTGATGATTTTTGTGGCAAGTTTGCCAAAGCATCTTTCTTTAAGTGCATAGGGAGTGTTGTTTTCGCTGTCATAAGCCAAAACTCTCACGGTGTGACCTTTTTCAACCAATCCGTTATAAAAATGTTGTGCAGACACACTTGTTCCGTGTCCACTTTGATAGAATTGGTCAGTGACCAAAGTGATAATCATACTCTTCCCTTTTTATTTGATTTTTTTAAATAAATTTTTTTCTATATACATTCTAACATAAAGCAAACAAAAAGCAAAGTAAAAAACGAAAGTTTTATAAGTCAGCACAAAAATACTGCGCTGACTGTGTCGAAAAAGCAAATTGGCACAAAAAAAGTTGAAACAGCTTGGAGGGGAAGGAGAAGTGAAAAGAAAAAAGCCACCAAGTTTTTGGTGGCTTAAGAATTTGTTTTAGAAGTTGTTTAGGATGTCTTTTTTCTTTTCTTCAAATTCTTCTTCGGAGATGATGCCGCTGTCTTTCATTTCTTTAAGTTGTTGCAACTTGGAAGAAATATCTGGATTTGAAGTTTCAACAGTTTGAGAAGCAGAGGTGGTTGGAGATGGTTCTGTCAGATATCCAATCAGCCCAAACACGCCAATCAAAACGCCACCAAACAAGAAGGAAAGCACAATTGCTGCAACAATCTTTTTGGAAGAGTGCAATTCTTCATAAGTTTTGGAAGAATTTTTCAGGTATACAGAAGCGCAGAAAATGAGAACTGCCATGAAAGCAAACATCAACACTGCCAAGAAGATGAAGGCAGGAACAAGCGCCTTTGCGTCCACAGTGATTGTTGGGTCATTAATTATGCCCGGTGTTGCTGCAGCCAACAAAAAAATCAGTGCAAGCATGCCCATGCCAACTGCACCCAAAATTGAAAGAACTCCACTTGCAATAAACCAACCATTTTTCTTCATAAAAAGCCCCCTTAATTTTTATTAGTATATCAACTTTTTCTTATAAAGTCAAACAAATATTCAGTTTTCCAAATTATAATATGAAAAAAAGCAGAGAAATATTTGCTTTTCAAGCTTTTTTCCAAAAAATAATAAAAAAAAGAACGCTGTGCGTCCAAAAGGTGGTGGATTGCCAGGGGCTCGCTTGGAACGAAGTGACCACAAGCCATTTCCACTCTCGCGCCTCGCTTGCAGCCTGGACGAAGGGTTCGGCTTGCATGAAAAATGCAAGCACAAATCAGAATGATTTGTAAGACACTGGTAATGAAATAAAAAAAGAACGCTGTGCGTCCAAAAGGTGGTGGATTGCCAGGGGCTCGAACCCTGGACCCTTCGATTAAGAGTCGAATGCTCTACCAACTGAGCTAGCAATCCATATGTTTTTGCTTTCTTTTGTCAGCAAGCGCAACTTTGTTTGGCAAAATTGCTGCAATAAAAAACTATGTGTATTATACAACACATTTTTCCTCTTGTCAACAAAATTAGCAAGAAAAATTTAATCTTCTGTTTTTTGGTCTATTTCGATAGCGCCATTTTTGGCTTCAAAATCTCGGATATATCTTTTTAAGGCAAATTCAATCTCTTTGTTTTTGCTTCTTCCACTGATTGCCGTCAAATACTCCATTTTTCTGTGCAAGGATTCTGAGATTCTCAATGTGAACTTTGGCAATTTACTCATCGGTTTCCCCCTAATCACATTTTACAAGATATTGGGTGATTTTGCTTAACAATGTCAAGCATTTGTTTGGCATTTGGTCAATATTGGGCATGTAATTTAAATAAAAAGCGATGTGTGACAAAAATTTCACTGAAAATGTATATCATATTATGGAAAATAGAAAAATTTTGAAGAGAGAATCTTTGCAACACAACCTCAGGCACTTTTGCAGCAAAAAGCTTTGTGCAATGGTGAAATGCAACGCTTATGGGCATGGCATTGGTGAGGTTGTTTCGGCTGTTGAAAATGAGGTGGAATCCTTTGGAGTGGTGAGTGAAAAAGAGGCGCTTATGGTGAGAAAGTTCACGCAAAAGCCCATTTTGATTTGCGCCAAGGTGAAGGATTTTAAGCTGTGCAAAAAGCATGGCTTTGAGGTGATTGTAGAAGACGAGTTGGACTTGCGAAAATGCCTTGACTTGGGGCTTAAAAATTCTCTTCATCTGAAATTGGATTGCGGTATGAACAGATTTGGGTTGAAAAGCGAGTTGAACGCGCAGCTGATTAACAAGCTTTTGGAAGAAGAAAAAGTTTTGTTAAAATCCATCTGCACGCACTTTCCGTGCACCAGCAACAAGCACTTGACAATGCAAAATTATCAGGAATTTATGAAACTTCGTTCGCACATTATGCAGGATGCAAAGCTCTGCTTTGGCGGAAGTGGAATTTTAAAATTTCCTTTTGATTTTGATGTTTTGAGGCTGGGCATTGGGATGTATGGATATGGAGAGAAGCATCTGATGCCTGTTATGGAAATTCGTTCTTATGTCAGCAAGATTTTTTATGTCAAAAAGGGTGATTGCGTGGGATATGACGGCAGGCACAAAGCGGCTGCAAACGAAAAGATTGCCATTGTGCCAGTTGGTTATGGCGACGGGCTTAGGCGCAATTTAAGCGAAAAACTTTGTGTGAAAATCAACAACAAAAAGTTTTGTGCGGTGGGAAACATTTGCATGGACTGTTTTTTTGTGAAGGTTGACAAAAGCGTGAAAGAAGGGGACGAGGTTGTGGTTATGACAAATGCCGCAAAGCTTGCAAAAAAAACAGACACAATTTGCTATGAAATTTTGACGGGCTTTTCAAATTTCAGGGGTGCCACCAGTGTTGAGTGAAAAAGCTTGCAAAACAATTTGAAAATTGTGAAAAGTGTGATAAAATGTTGACATGATGAGGATAAGTTCGGGTAAATATAAGGGAAGAAGGCTGATTGAAAACAAGCTTTCTTTTGTCAGACCCACCACCGACAAAGTTAGACAAGCACTTTTTGTGAAGCTGCAATTTTTTGTGCCAGAAAAAAGCGTGCTTGACCTCTTTTGTGGCACTGGTGCCATGGGGATTGAAGCGTTAAGCCGTGGTGCAGCAAAAGTGACAATGGTGGACAAAGATTCTCGAAGTGTTGCGATGGCGCAGGCAAACCTTAAAAACATGGGCATAATTCAAAAGGTGATTAGGTGCGATGCGCTTATGTTTTTGGAAAAGTGCAATGAGGCTTTTGACTTAATTATTTTGGACCCGCCATACAAAAGCGGGCTTTATGACAGCGTGCTTGCCAAGATTTTGCAAAGAAATTTGCTTGCCGATGAGGGGATTGTGGTGTGCGAACACGCAACCGAAGACAAGTTTGAAACGCAAGACTTTGAGATTTTGGACGAAAAGAGATATGGAAACATCACCCTGACATATTTGGGCAAAAAGTGAAAATTGCCACTTGACACCATGGCAAGAGGGTGATATAATGCTTTCATAAGGAAGAAAAAATATGAAAAGAAGTTTTATGGATTTGGATTCAAGAAGAATTAAAAACAACAAGGCAATTTTCAAAAGTGTGGCTGCAGGCTCCGTTTGTTTGGCAGTGATGTTGGCTGCTGAAGTTGCTGCAGTGGGCACAAGTGTGGCATACAGAGCTGTGATGGATGCGACTTCAAAAAATTTTAAATCAACCAAAGAATATGGTGCCCTTTTGCAAGATGAATTGCAAGAAGTTGCAAAAGCTGTTGCAGATGGCACAAAAACCATTGAAGAGGCAAATGAGGCTTTGAAAAATTTTAAGTCCGATGACAACATTTTAAAGCTTCTCAAAAATTCTGCTGATGCATATTTTGTTGCAAAGGCAGACAAAATTGAAAGGCTGGAAACCGCTTCGCTTTGTCTTCTTGCGCCAGCCGTGGCTGGAACGGCTGGGGTTATTGCTGCTGCGGTGGTGTATGAACATGCAAATCACGACAACAAAAAAATTGCCTATGGCATGACAACCTATGAAAACTTATATCAAAAGTCAAGGGCTGGGAAAAAGGCAGAGAACTTGAAAGACCGTTGATTGCTTTGTGCGTCAATAAAATTAAAATGAATTGAAAAAAGCGTTTTATTAGGGTGCTTTTTTTTGTTTTAGGTTTTTGTGCAAGAGGCAAGGAACAAGAAAGTGCAAAGAACTAAGCAAGGGGCGGCAAAGAAAGTGAAGAAAAGCCAAAAGCAAAATGAGGGCAGCAAACAAAAGAAGGTGCAAAACAAATGTCAAAAGCAATGAGCAAAGTTTTGCGCGGCACAAGTTTGTGGGTTTACGCCCTCACAGAGAGGGGAGAAGAAACATATATCTTTTATATAATCAAAAAACTTTTGGAGATGAAAAAATATGTGTGGAATTTGTGCCAGCATTGGAAAAGAAAATGAAGTGCAAGATGTGGTTTTGGGCTTGAAAAAATTGGAATATCGTGGCTATGACTCCAGCGGCATTGCCTTGCTTGGTGATGAAAAAATCAGCTGCGTGAAAAGCGTTGGGCAAATAAAAAATCTGGAGAAAAAAATTGACAAAAATTTGTGTTGCCCAGTTGTGATTGGGCACACCAGATGGGCAACGCATGGCGTGGTGAGTGAAGAAAATGCACACCCACACATCAGCCAAGATGGACAGTTTGCCATGGTGCACAACGGCATTATTGAAAACTTTGAAAAGCTGAAAACGCAGCTGGATGTTTGCTTATATTCGCAAACGGACACCGAGGTTTTTGTCAACCTCATTGCCTCAAAAACAGGGGAAACCTTGTTTCGATTGCTGCAGGCGGCAAAAGAGGTGGTTGGCAGTTTTGCGGTTGCGTTGATACATAAAAATGAAAACAAAATTTTTGTTGCAAAAAGGCAAAGCCCGCTGGCTGTTGCAGTCAGCAAAACAAAGTCCATGGCGGCAAGTGACATCTCGGTTTTTGCGGGGAAGTTTGATTTTTGTTACATTTTGGATGACAATCAATTTGCGGTTATGGAAGACGGAAAAGTTGATTTTTTTGATGAAAATGGCAAAAAAATTCAAAAAAATCCTGTTTTTATTGGCGATTTTGATTTTTTTGAAGAAACTTTGCAAGAAAAATATTTCATGCAAAAAGAAATTAAAGAGCAACCGGTTGCCCTTAGGAAAGAGTTTTTTAAATATTTTTCCGAATGTCCAAACTTGGATTTTGAAGCACTTAAGAAGTGTAAATCTCTTCATTTTGTGGCGTGCGGAACAGCATATCACAGCTGTCTTTTGGGGGCGCAGTTTGTTCAGCAATTTTGCAAAAAACCTTGCAGTGTTTCCATTGCCAGCGAGTTTAGATATGCAAGGCAAACCTTTTCAAAAAAATGCCTTTATGTGTTTGTCAGCCAAAGCGGCGAAACGGCGGACACCATTGCTTGTGCAAAGTTGGTGAAGGAAAAAGGCTGCAAGGTGATGTGTGTGACAAATGTGCCATATTGCACGCTGGAGCAGATGTCTGATTTTGTCTTTCCAACCTTTGCGGGAAAGGAGATTGCTGTTGCGTCCACAAAGGCATACACTTGTCAAGTTTTTGCACTGCTTTGTTTTGCGCTTTTGCTTTCGGGAGTTGACAAAAAGGAAAGTTTAAAAAATTTTGTGAAAGAGTTTGAAGTGCTTCCGTTTCAGGAGAAGCTGTTGAAGGAAATTTGCAAGTTTAAGAAGGTGTTTTTCATTGGCAGGCAGCAAGATTATGTGACAGCGCTTGAGGGCAGTTTGAAACTGAAGGAGATTGCTTATTTAAACTGCATAGGAATTGCTGCTGGCGAGCTGAAGCATGGCACGCTGGCACTGATTGACAATCAAACGCTTGTGATTGCCATTTCCACACAAGAGCGGCTTAAAGAAAAGATGGAAAGCAATATTTTGGAGGTGAAGGCAAGAGGAGGCAAGGTGCTGCTTTTAAGCAATTTGCAACACAACTTCACGCCGGAGTTTAGAATTGACTTGCCAGACTTTGAAGAATGCTTTATGCCAATTGTTTCCATTGTTCCGCTTCAGCAACTTGCGTTTTTCTATTCGCTTGCACTTGGCTTCAATCCAGACAAACCTCGCAACCTTGCCAAGGCAGTGACGGTGGAATAATTGGGGGGGCAACAAGAATTTTGAAGCGGGCACGGATTGCAATGCAATCCTAACCGCTAAATTCTCGTTTCCCCGTCCTTCGTCGCAACCTGCGCTTGAAACTCGACTTGCCAAGTGGCAAGCGCTCGTGGGGACGCTGGGTTGCTTCTCTTTCCCAAAAATGGGCTGGGTTGCTTCTCTTTCCCAAAAATGGCAGCATTTTCGGGAGCTCTAAAAATTTAAAGAACACTTTTGAAAGTTTTTTCAGAAGGTGTAAATAAAAAAAATTGAACAGTGCAAAAAGCACTGTTTTTTTGTGACAGCTTAAAGCAATGCAAAGCTTTATTCAAATTTTTTACTGAAGTTTTAGGCGTTAGGCTTTTGCCGTGACGTCGTTAAAAACTTTGTTGCCACCCCAATTAGATTTCTGGCACGAAGCCTTCAAAGATGATGTTGTCGCAGTGCTTCACCACGCGCATATATTCTTTTTTGCTGTCCACAGGCCATGCAAGAAGAGGCAGCTTTTTGAACTTTTTGACAAATCTGTTTGGCAGTGCGGCCGATTCGTAGGCGATGAAGTGCGGCTCGCTGACATTTTTGTTCAGCATCATGTGACGCAGCATATATCTGACAATTTTTGACAGCTTCAAGTTTTTGTAAGCTTCGCCTTTGAAACTTCCAGAAAGTTGTCCGCGCAAAATTTGAGGGGCGTGCTTTTTGAAATATGCAAGGCTGTATGGGTTGAAAGCCTGAACAGCATATTCGCCCTTATAGCCTTTAAGCAAGTTTATGACAGCTTGCTCCAAATTTCCAACCTTGTGCTGATTTTTGATTTCAATCAAAAGTGGCACTTTGCCGTCCACAAGCTTCAAAACTTCTGACAATGTTGGAATGCTTTCTTTTGTGCCAGCAAGTTTGAGGGCTTTCAAATCTTCGCGATTGAGATATTTTAAATATCCATCGTTGCCTGTCATGCGGGCGAGGGACTCGTCATGAAAAACCACAACTGTGTTGTCTGCAAGAAGATGCACATCCAGTTCTATTGCATAGCCGTTGTCAATTGCATTTGAAAAAGCTGCCAAAGAATTTTCTGGCGCATTTTTGTCATGCAGACCTCTGTGTGCAATTGGTGTTTCCACCAGCCAAGTTTTAAACAAATCCATATGTCTTCCACCCTTTCGTGCATTTGATTATTGCCTATAATAGTTCATTATAAACTTTTTTTCGACAATTGTCAAACGATTATATATATTATAATATAACTTATTTGCCAAAAATTTGACTGTTTTTTTTGTTTTTCTTAGTTTTTGTCTGCATTTGAAAGCTTTTTGATGGTTTCCAGCCTTGCCATTGCATCTTTCTTGCTTTGGTCAAGCAAAGCCTCGGCTTCGGCGCCTCTAAGCTCTTTAATGGCGCTAAAACGGCTTTCTCCATTCAAAAATTCTTCATATTTTTCAAAGTTTGCCACGCTGTCCACAGAGAGGTTGTTTTCTTTTGGATTGAAGCGCAAAAGCGACCAATATCCGCTTTCAACCGCTTTGCGCATTTCGGTGGTGGTTTCGCTCATGTCAAAGCCATGATTTACGCAAGGGGAATATGCCACAATCAGGCTTGGGCCGTCAAAACTTTCCGCTTCTTTGAATGCCTTGATGCATTGATTCATGTTTGCACCCAAGGAAACTTGCGCAACATAGCAGTTTTTGGAGGCGATGGCAATGGCAATCAAATCTTTTTTCTTGGTTCTTTTGCCTGCGTTTGCAAACTTCACCATTGCTCCGCGTGGGGTGGATTTTGAGGCTTGACCGCCTGTGTTGGAATACACCTCGGTGTCCAGCACCAAAATGTTGACATTTTCGTTGCTGTTAAGCACGTGGTCCAGCCCGCCATAGCCAATGTCATAAGCCCAGCCATCTCCGCCAACAATCCACACGCACTCTTTTTCGCCGCCCGAATATTTGCTGCCCAGCTTGATTCCCAGCCCAAACTCGGCATTGTCTTCAAACAGCGAGTTTGCCCATGCTGGGCCTTTGCCTTCTTCGTCTTTCAGATATGGACAGCTTGGGAACGAGCCGCCATAGATGCTGGAGCAGCCCGTGGCATTGGCAATGGTCATGCGGTTGCCAAACAGCATGGTTGCCAGCTTGATGTATGGCGTTTCGCCACATCCGCCGCATGCTCCTGAAAAACCAAAATAACAATCCTTAAACTGCAACCCCTTTGGCAGGTCGGTGGAAAATGGGGTGTCTTTTTCGGATTTTATTGTTGAAGCAAGGGCAAAATTTTTCTTTTCTTCTTCCAAACGCTCGTTTGCAAGGTGCATTTCAAGCGCTTTTTCTTTTGCAATGCACGCCTTGGCACAAACGCCGCAGCCAGTGCAATCCTCTGGGCTGACTTGCAGGCGATAAAAATATCCATTCATGCCAAATGCTGCGGCAAACTCCAACTCTTCTGGAGTTTCTCCTTTCACCAGCACTGGCCTTATGGCGTTGTGAGGGCAGGCAACAACGCACTGGCCGCACTGAATGCAGTTTTTTGGCAGCCATTTTGGCAGGTGACTGGCAAAGCCGCGCTTTTCAAATGCCGCTGTGCCTTGAGGCACTTTGCCGTCTTTTTCAAACGCTGAAACAGGCAGCAAATCTCCTTCCAATTTTTCAATTGGCTTCATGATGTTTTGATAGAACTTGTCATCAAGATTTTTGTCTTTTAAGTTGATGCCCTTTTGTGTGAACTTTGAAATGTCCACTTTCTCCAGCCCAGCTTCTGCCTTTTGGCAAGCCATGAGGTTTTTGTCCACCACCTTTTGCCCTTTGCGGCCAAAGGTGTTTTTGATGTATTTTTCAATTTGCGCTTTTGCATCTTCAAAATTGATGATTTGTGCCACCTTAAACATTGCCGTTTGCATAACCATGTTGATTTTGTTTCCCAGCCCGCACTCTTCGGCAATTTTTTGTGCGTTGATGACAAAAAGTGATGCGTGTTTTTGCTGCAGAGTTGTTTTGTAAACATCTGGCAGCACTTTGTCCACTTCTTCTGCGCTGAAGATGGAATTAATCAGCACCTTTCCGTTTTCTTTCAGCCCTGCAAGGCAGTTATATCTATGCACAAAAGAGAAGTTGCTGATGGAGATGATGTCCGCCTCTTCCACCAGATATGCACTTTTGATTGGATTTTCACTCACGCGCACGTGTGAGCGGGTGAGGCTGCCGCTTTTTTTGCTGTCATATTCAAAATAACCTTGCACATTCTGCCCCAGTTCTTCTCCCAAAATTTTGATGGTGCTTTTGCTGGCAGAAACTGTGCCGTCCGAGCCCAATCCCCAAAACTTCATTTGAAAAGCCTTTGTGCTTAGGCTGTATTTTTCCATTGGCAAAGAAGAATTGGAAACATCGTCCACAATTCCCACGGTAAAGTTGTCTTTTTGTTCTTTAAAGTTGTTGATGACGCTGCTAACCATGCTTGGGGTGAATTCTTTGCCGCCAAGCCCATATCTTCCGCCCAGCACTTGAACATTCTCTCTTTGCTTGAGGGCGCAGGACACATCCAAAAACAGAGGGTCACGGGCGCCGCACTCTTTGGTTCTGTCCAAAACAATCACCTGCTGCACGCACTGTGGCAAAAGTTTTTCAAAAGCTTGATAATCAAATGGGCGATATTGATGCACTTCCAAAAGTGCAACATCTTCAAAATTTTTGTCCTCCTCAAGCACCTCTTGAATGGTTTGGCAAGAAGAGCCCATGCTGACAATCACCTTTTTTGGATTATTTGCGCCAAAAAGCTGAAAGGCGGAATATTCTCTGCCGGTGAGCGAAGCAAATTGCTGCAAAATGCCTTCCAAAGTTTCATGTATGTGCACATATGCAGGGCTGGAAAGCTCGCGATTTTGAAAGAACACATCTGGATTTTGTGCTGTGCCTTTTTGATATGGCTTTTCGCTTGAAAGGCGAGAACTTCTGAAAGCTTCAATTTCTTTCATTGGCAGAAGTTTCTTGATGATTTCATCGTCAATGATTTCAATTTTTTGCACTTCATGCGAGGTGCGAAAGCCGTCAAAAAAGTGGATGACAGGCAGCGAAGTTTTGTATGCAAGAAGGTGCGCAACTAGGGCAAAATCGTGCGCTTGCTGAACAGAAGAAGAGCACAGCAAAATGCAGCCGGTTTGTCTTGTTGCCATCACATCGCTGTGGTCGCCAAAAATGGAAAGTGCGTGCGTGGCAAGGCTGCGGGCGGCAACATGCAAAACGCAAGGCAGATGTTCGCCGGCAAGCTTATATAAGTTTGGAATCATCAACAGCAGCCCTTGGCTGGAGGTGAAAGTTGTTGTCATTGCTCCAGAGCAGAGGCTGCCATGAAGCGCACCAGCTGCGCCACCTTCTGATTGCATCTCCACCAAAGTTGGCAGTTTTCCCAAGATGTTTAGTTTGCCGCTGGCAACCTGTCCGTCGCAATATTCTGCCATGGGCGAAGAAGGGGTGATGGGATAAATTGGAATCACCTCCGACAATTTGTAAGCCACCATTGCGGCAGCAGTGTTTCCGTCAACAACTTTTTTCATGATTTCTCCTTTTAAATTTCTTTCAGTTTAATTGTTTTTGGCTTTTGTGTCAAATTTATTTCAAGTTTATTTGCAACCTTGTGCACTTTTTTAGTAAAATAATGGCATGAGAAACTTTAAAATGACATTGCAATATGACGGCAGCAATTTTTTTGGCTGGCAAAAACAAGCAGGGAGGCGCACGGTGCAAGGAGAACTTGAAAACGCCATGTTTCTTCTTTTCAAGCAGCAAGTGGCTGTGGAGGGAAGCGGCAGAACGGACAAAGGGGTGCACGCGCTTGGTCAGGTGGCAAGCTTTTGCACACAAAATGAAATTCCGCAAAACAAAATTAAGGGGGCACTCAACAATCTTTTGCCGCCTGATGTGCGCATCCAAAAGGTGGGTAAAGCGCCGGACGATTTTCACGCAAGATTTTCTGCCAAAAGAAAAACTTACAGATATGATGTGCAAATTGGTGGGGAAAGGTCAGCACTTAAAAGCAAGTTTTTGGCGCACTATCCATATGAGGTGGATTTGCAAAAGATGCTTTTGGCAAAGCAGTTGCTTTTGGGTAAGCACAACTTTAAGGGCTTTTGCAGCTCTGCCACCAATGTCACAAATTTTGAGAGAGAAATTTTTGATTTGTCCATTTCAAGGCGAGGCAAAATTGTTCGCTTTGAGGTGACGGGCAATGGTTTTTTGTATAACATGGTGCGCATTTTGGTGGGCACACTTTTGGAAGTTGGAAGAGGAAAGCTGACAGAAGAGGACATAAAAAAAGCACTTTCAACAGGGCAGCGAAAGTTTGCAGGCAAAACCATGGAGCCTTGCGGCCTTTTTCTGAAGAAAGTGGAATATGATTTAAATTAAAGGCGGTGTGCCAGTAAGATTTTTCCACTCCGCTTACGCTTCGGCACTTCCGTCAGGGAAGCGTGCGCGTGTGAGAAATGCTTCGCATTTACAGAATGACAATAACAGCCGCCAACGCCCGTGGATGAAACAATTTTAAATTGGTGCGTTAGGCATCAATTTTTTTTATTTTGCAAGGTTTTTGTAAACAAAGTTGAGATAATATTCTTGCGTGTCAATGGCAAACTTCATTGAAATTTTGTAAGTGCCGTTGTTGTATGTGCAGGTGTAGTTTTCGCCCTGAAGATTTTGCTGAAACTTGATTTCGGCGCGGCAAACCAAAGGTGTCATGGCAGATTGAAATGTCAACTGCATGTTGGCTTGCAGATGCAGTGAAGAATATGTGGAAAGTTTTAAGACGGACGAAATTCCCTCTGGCACAACTGAAACATTGTCGGCAAGTTCCAGCCCTTCTGCGGTGTAAAAGCTTGAAAGCGCGGTGGAGCCTTGTGAAAAATCCACATTTGCTGTTGCCAAAACAGGGGAGGTTTCTGGAAGTGAAGTGCCATTGCCGTCTTGCATTGTGGTGAGGAAGAAAGAGTGAAACTTGACATACATCATTTTGGTTTCTTCAAATACGGCGGTGTAAGAGCCGGTTGTGTTTGCGCCGCAAGTGAATGTCAGCACACTTTTTGTCACCCTTTGATTTTCGTCTGTGAAATTTTCAATTTTGTATGTTTCGCCATTTTCAATTTGTGTTGTGCCGCCAAAAACCCACGCCACAACTTGGCTGCCCGCTTTGGCGGTTGCAGTCAGCGAAACAACAGAGCCTTCTTCATAAGTTCCATCTCCTTTCACGGCGCCATAGGTGCCGCTGCTGGCAAAAACTGTGACAGCAAAAGAATTTTTCGTGCCACAGCCCAAAAGCGCAACCGTTGGCAAAATTAAAACTGCAAGAAGCAAGACAAAAAACTTTTTCTTCATAATCTTATTTTATTTCCTTTCAAAAGCAATAATAATTGATTTTTTGAAAAAAAGCAAATCAATGAAGAACATTTTTGAATATATTGAAATTATGCAACAAAATTTACCATAAAATTTTGAGTATTTTTAAAGTGCTTGCATACAATAGCTTTTGTAAGGAGCTTTTATGTGGGAACTTTCCATTGCCGTCAATTCGCAAAATGTTGATGTTGCAAGATTTATATATCAAACCTTGAAAGCACAAACCTCAGAAATTTCTGGGGTTGTGACTTGCTATGAGCAGTTTGGAGAGATTTTTATTTTGGTGGGTTGCCCAGCAGGTGAGCAAGGGCGCGTCAGCGTGCTAATTGAAAGGTGCATCATTAAGGTGATTTGCAATTTTTATAAAGAGCATTTTTTGTCAGAAAACCTCCATCTTCCCATTCATGAAAACATGAGCCTGACAGCTTTCAAAAAAGCGCTCATTAATTTTGATAAAGAAACAGATTTTTACATCATCAGCAAAAACTTGGAGTTGGACAAAAACTTGCATTTGGATTCTTTTTATTATTTCAAGCTGAAAGCGCTGCGCGACAAATGGGCAGAACTGATTGCCCTTGCCAACGAAAACAGCGACTATCTTGTCAGCAATGAGGCGTTTTTTGACCTTCTGAAATTTTTGATTGACAACTTGGAAGTGTGTGAAGACGAAATCAATGTTTTTGAAGAAGAGGACGGCTATTATCTGAAAGCGGGCGACGAGTTTCCGCAAGAGATGCTTTCAAAAGAGGGGCTTGTTTCGTCACTCATCGAGCTTTGCCCAAAGAAAATCAACCTCTTTTGCCGAAGCGACGACAACACGGCAGGCTTTCTTTCCAAAATTTTTGAAGAGCGCATCAATGTTTGCTATAACAAAAACTTGGAAAAGGTGGATAAGTTTTCCATATTGAAATAATTTTGTGTCAAAATTCTTGACAACGCTTGAGACAAAGAGTTAAAATGTGTTTGTATCCAGTGAAAGACAAGTAGCGTTTCAAGATGTGCACAGAGAAGGGTTGGTTGGTGAAAAACCTTGGCAGATTGAAAATGTTGAAACCACTTTTATGTTGACGATGCACAGATGAAATTAAGTGGCATGGATGAAATATTCATTGCAATTAAGGTGGAACCGCGGTTTTAAGAAAAATCGTCCTTAAACAAAAAGCTTTTGCTTGCGTTTAAGGATTTTTTATTGAAAAGTCAAGCAAGCATTTAGGGCGACGCTTTTTGGTTCTTTGCAAACACAAGTGTCGCTTATGAGGAGGAGATATGAAAGAGCAAGAAAAAGATGAAAAATTGAAAATTGCAAGACACGGGCTTGCGCACATTTTGGCAAAGGCGCTGACAGAGCTTTATCCGGACACAAAACTCACCATTGGACCAGCCATTGACGACGGATTTTATTATGATGTTGACACAGCCGAAATGCTGACACCAGACCACTTTGAAGCGATTGAAAAGAAGATGAAAGAAATTTTAAACAAGGGCGAAGCTTTCACAAGAAAGGAGGTTTCTCGTGAAGAAGCGCTTAAGCTTTTTGCTGAAAACCCTTACAAAACTGAAATCATCAACGAGCTTGCAGACGATGCGGTGATTTCTTTGTATTACACGGGCGACAACTTTTTTGACCTTTGCAGCGGACCTCATGTTGAAAGTGCAAAAAATTTGCAAAACTATGCCTTCAAAATTCATGCGGTTAATGGCGCTTATTGGCGAGGGAATGAAAAGAACAAGATGCTTCAGCGTGTGTATGTTTATGCGTTTGCCGACAAAAAGCAGCTGGCAGAGCACATTGTCATGCTGGAAGAGGCACGAAAGCGCGATAACAGAAAACTTGGCAAAGAATTAAAACTCTTCATGATTTCGCCAGATGGACCTGGCTTTCCTTTCTATCTTCCAAATGGAATGGTTGTCCGAAATCAGTTGATTGACTATTGGCATAAGCTTCATGAAAAAGCGGGCTACCAAGAAGTTATGACACCAATTATGCTTTCCAGACACCTTTGGGAGACATCAGGACATTGGGACCATTACAAAGAAAATATGTATACAACAAAAATTGACGATGTTGACTTTGCAATCAAGCCTATGAATTGCCCAGGGGGAGTTCTGGTGTATAAAAACAGTCCACATTCTTACAGAGAACTTCCTGTTCGATTGGGAGAACTTGGGCTTGTTCATCGTCATGAAAAATCAGGGGAACTTGGTGGACTTATGCGTGTGCGCTGCTTCACACAAGACGATGCACATATTTTCATGACACCAGAGCAAATACGCAGCGAAATCAAAAATGTTGTGGCGTTGATTGATGAGGTTTATAAAACTTTTAATTTCACTTATCATGTGGAACTTTCAACACGCCCAGAAAACAGCATTGGAAGCGATGATGATTGGCAAATGGCAACACAGGCGCTTCAAGACGCTTTGGATGATTTGAAACTTGAATATGTTGTGAATGAAGGCGACGGAGCCTTTTATGGACCAAAAATTGATTTTCACCTCAACGATGCCATTGGCAGAACATGGCAATGTGGAACAATTCAACTTGACTTCCAGCTTCCACAGCGCTTTGAATTGGAATACACTGGTGAAGATGGAGAGAAACATCGTCCAATCATGATTCATCGTGTGGTTTATGGTTCGATTGACAGATTTATTGGCATCTTAATCGAGCATTTTGCTGGGGCGTTTCCACTTTGGCTGGCGCCAGTGCAGGTGAAGGTGCTGACGCTGACAGAGCGCAACAACCAGTATGCAAAAAACATTTTTGACAAACTTTGCAACGCAGGCATCAGGGCAGAACTGGACGACCGCAACGAAAAAGTGGGATATAAAATCAGAGAGGCAATGAGCATGAAAATTCCTTATCTCATCATTGTTGGCGATGAGGAAGAGAAAGGTGGCACAATTTCCATTCGCGGACGCGGCTTTGAAAACAAAAGCGGGCTGAAATTTGAAGATTTTGCTGCAAGGCTTCACGAAGAAATTGACACAAAGAAAATCTGACAAACAAATTTGGAGGAGAAATGGCTTACACATATAACATCAAAACAAGCAAGGATGACAAAGTTTCTCGCAATTCTCTTTTTGTTTGCCACAACATCATGAAAGTTGTGAAGTTGTTTTTGTCCACCTTTTTGATTGGATATATCTATCAGTTTTGTGGCGACATCCATGAATATATCTTCAAAGTTGGCGTGTTTGAGCTGTGTCATTATGCTGCACTTTTGATTGTGTTTTTGGCGTTGGTGCCACTTGTGGAAATCACCAATCGTGTGTGGATTTATCGCATTGGTGTGATGTGCAGAGTGATTTTTGTGGCTTTTGCGGTGTTTTTTGGGGATAAGATTGCCATGTTGTTGCCACTTGCTGGTGCTTTGGACGGGTTTTCCAATGGAGTGTATTATGCGTCATACAATGTCATGCGCCAAGAGATGGTGAGCAGAAAAAAACTTGGGGCATACATCTTTGTTGGCGAGGGAGTGAGTAAAGTTATCAATGTGGCAGTGCCACTTGTGCTGGGCGCGCTGATTGATGTTTCTTCTTACACGCACATTGCAATTTACATTTTGATTTTGTGCATAATTCAACTGGCCATTTCGTTTGGCGTGCGTGCACAAAGGCCAGCAGACAGCAAATTTGATTTGAAGAACTATTTTTCTCGGCTTAAACAAACACCCATTGCAGGAAAGAAAATTAAGATGACTTTTTTGATGACAATTGTTTATGCCTTCACAGGCATTGCATCCACACTGTTGAATGTTTGCATTGTGATGCAATTCAATTCCAGTTTTTCTTTGGGGCTGCTTTCCAGCGTGTTTGCGGCGGTTTCGGTGGTGACACTGCTGGTTTTCAACTTTGTCACCAAGGTGGGCAAACGAGGATGGGTGTTTGGCACGATTGCGCTGTTGCCTCCAATTTGCACATGCATTTTTGCCGCATTCTCCAGTGTGACGTCGCTGGTGGTGTATAATGTGGGGATTGCCATTTCGCAAGTGATTGCCGTAAGTTTTTTTGAACTTTACAAAAATTCCACACTGAAGGAAGCGGGGATGTATGATTGCATTCCAGAGCACCAATTTGTGCTGGAAGGAATTTTGGACTTTTTTAGGTTGGTTTCAATTTGCTTGCTGTTGCTGTTCAGTTGCTTCAACAGTTTGTTGCTGTTTAAGGTGTTTTTGTGTATAGTTTCCTTAAGTTACACCTTGGTGATTTTTGGTGTGGCGGTTTTTGAGAAAAAATTTTTGAAACCGCTTTCTGAAAAAGACACTTTCAAAATCATCTTGCGCAATTTGAAAGACTTGAAGTGACGTAAAAATCTTCAAATGACAAAAAAGTACAAATTTTGTGGAAAGTATTGATATTTTGTTTGGTTTATTGTATAATTTATGATAGTATACTAAAAGGAGAACAAAAAATGGGCTTCGACCAAATTGTTTTGCCACTTGGAGTGCTTTTCTTCACACTTGTTATGGGTTTTTATTTTAAATGACCCATGAGAGAAAAAACGCTGCCAAAAGCAAAACGCAAAAAAAATATCAAAAAGGAGATTTAAAAGCATGACAAGTATGTTGCTTGCAGAAGGCACATCCAATGTGTGGAATTATGTGTTGATTGGGGTTGTTGTATTGCTGCTGCTGGCGCTTCCAATTTTCATGAATCAGCGCAACAAAAAAGAAACACAAAAGGTTCAGGAACAAACCAATTCGCTGAAAGTGGGGGACAAGGTTTTGACAACCAGCGGTGTTTATGGCACCATCACAGAAATCAAGTTTGACGACAGCAAAAAAACTGTGGTTTTGGAAACTGGTGGCAAAACAAAAAGTTATCTGACGGTGGACGCTTATGCCATTTACACTGTTTTCAAAAGCGAGGCAGAGTTGAAAATTGAAGCTGCTGCAAAAGAAGAAGCTGAGGCAAAGAAGGCAGAAGAGGAAAACGCAAAAAAGGAAGCCAAAAAGTCCAGAAAGAAAAAGACTTCACTTGAAAAAGAACTGGAAGAAGTGACAGCTTCTGAAAATAAAGAAGAATAAAAATAAGCCAAAAACATTTGGCTTTTTTTTATTGATGTGATATAAGAAGAATATGAACAAAGACGCAGCGGGAAAAATCCCAAAAATCATCCACTATGTATGGTTTGGCGGCAAAAAGCTTCCAATTGTTGAAAAGTGCATCGAAAGCTGGAAGAAAAACTGTCCCAATTTTGAAATTGTGGAGTGGAACGAAAAAAACTTTGATGTTAATTCTCATCCCTTTGTGAAAGAGGCGATTGAAAAGAAAAAATGGGCTTTTGCAGCCGATTACATCCGAATTTTTGCGCTTTACAATTTTGGCGGTGTTTATTTGGACACCGACATGGAAATTTTTGAAGACCTTTCTCCGCTTTTGGAAAATGGCGCCTTTTTTGCCAGCGAGAACAAATGGGTGGTGGGTTCTGCCATCATTGGATGTGTGAAGGGGCATCCGTTGATTAAGCAATTTTTGGATTATTATGACAACCGCCGTTTCATCAAAAAAAATGGCAGTTTGGACACCCAGCCAAACACCTACATCATGACAACCATCTTGAAATATGACAATCACATTCATCCAAAGGGCAAGTTTTTGCAGTGGAAGGATGTGAAGTTTTTGCAGCCAGAAACATTCTATCCCAAAGATTATTTCAGCGGGCAGACAAACATCACCAAAAACACCCTTGGGTTTCATCATTTCGACTCCAGTTGGCAGGACGAAAAAGAAAAGAAAAAGATGTTTGACACAAGTTGGGATGAGGGAACAAGCAACAAGAAAAAAGTGCACCTTGTTTCTTTCAAAAATTTCTTTAGAGGACTTGCAAACAGGATGCTTTATGTCAGGCTGCACTGGAAAATGAAGCGCTTTAGAAAAAAGCAAAAAAGTCACAGAGCGTGACTTTTTTCTAAATATAATCCAATTCGATGGTGTTTTTCAAAATGGGGCAATCTAAAAATTCAAGTATTGTCATTTCAAAAGCGTCGGCAAGCTTATAAATCACGGCTAAAGACGGACTTTTTGTATGACCATTATAGAAATTCTTCAATGTTGACATTGGAATCCCAGAAAGTTTTCCTAATTTATACAATGACATATTGTTTTTAAACAATAATTCATCAATTCTTTTTGAAACGGCTTGTGCAACATTCATAATTCATCCTCCTGCTCAATTGAGATATAATTTATTTAGCAAAAAATTTTAAGAAAAATACTTCTCAATTGAGACCTAATATGTTATAATATGCACAAGTTGAGGAGAGATTATGAAATTAAAAGTTTGTGCGGTGCTTGACGATGGATTTTTTGAAGTTTCCAATGGTTTGCAAGAAAGGACAAGAAAGTTTTTTGTGAAGATGATTTTGCAGGGAGTGAACACCTTTGTGGTGTTTAGGCTGGGGAATTTTGGAAGATTTTGTTTGGAAGTGCTTCATTCGCTTAAAAACAAATTCGCCCGCGTGAGAAGAATTGTGGTGAACGATGTTGAAAGTTTGGAAGAAGAATGCCAAGCGCTGAGGCTGTTGGGCTTGACGGACATAATTTGCATTTCAACCGACTTTCTTACGCTTGACCTTCCATATGTCAACAAGGCAATGAGGCTGATTGACATCAGCGAAGGCGTGGTGTGCTTTTGCAAAGAGGCAACAAAGCAAGAGGGGTTGGTTATTGCGCTGCTGAAATATTCAATGCGCCGAAACAAACAGGTTTGCAATCTTTTTGAGTGAATTGTCATTTTTTGATGCCTTGTCCGCATATTTTGTTTTAAGAAAAAAATTTGTTTTGTTTTTGGACAAGGAGGCAATAATGAAAGCGAAAGCATTAAAGAGCGAGAAAAAAAGCGGAAAATGGTGGCTTTGCATTGTTAAGGGAGTTGTTACTGGGCTTGTGACTGCGCTGGTTGGCATTTTGATTTTTGCATTTGTTTTGCGCTTCACTTCCATTTCGGACAAAATCATCACGCCTGTCAATCAAGTAATCAAAGGAGTGTCCATATTTTTTGGCGTGTTTTTGGGCATGAAAAAACACAAAGAAATGGGGCTTTTGTCTGGTTTCTTGATTGGACTTCTCTTCACAATTTGTGCGTTTTTGGTGTTTTCAATACTTGACGGGGCTTTTTGCTTTGACCGCACTCTTGTGAACGACCTCATTTTTGGAAGCGTGATTGGTGCAATTTGCGGAATTATTTGCGTGAATTTGAAAAAATCTTAGTTGTTTTATTTGACATTACGCCCCTTATGTATTAAAATATACAAGTATTTGACTTTTGAAGTTAAGGGGAAATGATGGCTAGAAATAAAAGTAAGAAAAATTCCATTTTGAATTTTGTGGCTGTTGTCGTTTTGACAATTTTTGGGATTGTTTTGTCAGTTTGCAGCTTTGACATTCCTTTCACCACTTGGCATTATAACGGCTTTGCGAACTCAATTTCGCTTGGGCTGGATTTGGCAGGTGGTATTTCTGTTGTTTATGACTGCTCTCTTCCAAGCGGCGCGGAAAATAAAGACCTTGACAAGGCCATTGAAGCAACCGTGACAAGGCTTTCAAATGTGATTGGTTCAGAATATTCTGAGGCAACCATAACAAGACAAGGTGGCTCTAAAATCCGCATTGAAGTGCCTTCCGTGACTGATTCGGAAGAGATTTTTGCGTTGATTGGAGAGCCAAAACCTCTTTACATGACTTTGCAAGAGGGCAACTATGTTGAAGGGCAAAGCATTAAGGGCACCGACATCGACGACGTTATGGTTTCTTATCAAGAAGAAAAATATGGTGTGTCTTTGAAGTTTACGGCAGAAGGCGCAAAGAAGTTTGCGTCGCTGACAGAAAGCGCTGCTGCTGGTGACAAGAAAATTTATGTATATTTGGGAGAGGTGTCTGCTGACAATCTTTTCCAACAGCTGACTTGCGAATCTAAAATCACAGGCGGCTCCACTTTCATCTCTGGCAGTTTTGAAGATTATGAAGCTGCAGAAAGCTATTCGCTGCAAATCATGAGTGGCACTTTCAGCGCAACGCTGGAGCTTTTGGAAAGCAATGTCATCTCTGCAACTTTGGGTGCTTCTGCGCTGAAGTTCTGTCTGATTGGTGGCTTTGTTGGGCTGCTTTTGATTATGCTGATTTTGTGGTGGAGATATGGCGATTTTGGCTTGCTTGCTGCTTTTGCACTTGTCATTTACATTGTTTTGATGCTGTTCTTCCTTCAGGCAATCTCTTTTGTTCAGTTGACGCTGCCTGGTCTTGCCGGAATTGTGCTGAGCATTGGCATGGCAGTTGACGGCACAATAATCATCTTTGAAAGATTTAGGGAAGAATATCGCTCTGGAAAGAAAATTCCTCTTTCTGCTAAGGGCGGCTTCAAACGTGCCTTTTGGCCAATTTTTGACTCCAACATCACAACCATTGTGACAGCGCTTGTGCTTTATATCCTGGGCACGGCATCCATTCAGGGCTTTGCAATCACACTTTTGATTGGCATTGTGCTTTCACTTTTCATGAACTTGGTTATTTTGCGTTTCTTGGTGAAATGGTATTTGCCATTCAACAGCACAAACGGCAAAAAACTTCATCTTCCAAAACAGACAAGACAATTTAAGGAGGACAAGGAAGAAACAGAGATTGTTTTGGATGGGGCAAGCATAGGAGGGCAGACAAATGAGCAAGTTTAAGAAAATGAAAAAGTTTTCTTTGGATGAATCCATTGAAAACAGCAAGTTTGATTTTTGCAAAAATCTCAAGTGGTTTTTGATTGCACCTGCAGTCATCATCTTGGTGGGCATCATCTTGCTTTCCACCGTGGGCTTCAATTTGGGCATTGATTTCACGGGCGGCTCCAACATGACAATTTATATTGACAGCGAGGGCGCTTACACATCCGAAACCTTTGACATTGACAAAGATTTGGGCAAAATTAAAAACAAAATCAACCTTGTGTTGAAAGAGTTTGACCTGAAGGTGACAACCGTTCAAAAAACCACCATTGATAACATTGATTTGGGAATTTCTGGCGGTGATGCCGTGATTGTGAAATATCAAAATGGCAAAAATCTCAAGACGGACGACATTGAAGAAATCAACGAAAAAATCAGATTGGGGCTTCTTAAAGCCTTTGGCTATGCTGGGCAAGATGCGTTGGACATCAACGAAGTTGAAAACAGTGATTTGGTGACAAATGGCGGCGTGACAACTGCCAGCGCCAGCGCCGAGCTTATGATGAAATCTTTCATTGCGCTTTTGGTGGCTGTGGTTATCATCCTTGTTTATGTTGCTTTCCGCTTTGAAGTCACCAGCGGTTTGGCAGCCATTTTGGCATTGTTTCACGACATCTTGGTGACAGCTTCTGTGCTGTTGATTTGCCGAATTCAGATTAATGTGGCATTTATTGCAGCGCTCATCACAATTTTGGGATATTCCATCAACAACACCATCATCATTTTTGACCGTATGCGTGACGAGTTGAAGTTGGCAAGAAATGCTGGCAAAAAAATCAACAATGTGGAAATTGCAAACAGGTCTATCAGAAGCACAATGATGCGTTCGGTGCTGACAACCATCACAACCTTTGTCATGATTTTCATGATTACAGTGATTGGTGTTGCAGACATCCGCGAGTTTGCATTTCCAATTATGGTGGGAATTTTGTCGGGTTTCTATTCTTCGGTGTTTATGACTCCGGGGCTTTGGGCAATTGCTTACAGGCCAAGAAAGAGAAAGAAAAGCCTGCAAAACGACACCAAAAACAGCAAAAAGCCATCTGAAGCAATGGAAGGCGAAAGCGAAGTTGAAGTTTTGGCTTGACAAAAAAACCTTCTTAAAGCAAGATTTTGTTTGAAATAAGCGGCTGGCAGTTGCAAAAACTGCAAACAGCATCAGGCAAAACCAACAAAATCAGAAAAATGCTTTTTAAAAAAAAGAAAAATCACCAGTTTTGGTGATTTTTTTGTTATGCAGTGACAGATTTTGCTGCAAATTGGTTAATTTTTGTTGTGTGGCGACAGATTTTTGTTTTGTGTGGCTGAAGGACACTGTACAAAAAAGTTGTTTCGCTTAGATGGTTGATTTTAATGTGATTTTTCTCTGATTTCTTCGTCTCCTCTGTCTTTTGCTGCAATGTATTTTATTATATAATGTTTCATTTTGTTGTTTGCGACATATGCACGAGAGCGGCTGACGCCATGTTCTTTTGCTGTTTGACAAAATGGCTTGTCCCCAAAATATTTTTCAAGAAAAATTTGTCCTGTTTTGTAAGAGATGCAATTTTTGTTGGTGATGTTATAATTTTTCACAACTGTTTTCACTTCTTCAAGCAAGTCTTTGTCACCCAAATTCTTTTCCATGTCAACTGGATGGGAGAGGCGAGCGGCAGCTGAAAGTTTTTCAGTTGGATTTTTGGTTGTATCCTCGTGATGCCTTTTCACATAAAGACCGACATTCGCTGGCAGCCTTGTTTTATATTTTTCAAAAGAGTCTGGATAATTCACTGCGGTGAGATATTCAAATGTGTCCGCAAGCAAATCTTGAAATTGCTCTCTGTTAAGCTGTTGGCTTACGGCATAGTTTATTACTGCCTTTGCATTCAGTTTAAAGGTTTTCAGCTGAAGGACAAAAGGGCTTCCTTGGCTATATTGCGCAAAAAGCTGCTGATATTCCTTTGAAGAGATGCTCTCTTCAGATGGGCTAAACCCATAGTTGAACACAACAAATTTTTCATAATCTTCTTTTATGTACATTTCTTTACCTCTTTGATTTTTATTATAATGCAAAACCAAGCCAATGTCAATAGGGTAATTTAACAAAAATTGTGTTTCTGCCAACACATAAGCTGTTTGTGTGCAAAATTCTTTGCCTTTTTGTGGGTTTTGTTGTATAATTTTAATGTGTAAAAAATTTGCAAGGAGAGGTTGATGCAAAAAACAAAAGACAACAATCTGATTGTGTTTAAGCCAAAGCGACAAAACTTTCATGAGTTGGAAGAAAAGACAAGGGCGGGCATCACGGTGTTTTCGGGGCAAATTTTTGCTTACAGAAACTGTAGGCTGGTGGATGTGCAAAGTGGCAACGTTTTGCTTTGTGACATCTTGGTGAAGGATGAGAAAATCTTTAAGATTGTTTTGCATGACGATGAAACAAGCCGAGAGCAGTTTTCTGATTGCGAATGCATTGATTGCAGATTTTGCTTGGTTATTCCGCCTTTTTACAACGCTTTTTATGACAGCGTGAAGGCGTTTGAAAAGAGTTTTGATGTGCGGGTGGATGAAGACCTAAAACCTCTTGTGCAAGATTTGATGGGCTTGCAATGCAGTTTGAAAGGCGTGATTTATGTCAACGACATTTCAAAAGGTGAAGGCTTGCTTTTGGACAATTTTGTCGAACAGTCAGAGCAGCAGCTTGGCGAGTTTTGCAACCTTGCTGCCAAGACTGGTGAAAAGCTTTTTATGAAGGTTGGGCAAGATTTGCAAGAGCTTGGCGCAGTGGACAAGCAATATAAAAAACCGCTTGCCTATGTGTTGGAAGACTTTGGGTTTTTGGACAGAAATTCGCCCGTTGTTGTGGGCGGAAATTGCTTCGAGAAGGACGATTTGCAAATTTTTGCAAACTATGACACTTCGTTTGTGGTTTGTCCCTCTGAGGATGCCAGATTTGGCAGACGGCCAACAAATTTGATTTCACTAAAAAATCATGGCTTTGATGTTGGGCTTGGCAGTGGCTATGCCTTTGAGGTGGACTTCTTTGCGCTTATGCGCCAAATTTTGCAGGCGCAGCGGGGGATGTTTGAAGACGAAGAGTGCATCTGCGAAAAGGATGTGTTTGTTATGGCGCTTGCGGGGGTTTATCGAAGCCGCGAGCAGTGCAGCATGGAAGAGGTTGTCAGCCTGAAGGAAGGCGATTTTGCCAACTTTGTGCTTTTGAGTGACATTGGCCTTCCAGCCAAGGGGGTTTATGAAAGCGATTTATATTCCAACATCTTTAAGGCGCTTGTTTGGGGCAAAAGCAGCGACGACATTTTGATGAGCGTTGGAAACGGCAGAATTTTGCAGAAAGGCGGGCTTTGCCAAAGCCTGACAAGCGGTTTGACATATGAAGAAATGGCAATCAAAATTGCAGAAGAAATTAAATTAAGGAGAAAACAAAAATGACAATTCAGGAAAGATTATCAAGTGAATTTGGGCTTAGGATGGACTATAGCCAAAACATTATTGAGCTTATTGATGAAGGAAACACCATTCCTTTCATTGCCAGATATCGTAAGGAGATGCACGGCTCTTGTGACGACCAAGTGCTGAGAAATTTTGCCGACAGATTGAAATATTTGCGCAATCTGGACGACGAAAAAGCCAAGGTGGAGAAGGTCATCACCGAGCAAGGCAAATGGACGGACGAGCTTAAAAAAGCGTTGGAAGAGGCAATGACCTTGACAGAAGTGGAGGACATATATCGTCCATATAAGCCAAAGCGCAAAACGCGTGCATCGGTTGCCATTGCAAAGGGCTTGGAGCCACTGGCGGACATTTTGCAAGCGCAAAAGAAGGGCGTGGATTTGATGGAAGAAGCAAAAAATTTTGTCACCGAAGAAGTTTTGACGCCACAAGATGCCATTGCGGGCGCAAAGGACATCATTGCAGAGCGAATTTCCGACAGCGCTGAACTGAGAAAAGAGCTGCGTGAAATTTTGGCAACCAAGGGCTTTGTTTTTTGCACTCTGCTTGAAAACGAAGCAAATTTGACATATGAAACATATTCTGGCTTTAAGCAAGAAGTGAAAAACATTCCAAGCCATCGTGTGCTTGCCATCAATCGGGGCGAGAAGGAAAAGTGTCTGAAGGTGGAAATTCAGATTGATGAAAAACTCACCATTCCTGTGATTGAAAAGCACTTCAAAAAAGACAACGAAGCCACCAACACCATCATGGAAGAAACCATTGCTGACGCATATGAAAGACTGCTGTTTCCTTCGCTGGAAAGAGAGTGCAGAAACAACCTCACCGACATGGCAAACGAACAAGCCATCAAGATGTTTGAGGTTAATTTGAAGCCGCTGCTTTTGGAATCGCCACTTAAAAACAACATCATTTTGGGCTTTGACCCTGGCTATCACAACGGCTGCAAAATTGCGGTTATTGACAAAAATGGCAGCGTTTTGGACACAACAGTGGTTTATCCAACACCTCCTCGCAGCAAGACGGAAGAGGCGCTGGAAAAGCTTAAGAGTATGATTGAAAAGAACAATGTTGACATTGTGGCAATTGGCAACGGAACAGCTTCAAAAGAAAGTGAGATTTTTGTTGCAGAGCTTCTTAAACATGTGAACAGGCCGGTTTCTTATGCTGTTGTCAGCGAGGCGGGCGCATCTGTTTATTCTGCTTCCAAATTGGCGGCAGAGGAGTTTCCAGAATATGACGTCAACTTGCGAAGTGCGGTTTCAATCGCTCGCAGATTGCAAGACCCATTGGCGGAACTGATTAAGATTGATGTTAAATCCATTGGCGTGGGACAATATCAGCACGACATGCCTCAAAACCGCTTGACCGAAGTTTTGACGGGCGTGGTGGAAGACTGCGTAAACAGCGTGGGTGTGGATTTGAACACTGCCAGCCCAAGTTTGCTTTCTTATGTTTCGGGGCTTAATATGTCCATTGCCAAAAACATTGTGGCGCAAAGAAGCAAAAACAAGGGCTTCAAAAGCCGCGAACAGCTGCTGAGCGTGCCAAAGCTTGGGCCAAAGGCATATGAGCAGTGCGCGGGCTTCTTGCGCGTTGTGGGCGGAGAAAATGTGCTGGACAACACCGCAGTGCATCCAGAAAGTTATGACGCGGCAAGAAAGCTTTTGAAAATTTTCAGTCTCAGTGAAGAGGATGTGAAAAACAACAACCTCATCAACTTGCCAAAATATATTGAAGAAAGAGGGCAGAAGAAGGTGGCTGAAGAGTGCGGGGTTGGCGTGCCAACACTTTGCGACATCACCAGCGAGCTTTTGAAGCCGGGGCGAGATATTCGCGAAAGCATGCCAAAGCCAGTGCTTAGAAGTGATGTCATCCATTTGGAAGACTTAAAAGAGGGCATGGTGTTTTCTGGCGTGGTGAGAAACGTGGTGGACTTTGGAGCGTTTGTGGACATTGGCGTGCATCAGGATGGACTTGTGCACATTTCTCAGCTTTCAGACGCCTTTGTTAAGCATCCAAGTGATGTTGTTAAGGTGGGCGATGTTGTGGATGTTAAGGTGATGGCTGTGGACTTGGCAAAGAAGAGAATTTCGCTTACCATGAAAGGAATTGAAAAAGATGCAGAGTGAAGTTTGCCCAAAGTGTGCAACAAGTGCGGCTGAAATTTTGGAAACGGGCTTTGTTGGCTGCGAAAAGTGCTATGAGTTGCCGTCTGTTAAGGCAGCCGTGGAAAAGCTGTATGATGGCAAGCGTCACAAACAAATTTGATTTGAACGCTTGTTTTTAAGCACTTTTCAATTTGAAAGAAAGGACAAGAATGAACGAAAATTTTGAAAACATTGCAATTTCATCGCGAATTAGGCTGGCGAGAAATGTTTCTGGCTTCAATTTTTTCACGAAACTGACAAATGAAGATGACGCAAAACACATTGTGTCATCTCTTTCTTATGCTCTTTTGAAGTTTGGCGATTTTGACATCATCAAGCTTAAAAGTTTGTCACTTAACGAGTGCAATGCGCTTTTGGAGAGGCACATCATCAGCAAAGAGCTGATTGAAAACAAAGACATCTCTGCTGTTGCGCTTTCGCCAGACGAACATCTCATCATTATGATGAATGAAGAAGACCACATAAGGGAACAATGTATGTGCAAGGGCTTCAACTTGTTTAGGCCATATCGCGAAATTAAGATGTTGGACGATTTGCTGCTTTCTCACTTGGATGTGGCATACAACGATTGTTTTGGCTTTCTCACTTCCAGCCCTTCCAATTTGGGCACGGGAATGAGGGCGTCGGTGATGCTGTTTTTGCCAGCACTGGAGCGAAATGGCGACATTGAAATCATCAAGAAAGAAGCCAAATTGCTGAAGGCAACCGTGCGTGGGCTTTATGGCGAGGGCACGGCAACCTATGGCAGTTTTTATCAAATTTCCAATCAAAACACCCTTGGTATGAGCGAAGAGGAAATCATTGACAGCGTGTCCGAATATGTATATCAAATTTGTCAGATGGAGCTTTCGGCAAGGGAGGACATCCTTTCCAGCAATCATGATGAATTGGTGGATGAGGTTTGCAGAGCCTTTGGCACGCTTAAGGAGTGCACCCTTTTGAAAGAAAAGGAGATGATTGAGCTTTTGTCAGTTGTCAGATTTGGGGCTGCGCTTGGATTTTTGAAGATTTTGGATGAAAGAGAGTTTGACAGGCTTATGACCGAGCTTTGCAGTGCCAATCTGCACGAAATTGAAAATTTTTCTGTGGAAAAGAAGGAAGAACTTGTGCGAAGTGAGTATATAAATAAAAAAATAAGAGTTCTTGTCAAACGCGCCTTTTAGGTGTTTAAAAGTTTTGACAAATAAATTGAGGAGGAGAGGATGGCTTACAATAATGGTTTGTTTTCTGACAGCATTGAAAAGGTGATTAAAAATGCCAGCAAAATTGCACTGCGCTTTGGAAGCAATTTGGTGGGCACCGAGCATGTGCTGTATGGCTTGGTGAGCGTTTCTGACTGCACGGCTTCCAAGTTGTTGAAAGGCTACGGTGTGACAGAAAAGGCACTTTTTGATGTGTTTGAAAAGTCTGCAAGTGGCATTTCGCTGTTTGGAAATGTGGAGCTTACGCCTCGCACCAAAGAGTTGTTTCAGGTGGCGCAGCAAATTGCCATGGATTTGGGGCATTCGTTTATTGGCACCGAGCATCTTCTTTTGGCAATTTTGTCCAACAAAAGTTGTTATGCCACAAGAATGCTGGTGGACTTTTTTGCCGTGGATGTAGAGGAGGTGAAAATCAAACTGCTTTCTTCGCTGCAGATTAATGTTTCGCCAAAGGAAAGCAAAAAAACTGAAGAGCAATCGGGCAGCAGTTTGCCAGAAAAGTTGCTGGAAATGGGCAGTGACATCACACTGAAAGCACGTCAACACAAGCTGGACCCAGTGATTGGACGCGAAGAAGAAATTCAGCGCGTGATTGAAATTTTGTGCCGAAAAACCAAAAACAACCCTGTTCTGATTGGTGAAGCTGGGGTTGGAAAAACCGCCGTGGTGGAGGGGCTTGCTCAAGCCATTGCAAGCGGGGATGTGCCTGACGAAATCAGGGACAAAAGCGTGTTTTCTTTGGAAATTGGCGGGCTGATGGCAGGCACAAAATATCGCGGTCAGATGGAAGAAAAGTTGAAGGATGTGATTGAAACCATCATCGAAAGCGGAAACATCATTGTGTTTATTGACGAAATTCACACCCTTGCGCAGGCGGGCAGTGAAAAGGGTGAAACCAGCCCTTCGGATATGCTTAAACCATATCTTGCGCGTGGCGAGCTGCAAACAATTGGCGCCACCACCACGGATGAATATCGAAAATACATCGAAAAGGACAAGGCTTTGGAGCGTCGTTTTCAGCCAGTGATGGTGAATCCGCCTTCTGTGGAGCAGACCATTGAAATTTTGAAAGGGCTTAAGGACACCTATGAGGCATATCACAAAATCATCATCTCAAACGAAGCAATTTGTGCTGCGGCAAATCTTTCGGACAGATATATAACCGACCGCAGTTTGCCAGACAAGGCCATTGACCTTATTGACGAGGCGTGCTCGCGTGCCAAGGTGAATTTCACCTTAAAGCCACAAAAGGTGCGGGATTTGGAGGACAAAATCAAAAGTTTGTCTGCCAGCCGCGATGAGGCTTCGCTGCAAAGAAACTATGAAAAAGCTGCCAAGGTGCAGTCTGAAATCATCAATCTGGAAAACGAACTGCGCGCGCAGAACGACACCATTGTCAAAAAAAGCGGAAGTGGACAGATTGGCGAGAATGAAATTGCCGAGGTTGTTTCAAAATGGACGGGAATTCCGGTGACAAAACTCACCGAGGGCGAAAAAGAAAAACTGTTGCATTTGGAAGAGATTTTGCACAAGCGCGTTGTGGGGCAGGACGAAGCAATCAACGCTGTTTCAAAGGCAATTAGGCGCGCCAGAGTGGGGCTTGCAGATGACAAAAGGCCGGTGGGTTCTTTCTTGTTTATGGGGCCAACAGGGGTTGGAAAGACAGAACTTTCAAAAGCCATTGCCGAGGCGCTTTTTGACAACGAAAACAACATTGTGCGCATTGACATGAGTGAGTTTATGGAAAGCCACACTGTTTCAAAGCTGATTGGGTCACCTCCGGGCTATGTTGGCTTTGACGAGGGTGGACAACTGACAGAACAGGTGCGCAGAAAGCCTTACAGTGTGGTGCTGTTTGACGAAATTGAAAAGGCGCATCCAGAGGTGCTTAACGCACTTCTTCAAATTTTGGATGACGGGCGGCTGACGGACAGCAAGGGCAGAATGGTGTCCTTTAAAAACACCGTCATCATCATGACAAGCAACATTGGAGCAAACGAAATCAGGCAGCAAAAGCAGTTGGGCTTTGGCACTGACGCCAGCGAGAAGGTGGCAGAGCGTGACATATACATGGATGCTTTAAAAAAGAAGTTTAAGCCCGAGCTCATCAACCGCATTGATGTGATTTGCATTTTTGAAAGTCTTTCAAAGCAAAACTTGATGACCATTTCAAACATCATGATTTCAAACATCAACAAGCGCCTTGCAGCCAAGGATTTGAAGTTGATTGTGGACAAGAAAGCCATTGATTTTATTGTTGCAAAGGGCAGCAACCTCATCTATGGTGCAAGGCCGCTTAAACGCTTCATCGAGCAAGAACTTGAGGACAAAATTGCCGAAAAAATTTTGCTTGGCACATTGCCAGAGCATGGAACAATTGAGGTGGGCTTAAACGGATGCGAACTGACCTTTCAAACCAAGTGACATTTTGTGTTTTTGATGAGAAATCGCTTTGAAAAATGGAAAGTTTTTGATAAAATGAATATGTAAAAATAAAGCAAAATAAAAAAGGAGAAAAAGCATGAAAGTTACATTTGTTGAGAAAAAATTTAAAATTGCAAAGCGCTTTAAGGATGTCATGGAAGAAAAGCTGGCAAAGTTGGACAAATATTTCAACGAAACAGCATCCGCAAGGGTGGTTTGCAGCAAGCAAGACAAAGCAGAAAAACTGGAAGTGACAATTTCCATCAAGGGATTGATTTATCGCTCTGAAGTTTCCAGTTTAAATATGTATGAAAACATCGACCTTGCACTTCCAAAACTTGAGAAGCAAATTGTCAGAAACAGAGAAAAGGCCATCCAGAAAAAGCGCACGGCAGCCAAGGACTTTGGCTTTGAATTTTTGGAAGAATTGCCAGAGCTTAAACTGCCTGACATTTCCAAGAAAAAAGTGTTTGATTTGGACCCAATCACTCTTGAAGATGCCAAGGATGGCATCGAGCGTTTGGGGCACAATTTTTACATTTTTCTCAATGCTGAAACTGGCAAGGTGAATGTGCTTTATCGCAGAAATGACAACAAATATGGCTTGATTGAAGTTAATTATTGATTTTTGTTTTTAAATTTCAAAACAAAAGCGCAAAAAAAATTGGTTAAAAAATTTTTTTGCGCAATATTTTAGGGAAAAGTTTTATGTTTTTGAAAAATTTCACTGCTTTTTTTAGCGGTGATTTTTTGTTGTTTTTGATATTTTAAATTTTTTTGCGCAACATATTGTCATGAAAAAGTTGATTTTTGGATTTTTTTGTTTGTGTTTGTGTGTTTTGGCGGTGGGTTGCGAAAGCGAAACCAAAATTTCCAGCGCTCACATAAGCAACATCACAGGCGCGCTTTCCACAAACTATGCCATCAAGGTGGTTTTGGATGATGACGACCGTGTGAATGACAAATATGTTGGGCTTCAAATGCGCTCCAGCAAAGAAAACTTGATTTTAAAATTTGGAGAGGAGCTGGGCGATGATTACACCCTGACGCTGGAAAAAGCGGATTATTGGTATAATCTGACATATCTCATCAGCAAAACAAATGGCGTTGGCACAGAAGCGGGTTATTTGGACTATGAGGCATATGGTGACAGGGTGTTCAGATTCTCTGCAAATCAGGATGTGGAGTTGACCTTCCGCATGGTGGTGGGCAAGCCTAAGAAAAATGAATCCACCGGCGAGGAGATTTTGGTGCTTAGCGAGCCAATTTCCAAGGAGGTTACGGTTAAGATGAAAAAGGCAGAAGAGAAATAGAGAAATGATATGAAAAATTTCGCCCAATTTGGGCAATTTAAAACTTTTTAAACTTGATTTGCAAAATCTGCAAATCATTTTTATTTTCTTTGAAATTGTGATATGATATATTTAGTTTAAGGGAGAAACCAAATGTTATCAATCAAAAACCTCAATTTGAAATATACAAAAGAGTTTTATGCGCTGGAGGACATCTGCTTGGAAGTTGAGCCGGGTGAAAGCGTGGCTTTTGTGGGGGAAGAAAACAGCGGAAAAACAACTTTGCTGCGCGTGATTGCAAAGCTGGAGGATTTTGACAGCGGCGAAGTTTACATCAACAAAATTCCACTTAAAAAAGTGGATTTTAAGACAGACCTAAGCGTTGGCTATGTGCCATATTGCCCAGTTTTTCTGGAAAACAAGACGGTTTATGAAAATTTCAGATATATCCTAAACAAAAAGGGCGTCAAGCCGGCAGAAGCTGAACGGATGATTAACAACGCCATAATTGATTTTTCCATTGAAAAAATTCGCGATGAGAAAGTGAAAAACATCCGCAAGGAAGACAAATACATTCTTTCGCTCATCAGACTTTCCTTCAGAAGGCTGGATTTGCTGTTGGTGGACAACATCTTTGACGAAATTTCGGATGTTTACATTGACGCCATCTTAAGCCTGATTAAAAAAATGAAGGGGGCTGACACCACACTCATCTTGGCTTGCACAAGGCCAGAAATTGCAGAAAAGCTGTGCAAAAGAAAGTTATATTTCGAGCACGGCAGGGTTTCTGAAGAATGATTTTGCATTTCACATCTCTTCAAAGGTTGCAGGTTGCACGCTTTTTGAAGAGGTGTGATTTTTTGTTTGTGAAAAAGTGTTGTTTTGCATCATTTTGCCCAGCATCTCATTAAGCATGGGGTTGTTTTGCCCTTTCATAAGCCCGCCAGAAAGCAGTGATGACAGCATGTTGCCGTCAGTTTTTCCTTGCATAAGCGAAACCATTTGCGCCAGTTTTTGTGCATCAAATTGCTGTGGGTTGAAGCCGCCAGAGGCGCCAGAGCCGTTGGATGAATTGGAGTTGTTGGCGCTGCTTGAATTGCTGGAAGTGCTTGAGTTGTTGAAAGCACCGGATGTGTTGGAAGGGTTGCCGCCAGAATTGTTGAACGAGTTGAAAAAATTTGAGGCATCTGAGCCGTTGGAAGATGCGGATTTTTGATTTGAAAAACCCCCTTCAAAGCTTTGTGCCTGCACCATGGCGGAAGGCTCTTCATTTCCTTTGTCCTTAAAAAACAGGGGCTCGGGATAATAAGAAAGCGGATTGTTTTGAAATTCATTTTTGTTGTTCATAACATATTTATATGCAACATAAGCGCAATTTTTGATTTTCTTTTCGTTTGTCAAAAAAATGATGTCTGCCATATATTGAAAATATGAAATTGAGTGATATGCCAAAAGGCGAAAGAGAAGTCAAAACCACCGCAAAACAAAAAAACATCAACGAGGCTTATGAAGAGCTGAAAGGATGTTCTTCCGACCAGCTTATGCAAAGGTTGACAAACGAAATTCAAAATCAAAAAAACAGTGGAGTTTTTGATTATGACTCGCTGGTGTCTTCCATTGACAAAATCAAGATGTATTTGCCAGCAGCCACTTATGACAACATGATTAAAATCATTGAGAGTTTGAAATGAATGTAAACAAAATTGATAGGCGACTTCTCAATGAGATTGCCATCCTAAACAGCGAAAAGAAATTTCCTTGTTTTGTGTTTTCATATTTCCCAAGCAAGACAAGAGAGGTTTTGAAAAAAAGAAATATACATATTGTGGATGAATATTTATTCATAAATTCTTTTTATTGCCTTGCTTCGCAAAAAGAGATTTTTTCGCTTTCAAATGTGGAGGCAGTTTGTTTTATTTCTTCGCTTTCTGTTGCAAACGCCATGATGTATGTTTCAAAGCAAATTTTGTCCACCTCTTCGCTGGACACAGGTGGGGAGGGCGTGGGCGTGGCGTTCATCGACACGGGTTTGGCGCCACACTGTGATTTTTTGCTGGGGAAAAATCGCGTGGAAGTTTTCAAAGATTTTGTTGCATCAAAAAAAGAGATGTATGATGATAACGGTCATGGCACTTTTGTTTGTGGAGTTTGTGCGGGAAGTGGCGCACTAAGCAAATTCAAATTTTCTGGCGTGGCGCCACGTTGCAGAATTTTTTCGTTGAAGGCGTTGGATGGCAAGGGTGAGGCAAGCGCAAACAAAATTTTGGACGCCATGCAGTGGGTTTATGAAAATCACAAAAAGCACAACATTGGTGTGGTTTGCATGAGTTTTGGAAGCGAGCCGCTTGGGCGAAACGACCCCATCATGCTGGGTGCTGAAGCATTGTGGAAGGACGGCGTGGTTGTGGTGGCGGCGGCAGGCAACAGTGGCCCAGAATATCAAACCATAAAATCGCCGGGCATCAGCAACCACATCATCACGGTTGGCGGCATTGATGACAACAGATATGACAATGCGTCATACAACAAAAAATATTTTGAGATTGCCAACTTTTCTTCGCGAGGGCCGGCGTTTAGAAGTGTGAAGCCAGATGTTGTTGCGCCAAGTGTGGACATCACCTCATGTGGAATAAGAGAGGCTTACACAACCCTAAGTGGAACTTCGGTTGCCACTCCAATGATTGCCGGCATTGCTGCGCTTTTGTTGGAAAAATTTCCAACTGCCACGCCAAAGCAAATTAAGAGCATGCTTTTGAAGTGCTGTCAGCCTCTGGGTTTTGAGATGTATCAAGAGGGATATGGCCTGCCATGTTTGGACAGGATGAAATGAAAAAGAAGTAATTTCACTTCTTTTCATGTTTTTCAATTAAATTAATAATTTGTTCAACTGCATTGTTTTTTGCAGTTTTTTTCATGTTTTTTTGAATTTTTTCTTTGTTTTTGCAAAGATTTTCCAAACTTTGCTGCAATTTTAACAGATTGCATTCTTCCTCTTCCAGCATCAGAGCATAGCCTTTCTTTTGAAAAAGTTTGGCATTTTCAATTTGGTCGCCGCGCGAACAATTTTTGGAAAGTGGAACAAGCAGCATGGGTTTTGCAAGGGCAAGCAGCTCGTTAATCACGCCGCTGCCAGCGCGTGAGATGACAATGTCGGCGGTGGCAAAGAAGTCTTGAATGTTGGTGGCATAAGGGGTGAGGAAATAATCTTCATGCACAATTTTTTGAAAGTTGTTTTTTCCGCAGATGTGAATGATGTTGTATTTTTCCGTCAGTGCGTCAAGGTTTTCAAAGGTGAGGTTGTTTAAAAATTTTGCGCCCAAACTTCCGCCAAGCACCAGCACGGTTGGCTTGTTGGGGTTGTGCCCAAGGCGCAAGCTTTTGCCTTCAAACACTTGGCTTCTGATTGGCTGACCTGTGCAAACACACTTTTTGTTTTTTGCGCTCGTTTCCGGAAATGTGGTGCACATTACGTCGCAACTGTGCAAAATGATTTTATTGGCAAGCCCAAAGGACAAATCGCTTTCGTGGCTGATGACGGGGATGCTCAGCTTTTTGCCAGCCATTGCCACGGGCACGCTGACAAAGCCGCCCTTTGAAAAGATGATGGAAGGGTCAACTTTTTTAAGCTCTTCCTTTGTTTGGCGAATGCTTCTTAAAAGCTTGATGGGAATAAGAAAATTTTTGAGTGTAAGTTTGCGCTCAAACTTTACGGTTGGAATTTCGTGAAAGGTTATGTTTGGAAAGTTTTTTAAAATCTCCTTTTCCATTCCGTTTCCGCCAAAATAGTGGATGTCATATCCTTTCAATTTTTCTGCAACTGCCAAAGCGGGATATATGTGTCCCGCAGTGCCACCGCCACACAAAACAATTTTCTTCATGCCCTTTCCTTTTTTTTATATTTTATTTAAACCGCAGCAATATTATTCACAACGCGGGGCGGGCATGAACAAAATGGCAGTGGTGTGTTTGCAAGTTGTTGTAATTGCAAAAAGTGCTTTGTTAAAACAAAATGAATAAATATGCAAAAGCGTGAATAACAATGCAAACCAAAATTTGCCAAAAAATGCTTGATTTTATTTTTTTATATCTGCAAACTGTGCTATAATATTTAAGAGAATATAAAAAAATCAAATAAAGTTGCATTGGAGTTTTTTATGACAGAGAAACATTATGATTCAAAAGACATTGTTGTTTTGGATGGATTGGATGCCGTCAGGCTGCGCCCCGGAATGTATATTGGCACAACAAGTGCGCGCGGCTTTCATCACATCTTGTGGGAAATTGTGGACAACGCAATTGACGAAATTTCAAACGGCCATGGTGACACCATCAAGATTTTTTTAAATCAAGACGGCAGTGCCACGGTTGAAGACAACGGGCGTGGCATTCCGGTGGATATGCACCCAACGCTTCACAAAAGCGGCGTGGAGGTTGTTTACACCACTTTGCACGCGGGCGGAAAGTTTAACACAGAAAATTATAAGTTTTCTGGCGGTTTGCATGGCGTGGGGGCGTCGGTTACAAACGCGCTTTCAAGATGGTGCAATGTTGAGGTGAACAAGGGTGGCAAAGCCTATCTTGTGGAGTTTCATTCTTTTGAAGATGCAGAAGGCAAAGTTCACAGCGGCATTGCCAAGGCGCCTCTTAGGCAAATTGGCAAAACTTCTTCCACTGGCACAAAGGTGACTTTCTTGCCAGATGACAGAGTGTTTGGGCAACAAAGCTTCAATTTTGAAATTATCGCAAGGCGCGCCAGAGAGCTGGCGTTTTTAAACAAGGGGCTTAGGATTGTTGTTGAAGACAGGCGCACTGGCGAAGTGGACGAGTTTCACTATGAAGGCGGAACTGTGGATTTTGTGACATATTTGGTGGAAGGCAAAAATCCGCTGTTTAAAAAACCAATGTTTTTCCATGCGCAAAGCAAGATTGTGGATTTGGAGGTTGCTTTCATCTCCACGGATAGTTACACCGAAAACACCTTTTCTTATGTCAACAACATTCCAACCACAGAGGGCGGAATGCACGAGATTGGCTTTAAGAGTGCGTTCACCAAGGCGTTTAATGACTATGCGCGCTCCAGCAATCTGTTGAAGGAAAAAGAGCAAAATCTTCTGGGGGAAGATTTCAGAGAAGGTCTTGTGACGGTTATCAACCTGAAGATGAACAATGTTCAGTTTGAAGGGCAAACCAAAACCAAGCTTGGCAACCCAGAAGCCAGAACAGAAGTGGAGACGTTGACCCTGACAGAGCTGGGCAAAATTTTGTCTGACAAAAAATTTACAACCATGACGGAAGTGATTGTTGAAAAGGCAAAGCAGGCGGCAAAGGTGAGGCTGGCTGCCAAAAAAGCCAAAGAGTTGACGCGTGCCAAAAACAATGCAGAAAACTTTAACCTTGTGGGCAAGCTTGCGGCATCCACCTCGCGTGACCGCGTAAACAGCGAGCTGTTTATTGTGGAAGGAGATTCCGCTGGTGGCTCTGCAAAACAAGGACGTGACAGAAAATATCAGGCCATTTTGCCACTTCGCGGAAAGCCGTTGAACGCCGAAAAGAAGAGGGTGGACCAAGTGCTGGCAAATGAAGAAATTCGCACCATCATCTCGGCACTTGACACTGGCTTTGGAGAGGATTTTGACTTGTCCTCGCTGCGATATAACAAGGTTATCATCCTTTCGGATGCCGACCAAGACGGCGCACACATTCGTGCAATTTTGCTGACATTTTTCTATCGTTATATGAAACCGCTCATCATGGACGGGCATGTGTTTATTGGTCTGCCACCGCTTTATAAGGTTTATAAAAAAGACTTTGAAAAATATGTATATTCCGATTCCGAGCTTGCCGAAGCGGTTGCCAGCGTGGGCAAGGGATATATGATTCAGCGATATAAAGGTTTGGGCGAAATGAACCCAGAGCAACTTTGGGAAACAACCATGGACCCACAAAACCGCACGCTGATTCAGGTTACCATTGAGGATGCCGCACAGGCGGAGAAGATGATAACCACGCTTATGGGCGACGCCATTGAAGAACGAAAGGCATACATTTCCGAACACGCAAATTTTGACCGTGAAGACACCTTCATGAGAGATTATAAAAAAGTTGAAGCTTGAAACAAGCTTTTGAAGATTTGAGGATTTTTATTGTGGACAAAGACAAACAGGACGAATTTGAAAATCGAAAACCAATTCAGCCCATTGATGGACAGATGTGTTATGACGAGCTTCTTGTTGCCGAACAACCGGAGGAAGAGAGGCTTGTGGACACGTCTGTTGCCGATGGACAAATGGACCTATGGAGTTTGGACATGCAGACATCCAAGCAAACGCAAGAGGTGCAGCTAAAGAAAGAAGAAAACAAGCAAATTTTCTTAAAAGCTGAACAAAATTTGCAAAAAAACACCGAAAAATTGGCAAGAAATCCACAAAATGAAACTTTTGAAGTTGATGAAGAAGTTGATGAAACTGATGAAGAGTTTGAAGAAACTGAAAACATTGAAGAATTTAAGCAGCTCCAAAATTTGGATGAAAATGTGACAAATTGTAAGCAAAAGACAGCTGCACTTGAAGAAAATTTTGAAGAGGCTGAAGGTTTTGAAGAGGTTGAAGGAGAAGCTTTTGAAGATGCTCACACTGCCAGCCAAAGCAAAGACGAAAATTTTCAAAAAGAAAATCATGAGGAAGAGATGAAAGAAGAAAAGTTTGAAGAGATTAAGATGAATATTCAAGAAAATGAAACTTCGCCTCAGGGCAATGTTGAAGAAGTTAAGCCAAGCGCAAACTTGGGCGGGGGCTCTTTTGGTGGCAACGGTGTGCTTTTCAAGTCTTTGGAAGAAGTGCTGCACGATTCCATGATTCCTTACACCGAGCACGTTGTTTTGGACAGAGCGCTTCCAAGGGTGGAGGATGGCTTGAAGCCGGTGCAAAGAAGAATTTTGTATTCCATGCTGGAGCTTGGGCTCACCCCAGACAAGCCATACAGAAAGTCTGCAAGAATTGTGGGCGATTGCATGGGTAAATATCATCCACATGGCGACAGTTCGGTTTATGATGCCATGGTGAGAATGTCACAAGATTTTGTGCTGCGTGCACCACTGGTGGACGGGCACGGAAACTTTGGCTCGGTGGATGGCGACAGCGCGGCAGCAATGCGTTACACCGAAGCGCGCATGACACCGCTTGCAATGGAGCTGTTGCGAGACCTTGAAAAAGACACAGTTCGCTGGGGGCTGAACTTTGACGACACGCTTAAAGAGCCAGATGTGCTTCCGGGAAGATTTCCAAACTTGCTTGTGAATGGCGCATCTGGAATTGCCGTGGGTGTGGCAACCAACATTCCTCCTCACAACCTTGGCGAAGTGATTGATGGCGTTGTGGCATACATCGACAAGCCACACATCAAACTGGACGAGATGATGAAAATCATCAAGGGACCAGACTTTCCAACGGGCGGCGAGCTGATTTTTGGCGACGGGCTGAAAAGCGCTTATGAAACAGGCAAAGGGAAAATCATCCTTCGTGCCAAAGTGGGAGTTGAGCAGAATGGTGACAAGCAAAGTCTTGTGATAACCGAGTTGCCATATCAAGTTAACAAAGCGTTGCTTTTGCAAAAGATTGCCGAGCTGAAAGAGAAAAACAAAGACAAACTTTCTGTCATCAGCGAAATAAGGGATGAAAGTGACCGAAACGGCATGAGAGCGGTCATTCGCTTGAAAAAAGAGGCAAATGCCAAGAAAATTTTGGAGTTTTTGTTTCAATCCACCAATTTGCAAATTTCTTACGCCATCAACATGGTGGCAATCGCAGGTGGCAAGCCAAAGCTTTTGAACTTGCTGGACATCATTTCTTATTACACCGCATTTCAACGGGATGTGGTTGTGCGCAGAACGCGCTTTGACCTTAATGTGGCAAAAGACCGCGCACACATTGTGGAAGGGCTTTTGATTGCCATCAAAAACATTGATGCTGTCATCAAAATCATCAAAACATCGGCAAATGTTTCGGAAGCCAGAACCCGCCTTCGCGCCAAGTTTGGCTTGTCCGAAAGGCAAGCGCAGGCAATTTTGGATATGCGCCTTGCAAGATTGGTGAATTTGGAAGTGACAAAGCTGCAAGAAGAACTTGCTGCACTCAAACAGCGCATCAAAGAATTGGAGGCAATTTTGGCGTCCAAAAAACTTCAGCTTGAAGTTGTCAAGAAAGAAATCTTGGAAATCAAGCGAAGATTTGGCTCTGCAAGACGTTCCATTGAATGCAAATCCACAGAAATCAAACTTGCAAAAATTGAGGAGGTTGAGGACGGCAAGGATTATTTGATTGCTCTTTCTGCCGGCAAAACCATCAAGAAAGTGAGTTTGAAAAACTATTCCAAATCGTTGAAAACGCTGTCTGACGGCTCCACGCTGTTTGACATCCACACCAAGCTTTTGAAGGTTAAGGCAACTGACACTGTGCTGATTTTCACCGACAGAGGCAACTGCGTGAAGATGCTGGTGGACAAGCTTCCAGAAAGCAAGTGGAGGGAAAAAGGTGTTACCCTGAAAAACCTTGATAAAGCCATTGACATCATGGAAGTGCCAGTTGGCGTGTTGAAGGTGGAGGGGGATGGCGACATTGTCTTCTTCACACAAAAGGGCATGATTAAACGCACCACCGAAAAAGACACGGTGGTTGCAAAGACTTATTATCAAGCCATAAAACTGTCAAATGACGACAAACTTTTGGCGGTGGAGCATGAGGTTAAGGGCAAGACACTGCTTATGCTTTCAAAATCTGGCTTTGTTGTCAACTTTGACAAAAGCGAAGTGCCTTTGCAAGGCAGAGTTTCTGGCGGCGTGAAGGGAATCAACATTGAAGAGTTTGACAGCGTGGTGTTTGCTGCGCAAAACGTGGCGCCAGAGCTTTTGATTGTCACAGACAATGGCTTTGTTAAAAAAATCAATGCAATGCAAATTCCAATCAGTGCAAGATATCGCAAGGGCGTGAAATATGTCAACTTTGAAGGCAGTGGAAAAAGTGTGGCATATGTGGGCGCTTCGGCAAAATGTGTTGTGGACCAAGGGCTTAAGTTTGTCACTTTGGACAGCAAAAAATATGCAGTTTCTGACAGGCTCAGCAGCGGCCAAGAGGTTGTTTCAAAGAAGTTTTTGGGAATTTACACATTGGAAGATTAGGCAATTTTTGAATACCAGCCAAAATATTTGTTTTGGCTGGTATTTTTTGTCATTTTATTTTGATTTTTGTTGATTTTTGTATATAATATTTTTATGAAAAGAATGCTTTACATCATCATAACAACTTTCATGTCCATTTGCTTTGCTTTTGGGTGTGTGTTTTTTGTGGGAGATGCGTTAATTCCATCAATTCCTGTTTCCGAGGACACCAACAAAAATGGCGCTGATGAAGATGATAATCCTTTTCGTTTTGGCTATTGGACAAACTTTCATGCTGACAAATTTGCAGGAGGCAAAGGCACTGCTTCATTGCCTTATCAAATTTCCACTCCAGAGCAACTTGCACTGCTTTCTTATTTGATGAGGGAGAGCCCAGATTCCATTCCAGAAAACGGCGATTTATCGGTGAAATTTGCACATTATTCATTGATTGCGGATCTCGATATGCGTGACCATTATTGGATACCTATTGGACATGCAAATGAATTCACTTCCATTTCTGATTTAGGTAAGTGTCCAAATGTTTTCTATGGTTCTTTTGATGGTGGTGGACATACAATTTCTAATTTAAGATGTGAAATTAACAGAGCTGAGTGGAATAGATCGGATTATTTTGTAGATGCAAAGATTGCTGATGTTGGTTTGTTTGGTGCTGTGCTTGCAGCGGGACGTGAGCAGAGGATACATAATTTCCAACTTTATAATTCTTCTGTTTATGTTTATGGGGATTCTAATTATGGGAATACAGGAACTTTAATGGCAGCAATGGCATTAAATATTGGCGCGGTTGTAGGGATTTCTCCAAGCTGTATTGCCAAAGCGGCAAGTGCAGTAAAAACTGTTAGGCTTGAAAATATAAAAGTGGATGGTTTTAACATATATTTAACAAAATCCGAAAGAGAAATAACCGAGCATTATTTAAGAGCTGGGGGCATCATTGGTTTTACAAAGGGCAAGCAAACAGAGATTTCAAATTGCATGGTTTTTGGCGATTCTGAATTTTCTTATGTTTTTAATGGTGAAGAAACATCAATATATAATATGGCTTCAATTGGTGGAATTGTGGGTGAAGTTGACACCTATGTTAATACAAGTACTTATGTTAGCAATTGTTATAACAGCATGAATTTTATTATTATGAATAATACTAGTGGTGACGTTAAATTTTTTAAGCTTGGAATAGGGGGAATTGTAGGTGCTGTTATCAGTGGAACAGATTCTGGATTTAATGACATTGTTAAGGAAAATTCGACAAAACTCATAATAAACAGCTGTGCCAATGGTGGAAGAATTGATTTGTCTTGTGCACCTTTGTCGGGAACATTTTCATTTTTTTCGAACATTACGGTAGCCAATAGTTCGGTTTATGCTAGTGGTTTGGGTGGAATTATTGGAACCTCAGTGCATGGAGAAGCTTTTTTTCAAACAAAATACAGAACTATTGAAGTGAATGAATGTGTAAATTATGGCACAATTGGGTGTGAAAGTTGTTATACCTATATGTATGTCTCTAATGATACATACAGAAGACGTTTTTCTCCAATTTCAATTGGAGGAATTGTTGGTGCTGGTGGAAGGTTTATGGGGCAGTCTCTTAATAACTTCCTAGGAGGAAAGAATGAACTGCAAGTGTCTTTATGCCTCAATTTTGGCAGAGTGGGACTTTGGACACTTGTTCCGGTTATGTATGGGCAGTATCACTATATTTATGTGGATGAACTTTATTTTGCAGGAGTTGGAGGCATTATTGGCTCTTGTGGTGTTGCAAAAGAATGTGTGAATTATGGAAAAGTTTTTGCATGTAACGTGCTGGACAAAAATGCTTGGGGTGGAATTGTTGGTGCTGGCGAAGTGGACCATTGCTTAAATTATGGTGATGTTAAAACAGTCGACAACTATGTTGAATTTTTGAAAGGAAACTATACATATCAAAAAAATCATGAATTTATGGGTTATTATATTGATGCCGAAAACACGCCTTGCAATAACTGTATTTTTGCAGAGGATATGGTTGAAGGAAGATATGACAGCAAAGCCGTAATGAGTATTTGGCATAACTCTGGCGGAGACTCGCTTTATCGCACACTTGATGAAAATGATATGGACGTTATTAGACAACTTAATTCAAGCTCAATAAGTGGATTTTATGTTTCAGATATTGGCCTTTATAAATATAAAACAGTAGTCATAAATGCGGGTGACGAAGATGAAGAATATTTTGATTATTATGCTTATGTTGTCCCAGATGGCTGCATCAATTTGTTGAATTTGTCTGCAAGTGTTGATGGAGAAGATTATGCTGCTTTCAACACCAGCCTTGTGGGATATCACAGTGTTGGACTTGTCTCTAATGAACTTGTGATGGAAAGTTGGCCTGTAACAATTGATACAAGTGATAAGAAAACTTTCATGTTTTTGCTGGGGGCGGATTATTTATTTTCAAATCAAGCAATGGCTTATAAGTGCATTGCGGATTTCTCTGGAGGTCTTTTTGACTATGGAGATGACTACTTGACACTTAAGGATGTAAGTTGTGACGCTGGTCTTACAGTTTCTATGACTTCAAACAGAGACACAGCAAATAAATTGAATGATTATGTCATTTCTTCTATCAGAGGAATGACTTATAATCGAACAGCAAATATGAAGATTAACTTTGAAAGAAAGAAAATTCAGTTGACTTCTGCAAGCTTTTATATGGTGGACAATTATAAGCTTGATAGTAATCCTTCACAATCTTCACTCACTGAAATAACAGACATCTCCAATGTGGCAAAACATATTGAAATTAATGGGACTGGAATTACAGGAAAAACTTTATATACTGAATTTTTGCCTTATGAATATCAACTAATTGTTTCGCCTGTCACGGGCTATGCGCTGGTGGGCGTTGACATTTGTTATTCTGGTGGAGTTTCGGTGCAAACAAATGCAGGTTATTATGGCTCTGGTGTCTTCACACTGATTGACAACAGAAACTGTGATAATATTCCAATGCATATTGACAATGCAACAGCACATGGCGTGACTCCAGATTCATACAGAGCACAGGTTGGCATATGTGGCGGAAAGGCAAGTGAGCTGAATGGAGTTTATTTGGGCGATGTGACAAGAGAATATGAAAATCCAAGCGCTGTAAATTTGGATGTAAAGAAAGTTTTTCCTGTTGGAAATGGGCATGTTTCACATCTAAAATTCTTCTTCAGAAAACTTGACATTGCAATCAATTTTGAGGTTGAAGGTGAGAATGGGAATGTCACAAATACTTTCTTTATGGACAAGAATGGCGCAAGAACAACATTTGATTACACATATGAAGCAGCTGATTGTGAAAATCCTGTTGTGTACAGCAACATCTTCTTATATAAAGCTTTAGGGTTGACTGATAAAGGCTTTGGATATAACTGGGTTGTTTATGACGAGGAAGACACTGCACTTTCATTCTTTGAAAGCGTGGCTGATGGTTATAAACAACAGGAGTTGGCAGGCATCTCATATTCCAATTTCAACTTCAACATAATGCGGTTGATTAATGGAGAAAATGGCATCTTTATGGATGATGGCTCAATACACCCAGGAATAGGCAACACTTTTGAACAGGTTAACTTGAGCGTTGTGGCGGAGCCAATCACATTCACGGCAAGCTTTTATGCCTACACCAACACTGCACAAAACCTGAGTTATTATGGTGAGGCTTCGGAAAACTTTGCTGTCAATGATTTTCCTATCAATGATGACAGCGATGACAGCTTTGCCGAGCTTGTCAAAGGAGAAGGAAATCCACAAGCAGAAGGCGGATATTTCTTGAAAGAAGTTTTCTTTAGTGGAGAAATTTCCAACAACTTGCTGAAAGAAATTTCAATGAACGGACAGGACGGAAGTCTCACAACCATTACAAATCCAACAAATTCGGATGTTTTGGCGTATTATTACAGCAAACTGAGCGTTTATCAAATTGGCAATGGCTTTGGAAGACCTACAAGCACCAGTAAGACGTTGGATTTTGACGCAAGATTTTCTGTTGGAAACCTTAAGATTGTTGGCACTGTTGAAGGCGAAGGGCTTTCTGATGCAGACAAGCAAAATGTCAAAATCAACTTTCTTGGCACAGACGGAGTTGGAATGGTTGCAAACTTTGAAGGCGAAACAACCTCCCTTTGCCGCAGCGATGTGGATTTGAGTTTTTCTGCAATTGACAACGCGATTTTCTTGGGCTGGTTTTTGAAGAGTGGGAATGGTGATGGTATACTGGCAGAATATGATGATTATGACTTTTATTATTCTCCAGCAATTGTTGGAAGTTATGACCCAGACGATAAAGACACATGGCCAACATTGAAAATTATTGCAAAATTTTTCAAGGCTGACTCAGGCACGCAACCACAATACAGCCATGGCACATATCGCGTTTCCACTGCGCAGCACTTGCTTTGGCTTTCAAGCGCTGTTGCAAGAGGACAAAATTTTGAGAATGTTGTGTTTAAGCAAACAGCAGACATCAACATGTCTGGCGTGAGATTTGCACCAATTGGCTCCTACGCAAAGCCTTTTAAAGGTGTTTATGATGGCGGAAACTTCAGCATTTCAAATTTAAACATTGATGTTGACATTTCTGCCGTAGGCTTGTTTGGATGCACCGAAGGGGCAACCATCAAAAACTTGATTCTGGAAGGCGGCCAAGTTAGGGGGCAGAGGGCTGTGGGTGCGTTTGTTGGTGAGGCAGCCAACACAACATTCAGCATGCTTTACAACCTTGGCTGCAAAGTTGAAACAACTGAGTGGGTGCCAATTGTGGACATTTACGGGCAATTTAACGAACAAGACCGCGAAAAATATGGCTTTGGAGGGATTGCTGGTTATGTCAACAGCGGCTATGGCAACAACAGTTTCGTTGGATGCTTCAGCTCTGCAACTGTGTTGGAAAACTCAAGCGAAGTTACTTTCGCTCCGCCAGATTGGGAAAATGAAGGTATTGAACGTCCAGACGAGGAACCTCCACAAACAGTTGTTGGCGGAGGCTTGATTGGTGTTGTTTCTGCTGGCGGCGCTTTGATTGACCAGTGCTATGTCAACATCAAAAAAACTGATGGCTCTGTTCAAGATTGTGAAATGTGGGGAGAGATTTGGTTTAATAAAGAAGCAAGCTTAAGCAATTCTTACTGCAACGGCACATATTATGGCGCAAGCCTTGAAGAGAGCAGCTCTTCGCCAGAAAATCTTTCAGACTTTTCAACCTATTGGGTTTTGATTGGCTCTGCTGGAAACAAGTCGGTTTATGGGCTTAAAATTTTCTATTGGTGAAGAAATTGAAAAAGAAGAATGACAACAATGTCATTCTTTTTTTGTTTGTTCTAATTTGTTTTTTGGACAAATAGAATATTATTGAATATTCGACAAGAGTGGACACAATTTTGGCAGTTCGGTCAAAATAAGCCTTGGGGAAAGTTCAACAAATTTATTAAAATAAAAGCGAGGTTTGTATGCGGGCAATCGTTGTCAAATCAAGAACAATCAAAATCTTTTTAGCTTTGGTGGTGGCGGTGGTGCTTTTGACGGTTTCCATCAATGGAACTGCTGCGGCACAGGTGTATTTTGGATATTCCACGCGAAAGGTGCCAATTTATAATGTGGACACGCAAGAAAAGCAGATTGCAATTTCCTTTGACGCAGCTTGGGGTGCGGACAAAACGCAAGAAATTATTGACATTCTGAAGGAATATGACGCCACAGCAACTTTCTTTTTGGTGGGTTTTTGGGTGGATGATTATCCGCAGCAAGCAAAAGCCATTGCCGATGCGGGGCTTGAAATTGGCACGCACTCCAACACGCATCCTGACATGGTGAAGCTGGACAGAAACACAATGAAAAACGAGTTGGAAACTTCCATGGCAAAAATTGAAGAGACAACAGGTGTGAAACCAAGTTTGTTTAGGGCGCCATTTGGTTCTTACAACAACTCGCTTTTGGAAGTGGCAGAAAGCCTGAGCCTGAAAACCATTCAGTGGGATGTGGACAGTTTGGATTGGAAAGGGCTTTCGGCAGGCGACATCTGCTCTCGCGTGATTTCAAGGGTTAAGAACGGCTCCATCATCTTGATGCACAACAATTCCGACCATGTTTTGGATGGCTTGAGATTGATTTTAAACCGATTGAAAATTCAGGGCTATAAGGTGACTGGAATTTCGGAGTTGATTTACGCAGACAACTACACCATTGACAGAAATGGGGTGCAACACAAAAATTAGGAGGGAGAATTTTATGAGTTACGAAAATGTGAAAGAAGACATTGTGAATTATGCCAGAATTGCGGGAAGGGTGATGTGTGAGCCTGTTAAATCACACGAAATTGACGGCGAAACTTTTTATGAGTTTATGGTGGAAGTTGACCGTCTGTCCGAAAACAAGGACACTTTGCCTGTCACCATTTCGGAAAGAACACTTTTAAGCGAAAAAATTGAAGTTGGTGATTTTGTGGAAGTGACAGGGGAATATCGAAGCTATAACAAGCTTTTTGGCGAGAAAAGTAAGTTGATTTTGAATGTTTTTGCCAAGGATTTTAAGCGCGTGACAGAAGCAGCCAAGCCAATTAATGAAATTAAACTGACCGGCTTCATCTGTAAAGAGCCAATTTATCGCAAGACGCCGTTTGAAAAGGAAATTTGCGATTTGCTTTTGGCGGTGAACAGAGTGAGCTATCACAAATCAGACTATATTCCTTGCATTCTTTGGGGAAGAAACGCGCGCTTTTTGGCAAATCAAAACATTGGCTGCAAGGTGGAGCTTTCTGGCAGAATTCAATCCAGAGAATATAACAAAGTTGTTGACGGAGTCAGCACAAAAAATGTGGCATATGAAGTGTCTTGTCAGACGGTTTCAATTTTGGGCAATGTGGCAAATTTGTCTGGAAAAAAATCAATTTCTCAAGGTTTGGTTGCCAATAATTAAGACAAAAAAGGATGTGGCACTATAGCAAAACACACGAGGCGCAGCCATAAAAAAACACCAATGTTTTGGTGTTTTTTTGATTTTGCGTTTGCTTGGTTTTAGTTTTTCTTCAAGTCTTCATCGCTGATGCAAAGCACCAAAATGCCGCCAATCAAACCGCAGAAGAATATATCCAAAATTCCCCAAACAGTCAACTCGCTTTTTGAAGTTGCTTTGTTAAGCTTGCTGAGCGTAATTCCGCCAAAAATCAAAGGCAAAATTGCAAAGCAGCCAAAAATCATTGCAAGAATGATAAACACTTTCGCAGCAGTTTTCATGTTTCCCTCCTTATTAATAATATAAATATTATACAATATTCGACAATATTCGTCAAGTGAAAGAAATTTTTTTTAGAAAATTTTTTTGGTTGGCTTAAAAAAAAGAAAAAAGCCACGCTTGTGGCTTTAAAAAAGTGGCTCGTCATATGTGGAAGGCTTTTCAATTTCCAAAAGTTTTAAAACCGTTGGGGCAATGGCGGAAAGAGATTTGCCTTTTTTCAGTTTGACCTTTTTGTTTTTTTCGCTAACCAAAATCACAGGAACAGGGTTGGTTGTGTGCTTTGTAAGTTTGTTTCCAGCATCGTCAAACATCTCTTCTGCATTTCCGTGGTCGGCAGTGATTATGCACTCTCCGCCAGCCATGAGGGTGGCAAGAGCAACGGCATAGGCTTGCTTTTCCACGCACTGAATGGCCTCTTTTGTGGCATTGAAGTTTCCAGTGTGTCCAATCATGTCTGGGTTGGAATAGTTAACCAAAATGAAATCATATTTTTGGCTTGCAATGGCATCAAGCACCTCTTGGGTGATTTCCACCGCCCGCATTTTTGGAAAATCTGAAAAGTCTTTCACATTTATGCTGTCAATCAGCTTGCGCTCTTCGCCTTCATATTGTTTTTCAATGCCGCCATTGAAGAAGAAGGTGACATGAGCGTATTTGGTTGTTTCGGCAATGTGAAGTTGGGTTTTTCCGTTTTCAGAAAGCACACTTGCAAGATTGTCTTCCACCACTTTTGGCGGATATAGGGTGTTGAGATGTGCAAGTTTGTCAGAATATTGCGTCATGCAAGTGAAAAGAAAGTTGCAAAGTTTTGTTGTTTTAAACCCTTTAAAGTTTTCATCGGTGATGGCGGTGGTGATTTCACGCGCACGGTCAGAGCGATAGTTAAAGAAAATGAGGCTGTCGCCATTGCGAAGAGTGGCGTCTGGATTGATTATGCTTGGCTCGACATATTCATCATAAACTCCATTTTCATAACTGGCATTGAGGGCTTCCTCAGCAGAGGAAAAATTTGTGCCTTTGCCTTCCACCAGCATTTGGTATGCCTTTTCAACGCGGTCATAACGGTTTTCTCTGTCCATGGCATAAACGCGTCCAATCAAAGTGCCAAACTTTGCGTTGGTGCCTTCAATTTGCGCCTCTGTTTGTTTGACAAAATTCAAGCCGTCGCGTATGCCAGTGTCGCGGCCATCCAAGATGCCGTGAATGTATATGTTTGCAATGTCGAAGTTTTTTGAAAACTGCAAAATGGCAAGAAGGTGAGAAAGTTGTGAGTGGATGCCGCCGTTTGACAGCAGCCCCATGATGTGCAGATTGCTTTTGTTCTTTTCCGCATGTGTCAGCGCTTTGATGAGGGCAGCGTTTTCATAAAACTTCCCGTTTGCAATTTCGCTGTTAATCAGTTGCAAGTCTTGCAAAACCACTCTTCCGGCGCCAAGCGTGAGGTGTCCAACCTCAGAATTTCCCATGATGCCTTTTGGCAAGCCAACAGCTTCGCCACTGGCTTCAATAAGCGTGTGGGGATACATTTTTTTCAATTTGTCAAGGTTTGGAGTGCCTTGAGAGGTGATTGCATTTCCAAATGTTCCTTTCTTTTCTCCAAAACCATCCAAAATCACAAGCGTAACCATATTTTCTCCTTTATTTTCATTTTAAATTTTAGACTTTTGCGCCAAAAATGTCAAATTAAAAGAAGAAAAAACTTTTCTTGTGTTATTTGCCTAAGTGCTCGTCAAATAGGTTGTCTTGAGGGATGGGCTCCGCCTTGGTTGGGGCGTCAAAAAAGTTGGAAGGTTGGCTTTGGGCTTGGGAAGGCATTGAAGTTTGCATGTTGGGGTTGTTGAACTGCGTGCTTTCAACTTTTTCAACCAGATTTACTTCTGTCTTCTTCTTTTGGGTTTTGGGGTTTCGCTTCCAAAACTGCCACCATTTTTTCTTTTTTGTTTTTTGTGGAATTTGCTCTTGTCCGGCCTCCACATTCACAACAGCGGGTTGTGCGTTTGCAGGCGTGGAAGAAGAAAGCTCTGCCTTTTGTTTTTTCTTTTTTCGTTCAAACACTTTGAAGGTGCCTTTGTTGACAATCACGCGCAAAACAAGATAAGCAGCCGCAACGCCAAAAAGAATGTAAATCAGGCGGGAGAAGATGCTTGCCTGATAGCCAAAAAGCCCTGCAATGAAATCATATTGCAAAAGACCAATCAAAAGCCAGTTGACGCAGCCGGCAAGTGTGAGAATGAATGCAATGAAAGTTATCATAAAAAAAACTCCTTTTATGTTTTTGTTTTTATCGTTGTTATTATTGCAAAAAAACACAACAAATATCCCTGCACTATAAGCTTGTTTTGTGGAGAAAAGCGCGCAAGGCTCATATAAAAACTTGTGAAAGAATTTTTGATTTGTGACACGCACAACGATTTTTTAACCGAGCTTGCGCCAAGTGAGTTTGCCACATATGCCAAAAGGTGCAAACGAAGTGGGGTGGAAAGCATCTGTGCGTCATATTGGAGTACGCAGCGAAGAGCAAAGCACATTGAGGCAGAACTTGCAGAGCGCGCTGGCATTTTGCGTGAAAAAACCAATTTTTTGCTGCATATTGAAGATTTGTGGTGGGTTGAGAATGAAGAGGGTTTGAAAAATTTGCTGCGACATAAGCCTTTCTCATGTTCGCTGACATGGAATGATAAAAACGCGCTGGCAAGCGGAAGTGCAGCGGTTGGTGGATTGAGCGAATGGGGCAAAGCATGTGTGAAAGCACTTATGGATGCTGGCGTGGTGGTGGATGTGGCACACCTAAATCGGCAAAGTTTTTTTGAGGTGGCAAAGCTGGTGGGCAAAAATGTCTATTGCTCTCATGCTGGCTTTTATGGCGTCAGGCGACACAAAAGAAATTTGACAGACAAGCAAATTGACATGATTGTCAAAAGCAATGGCTTTGTGGGGCTTTTCTTTTTTGACAAATGTTTGAAGAAAAGAACGAAAGGGGATGAAACGACTTTTGGTGTGGCTGACATTGTGGAAAGCCTGTGCTATTTCACTTCGCGCTGGGGCTTTGACAACATTGGCATTGGAACTGACTTTTTTGGCATTGAGAATCCGCCAGAAAGGCTGGCTGACTATGCTGATTTTCACAACTTGGCAGATGCACTTTTCTTGCGTGGATTTTCTTTGCAGCAGGTGAACAAAATCTTTTGCGAGAACTTTTGGGCGTTTGTGAAAAGAATTAATTTGGAAAAAGCTTAAATTTGGTTGACTTTTTCTTGTTTTTTGCATATAATATTGTGGTTTAAAAATTTAAATTCAAAATAAGCAAAACCTTAGAAGGCCATGTTGGTCGTTTTTTTTGAATTTAATTCCATGAAATAGGGAGGTAACAATATGGAAAAACACTACCTTACACCAGAAGGAAAAGCACAACTTGAAGAAAAGTTGAACTATTATAAAACTGTCAAAAGGCCAGAGGTTGTTAAGCGCATTGGCATTGCAAGAGAATTTGGTGACCTGTCTGAAAATTCTGAATATGACGCCGCAAAAGACGAGCAGGCGCAGATTGAAGCACAAATCACAGAGATGGAAAACATCCTTTTGAACGCGGAAGTTATTGACAAGAAAAAACTGGACAGCGATGTTGTCAACGTTGGCTGCAAAGTGAAGCTTTATGACGAGGATTTTGATGAAGAAGTGATTTATCGTATTTCTGGCTCGTCTGAAAGCGACCCAAGAAATGGCGTCATCAGCAACGTTTCTCCAGTGGGAAAGGCGCTGATTGGACACAAAAAAGGAGAGTCGATTTCTGTTCAAACTCCGGGTGGCAGCACAATTTACAAAATCATTTCCATTGAAATTTAGTTGCATTTTGCCTTTAAAGCTTTGGCAAGCGCTTGTGATGTGTTTGTGTTGCGGTTTGAAGATTTCTTGCACCCTTTTGGCAGGGGAAAACATTGTTGCGGCGGCTTTGCCAGCAGTTTTGTGCGGCTTTTTGTGAGAAGATGTTTAAAGCAAATGAAATATTCCAATAATTTATTGGCAATTTTGTTTGCTTTTTTGTTTGTTTGTGGTATTATATAAATAAGATGATGTTTTTATATTCGTTAAAACTTTTTGGTTCAAATTGGGTTAAGGCTCTCAAATTTTTTCTTTTCTATGTGGTTGTTTGGGGGCTTTGTCTTGCACTGCTGGTGCCAGTGTTTTTTGCTTTTAAAGACATCGTTCTTGCATTTTTTAAAGATGCGCAACTGCTGAGTGCTTTCTCTGGGGTTTTTCAAGGGACTGTTGGCGTGGGGCTTTATAGCTTGATTGCAACGGCTTATGACATCATTGTTGCCGTTTTTGCTGCAGATGTTGGCTTGGCAGTTTATGGGTTGATTGTGTTGTTTTTCATTCTGCCATTTTTGCTTAATGTGGGAAAATATACTTTTTGTGAAATGCTTTATTCTTACATGACAAGCAAAACACAAATTGGCTTCTTCAGCGCGCTGATGAGGGGGTTGAAAAAATCGCTGCTGTTTGCACTTGTGAAAACCATCTACAACTTGCTGTTGCTTGGGCTTGTTGTGGGCGCGGTGTATGCGCTGGGCTTGGTGAGCGATGCAACCTTTGTGAAATATCTGCTGCCACTTGTGCTGTTTGTGCTTTTGGTGTTGGTTTACACTTTCAATCAGTTGACTGTGCTTGGCTGGATTCCTGCAATCATTGTGTTTGACTGCAACGTGTTTTCGGGCTATCGCAGAGGAATTAAAGCGGTTGGCCGTCATTTTTGGACAACTCTTGGTACAACAACCATATATTTTCTTTTGTTCTGGTTGCTTGTGACGGTGTTTGGAATTTACACCATGGCTGTGCTTGTTCCACTTATGTCTGTGCTTTTGTGCGTTTATAACATGGTGGTTTTCTTCTTCAGTCAGGGCATGAGGTTCTATTTCAACAGTGCGCACATCCTCACTCCAAAAAAGTTGGAAGAGGTTGACAACATCAACAAAACAGCTTACATTTTGTAAGCCTTAAACACTTTTGTGTCTTAAAAAACTTTGCTTATTTAGGTGAAGGTTTTTTATGCCGTTTGGCATTTTTACATATTTTTTAAAGGAGATAAAATGAATAATAAACTTAAAATCACCTTCTTGGGCGGGGTGGGTGAAATTGGAAAAAACATGACCGCTTTTGAATATAACAACGAGATTATTGTTGTGGATGCAGGGCTCACTTTTCCTGGCGACGATTTGCCGGGCGTGGACGTTGTCATTCCGGACATCACCTATTTGGTGAACAACAAAGACAAAATTAAGGCAATCATCTTGACGCATGGTCATGAAGACCACATTGGTGCGCTGCCTTTTGTTTTGGCGCAAATTAAGGCGCCAATCTATGCCACAAAACTGACGCTGGCACTGATTGAAAACAAGATGAAAGAACATCCAAAGGTGAACTATAAAGCCGTGACTGTTAAGCCAAAAAATGTGCTTAAGATTGGTGCTTTTTCTGTGGAATTCATCAAGGTTTCGCACTCCATTGCGGGCAGCCTTGCCCTTTGCATTTCAACCCCTGCAGGCAATGTTGTGCATACGGGTGACTTTAAGATTGATTTTGAGCCAATTGACGGTGTGATGACCGACCTTCAGCGCTTTGGCGAGCTTGGCAAAAAGGGTGTCAACCTTCTGATGTGCGAAAGCACCAATGTTTGCCGCAAGGGATATTCCATGAGCGAAAGAAGTGTGGGACGCGCGCTTGACGAAATTTTTAAAAGTCATCCAGACAATCGTATTTTTGTGGCAACTTTTGCTTCCAACATCCACAGACTTCAACAGATTTTGAATTTGGCAGAAAAGTATGGCAGAAAGGTGGCGTTCACAGGCAGAAGTATGATTAACATCACCGATGTTGGCATGAAGATTGGTGAAATCACTTTCAATCGCGCAAACTTGATTGACATTGACAAAATTGACAAATATGCAGACAAAGAACTGGTTATTGTCACAACAGGCAGCCAAGGAGAGCCACTTTCGGCACTCACAAGAATGGCAACTGGCGATTTTAAACAAATCAAAATTGGCACAAACGACCTTATTGTGTTTTCCTCTTCGCCAATTCCGGGCAACGAAAAGAGTGTTTATAATGTCATCAATTCGCTGTTCCAAAAGGGCGCTGATGTCATTTATGACGAGTTATCTGAAGTGCACGCTTCTGGGCACGCTTGCCAAGAGGAAATCAAAACCATTCATTCACTTGTTAAGCCTAAGTTTTTCATCCCAATTCACGGGGAATATCGTCACCTCAAGATGCACAAGCAACTGGCAATGACGCTTGGAATGGACGAGCGAAATGTCATTTTGCCAACACTGGGCGCGCAGATTGAACTGACTCCAAACAGCATCAAAAAGGTGGGCTTCACCATTGCGGGACAGAGGCTGATTGACGGCTATGGAATTGGAGATATGGACAGCAATGTGCTGAGAGAAAGAAAACAACTTTCAGAAGACGGCGTTTGCGTGGTTGTGATGACCATAAACAATGTTTCTGGTGATGTTGTGGGCGACCCTTTTGTCATCACAAGAGGCGTGGTATATCAAGATGAGGCAGAGTCTTTTGTTCAAGACACACGCAACATGATTGTGGCATCGCTTAAAGAGCAAGATTTGCGTGGCTGTGACCCATCGGTGCTTAGAAACACCATTAAAAGAAGTCTGTCAAACTTCATTTTCAAGCGCACAAAGCGCAGACCTATGATTTTGACAATTGTGCATTTGGATTAGGGGCGAAAACGGGGCGAAAACTGCGCTGGGGTCTCATTTTCAAGCTGCGCTTGAAAAGTATCGCCTTAACGCTTGTTTTCGCCCACTTGGGACAGACACCAAAGTTTTTAAACGGCAGCACGCCTTGCAAAAAAGCAAGGCTAATGCCTAAAACTTTGGTTTCTCAACCCAGTCCTCTTCCCTGAAGGTGATTTTCATTTTTGCTTGCACGGGCAAAGCCCTTTGCAATGCAAAATTGAAAATTGGTTTTGGGAGATGAAAGCGAGTCTTTGCGGCATGCCAGCGCGTCATTCTGACCGAAGTGGAAGAATCTCGATGGCGGTGATTAGCCACGAAGGAGGGCGCTGCGAGTTGGGAAAGCGCTGTCATATTGAGCCGTGAGTGTGGTGTGCGTTGAAGTTTAAAGCAAAAGGTTTGTTATGAAAGAAAAAGAGCAGTTTGTGGGGTTTGACCGATTTGAATATAAGCCAATCATCAGGCAAAGAAGCGAGTTGCTGCTGAAAGAGCTTGTGCAAACTCATCAGCCAAAGCGCATTTTGGAGATTGGCACTTTTATTGGCTATTCTGCCGCATGCATGCTGGAGGCCTTTGAAGGGGCGCACATCACAACTTTGGAAAAAGATGAAAAAAACTTTTTGGATGCAAAAGAGAACTTGAAGGTTTATGGCAAAAGAGCCAACCTTGTGCATTGCGACGCATTTGACTTTTTGAGGGAAAATGTGGACAAAACTTTTGACTTGGTGTTTTTGGACGGCCCAAAAGGGCAATATATGAAATATCTTCCTTTTTTGAAACAGATGCTGCCAGTTGGCGGAGTGTTGATTTGTGATGATATTTTGCTGCATGGGCTTGTGAAAGGAGAGGAAAAGGTTGCACACAAACATCGCTCTATGGTGAACAACTTGCGAAAATTTTTGGATGACCTTGCGGCAGACGCCAATTTTGAAACCACTTTTTATGATTTTGAAGACGGCATCAGCATCAGCATCAAGAGATGAAACGGCACACAAAGGTGCTGTTTTTTTTGTGTTGACTATTTGATGGCTTTGTGATATCATGTTTTTAATTGAGGTGGCAATAAAGCGCTGCAGGAATAAAAATAGGCTTTTTTTTGAGGAGCCTTTTTTGTTTGTTTGAAGATTTATTTGTATTTATTGTCGTAATTTGTTAAAATATATGCATGGGATTTGAAATTGAAATCATCAAATTTTTGCAGTCGGGCAGATGCCCTTTCTTGGATGTTTCCTTTCAGGTTGTTTCTGCTGTTGGCAGTGTGCTTGGGGTGGCATTTTTGATTTTGCTGCTTGTTAGATTTGCGCCAAGGCTGTGCTTTTGGTATTTGTTTTCCTATGGGTTTGTGCTGTTGGTTGTGAGAGTGATGAAAGGTTTGGTGCAAAGAGTGAGGCCATTTAATGCCTCTGATGTCATTTTAAACATTGGCGACGCTGTGCAAGATTTCAGTTTTCCAAGCGGTCATGCGGCTTGTGCCACTGCCATTGCCATCTTTTTGGGGCTTTTGCTTTTTAAGTTTTTAAAAAGCAAGCGCGCAAGGGTGGGCGTGGTGATTTGCCTTGGCGTTTATGTGGCACTGGTGTGCTTGTCACGAATGTATTTGGGAAAGCATTATTTGACTGACGTGCTTGCCGGTGTGGCAATTTCTGCCACTTTGTGTGTTGTGGGAATTTTGTTTATGAAATTTTGCCAAAAACTGAAGGAGAAAAGAAAAAATGAAAGCTAAGATGGAAATTTTCAGCCTTGCGCAAACAGAGGCGCTGGCAAAAGCTTTTTCCGAGATTTTGAAGCCGCCAATGATTGTGCTTTTGGTGGGCGACCTTGGAAGTGGAAAAACCACTTTTGTGAAGAGTGTGGCGAAGGCTTTGGGCTGCGACGAGCTTGTGACAAGCCCAACATTTACGCTGCACAACACCTATGAAGGCAAGTTTACAATCCATCATTTTGATATGTATCGGCTGTCTTCTGCCGAAGAGGCAAGGGCTGCTGGCTTTGCAGAATTTTTTGACAAGCGCACGCTGGATGGCGTTGTGTTTGTGGAATGGCCTGAAAATGTGGAAGGATTGTTTGGAAAAGTGGACTTTGTTGTGGAGATTTCAAAAATTTCGGACAGAAGAAGAGAGTTTGTGATTAGGGAGGCAAAGGGGCTGTGATTTTGGCAATTAACACCGCGTTTATGACGGCAAATTTGGCGCTTTGTTTGCCAGACGGCAAAGTGCTGAAAAGAGAGCTTGACGCAAACTGCAAGCACTCAGAAAATGTGCTGAGGGTTGTGGACGAGTTGTGTCAGCAGGCAAACATTGACATTTTGCAAGTGGAAACTGTTGCGGTTGTCACTGGGCCGGGGTCTTTTACGGGGCTTAGGATTGGCACGGCAATTGCAAAAGCGCTGGGCTGCGCAAATGAAAAGATGAAATTTTTGGCATTGTCATCTTTGGAACTTATGGCATATAATGTTGTCAAGAAAGGCAGTTGCAAAGAAAAATTTGTTTGTGTGCTTAATGCACTTTCGGATTTGTTTTTTGTTGCATATTTTGATGAAAATGGAATAAAATTGAATGAAGAGAAGATGATTGACCTAAGCGAGTTTGAGAAAATTGCGGAAAAGAAGTTTTCTCTGCAAGGCGATTTGGATGACGCTGGAACAAGCAGTATTTGCGTTGGCAGCGACGATTTGATTGAGTTTGCCATCAAAAAAGAAAAGGAAGGCGGCTTTTGCAAACTTGAAGACTTGGTGCCAAAATATCTGAGGTTGTCGCAGGCGGAAGATGCGCTGCTTAAAAAAAATAAAAAAAATTGAAAAACAGTTGACAACAAACCCCAAATATATGTAGAATACGATAAATAAAGGAGAAAGTATGAAAAAACCTGTTTATATCAGATGCCCAAGATGCGAGCTTAACTATATTGAAAAGAAAGAAAAGCTTTGCAGCGTTTGCAAGGCAGAACTCTCTGCAAAGAAGGATGAGCTTATTGGCGATTTGGATTTGGAGCTTTGCCCAATTTGCAAAACAAACTACATTCAGCCCGACGAAATTATGTGCGCAACCTGTTTGAAAGAGCATCAGTCAGAAGACAGCGACATCAACACAGATTGGGAGGAATATCTCAATCGTGACGAAGAAGAAGTGGTTTATGAAGACGAAGAAACTGGCGAGATGGCTTCGGTTACGGACATTGACGATGAAATCTTAGACGATGACGATTTGGAAACAGGCATTGGCTTTGATGACAAGTTGGACGACGAAGACGGCGACTTGGATGATTTGGACAGCGAACTGGATGATGAGTATGCAGACGAGCTGGACGATGACGACCTTGACGATGAGGATTTGGATGACGAAGATTTGGACGATGACGACGATTTTTAGTTTTTAAAGAGGGGCAGATGCTCTTCTTTTTTTAAGCAGCCAGCCTTATGGCTTATTTCTTTTTGCCTTTAGAGCTGGTTTTTGGATTTTTTTCCTTTGCATTGGAAGATGCTTCTTTTTGCGCTGAAGCATTTTTTGCACTTTTGCTTTCCGCTTTGTTAATTTTTTTGGAGGCTTTTTCCAACTCTCTTTGTTTTGCTTCTTCTTGAACATAGAATTTTCTTTCAAGGTTAAGCAAGAATTCAGGGGAGTGCATGTCATCAATTTGTTTGTTGAGAGAATCAATCTTCTCAGCGATGACAGTGCGTTTTTGTGCAAAGCGTTTGAATTCTCTGTCGGTGTCTTTTGAAACTTTGCCTTGGTCTTTTTCACGCAGTGCAACAACTTTTTGCTTGTGCTCAGCTTCGAGGCCGTCCAATTCTTTCTGGAATTTGTCGATTGTCTTCTTGATTTGTGCAACCTGAGCATCTCTTTCTTTTTCTGCCTTGCGCTTGATTGTCTGGATGTGCAGGCTGTCTTTGCGGTCATAGCTTTCTTTCTTCTTGACTTCAATTTTCTTGATTTTGATTTTTCTCAAGAAGTAGCCAACAACTGCAATCACAATTGCAAGCCCAAAGATGATGGTTGGAATCATCAACCAATCAAAATTGGTTTTTGGTGTGTCAGTGTCTGTTTCCTCGTTATCGGTGTCGGTGTCGGAATCTTCACCGCCTTGCGAGTTTGAAACAAAAATTTTGTCTTGATTGACATCATATTTTTTGTCTTCAACAGCCGCTTTTGCTGCGTTGTATTCGTCCTCAGAGCTTTCAGCAAACGCAAAATCATAAATTGCCATTGCTCCGGCGGTTTCTTCGCTGTCGCAAACCAAAGTCATGCTGAGTTTTGCAGCTTTGGCCTCGGTTGCCTTGAAGTGCAGGGTGTAAGTGGAATATTCATCAGGGGACAAAAGCTGAGTTGCAAGCTCGAAGTCGCTCAGCCCAACAGATGCGCCATAGGCATAGTCTTTCTTTGGGTCTAAGTTTTCGGCTGCAAAGTGAGTTTTCAGATTGAAGGAAAGGGTGTAATATTTTTCAGCTTCAAGGTCCAATGTGAAGTTGGATTGCAAGTTGTAAGAGCCTTGGCCTTGGCTTTGAATGTAGAACACATTTTTGCTTTCTTCATCTTCAGCCAAATCAATTTTGAAGTGGCTGTTTTGCCCAAACTTATCACTTTTCACAATGCCGCCACTCATTTTGCTGGCATCTCCGCTTGCCACAGAACCTTTGTAAGCAGGGGTGATGGACGCTGTTTCATCTGTGGAAGAGATGTCGTTGGATGGCAGGTTGAGATAGAAATTTGTCATGTCCACAATCATTCCGGTGTCTGGTGTTTCTTCCACCGTTTCAAGTGTGAAGTTGTCAAGGAAGGCAAAACTGTGGTCGCCAGCTTTGATTGTGTCAAATTCAATTTCCAAATAAACTTCTGTTGCGCCGGAGAAGGACTTGAGATATATCTGTGCGTCTTTCCATTGGTTGTTGGAAAACAGTGCGTCTGAAGAGAACAGTTTGAAGCCATCTTTTCCATACACCGAAACTTTCAGATTGCTTTGGCTGGCAAGAGCATATGTTTTGAAGTTGAAGCCAAGCTTATAGTTGGTGTTTGCGCTGAGCGAGATGTTGCCAGATTTCAATTTTTGAGTGGTTTTTGTGATGTTGGCAAGCATCATTATGTTGTCTGGGTCGGCAGTTGAATATATGTTGCCCGGATTGTCAAAAGAAGCCCAATAATATGGATTTTCTTCGTTGCTTACACCGTCATCTTTGTGCTGTTTGTAAAGCGATTTATATTCTTCATATTTTCCAGTGTTGATGACGCCGCCAAAGGTGATGCCGTTTCCAGCGGTGAGTTCCCAATCAGCAGGGGCAAATGGTGCAGTGCCGTCGCTTGTGAATTGGATGTTGTTGAAGTTGCCATTTGCAATGGTTGGGGTGGTGGTTGATGCTGCCAGTTCAAGTTTGTTGGTTGCAGAAGCAAAATCTTCACTGGAAGCTTTTTCAACGCTGATGTTGTCAAACAGCACGCAGCCAGTGGATGCTTCGTCACTTTTGCCAAGTGCAAGCGAGATGTTGAAGGAAGAATCATAAAGCGCTCCGCCCTTCACAAAAAATTCAATGGTGCCATAGTTGTTGCGGAAGGCGTTGTCGGTGTTTGATGTCACGGCAGAGCTGGTTGCCTCGTCTGCAACAATATATTGGCTTTCAGTGAGGTTATTGTTTGAAAGCACATTTTTGTTTTCTTTAACCATCACATACACATTGCCGTTGCTGAGTTCGGAAATTTTGTAATTAACCTTGATTTTGTATATCTCATTGGCTTTGATGTCCACATCGTCAGAGGTGATTTTTACATGATTGTTGTTTGTCCAAAGGGCAAGGGCATATTTGTTTTCGTTGACAACCTTGATTTTTTCTCCGTCCAGTTCGAAGGAAACTTCGGCTGAAAGGTCGGAGCCAACAAAGTTATATCCCGTTGTGGATTTGAAATATTGTGCATTGCCAAGGTCGAAAACGCGGGCGTTTCCGCTGCACTGCTCTTCCAGCTTCCAATTTTTTGGAGAAACAGCGTTGCCATTAAAGATGCCTTCTTCAAAATCGAAGTTGTGATTTTCAAAATTGAGGGCAGTGTTTTGTGACAAGTCCACAAGTTGGGTGCAGTTTGTTTTGACAGTTTCAATGCTGCCGTCTTCGCCAACAAACTCTTGAGAATAACTTGCGCCATAGTGCTGATTGTAAGATTTCCAGAAGGCGTTTTCGCTGTATTGCACAACGTGGCAATCGTCATAAAACACAACTCCGCTTACATTGGTGTCCTTGGAGCCCAGCCACAAATCCAAAGTTACAGTTTGGCTTTTTGCGCCAGTTGCCACAAAAAACTGGAAGGTTGTCCAATTTTTGGAAGAAACTTGCAAATATTCCGCCTTAACAGGCTTGCCATCTTCGTCCTCCAGCCCGCTGAGATAAATTGAGCCAAAGGAAGAAGCGGAAATTGGGTCATATTCGGTTCGTGATTCGAAATATTCCGTTCCTGCCACAACTTTGAAGCTGCCGGTGGAGTTGTTGGAAGAGTTTGGCGTGAAAATGATGTTGCAGGTGTATGCTTTTGCGCCGTTTTTGATGTCAACCTTGTTGTCTCCTTCTTTTGGGTCTTGAATGTCGTCCACAGAAACATAATATGGTGTTTTGTCTTCGCCAATCAAAACGCCAACATATTCGCCATCTTCATAGAAGGCAGTGACTTCTTTTGCATAGAACTCTTCACTTGCGTTTCCGTTTGAAAGGTTGGTGGTGGCATAGGTGCCGTCGGCGTTTTTAACAAAGTCTTTATGCAGATAATAATATTTGCTTTTGTAAGAAAACGAGATGTAGTCTCCAAATTTTTTGACAGGAGCATTTTCGCTGCTGGTGGTGTAGCCAGTTTTGAAGATGCTTTCAGAGATGGAGATGTCGGCATCGATGTTGCCCTTGGAGTCATATGCTGTGTTGGATTTATAGTTGCTGTCACTTTTGAAAGAAACTTGAAAAGAATAATATGAATTTGCATCCAGTGTGACTGTGCTGGATTTATAACCCTGTCTTGCAGAGGTGTAATCACCAGAATTGCTGGTTTTGGAGTTTATCATCATGACATATTTGTCTGAAGCCTTGGTGAGTGGGTTGCTGGAAAGACGATATGTGGATGTCATGTAAGATTGAAAAGAACTTCCGGTGTTGATTACGCCGGCCGTGGTTTTGGAATCGTTCACCTGTCCTGTCCAGCCCGAAAGGGAGGTGGACAAAGTGTAAGATGAAGAGCTGGAATTGAAGTTGCTGTTTGTCAGGCTTAATTCCTTCACATAGCTTTTCACATAGCTTGCAGGGTTGCTTTCCTCTGCAGAGGCTTTGGACAAGGTTTGAAGCGCGCAAAGAGTGCTTCCCATTGAAGCAGGAAGAACGGCTGCACACGCAAGCCATGCCAATTTTCTTTTGAGTTTTTTAATCTTTTTCATATAACACCTTTTGCTTAAATTCTAACTTTCACATTTTAGCATATTTTTCATGAAATATCAAATAAATTCTATATTTTTAATATTTTTATTTAAAATAATTATATAAATTTTTTCTTAAGTGAGGTTGTAATGAAGCAAAAGAAGCAAAATCAACAGAAGTTGACCTTCAAAAGCAAGCTTATTCTCATGCTGTGCGGGGCAGTGATTGGCTTCATCAATGGTTTTTTTGGCGGAGGAGGCGGCATGGTGTGCGTGCCTCTCCTTGAAAAGGTTCTGCATCTGCCAAACAAATATTCTCATGCGACAGCAATCGTGGTTATTCTTCCAATTTCTTTCATAAGCGCAGTCATTTATTTTTTAAGCGGAAATTTGCAAAGCATACCTTTTCTCACCGTTGGCGCTGGAGTGCTGGTTGGCGGAATTGTGGGAAGCTTTGCCTTAAAATTTTTGCCACCAAAGTTTGTGAGGGTGATTTTTGTGTTGGTGATGTTTGCAGGCGGAATTAGGCTGCTGTTTTAAAACTTCTTTACAAGAAGGCAAGGCTGTGTTTGAAAGTTCTGCAAGGGCAAGAAATAAACTGCTGTTTGAAAATTTTGCAGAGCGAAAATTCTGATGCTGGTTGAAAATTTTTGCAGGGCAAGAGATTTCAGCAGCAAAAAACTGCGGCAAGTGAAATTAAGGAGAGGAATATGACATATTTTTTTTATATTTTGGCAGGCTTTGTTTCGGGAATTTTTGGTGGTCTGGGCATGGGAGGCGGCACGCTGCTTATTCCCATTCTCACCATCTTTTTGGGGTTTGACCAAAAACTTTCGCAAGGCATCAATCTTTTGAGTTTTTTGGTGATGGCAATTTTTTCCATTTACATACATCATCGCAATGGCTTTATTGTCACAAAAAATTTGATTTGGATTATCCCTTTTGGCATTGTTTTTTCCGTTTTGGGCGCCGTTTTGATGTCCTTTTTGCCATCCAAAATTTTAAAAATGGTTTTTGGCGTGTTTTTGTGCTGCTTGGCTGTTGTGGAGTTTGTGAAAGTATTTAAAAAATAGTGACAAAATGCCGTTAAATAGTGGACAAATTTTGTTTTTTATGCTATATTTAGTGTAGGAGAAATTCTAACTTAAAAACATAAGAGGTGCAAATATGGTTGACAAAAACAAATGTATCGGTTGCGGAACTTGCGTTGCAATATGCCCAGTGGGCGCAATCAGTTTTGGCGCAGACGGAAAAGCGGAAATTGACAAAGCCAAATGCATTCACTGCGGGGCTTGTCAGGCAAGTTGTCCAGTTGAAGCAATTGACATCGACGCTTAAAACAAATTTTTGATAAACTTAAAAAGAGGTTGTTATGGAAAACATTGCTTACATCAGCATGGACGAAAAAAGAGTTAAGCTTTTGATTGTTCAAAGCCGAAATGGAAGATTCAGAATTTTGGAGGAAGTTGAAAACAGCTATGACTTGACAAACGACATTGTCAAAGATTGTCTTTTCAGCCCAAAATCCAAAAATGACTTGCTGAAGGTGCTTAATATTTATCGCTATACAATTGAAACCTTCAAAGTTGGAAAGATGATTGCTGTGGCTTCCAACATCATTGTTAAGGCAAGAAACTATCGGGGATTTTTGGATGAAATATACACCAACACAGGCATGAACTTTCTCATTTCAGGTGAGGATGAGGTTGTCAAAAACATATATCTTTCTTGCATGGCAAAAATTGATGCTTCAAAGGGCTATATCTTAAACATCGGCTCTTATTGCACATACATCTTAAAATTCAATCGCAGAAATGTGGTGGAATATAACACCATTTCTCTTGGATTTGCCAATTTGTCTGCAATGGAAGGCTCTTTTGATGACAAAGTGGCGTTGTTTAAGAAAGAACTCAAAAAATGCTCAATCATCAAAAATCATGAAGAGGACATTGTGGTTGGCTGCGGACCTTGCTTTATTGACATTGCAAGAGTTGCAAAAAAGCTGACGCGTTATCCTCTGGACATCGACAACAACTATGCGCTCACTTCTGCTGCAGTGGGCAAAGTTGTGGAATTTGCCACCAATCTTGACGCTGCAAAAGTGAAGAAAATCAAGGGGCTTGGAGATGAGGGCGCTGAAAGCATCAACGGAGGCTTGGCAATTGTTTCTGCAGTTTTTGACACAATCAAATTGGAAGAAGTTTGCATTTCAACAGCCAACGCACTGGAAGGTGTGGTGCTTTCCAATCTTGTGGGCACAGCAAATGAAAAATATTCTGACATGCTTCAAAACAGCCTTGACAGTTTGTATGAATTCAGAAAAGAAGGGCTTGCCATCAACAGCCAAGTTTATGAAATGGCAATCTTGCTTTTCAAGCAACTGAAAGTTGTGCACAAACTGCCAAGAGTGTATGTTAAGCCTCTCAAAATTGCGGCATATATGTATGATTGCGGCAAGTTCATCAGCTTCACCGAAAATCAGAAACACGCATATTACACCATTTTAAACTCCAACATTGCGGGGGCATCTCAAAAAGACATCTTGTTGGCAGCGCTTGCTTGCTCTTGTCAAAATTTGGACAACTTCAATTTGTCTGAAGTGATGAAATATAAAGAAATTTTAACTGACGAAGATGTGGATGCAGTCAGAAAAATGGGAGTGCTTGTCAATCTGGCAGTCAATTTAAACGCTTCCAGAAAAAATGTCATCAACGACATTATTTGCGATATCTTGGGGGACAGCATCATTATGAAAACTGTTGTCAGCAGTGACCCATCTTTTGAGATTATTCAGGCAATGAAAGCGTCTGAAGATTTCAGAAAGATTTTCAAAAAAAGCTTGCAAATCATCTAAAAATGCCAACTTGTTGGGCAAAAACATTGTTTTTTGTTGATTTTTGCTTTCAAAAAGCGGCAATTTTTGCTGTGTTTTGCAGAAGGTTTTGTAACACATTTAAAAAACAAAAAAAAAGGATTGTATGGAAGAAAAAAGAAGAAACAACAGAATTCTTTGGGCGGTTTTGTTCGCTTTTATCACAGTGATGCTGTGTTATATGTTTGTTGTTTTATATTTCTTTTACATCTCTCCATTCAACATCTCTGCCAAGATTGGCTTTTGGCCGTTTTTGTCTGATAAGGCAATTGCCCAAACATATCTTGATGCCACAGTGCAAATTGATTTCACAGCGCACAGCGAAGAAGGCTTTGAGGATGTGAATGTCAGCGTTGTGGGGGTGAACATAAGAAAAGACGGTTATGTTGTTGCGCCTTACAGCGAACTGAAAGATTGCGATGAAAACACCAAGTTTAAAATCAACACCAATTCTGGTGCCGTATATGGCGGCAAGCTTTTATACAGCGATGTAAACTATAATGTTTCGCTTTTGAAGTGTGAAAACATTGACAGCACAGAACAAATTAAATTGCCTTATGTTCAGGTGGCATCAAAAAATCAGCACATAAGTGAAAATGTGATTGCGGTTTCTTCTCCGCTTTTTGCAAAAAATTATTGGAAAGGCAAAGTGTCCGACCCAAGCAAGTTTTGCATGATAAGCCCAGAGAAGGTGGGCGGCTTTGATGTTGTTGATTTTGTGCTTGAAAATTGTTTCAGCGTTCAGCTGGCAGATGATTTTTCTGGCGGAGCAATTTTGGATAAGTCTGGCATTTTGCTGGGGCTGTCTTACAAAGAAAAACTGGAAGATGAAACATATTGCGCCATTCCGGTTGACGGCATCAGGCTGTTTTTGGACGATGTTGTGAAATGCTATGAAAACGCACAAACTTATGACAACAATCTGGTGAAAAGCATTGTTGGCTTTGATGCAGCCGAGCTTTATTGCTTTATGGAAAGCGGCTCGATGTCTGACGGGGATGACAACTTTTTCTATTTCAATGGAGGGTGGCAGCCATACACCGATGCCATTGTTGCATATCGACAAACTTGGAATTTCAACACTGGCAACTTGCACGACTATTTTCTTTTTGAAGATTTTGTTTTTGGAGATGTTGTGATTGCAAGAGAGAATGTGATTGGGCGCATTGTCAATTTGAAGACAAAGAAAAGCTTTGTCATCAACACCAAGCTTGACTTGTTTGAGGCTCTTTATGCTGCAAATGACGGCGAGCATCTTGAAATTTTTTATCAGCCTGCTGGAAGTGGAGACAACTGGCAAAGCGCTGTTGTGGCAGTTTAGGAGGAAAATGTGAGAAAAATTAAGTTTGCCATTGAAATGGGCGGTGGGAACACTTGCATTTATGTGAAAGGCGAAGGCTTGGCTTTGAAAGAGCCAACACTGATTGCTGCCGAGCCAACAGAGGATGGCTACAAAGTGATTGCCATGGGCATTGATGCCAAAAAACTTGTTGGCAAAACCAAAGAAAATGTGGAAATCTTCACACCAATTCCTTATGGCGAAAACTCAAATTTTGAATATTCTGTCATTTTGCTTAAGCACTTTTTAAGCAAGGTTGGCTTCCGTCCGCACGAGGACAACGCAATTTTTATTGTACCTTGCGGGCTGAGTGTGCACGAAAAAGAAAACCTTTTGAATGTCTGCGAAGGGGCAAACATAGTTCATGTGGATTTCATTCCTTCTGTGCTTTGCTCTTGCGTGGGTGAGGGAAGAAACATTGACAGCTCTAAAGTGAACATGGTTGTGGACATTGGCGGCACAGCAACCGAAATTGCTGTGATTAATATGTCTGGCATAATTAAGGGGGCAACACTGGGAATTGGCGGGAAAAGAATTGACGCTGCAATTGTCAACTTTTTGGCATACACCCAAGGCTTTGTGATTGGGCTTCCAACGGCTGAAACGTTGAAAAACGAAGTTGGAAGTTTATATCCAAACGACACCCTAAACATGGAAATTACTGGCGTGGACGCCACCAGCAAAACGCCGCGCAGCATTGTGATGCTTTCGTCCGACCTCAGAAAAGCAATCGAGCCATTTTACAGCGAAATTGTGCGCGCCATTGACACCACAATAAACACGCTTCCGCCGGAAATTGTGGCAGACATCATCAACAACAAAATTTTGATTGTTGGAGGCTGCTCTAAGCTGCAGGGGCTTTCTGATTATTTCAAGAAAAACCTGTCATATCCAGTGGAGTTTTCGGAAGATGTGGAAAATGTCACCATTCTTGGTGCGGGCAAATTGCTGTGTGACGCTCAGCTTTTGGAAGGCATAATTGACAACCTATAAAAAAACACCTGACAAGGTGTTTTTTTATAGGGTTTTTAAATTAAACTCTAATCACACATTCACACAGCTCTATCGCCCTTTTGACTCTTTCAGTATACGATAATTTCATGCAAAACACATCAGGTGCCAAAAATACAAGCGAAATTTCTTTATGTGCCAGTAAAAAGTTTGCATATTCCCATTCTGTAATGGATGGGGCTTTTATTATTTTAATGGTAAAAAAGTATTTATTTTTTAAGTCTTTTAATTCCCATAAACAATCGTGCCAAGTGTTTGAAAGCTTTTGAGGAAATAAAATAAAGCACTTTATCTGTCTACTCTTTAATAATTTTATTATTTCAAGTCTAAATTCAGAAAGCATTATGTCTTTATTATGAGCCTCTTTACAAATTAACAAACAATTTTTAAACATCTTTAACCTCCAGTTTAATAATTATATTTATTATAACAGAACACTATAAATATGTCAATACATCTGCGCATATATAGCGTATTACGCCAATGATTTTTTATTGTTAATATTTATGCGTAGAAATATAGTCGCAATTATGTGGCATAATAAGGAGGATGCAAATGGAAATTAGTGCAGCAGTTTTGAAAAGGGTGGAACAACTTTTGAAGGAAAAGAAAATGACATTTTATGCCTTGGAAAACAAATCATCAATTCAGCACGGCACCATGTCTGCTTTTCGTTATGGAAAAACAAAAAACATAACCTTGCGAACAATAATGCAACTTTGCATAGGCTTGGATATGTCTTTAACAGAATTTTTGGAAGACCCAATTTTCAAATTTGAGAATTTCAATTTGGAATAAAAAAACACCTGACAAGGTGTTTTTTTTGTTAGGACAGGATGAATTTCATCAGGGCTTCTTTCTTTTCTTGAGGCAACACCTTGATGAGATTGTATAACTCTTTGTCTTTTTGATATGTTTGAAAATTGTCGGCAAAAAATTCTTCGGCTGTCACTGCAAGTGCGTCGATGATTGTCAGCAGCACGCTGGATGGAAGATTGAAATTATAGCATTCCAATTTGCCAATATAGTTGTTGCTTTTGCCAATCATTTGGCTTAATTCTTGAGCAGTCATGCCTTTCTTGTTTCTGAAATAGCTTATTCTTTGTGCGATATCCTTAACTTCCACCATATTTCTCCTATTCTTATATTTTAATCCACAGATGCTGCTTTCCGTGGGAATGACATGGTATAAATATTGTCCATGCACGCCTGTTTTTCTTATGCAAAGCTGAAGAGGAAGAATGTTTGCTGTTTGGAATTGGTTAATTGAGTTTTTTCGACAAAAATTGTGATTTTGTGGTGGCTTGACACTTGGCGATGACGCTGTTTTGGTTGTAAAATGTTGTTAGGAGCATGTTTATGGCACGAAAAATTGTTGTCACAAGTGGAAAAGGCGGGGTTGGCAAAACCACCGTTTGTGCAAACCTTGGAGTTTATCTTTCAAGGCTGGGCTTTAGGGTTGTGTTGATGGATGTGGACATTGGGCTTAATAATCTGGATGTGATTATGGGTTTGGAGAGGCAGGTTATTTTTGACATAACCGATGTTGTTTCTGGCAAGTGCAGGGTGAGGCAGGCGCTGCTTCAAGACCCAAATTATCCTTCGCTTTATCTTTTGCCGTCTTCCCACACTTACAAATCCAGCAAAATCACAGGGGAACACATCAAAAACATCATTGACATCATCGACCACTCGTTTGATTATATCTTGATTGACTGCCCTGCTGGGGTTGAAGCGGGCTTTCATCGTGCGGTTTACCCTGCCAGTGAGGCGTTGGTTGTGGTGACGCCACATCTTTCGTCCATTCGTGATGCAGACAAGGTGGTGGGGCTTTTGACGGAGTATAACATTGAAAGCAAGGGATTGGTGATTAATCGCATGCGAGGGGATTTGCTTATGTCTGGCGAGATGATGAACATTGAAAGCATTGTCAAGGCCATGGGGGTGCCTCTTTTGGGCGTGATTCCAGAAGATGACGAAGTTGGAAAGATGTCCGGTGACGGAAGAATTATGAAAAATTGCGAAAGTGCAAGAGCCTTCACGTTATTGTCTGAGAACATACATAACGGAAGCAAAAAGATTTTTGATTGCACTTACAAATATCGCGGTTTGGTGGGATATATGAAGAGGAACATCAAGAAAATGGTTTGAATAAATTTGTGTGACAAAGGAAGACGGCGGCGCTGGTGATGTGAAAGGCTGTTTGACCTTGGAGAAAAATTACGAACTGGCGCAAGCGGTGCGCAAAAACTGAAAGCGGAAAGCAGCAAGGTGGAAAAGTGAGGCGCTTGCGGCTGAAGACACTTGGAATTTAACTTTTTTTGGAGGAAAAAATGCAGAGAATTAATGAGCTTTTGATTAAGGATAAATTCACCAATTTGGAGCAAGTTGCAGAGATTTTGAAGGAAGAAGTGACGCCCATTGCCAGAAACTTTTTCTTGCTTTCTGACGAGTTGGCGGTGAGGTTTCACAGGCAAGGCGACAACTTTGTGTTTAACATTGAAATTGAGGCAAGCAGGGTGAAGCCATTTGGAAACAGGCTGTAAAAAAACAATGCAAACGCATTGTCTTTTTTTTATTTTCAATCAAGCCCCAGCAAGTTTTTGAGTTTTGAGCAAAGGGGCGAGAGATGGTGCTTTTTTTGTTTTCTTTTTGTCTTGCGAAAAAGGTCAGACAAAATAAACCATTCCATAGCAGTTTGGGCCGGCGTGTGTGCCAACAACGCAGCCAATTTCGTGGATGTGTTTTTCTTCCTCTTCAACGCCAAGCGCGGTTGCATATTTGTCTAAAAAATTGGTGATGAGTTGTGGATTTGCAGAGTGTCCAAAATATATTGGATATGCTCTGTTTCGTTTGTTGGCAAGTTCCACCATAAATTCGTTGGCTTTTTCACCAATTTTTTTTGCGATGTTGTTCACCTTTCCGCCGTCAAGCGAGATGATTGGCTTGATTTTAAGCGCAGAGCCAGCAATGTAGCTGACAGTTGAAAGTCTTCCGCCCTGTTTGAGGTATTTTAAATCGCCCACAACGGCAACAAGGCGAATGGTGCCTTTCAGCCTTTCCAATTCTGCAACCACCTCGTCTGGCGTTGCGTTTTTGTGAGAGTTGATGTATTTGACAATTTCAATGATAAGCGCGCCCTCGGCAAAGGTGGTGACGCGGCTGTCACAGATGTGCACATTTTTCATTTGAAGGCTTTCAACCGCATTTTTTGCCTGAGAAATTGTGCCAGCAAGGTTGGACGAAATGACAATGGTCAGCACAAACCAATCCTCCTTGTTCACATATGGGGTGAGGGCGGTTTCTAATTTATATTGATTTGGCTGGCTGGTTTTTGGAATGATGCCCGTCTTCAGCTTTTCATAGAACTCGTCGTTTGGAAGCCCTTCTGGAAACAACTCTCCATTGAAGTTAACCTCAATGGGAAGAATTGTGATGTTGTTTTTTTCTGCAAATTGCTTTGGCATGTCAACAGAAGCCTCGGTTATGATTTTGTAGTTCATAAAAATTTCTCCTTTCTTTATGTTGTTAATAGCACTGCCTATATAAAATAATTGTAACAAAAATTGCCAAATTCTGCAAATGATTTTCCTTTCTTGCAAGCGCAAAAGAAAAAAGGGCTGTGGTGCCCTTAGTTTTTCTTGAACAGTTGTTTTGTGAAGTTGTATAAAAGCCCCACAACAATTGTGTAATACACAAGCGAGATGAAGAAGTTGCCATGTGCATAAAGCTTGGTTTGCAAGAAGCCGCCCGTCATTGTGCCGCCACCCAAAAATGCTGTGATGTCTGCGTGGATGAAAGGGAAGAGGCAATATGCAAGAAAGCCATTTAGGAAGATGTTGCAAACGGTGGCTGCAGCAAACAGCACAAGTGCAACGGCAAAGGTGATTTCAAACTTTCTGGAAATGTTCATCAAAAAGATGGTGATGACAACATAGAACACAACTTGAAATTCAATTCCAATCACCTTGATGAGCATAAACAAGAATGGATGGATGGTGTAAGGCGACGACAGGTTGAACACTGCCAAAATGCCCTCTGTTGCAATGGTGTGAAAGATGAGCGACCAAATGAAGTTGAAGAACAAGAACACGCCAAGAATGAAAACTGTTGACAACACAATCGCCAAAAACTTTGCTGCAAAAACTTGTCCAAAGCGAACGTCTTGTGACAAGATGATGTCCATTTTGCCGTTGCGACGGTCTTGTCCAAACAATTTGTAAGCGCAGAAAATTCCAAAGATGATTGTGAAAAAACCAATTATGCTCATCAAAAAGTGGGTGTTGTCATAGGCGGTTATCTGCGCTGACGCCGTGTTGAAATTTAGTGGAATTTGATAGTTGGTGTAATATAGGCTTTCATCATTCAAAAAGAAGTTGATTTTGGTGATGGCAAGTTTTGTTTCTTCTGGCACAATTGGGTGATAGTGATATAAATTCTTCAGCGACTTTAGGTGCTTGTCATTTTTTGCAAAGTTGTTAAGCACCAGATATGCTTCGCTGGCAATGCCCATTTTTGCGCTTTCCAATGTGAGCTTATAGTTGGTTATCAGCCTTGTCATGCTGTCGGCATATGTCACATCGCTGCCAGAAACCATGCTGGCAATGGAAACCATCTCTTCATAAATTTTGTCGCGTTTTGCTTCTGCCTTGGCAATATATTCGCTTTCAAACCTTTCCAGTTCGCCGCGGTCGATGTCAAACCTGTGCACTTGGGAGGTGATTATGGTGTTTAGAAGTTCAAAGTGGCTGAGGTTGCTTAAAAGCTGGTTGAGTTTTGTGGCAATGTCTGCATTGTCAGCAAGAATGTTTTCAAACTGTTGGCAGATGCTTTCAAGATTTGCAAAGGATTCTTCCAGAAAAAAGACATTGCTTTCAAATTCTTCCAAATCTTTGAAATATTCAACAAAATTCTTTAAAGAATTGACGGCACTGTGAATTTCGTCAATGTTGTTTTGCTCGATATACACCGAGTGTTGAGGGTCAATCTTATATTTTTCAAGCTCATATTTTATGTCAACAAAGTTGTTGTTGATGTTTGTTAGCGTGGCAAAATCTTGGCAGGTTTTTTGAACAAATATGTAATTTTTTGCTTCGTCCAAAATTGCGTTAAGTGAGGTTTTTGTGTCAAGCTGCGGTGAGGAGGAATTGAAACCCTGAAAAATTTCGTGAGTGGTTTGACCGCTTACAACGGCAGAATATTCAGGCACAGCAGGAATTTTGTAGGTTGCTCCCAAAATTAAACACCCAACCAACACCACAAGCATGGTGACAAGAGAAAATGGGTTGAGTATAAGACGCTTGAAGTCATAAGAGGCAATCTGAAAAATTTTCTTCACTATTCTTCCTCCTTAAAATAAGGGGCAAGATTTGCCAAAACTTTCTCTGTCTTTTTGTTGAGATAGCCCGCTCTGTAAAGGGCAATGTTGTTTTTGGTGACCAGCCGCACAATTTGGGCGGTGATGTCTTCGTCTGCTTCAAACAGCACATTCAGCCCCATAAGCTTGACAGGAAGAGAAAAGTTGTCCACAATCAATTTTCCTGCAAAGTGAGGATATTTCACCTTTATGAAGGCGTAAGTTTGCAAAGCGTCGATGTCAGAAAAATCTTGTTTGTCCATGAACTTTATGATTTCTCGATTTTCCATGAAGGCAACGCGGTCACACTCTGCCTCAATGCTTTCAAAAACTTTGGCTGTCATGATGATGGTTGTGCCTTGCGCTTTAATGTCAGCAATGGCACTTTTGATGAGGTTGTAACTTTCCTCTGGAACATCTTTGAAAGGTTCGTCCAACAAAAGCAGTTTTGGCTCTGTCAACAAGGCAAGCGCCAAGCCCATCAGCTTTTTTTCGTGATATGACAAAAACAACACCCTTGTGTGCAACTTGTGGGCAAGGTTGAATCTGTTGAGAATGCGAATGATTTTTTCTTTGTCATGACTTTCGTTGAGAGAGGAGAGAAACTTGAGGTTTTCATAAACCGTTTGATATTTGAAAAACACAGGAGGGTCAAAACACGCAGAAACGGTTTTCAGCACCTTCTTGTTGTTGTATATATCCTTTCCTTCAATGTAAACCTGCCCTGGGTTGATTGGCAGCGAGCCAGAAATGGCTTTGATGAGGCTGGTTTTTCCTGTTTTGACATCTCCAAGCAGGCCTAAGCACTCACCTTTTTGCAAAGAAAAGGTGACATTTTTAACCAAAAAGCGGTCTTTAATCAGCACCGAAAGGTTTTTCACTTGCAAAATTGGCTTTTCCTCTGCTGCTTGTGCTTTGTTTATTTCTTCCATAATATATATTATATCAAATAATTTCAAAATTGTAAAGAGTTTTTTTTTGTGGAGAAGGCAGGTTTAACACTGGCGCATCGGCTGTCATGTTGAGCCGCCACAACGGACTTCCTTGACGGAGTGGCGTGTCGAAACATCTCGGGTGCAATTGAAGAATCTCGCTGGCGCTCACGAATGGGCAGGGGAGAATAAAAAAAACACCAAATCTTTGGTGTTTTAATCGGTGTTTATGAGGTTGTCGAAAATGTATTCATATATGTTTGGTGCGCTCTGTCGCCACTTTTTGCAGGCTTCTTCTGCCGATTGTCTTGTTGGAGCCTTCACTTGAATTTCAAAAAGAGGAGTGGAAATCAAACTTTCATATATGCGCATGGTGACAATGTATGAGCCGTCTTCGGCGTCGGTGTAGTTGGCATAATATTCTTGCGATTGCTTTATATTCAGCCTGTTGGTTTTGCAATAGTCGGTGATTTCGTCGCGCAGGTCGTTTGGAATGCGTTTATAAAAATATGACAAGCAGTCGCGTCCTTCAAAGGTGAGGGTGTAGCGCATTTCTTTTTCTTTGCATTCTGTTTTGTAAATCAGTTTGGCTTCGGAAAGTTGATACAGCAAATCGAGGCAGTCCATATAGTTCACCCAACTGTTTTTGACGGCGCACATTTCAATGACAGAGTTTTCTGTCAGAGGCATTTCCATTTTGTCCAAACAAAAGAGAATGATTAATTTGTTGGTGACTGCATCATAATCCATTTCTTTTCTCCAATTAAAAATCAATATATGTTAACATTTCAGACAAAAAAAAGCAAATTTTTTATGCTTGTTTGCAAATTTATTTGCTTTTTTTGAGTTTTGTGCTAATATTGTTATGAAGAAGTTTTTGCGCTTTTGCAATTTTTTGCAAGTGCAGAAAAAAGAAGGTTTGGAGGTTTATGGTGGAAGCAAAAAACATCTTGGAAGTTCAAAAGTTTGTGCTTGAGTGCAATGATATGTTAAGCGGCAAATTTCTTGACCTTGGCAAGAGGCTGGACAAGTTTCTTTCGGTGATGACAAAAAGTGAAGACATAATTGAGTTTTTGGGAGAGTGTCTTGAGGGCTTTGATGACGAAAAAGAGTTTGAAAAAGCTTTCAGCTATGACAAAAAAACTGGCGTTGTGAAGATTGACATTCCAACAGATGACAAGCAAAAACTTGCACTTTTCACCACAATTTTCAACAACATTTCCACGCAAAAGTTGAATGTCAACAAATTTTTGGACACATATTTTCAAGACAAAAAGCTCACCTCAATGGCGTGCTTTTTGGAAAAGATTGTCAGGCCTTTCAGAGATTTGATTTGCAAATATTTTGAAGTTAAGCAGACGGTTTCGGCAGAGGATGTCAAAAAGCAAGCTGAAGTTGCAAAAGAAGAGTTGGCGCAGCAAGAAAAAGAGGCAGAAGAGGCTCGCTTTCCCGGGTTGGAAGAGCTGCTGAGGAAACTTTCTTCCACCTGCAATCAAATTCTTGCGCTTTTGAAGTTTGAAAAGAAGCGCACAGATGTTTTGGACGATGTGGAGTTTGTGGTGGATTCCATCCTCAGCGCTTGTGAAAAGAAAGACCTTATGGTTATTAATGGACTGGTGATTGGGCTTAACTATGTTTCAAAAAAGTTTAAGAACATCAAGCATCTTGTGGAAGAGCTTAACAGCCTGATTTATGACTATTATGAATTTTTGGCGGGCGAGGGTGACGAAGATGAAGCTTTGGAAGAAGAGGATGAATAAGTCCTCTTTTTTTTCTTTATGAATTTTTTTCTTTATGAATTTTCTTTTTTTTACGGTTTTGTTTTTGAATAAATTATCTCAACATTTTTCATACTAAGGCAAAAGAGGTGACAAGTTGAGCGTTGAGAAAATTCTTGAAAGATATAAAAAGCAGCTTCACAATTCCGTGGACATTGCCGACCGCATGATTGACGTTGGCGGCGTGAATGTGGGGTTTATTTATCTTAAAAGCATAACGGACAGTGCGCTTTTTGCCGAAGCAATTTTTGAGCCAATTTCACGCTTTAAGCAAACTCTGACCTTTGAAAACTTGAAGCAAATTGTGAAAGCGAACGATGTTTCCACCATTCAGCAAGCAGAGGTTTTGGAAAACATTCTTAAAGGCGCTGTGGTGATTTTTATTTCCAACAGCCAAGAGATTCTTGCCATTGACATCATGAAATATTCCACGCGCGTGCCAGCCGAGCCACCAACTTCGGCGGTTATCATGGGTCCGCGTGAAGGCTTTACGGAAGATTTTCAAACCAACATCTCGCTGCTTAGGCGTCGCTTTCACAGCGAGCAGCTTGTGTTTGAAAGTTTGGCTGTTGGAAGCATCACGCAAACCAAGGTGACTGTGGCATACATTGAGGGCATTGCAGACAAAAGCATTGTTAAAGAGGTGAAGAAAAGAATCAAAAAAATTAAGATTGACGGGGTTGTGGACAGTTATTATTTGATTTCGCTTTTGTCAAACAGACCAAACTCTTTTTTGAAGCAGGTGGGAACTGCAGAAAAGCCGGATGTTATTGCTGCAAAAATGCTGGAAGGGCGTGTGGCAATCATTGTGGACAACTCGCCCATTGTGCTTACTGTGCCATTTGTGTTTTTGGAAGATTTGCAAAGCAGCAACGATTATTACACAAATTACATATATTCTTCTTTAATTCGCATTGTCAGGGTGATTGGGCTTTTGCTTTCTTCCATTGGGCCGGGCATATACATTGCCTTGCAGCTTTTTCATTACAACATTTTGCCAATCAAATATCTCATCACCATTGCAGACACCACGCAGCCCATTCCTTTTCCACCTTTCATTGAAATTTTGTTCATAACTTTGCTGTTTCAGGTGTTGTATGAAGTGAGTTTGCGCTTGCCAAGTTATCTTGGTCTTGCAACATCGGTTGTGGGCGCGCTGATTTTGGGTGACACGGGCGTTAAGGCGGGGTTGCTTTCGCCGCCAACCGTCATTGTTATGGCCATTGCAAAAATTGCGCTTTACACCGTGCCCGAGCAATCCGCACAAATCACAATTGTGCAATATGTTTTCATTGTGCTGGGGGCATCGCTGGGCATCTTGGGCATCATTGGCGGGATGATTTATCTTCTTGCCTATGCCAATTCGGTGGAAAACTTTGGCACGCCTTTTCTTGCACCTTTTTCTCCTTTCATTTTGTCTGACAACAAGGATGGAATGTTGAAAGTGCCTGTCAATCAGATGAAAGAGCGGCCGAAATCGTTTAGTAATGAAGAAGAGGAAAGAATGGATGAAAGTGCTTGACAAAAACATAAACGCATGGCAACTGGGGATTATGCTTTTCATCCTTCTGTTTGCCAACAAAATTTTGGTGTTGCCATCCTTGCTTTTTGAAGGTGCAGGCTTGGAGGCAGTCTTTATTCCTGTGCTGTTTTTTGTGCTGGAAATGGGGCTTTTGTTTCTTTTTTACAAACTCAAAACAAAGCATCCCGCACAAAGCTTTTCTTTTCTTTTGAAAAATCGCTTTGGAACGCCTGTGCAAGTGGTGGCATTTGTTTTTCTGTGTGCATATTTTCTTTGCAAGGCTGTGCTGCTTTATAATGTCACATACATCTTTTTCAGAAATGTGGTTTACAAAGATTACAGCAGTTTTCTGTTTTTGTTTTGCTTCATTCCAATCATGAACCACCTTGCCATTTCGGGCTTGAGGGTGATGGGCAGAACCATGCAGCTGTTTTTCCCTTTCATGCTGACCATTGTGCTGTTTTGTTTGGTGGTGGGCGTGTTTGGCATCAACTCGTCGGTGTTGATGTTTTCAAAACCCTTTGCAGAAATTGCGCTGACTGCGGCAAAGCACATCTCTTCTTTTGGAGATGTTGTGCTGGTGTTTGTAGTTATGCACCGCGTGCAAATCAAGAAGGGTGAGTGGAAGGTTGTGTTTTCTTTGGTGACGCTTGCTTCTGTGCTGGTTTGCCTCATCACTGTCATCTTCATTCTGTCTTACACTTACACTGCCTTTATGCACCCTTATGCCATTTTTGAGATTATGAGCTATGTGAAAGAATATGGCGGGCTGGGCAGAATTGATGTGGTTTCCATGGTGGGCATCATTGTGTTTGCTTATTTTCATTTGGCAATTTATTTGAAGGCTTTCATGCTGTGTTTTAAAGAGGTTTTTCCAAAGATTAATCCGCTTTACAGCGTGCTGACTTTCAACCTTGCCTTTCTTTTGATTGTGGGATTTTTCATTTTAAACCTTGAGCAAGCCGTAAGCTTTGCAGAGAAAATTTTGCCTTATTTTGCAATCATCCCTTTTGGTATTGTGCCAATTTTGAGTGGACTTTTGTTTTTGATTAAAAAACGAAAAGAGGTGAAAAATGAGTGAAAAGCAATCAAAAATAGCAAAAAAATATGAAAATTTCATGAAAAAGCACTATTATTTGTGCGCAATCACCAAAACACCAATGCTTTTGGTGTTTTTAACCATTGCCGTTCTTTTTGGCTTTAAGGCGCTTTCAATGCCTTCGGAAGTGAACAGATATGCCGTTGTGACGGCGGTTGGAATTGACCTTTCGGATGATGAAGACAAGATGTATGAAGTGTCGGCGCTGGTTTTTGTGCCCATTGCCGAACAAGGCTTTTCAGAGTCTTACAAGATGATTTCGTCCGAGGGAAGAAGTGTGTCTGAAGCCATGGATTTCATTGGGCTGCATCTGGGGCGCGAAACGGGGCTTTCGCACATTAAGTTTATTGTTTTGAATGAAGATTTGCTGATGGACGATGTTTCAAAATTTTTGGATTATCTCACGCGAAACATTCATCTTTCGTCCAGCACAAAGTTGATTACAACCGATGTCTCTGCCAAAGATTTTATTTCTGCTGCGCAAAATTTGGACAGCGAAAGTTCCATTAAAGTGAGCGAAATCATCACCTACAACAGAAGATATATCTATGCCACTGACAGCTCGCTGGAAACATTTTTTAAGGGCACCTTTGGACCAACAAAGGTTGGTTTGATGTCCAAACTCACCGTCAAGCCCGGAGAGGGCGAGGGGCTTTCTGCTGCGCAAACGGACGGGCAAACTGCCTCTCAAGGTGGCGGCGCAGGTGGCGCGGGACCAAAGACAGAAATTGTGAACGACGGCGAAACTGTTGTGTTTAAGGAGGGAGTTTCAAAACTCACCCTCACTGGCGAGCAACTTAAGAAAGTGAACTTTGTGCGTGGGAACTATAAATCTGGCTCCATTGAAATTGACCACGTGACAGACAAAGATTTAAACGACGCCAGAGTTGTGTTTGAAGTTTTTGGAAAAAAGCTTAACTTTAAGGTTAAATATGAAAACAATGTGCCGGTGATTTACATTGACACCAGCTTGACGCTGAGAATTTCTGAAGTGGAAAACAGCGGGAAAAGCCCTCAGCAAAATGTGGAGCTTTTTGTCATCACTCCAAAGACAACCGACATGATTGAAATGAAGGTTAAGCGCTCTATGTCTGAGGGCTTGGAGATTATGCGTGACAATCAGTTGGATATGGGGGATTTTTACACCATGCTTTCCAACAACAATCGCAAAGAGTTTAAAAAGTTTTTGGAAACCTTGGAAGACCCAGAAGATTACTTAAATCACATTGTATTTAAGGTGAGTGTGAAGGTGTATTCTAAATAAGCAAAGCTTTGGAAAAGTTTAGAAAGATTGTTTTATGACAATTTTTCTTTTTGTATAGAAAAAATTTTGTTTTGTGCAAAAAAAACTTTGTGACGAATTGTGACATAAAATTTTTTGTTTTGTTTGTTTTATTATTTGTTTTATTTTTTTGTTTGTGATACAATGGGCTTGTATTATATGGGCAGATTTGCCACTTGAAAGTTTTAAGGAGTTTGTATGAACGAAAAAAAACAGAGCGGTTTTAAGATTGGTTGGATTGTTGCGCTTCTTGTTGCTGTGCTTTTGCTGGCTCTTTTGTTTGTGGATTTTGGAAATCATGGCAAAGAGCTTTCTCAAGCAGAAGTTTTTCAAATTATTGACGGAACATATCGTGATGAAGAAGGTGACAGCAAACAAGCGGTTTACATTTTCTATAAAAACGGCACGGGCTATATTCTTGTTCAGGGTTCTGAAATTAAAGAAAGTCAGGTGCCAAGCTATGCGGATTTTTGCTTTAAATATGACGCCTCTGGTGCTGACGGATTTTTGAGAGATTTGAGGCAGGCGTGTGACGAAATCAACGCTGGCAGCGGAAGCATTGTCATCAAATATCAATATGCTCCTGCGGGCATCAGCGTTTGGGATGTGCTTGTGCCAATTCTTTACATTGGCTTTGCAATTTTTGTGTTCTTTATGCTTTATCGCATGATTGCAGGTGCCAACAAGGGAGCAATGACTTTTGGAAAAACAAAAGTGAAGTCTTATCAAATGACAAAAGTGAAGTTCTCTGACATTGCAGGCATGGACGAAGAAAAAGCAGAATTGCAAGAAATTGTGGAATTTTTGAAAAATCCTAAGAAGTTCACCGACCTTGGTGCTCGCATTCCAAAGGGCGTTTTGCTTGTGGGCAGGCCGGGAACAGGAAAAACCTTGCTTGCAAGGGCGGTTGCAGGCGAAAGCAAGGTGAAGTTCATTTCCATAAGCGGCTCTGACTTTGTGGAGATGTTTGTGGGTGTGGGCGCTTCACGCGTGCGTGATTTGTTTGACCAAGCCAAGAAAAACAAACCTTGCATTGTGTTTATTGACGAAATTGACGCCGTTGGCCGTCAGCGTGGAGCTGGGCTTGGAGGCGGAAATGATGAAAGAGAGCAAACCCTCAACCAGCTTTTGGTTGAAATGGACGGCTTTGAGCCAAACGAGGGCATCATTGTTTTGGCTGCCACCAACAGAAGCGATGTTTTGGACCCAGCGCTTATGCGTCCGGGCAGATTTGACAGACAAGTTTATGTTCATGTGCCAGATGTTAAGGGCAGAGAGGGCATTTTGCGCATCCATGCCAGAAACAAACCTTTGGATGAAAGCATTGACTTCAATGTGTTGGCAAGAATTACAACCGGCTTCACTGGCGCGGACATTGAAAATATGCTTAACGAAGCAGCCATTTTGGCGGCACGTGCGGGCAGACCAAAAATTGTTATGGAAGACATCACCGAAGGCATCAACAAGGTGATTATGGGGCCTCAAAAGAAAAGTCTGTTGTTGACAGAAAAAGAAAGAAAACTGACGGCTTATCACGAAGCTGGTCACACCATTGTTGCCAAAAAGATGAAAAATTGTGAGGATGTGCAAGAAGTTTCCATCATTCCACGCGGGAATGCGGGTGGTTACACCATGAGCCGTCCTGAAAATGACGATTCCACAATGTCTTACAGCAAGGCTTGCGACACCATTGCCATGAGCATGGGCGGAAGAATTGCAGAAGAAATTGTGTTTAAGGACATCACAAGCGGGGCTTCGTCTGACATCCAGCACGCCACAAAACTGGCAAGAGCAATGGTGTATGATTGGGGCATGAGCAAAAAAATCGGCTTCCTTGCGCTGGGTGACAACACTCAGGTGTTTATTGGAAGAGATTATCAAACCAAAAACGACTTCTCTGAAAAACTGGCTGGTTTGGCAGATGAAGAAATTCAAAATATTTTGAATTCCAACTATAAACGCGCGAAGGATGTTTTGACGGAAAATGTTTCAATGTTGCATGAAATGGCAAAACTTTTGCTGGCAAGAGAGACAATTTATAAAGAAGAAGTTGACATGATTTTGGCAGGCAAGAAGACAGAAGAGATTGTCAAGATTATGGAAGAGCGTGAAAGAAAGCAAAAACAAAAAGAACTTCGCTTGAAGGCAGAAAAAGAAAAGCTGGAAAAGTTGGAGAACTTTAAGAAAAAGATTGCTGAAGGTGAAAACCTCATCAAAATGGGCATCATCACAGAGGAAGAGCTGACCCAACTTAAGATGGAATATGTTGAGTTTCAGAAAAAACTGAACGCCATTGTTGAAGAAAACCTTGAAAGTGAAGAAGGGAAAAAAGGCAAAGAGGACGCTGCAGCAGGTGAAAAGAAGACGCCAGAAAAGAAAGCGGCTGCCAAAAAGCCAGCCACAACAGCAAGCAAGGTGCAGCCAAAGAAAAAGGCAGAAAGCAAACCTGAAGCCGAGGCAAAGCCTTTAAGCAAAGATTCTGAAATTCAAGAAGAGAAGAAGACAACCAAAACATCAAAGCCAAAAATTGACAAGAAGGATGAGTGAAATTGATGGAAGAAAACAATAATTTGCAAGCAGAGGTTGCGCCAGAAGAGAGCGCGCCAACAGAAAATGCAGAAAAAATGGTGAAGAAATCAAAAAAGAGTGTGCATTCACAGGCAGAAACTGTGGACGAAAGCACACTGAGTGAAGACGAGCTTTATGCAAAAATTCAAACGGAAAAGCTTCTTAAAAGAAAGCAAACCAAAAAAATTGCCACACTTTCGGGCTTGTGCGTGGCAATGGTGTTGGCAGTTTGCCTCATCATTTTGGCGGCAGTGCCAATCAGCCTGAAGCCAAGCTGCATCAAAAGCGGATTTTATGATGTGAAACTTTATGCTGGCAGCAGCGCACCTGCAGTTTTTGTTGAAGGTGAAGAAGAGTTTGACGCGTTTTTGAAATATTACAGCAAATCTTTCAGCCAAACTTGTCTTGCAGCAATGTTCAATGGCGGCATGGGCACATACAACATTGACGAGCAGCATGTGAAGGTGGATGAAAGGAATGTGCTTTCAAAAGTTAAAGAACTTGCAGGCAGCGGCAACAACCTTGTGAGGCTGGGCTTTGACGAAGAAAGACATCTGACAAAAAAGAACGGAAGAACTTATCATTCCATATACAGCAACAGCCGTTGGGACGGAGTGCTGAAGTTTGACGAAGCCTATTTTGTTGTCAATCAAGAAAAGGGTGTGAAAAACACCAGCGTTTATATTGTGGCAGAATATCCAGACTATGGAACTTGCTTGGTGATTTTGACAGTTAAGGCGGACACCAGCATCCTTTATGAAGCTTGGGACAAATTGGTTTGATTGAAAACGAAAACCACAAAAATTTGAAAAATTGTTGAAAACTTTTGAAAAACAATTGACATACTTTTCTTTTGGTGATATAATGAGGAAGCAATTTAAAAATCTTCCTAAGACCGCAAGTGCTTTTTTAAGCGTAAACACAGCCGTGTGCTTGCCGAGGAAAAGTATGGTGATGAATTTTTATCTCTGTGACTTTTCCGTGGGTTACAGAGATTTTTTTATGCAAAACAAAACGCAAAATCTTATAAAAGGAGGCAAAAATCTTGAGTGCAAATTTGGAAGCTAAAAAAATTGTGGTTGAAGAAATCAAAGAAAAGTTTGCAAGGGCAAAAACAATTGCTTTTGTGGACTATCGCGGCTTGACTGTTGCTGAAGACACTGCTCTTCGCAAGAAGTTTCGCGCTTCTGGATGCGACTATAAGGTGTATAAAAACCGCTTGATGCTGAAGGCGTTAACCGACCTTGGCATTCAGTGCCCAGCAAGCCAGCTTGAGGGAACAACAGCTGTTGCTTTGGGATACGCTGATGAAGTTGCTCCTGCAAAAATTGTCTGCGACACAATCAAACAAACAAACAAAATGTCAATCAAGTTTGGCATTTTGAACGGAGTTAGCGTTGACGCTGCTTCAATTGAAGCATTGGCAAAACTTCCATCAAAGGAAGAGTTGATTGCAAAGCTTCTTGGAACTTTGAACAACACTGCAGCAAGTTTGTGCAGAGTTCTTTCAGCCCCAACGCGTGGGCTGGCAATTGCTTTGAACGCAATTGCAACAAAGTGAGTGAACAACAACACTTTGCAAACATCGCGTAAATAACAAAAACAAAACACGCACCTTTGGTGCAAAAAAAATTAAAGGAGAAAAAATAAAATGGCTGATATTAAAAATCTTGTTGAAGAAATCAAAAAATTGACAATCGTTGAAGTTTCTGAGCTTGTTAAAGCTTTGGAAGAAGAATTTGGCGTTAGCGCTGCTGCACCTGTTGCAGTTGCTGCTGCACCTGCTGCTGGCGGAGCTGCTGCTCCTGCAGAAGAAGAGAAGAGCGAATTTAACCTCTTCTTGAAAGAAGTTGGCGCAAACAAAATTGGCGTCATCAAAGTTGTGAGAGAAGTTACTGGTCTTGGACTTTCTGAAGCTAAGGCAATTGTTGACGGAGCTCCTGCAATGGTTAAAGAAAACGTTCCTGCTGCTCAAGCTAAAGAATTTGAAGCTAAGTTTAAAGAAGCTGGCGCTGTTGTTGAATTGAAATAATCTCATTTTTGAATTTAAATCATTTTCAACAAAAAGAGATATGAAGATTTTGCGTAATCAAAAAAACACATCCAAAAAGGTGTGTTTTTTTGTTGCTTTTGTGTTGAAGTTTATGTCTGCTGCTTTGTTGTTTTAGGGCTTAGATATTTTTTGTGCTTATGCTTTAGATTTGTTTTTATTTGGCTTTTTTGGTTTGCCTCAAAAGGCTTTGGAAGGGGATGACAAGGGCTTATTGATATTGCTCCAGCGCTTCAAACAAATCCTTCTTGAATGCGGCAACATCAATGTCCATGCAAATTGTGGCATTTTTGTTTGCGCTTTCAAAATTGGTGTCAATATATCCATAATCCTCAGTTTTCTTTTCCAACTTTTTATATTTTCTGCTGGCTTTGGAAGGGTTCTTTGTTGTGCTGGAGGATGTCCAGTTTTCAGAAGAAGCAGCCTTTTCTTTATTTTTACTTGGCAGAGAATAATATTTAATTTGGATGTTTGTCTGCTCGGTTTTGAAATGTTGTGGGTGGGTGAGATAATAAACCGCGCAGGCGTCATGCACGGCGGCGCCAAGGTTGCCAACATGAAAGTCACGATATCCATCAAACATCTTGGCATATGTTTTGCCAAGTTGATTTGTGCGCTTAAAGCGCGCAATGTCCTTTTTGTCAAGATATGCAATGTGCCCAAGTTCCATTGGAACCATGACAATTTTCACGCCGCTTTGAAAAATCACTTCGGCAGCTTCGGGGTCATAGCCCGCGTTGAAAGATTTGTATGGCTTGCCATAAATCTTTTCTTTTGTGCCGCTTTCAAACACAATCTCTTCAATTTTGTCAAGGCAGTCTGGGTGCTGGATTATCAGTTTTGCAATGTTTGTCATTGGCCCAATTGCAACAATTGTGGTTTTTCTTTTGCTTTGTTTAAGCGTTTGATAAATGACATCGCAAGCTTCTCCTTCAACAGGTTTATACGCTTGAGTTTTTCTGTTGAAAGTATAGTTTCCAAGCCCGCTTTCGCCTTGTGCGCCAAGGGCGTAGCCAGCCTTTCTTTTGATGGGCTGCGTTGCACCTTGCACAACTGGAATGTTTGCGCCTAAAAGCTCCACCAAATGCAGGGCATTGGAGGTGATGTTTTCAATTGGACCGTTTCCGCCAGCGGAGGAGATGAGCACGATGTCAAGTTCTTTTCGCTTGAGTGCATACATCAGCGCAATGGCGTCGTCCACGCCAGGGTCGGTGTCGATTATTATTCTTTTTTTCATGTTTTCCTCTCGTTTTTTGTGAAATTATAGCAAAATTATACAATATTTTTTGCATAAATCAAAGCAATTTTTGGGCTTTGATTTTTTCTTGCCACTTTTGTTGCACGTAAAACAATATTTTTTTCGCTGTTTCAGCACATTTTTTTGTTTTTGCCAAAGAAAAATTTGCAAAATTTGAAGTCAACAAAATGACAAAAAATATGTCAAAAGTGTCAGTTTTTAAACAATTTTCTTATGCTATTCTTTAGGTGTTAGAAGGAGCCGTTATGCAAGTTAAAAGCCGTGTTCACAGTGGAGTTTTGTATGTTCTTCTTTGCGGAGAATTGGACGAACACTCTGCATCTTACACCCGAATTACATTGGATGAAATTTTTGACAAGCCCAAGTTCTCAAAGATTGTCATTGACCTTTCAGAGCTAAGTTTTATGGACTCCACGGGCATTGGGGTTTTGATTGGGCGATATAAACGCATGAAGGACAGGCGTATCCCAATTTACATCACCAATCCGTCCGCCCATGCAGAGAAGATTTTTAAGTTGACGGGACTTTATGACATTATGCCCAAAATTGTGTGAAAGCCCAAGATTTTGTTTGTCGCACAAATCTTTTGCTGATTTTTTAAGTTAAGAAATGAAGGAGTTTTTTTATGAAATATTCAAATTTTATGGAAGTGACATTTAAGGCCTTGTCGGTGAACGAGGGGTTTGCCAGAGTTTGTGTTGCATCTTTTTGCGTGCAGCTTAATCCTTCTGTGGACGAAATTACAGACATCAAGACGGCTGTTTCTGAGGCGGTGACAAACTGCGTTGTGCATGGCTATCCAAATTCTGTGAAAGGGGATGTGATTTTGCGCTGCGAGCTGGAGGACAATGTTGTGACAGTGACAGTGTCTGACAAAGGCGTGGGCATCAAGGACATTGAAAAAGCCAGAGAGCCATTTTACACCTCCAAGCCATCTGCCGAGCGCTCTGGAATGGGCTTCACAGTTATGGAAAGCTTTATGGATGAAGTTCAGGTGACCAGCAATTCTTTTGGCACAAGTGTCAGAATGACAAAAAAAATAAGCGTTGCTTCCAACGCTTTGGTGGGTTGAGTGCTGGGGCAAGAAGAAACTCTTGACCTAATCAGAAAAGCTCAGGCTGGCGACGAGGGCGCAAAGGAAACCTTGGTCAACGAAAATTCTCCGCTTATTAAAAGCGTCATTCGTTGGTTTAAGGACAAGGGCATTGAAAACGACGATTTATATCAACTTGGTTGCTTGGGCTTTTTGAAAGCCATAAACAACTTTGACTGCTCTTTCAATGTGAAATTTTCCACTTATGTTGTGCCAATGGTGGTGGGCGAAATCAAGCGCTTTATGCGTGATGATGGTGCTGTTAAGGTTTCAAGAGCAATCAAGGGACTTAATCTGAAAATCAACAAGTTTTCAGAAGCTTTTCTTATGGAGCACGGCAAAAAGGCAACGCTTTCTGACATTGCCAAGCACTTTAAGATAAGCGAGCAAGATGTGGTTATGGCAATGGATTCTGCCAAGATGCCGGTTTCGCTTTACACTCCATTTGATGACGGCGAGGAGGATGGGCTGACAATCATCGACCGTTTTGACAGCCAAGAAAACGACGACTTTTTGGACAAGTTTGCACTGAAGGACATTGTTGACAAGTTGGAAGAGCGTGACAAGAAAATTATTTTGATGAGATATTTTTATGACAAAACGCAAAGCGAAATTGCCGAGCGTCTTGGGGTTTCGCAGGTGCAAGTTTCAAGGTTGGAAAACAAGATTTTGGAAAACCTAAGAAAAAAATTGGAAGGGGGCTGATGCCTTCCTTTTTTGATTGAATTTGTTTTGAAGATTTGTTTGCGATGTGCTATGATATATTTGAAAGTTTTAATTACACTAAAAACAAAAGAGGATGCCAAATGAAACAAGAAAAAATTAAAGTGCTTTTAGACAGCGACATTTGCAACGAAATTGACGACCAATTTGCCATTTGTTATGCACTTTCTTGCCCAGAAAAGTTGGATGTGCTGGGAATTACAATCGAGCCTTTTCGCGTGTCTTGGAGAAGGACACTGTCTGTTCGTGACAGCTTGGTTGAAAGTCGCAACGAGGCATATCGGCTGATTAATTTGTTTGGAATTAAACACTCCCAAGAAAACCCATTTGTGTTTATGGGCTGCGATGGTTTCATTTCGGAAGGCTATGACAGCACCAATCCTGCGGTTGAACGCATAATTCAGTTGGCAAAAGCCAACAAACAGCTTTATATCTGCTGCACAGGCACACTCACAAACATTGCAATGGCGCTGAAAACTGACCCATCCATTGCAACAAGCCTGAAAATTGTTTGGTGCGGCACAGACAACATTTTGCTGGATGAATTTAAGGATTCCAACTATGCAAAAGACAAAGAAGCGTTTAATGTTGTGGTGAAGTCGGGTGTGGACTTCACAATTTTTCCAATTTCTTTGGCAAGAAGATTTGTGACATCCACCTTTGAATTTTCCAGAAACACGGTTGGCAACAATGTGACAAAATATCTCCGCTCGCTTTTGAATCAGTTTATTTATAACGAAGAAAACAAGGGTATTAAAATTGTTTATGACATTGGTCCAGTGGCATATCTTTTGCATCCGCAGATTTTTGCTGTTAAGAACTTGGATGCGCAGCTGGTTGTTAAAGACAAAAGTGTGGCTGTGCCAAAGGGAAGAAAGGTGACATATGTGGTGGAAATGCCTCGAAGCTCCATTGTTTGGATTGACTTTTTAAGTGCCATAAACACGCGAAAAAACTTATATCTTAAATCGCAAGTGTTTTTTACTTCTGACACGCATTTCAGCTTAGAGCGCAAAGTGCGCTTAAAGCAGGTGCCTTTTAAGACGGTGGAAGAAATGGACAAAGAGTTGATAAACCGCTGGAACAGTGTGGTGGGGACAAATGATGTTGTTTATCATCTTGGCGATTTTGGCGATTATAACTTGGTGAAGAAACTGAATGGAAAAGTTATCCTCATCTGCGGAAATTATGAGAAGAATGATTATAAAGATTTTCAAAAGTTTAGGCAAAGGTTGAAAGCGCTTGGCTTTTTTGAGGTGTATGAAAAGGGGTTGAGTTTGGATGAAAAACTTTTGGGGGAGAGGGTATTTCTCACTCACAAGCCATCAAATCATGCCAAGGATTGCATCACATTGTTTGGCCATGTGCACACACTTAAGCTTGTGACGGAATATGGTTTTAATGTGTGCTGCACATATCATTACTTCACACCGCTTTCTTCTTCCACAGTTAAGCGATATCTCAATTTCATTCACAACTTTGCGGATGAAGATGTGTTTGTGTGAAAGTTTGACATTGCAAAAGCATAACAGGCATTTTTGACAGCCAAAATCTGTTTATTTCCACAAAAATTATAAAAATATTGCAAAATTTCTTGACATTTTGCTGCAAATATAATAAAATGTTTCAGCAAGTGTCGTTATCGGGGTGTGGCTCAGTTGGTAGAGCGCGCGGTTTGGGACCGTGAGGTCGGGGGTTCGAGACCCTCCACCCCGACCAGCAAACGCTGTTTGCAAATGGTTTGGGCCTTTAGCTCAGTTGGTTAGAGCAACCGGCTCATAACCGGTCGGTCCTAGGTTCGAGTCCTAGAAGGCCCACCAAATCCAAAAAACTGCGCTGTTAACTTGTTTTTGCCACAACATGGCAAAAAGCAGCGTGCGGACGCTTGTTTTTGGATTTTTCGCACCAATCGAAAATCTTGCCTTGCTGCGATTTTGTGTGAACTTTTTGTGAAAGCGAGGCGATGATGGAAATGGATGCTTTTTGAAAAAGTTTCTTTAAATTGAAAAATTTGGCGAAACTGCTTGCAAAAACAACCAAATCTGTGTTAGACTTTAAAAGTCTTAAGCACAAAGGCGGCTTGGCTCGGTAGTTCAGTTGGTTAGAACGCCAGCCTGTCACGCTGGAGGTCGTGGGTTCGAGCCCCATCCGAGTCGCCAAAAGAACATCACGCTTGCAAAAGAGGGTGTTCTAAAAAAATGCCCGTAAGGGCAACACAAAATGCTTGTCATTTTGTGAAAAATAGCGAACAACAAAATGAACGGGTGATGTGCTTTGATTATGAAACACAAAACTGCAAGTTTTGATTGTGAGCGTCTGCCCAGATAGCTCAGTCGGTAGAGCAAGGGACTGAAAATCCCTGTGTCGGTGGTTCGATTCCACCTTTGGGCACCAAAGTGAACAAATGGTGGAAGAAACAGCAAAATCTCCTGAAAGAGAGGGGTATTCCACCTTTGGGCACCAAATGGGTAGGTTGCAGAGCGGCCAAATGCAACGGACTGTAAATCCGTCGACTATGTCTTCGATGGTTCGAATCCATCCCTGCCCACCAAAATCTATAATATTTTTTATGCTGGCGTGGCTCAATGGTAGAGCAGCTGACTTGTAATCAGCAGGTTGAAGGTTCGATTCCTTTCGCCAGCTCCATGAAACTAGGGAGACCTAGTTTTTTTGTTTTTTTCTTGGCATTTTTGTTTGGCTTTGCTGAAATTTTGTTGTAAAATGTTTTGTGAAGGGGTGAGGATATGATTAACATTGCAATTGATGGTTTTATGGGCAGCGGAAAGTCAACTTTGGCAAAACGGTTGGCGGAAAGGATGGGCTTTAAGGTTTTGGACACTGGTGCAATCTTCCGTTGCATGGCATTTGGCTTTTTGAATTCTGATTTTGGAAAACTTACTGACAAAAAAGCCGAAAAGTTTGTTGAGAGTGCAAAGATTGAAGTTGTTTTTAAGGATAACGGGCAACATATGTTGTTGGATGGGAAGGATGTGACTGCTTTTTTAAGGACAGAAGAGATTGGCCTCATGGCTGCAAAACTTTCTGCCATTCCAAAAGTGAGAGAAGCTTATTTGAAAATTGCAAAGCAGTTTGCTTCGGAGTGTGACTGTGTTATGGAGGGGCGAGACATTGGCACTTGCGTTATGCCAAATGCGGACATAAAATTCTTTTTGATGGCGGACGAAAAAGTGAGGGCAAAGAGGCGCTTTGACGAGCTTAAGAATAAGGATGCAAGTGTGAAGCTTGAAGATGTGTTGGCAAACTTGAGAGAAAGAGACAATTGTGACAGAACAAGGACTGTTGGACCGCTTGTGCTGACCGATGAAAGCGTTATTGTGGACAACACTGATATGGACATTGATGCAACGGTGGAATATTGCATGAAGGTGATTGAAAAGAAGGTCAATAAGCACATCAATATTGCCATTGACGGTTATGTTTGCAGCGGCAAAAGCACCATTGCAAAAGCTTTGGCAAAGAGATTGAGCTTTAAAGTGTTGGACACAGGCGCAATATACCGCGGCTTTGCGTGCGCTTTTGAATATCTTGGCTTGGACGAGGATGCCATTGACGAAAAATACATCCAAAAGTTTGCCAATCAGGTGAATGTGGACATTGAATTTATGAATGGCGTGCAGCATGTTAAGGTTAATGGCATTGACCACACTCCACGTTTGAGAGCAGAAAAAATCAGTGCGCTTACGGCAAAAATTGCGCCATTTATGTGCATTCGTGAGAAGGTGTTGCAAATTCAAAGAAGGTTTGCCAAGAAAAACAACCTTGTTATGGAGGGGCGAGATATTGGAAGTTTTGTGCTGCCTGATGCAGACTTCAAATTTTTCTGCGTGGCAGATGAGAGAGTGCGCGCAACAAGGCGATTTGAACAGCAGAAGGCAATGGGCAACGATGTTGTGTTTGAAGAGGTGTTGAAGGAGCTTCAGGAGCGCGACTATGCTGACACTCATCGTGAACATGGTGCAATTAAAAAAATGCCAGACAGCATTGTTATTGACACCACCAATCAAAACCTTGAACAGAGCATTGAGTTTTGCATTAATGAGATGAAGAAGAGAGGGTTTGAGGCATAGGGTGAAAACGCTTGCAAGAAAATGATAACATTCTTCTTCTTGATTGAATATAAAGTCAAGAAGGAGTTTTTTATGAAAAAAGAAAAAGCCAGTGCCAACATTTTTGGGCTGAGTCATCTTGAGGACTTTGAAGATTTGCAGAAGGCCAGAAAGGATTTGATTGGAGAGCTTGACGCCATTTTGGGATATGACTATCACATCCATGAGAGTTATAACGATGTGGCAATTGCAACTTGGGAAGACATTAGGGATGAAGAGCTTGTGCATGTGGGCGAATTGCTTGGCTTGCTGTTTTATTTGGCGCCGTATCAAGAAACGCTGGTAAATCAGGGCATGAGAGAGTTTCAAAAGCGGCTTGAAGAAATGGAATATTAACAAATTAGTGCCACATTTGGCACTTTTTTTATTGTGATTTTTGAAGAAATGTGACACGCGTGGGAGGGTGTTGAGGGCAGAAGCGAGAAAAAACAAAAAAAAGTGAGAAAAAGTGAAAAAACTTTTGAAAAAGTGTTGACATTTTGAAGGGGTATGTAGTAAAATACACATGTCGCACAAATATGGTTGCGACGCGAACAATGACAATTGAATAGTTTAAGATGTGTAAGAAATCAAACAACAAACTTAAAAAACTTTACGAAGTTATTTAAACAAGTCAATGTAAGTTATCGAGTTCAGGAAAACAAAAAGTGCTAAGTGTAAAGCACGAACTATTATTAACCTAGACTGCGAAAGCAGGAAAAAGTTTAACAATAGAGTTTGATCCTGGCTCAGGACGAACGCTGGCGGCGTGCTTCAAACATGCAAGTCGAACGGATAAGTTGTTTGCACAAAAACATCTCGTTTCTTTAAGGAAGCGTCCCTCAGGCTGATTTAAGAGATTAAAACATGCAAGAGTGGATGACGAAGAAAGA
>CAMRSX010000002.1 GCA_947053595.1 uncultured Clostridia bacterium
GCAAAAAAGTTGCTGGTTAAGCCAAGGGGTGGAAAATGGAAAAGTCGGAATTTTATATCATTGTTGAAAAACTGATTAGACCGCTTTTTACGGGCTCTTTTCTTGCTGGCGAAATGGAATCTTCTGCAAGAGATTTGGAAGTTGCACTGGGCAAGGGCAACACCATTCTTTTGAAGCCAACCAAGATGGATGATTATCGTCTTATTCTCAGGCGTGGACAGGCTTTTAAATCTTTTGAGGTGGAACTTGTTCGTTCCATTGTGCGCGAAATCAACACAATTTCTGAAATGAACATTTCTGACAAGATGTATTTAAATCATCTTTACAGTTTGGCCATTGAAAAGAGTTTGATTGAAAGCATAACCGACAGCGGCTCGGACACCATTTTGGGCGTGATTTCGGGGCTGGAGAGGTGGGCAACAAGAACCTACGAGGGCTCCACGGTGAAATCTGGCATTTTGGTTAACCTTTCTGCAACAAGTGATTCGGTGAATCAGGCGTCATATCGCAACATTATAAACAAAGACTTTTTTGCCCTTTTTTCTGACGGCATTTCTTCTTTTATTGAGTTTGACAGAAATGGCAACTTGCTGGGATATATCAATCTGAAGAAAACCAAAACTGTGCCAACAATTTCTCCAAATGTGTTTGACCGCATTGCAAGAGTTTGCAACGAAAAAAGAATTGGCATTGTTTTGACAGAGCAAGAAGACATCTTAATTTTTGCAGCAAGGCAACTGTTGTTTGCAAAGAGAAACGGGCGCTGGTGCATTTATTCTCACGATGAAATCATCAGGCTTTTGCAAAACAACGTTTCATACACTGCAAAAGAAATTAGGCGGGCAATTTACAACACGGCGCTGGATTGTTCGTTTTCTTATAAGGGCGCGTGCATTGCTTATGTCAACAAAGACAAAACTGCTGATGCGTTGAGGCACATTGATGCTGCGGACATCATTTCTGAAAGCCATTTTGACATGAAGAAGCAGTTGGAGCTGGAAGAAGCGGGGAAGTTGTATAACATTGGCAGCGCAAAGGGCATCATTGACAAGTTCAGTTTGTCTTATGAAGAGTTTTTAAACAAAAACGACTGCTTGAAAACCATTGCCATAAGAAAAATTGTTGCAGGCAAGAAACTTCACGAGCTGGACAGAAAGTTGATTGAAGAGATGACTTCTGTGGACGGGGCAACCATTGTGGATTATGACGGCACCATCATTGCTGTTGGCGCAATCATCAAAATTGAGGCGGGCAGCAGTGGCGGCGGAAGGCTGGCGGCAACAACCACCATGGCAAGATATGGCGTGGCGATTAAGGTTTCGCAAGATGGCATCATGCAGGGATATTCTTTTGACAAGCAGGGCAAGGTGAAGCAAATTTTCAATGTTGGCTGAGAAAAGCGGGCACTGAACTTGACAAAAACCAATTTTTGTGATATGATTGTGTTGTCAGTTAACCAGATGGTCGCTGTGTGCTTGTGATGAGCACAGAGAGGAAAGTCCGAGCATCAAAAGAACAGGGTGCCAGCTAACGACTGGTGGAGGCGACTTCAAGGACAGTGCAACAGAAATAGACTGCCTTAAATTTTTAAGGTGATGGTGGAAAGGTGAGGTAAGAGCTCACCGGACGATTGGCAACAATCGTTGCTCTGTAAACCCCACCCGATGCAAGGTTAAGTTTGGGCAAATGTGCGTTCTTTCACGCCCAACAAAAACACCGCTGGAACTTGTTGGTGACAACAAGTCTGGATAGATGACCATCCAAAACAGAACTCGGCTTATAGATTAGCTGACTTTAAAAAGGCAACTTGTTGTCTTTTTTTCTTTTCTTTTTTTCTTTTCTTTTTTTTATTTACTTTTTTTCTTTTTTTTTCTTTTGGTGTGATTTACTTTTTGCGTGGCACATATGGTTTTGTTTTTTTTGTTGCGCTTGCATAATACACTTTGCATTGTGTGTTATGTGCTGCATATCACACAATATATTGATTTTTGAAGCGCTTTGGCTTTTTATGTCTTAAAACTTTTGTTTTTGGCAATAATGCAGTTTATGAAAAAGAAAGAGTGTGTTGAAAAGGCAAAAATGGCCATATTGAACAGGGTGCGATTTCATGCGCCAGTGGTGTATGATGACAACATTGATTTGAAACTGCTGCAAACCTTTGGAGTGGATGTTTCTGTGCCAATTTTTAAGTTTGACAAAGGGCTGAACTGCATTTTGCTTTCTGCGTTTGCCCTTGCGCAAAAGGAAGAAAAGTTTAATGTGCTTATGTGTGAAGAGGGGCTTGGCAAGCTGAAGAAGAAAGCGATTAAGAAAATTGAAAACTTGGTGTTGTATGATTTATACAGTTGCCCAGCAAAGTTTATTGAGATGACCAATAAGCTTAACATCAATTATGCATCTTCATCCAATTATAATGTTGTGTTTAAGGACAAGTTCTTTAAAGTGCAAAATCAAATTTTAAACCCGTCATATGACGAGTTTTGTCTGCGCCAGACCACATTGGTGGACAGCTTTTTTGTGGATTATCAGGAATTTGTTTTGAATGGAAACAATGTGCTTGTGAAAGTTCAAAACAAAGCCAAGCAGCAAAAAGAGGTGACCTTGGAGTTGAATGTGCCCCTTGAGAGGGGATATTATCTGTTTAAAAAGATGCAAAAAAGTGTGCTGATTGAATCTTTGCAGACAAGAAAGCGAATGTTCTTGAATTTTTTGTGCAAAAATGCCAAATTTTCTTTTTCCAATGTGGATGGGCTGGAAAACTCGGTGTTTTGTTGCATCAATGTGAAAGTGAAGCTGAGCCTTTTGCCAGAAGAGGAGCAATTTGTGTTTTTCAACTTGGGAGAAGAGAAGTTTTCATTTGCAGGTTTGAAGGAAATTTTGCATTTTAAACAGCTTTCAAGGCAAAAGTCTTGCGAAATTTTTAATTTGCAGGTTAAAACCAAAAACCCAAAGTTTGACTTCTTCTTCAACCGCACGCTTCCACAAAAAATTTGGCTGAACTGGCTGAACGGAGAAGAAAATTTGCCGCTTGAGCAAAAGTATGTCAATTTGAAGCGGCTTTTCATTAAAGGAGTGCAAGAGATTTCGCTTGTGAATTTTAGGGAGATTGGACTTAGAGAGCTTGGCATCTTTAATGGGCAGTATTACAAAAAAATTCTTGTGGTGAAGGGGGAGGAAAAGTTTTTGCGCGTGGGTCGCACATTTTTCTATAACATCAACGGCATAACAAATCGGTCTTTGGGCAGCGAAGAGCCCATGACTGTTTGCTTTGGAGAGGGATGATTTTGATGTTGGCTTGTTTGGCTGCTTGCTGTCACTTGTTTTTGCCATCTGTTGATTGCTGACTTTAAATTTGAAATTTTTGCGTTTGTTAATTGATGACTTAGTTTTGGCTTTTTGGTGTTGGTTGCTTGCTTTTGTTTTAAGTTGATTTGCTTGTTGTTTGTGGCTTGCTTTGTTTGTGGGTTGTAGCCTGTTGTTGTTTTGGGGTGAGTTTTCACCCTTTTTATCATTTTTGCCTTTTCTTACATATTTATTTTACAGAGCGTATGACGCCCTAAGTTTTTGTGAGGGAGAGGTTTATGAAAGATAAAGTTTTGTTGATTTATGGTGGAAAAAGCGTGGAGCACGACATTTCAATCATAACTGCATTGCAGGCGGAAAAGCAGGCCAGCAAGTTGTATGATGTTTTGCTTTGCTATGTTGACCGCGAGGGCAAATGGTGGCTTGCTGACAATTTGGCGGACATCGACATATATCAAAATTTTGCCAAAAAAGTGAAAAATGCACGGCAAGTGAGTTTGTTGCTGGGAGAGAAAACTTTGCTTGTGAAAAAGGGAAAGAAGTTTGTTTCTTTTGCAAACATTGCTGTTGTGCTTAACTGTTGTCATGGCAATTTGGGGGAAGATGGTTGTGTGCAGGGGCTGTTTAGGCTGTGCGGTATTCCGCAGACCAGTGGGGGCGTGACATCCTCGGCGCTTTGCATGGATAAGGTGTTGATGAAGGATGTTTGCAAGGCAAACGGCATCAAAACTCCGCAATACATATCCTTTGTTGGTAAACAACAGTTTTCTGTCAACAAAACTTTGAAGGCGCTGAAGTTTCCGATGGTTGTCAAGCCTTCCAATTTGGGAAGTTCCATTGGCATTTCCATCTGCAAAGACGAAAAACAGCTTTGCGATGCGGTGGATTTGGCGCTGAGTTTTGACCGCAAAATTTTGATTGAAAAGTTGATTGATAATTTGAGGGAATTTAATTGTGCTTGTTTGGCATATCAAGGGCAGAACATTGTTTCGCATGTTAATGAGGTGACAAACAAGGGCGAAATTTATTCCTTTGAAGACAAATATCTCTCCTCTGGAGGCAAGGGGCAAGAGGCGGAAAAAAGCCTTGCAAGAAAAATCAAAAACCTTACCGAAAAGGTGTATGGACTGTTTGACTGCAAGGGTATTGTGCGGGTGGATTTTTTGTATGACGAAGCTTCGGACGAACTTTTTGTGAACGAAATCAATTCCATTCCGGGGTCGTTGGCGTTTTATTTGTTTAAGGAGCTTTCCTTTAAGGAGCTTTTGGAAGCCACAATCTCGCAAAGCTTGGCAGATTTTGAGCAGCAGCAGAAGCTTGTGACAAGTTTTGAAAGTGGTGCGCTTAAAACTTTTGCTGAGGTTGCGCAAAACGCTGTGAAAAAATGACATTGCAAAATATGTCATTTTTAAACTTATTTTGGCTTGGCACGCAAAAAGCGGTTGGGGAAATATTAGAATATGAATAAAGGAGAAAGTATGCTTCTTAGAAACATTTTGGATGAAAAGATTGGCGCTGTGCAGTTTAAGGAAGGCTTGCTTGAAAAGAAGATTGAAAAAATTTGTCGCGACCACCGTGATGTGCAGGAGGGGGATGTTTTCTTTTGTCTTTCTGCGGACGAAGAAAAGGCAAAAGATTTTTGCAAGCAGGCTGAAGAAAGAGGCGCAAGTGTGGTTATCAGCCAGTTTGAGCTGATGTATGAAAACGCCATTTGCGTGGACGATGTGAGGGAGGTTTTTGCGCACGCGTGCGCAAATTATTATGACCGCGCGTGTGACGAACTGCGTATCATTGGGGTGACGGGCACAAATGGCAAAACCACCATAACGCATTTGGTGGCCAGTGTTTTGAACAAATATGGCAAAAAGGCAGCTGTGATTGGCACGAATGGCGTATTTTTTGACGGGAAGGCATATGAATGCCCGCTGACAACGCCAGATGCCGACTTTTTGCACAAAACATTTTTTGAACTGAGAAACAAGGGCGCAGAGTTTGTGGTTATGGAGGTGTCTGCGCATGCGATTGAGCAAAAACGCATCAATGGTATCAACTTTGAGATTGGTGTTTTAACCAACATCACGCAAGACCATTTGGATTATTTCAAAACATTTGAGAATTATAAAAACACCAAACTTAAGTTTCTTTCAAAGCAGCACGTTTGTCAGTGCGTGATTTGTGTGGATGACATTGAATCGCGAAACGCCTTGCACGCTTGCGATGTGCCAGTGCTGACTTATGGCATAAAAAACCCAAGTGACGTGTTTGCCATCGACCTTTGTTGCACCATGGATGGGGCGCACTTTGTTGCCAATGTGTGCGACAGCGTTATGGAAATAAAAACCAATTTGATTGGGCAATATAATGTTGAAAATGCCTTGGCAACTCTTGCAGTTTGCAAGTTGTTGGGCTTGGATGAAAAGCAGCTTTGCGAAGGGCTTGGCTATGTTTTGCCTGCGGAAGGACGCTTTAATGTCATCAACTTTTCTGGCAAATATGTTGTGATTGATTTTGCGCATTCGCCAGACGGGCTGGAAAAAGTGCTTCAAACTGCCAAGCAGCTGGCTGAAGGCAAGGTTTTTGTGGTGTTTGGTTGCGGGGGAAACAGGGACAAATTGAAGCGCTCTAAGATGGGCGAAATTGCGGAGAAACTTGCTGATGTGGTTTGCCTTACGGATGATAATCCGCGCTTTGAAAAATCGGAGGACATCATTGCGGACATTGAAACTGGCATGAAAAGTGCGCACTTTGTTGTGCCAAGGCGTGCAGAGGCAATTTGCAAGATGATTGAAAGTGCGGCGGTGGGCGACATTATTGTGGTGGCTGGCAAAGGTGCGGAAAAGTTTCAAGAAGTGAATGGTCAAAAGTATCCTTTCAACGATTTTGATGTTGTTTATGGACATTTTAAACAGAGCGACCCAATTTTTAACAGGGGGAAAGAATGGTAGTTAAATTTATTATTTGTGGCTTGTTGTGTTTGTTGTTTTCCACGCTGATTGCACCTGTGGTGCTTTGGTTTTGCAAAAAACTGAAAGCATCACAAAGCATTTTGCATTATGTGGACAAGCATGCTTCCAAAGAGGGCACTCCAACCATGGGCGGCATCATCTTTTTGCTGGCACTGATTTTTGCTTGCTGCTTTTTGCTGGATTATGACTGCTTTTTTGCTTGGTTTGCTGTTGCCGTCACTTTTTGCTATGCCATTTTGGGCTTTTTGGACGATTTCATCAAGGTTCACTTTCATCACAATGAGGGCTTGAAGCCATATCAAAAAATTGTGGGACAAGTTGGCATTGCACTGGTTGTGGGGGTGTATGTTTTTTTGACAGGCGGGACAAGCCTCTCGTTTTTTGGGCTTTCGTTTGACATTGGCTGGGCTGTCATTCCGCTGGTGGTGTTGGTGCTGGTTGCCACCGCCAACAGTGTCAACCTCACGGACGGCTTGGACGGGCTTGCAGGCGGTGTGAGCTTTGTGTTTGTTTTGGTGTTTGGTGTGATTTTGGCGTGCATTGGAAATGTGGAAATGAACAACTTGGCAATGCTTTGCTTTGGGCTTTGCGGCGGAATTTTGGGCTTTTTGATGTTCAACTGTTTTCCTGCCAAAATCTTTATGGGGGACACGGGCAGCTTGGCGCTTGGCGGCTTTATTGGTGTGGTGAGCGTGCTTTCTGGACTGGAGCTTTTGCTTCCAATTATGGGCATTATGTTTGTGCTTTCGGCGCTTTCGGACATAATTCAGGTTTTGCATTATAAGCGCACAAAAAAGAGGGTGTTTTTGATGGCACCACTTCATCATCATTTTGAGAAAAAAGGAGTGCATGAAAACAGAATTGTCATCGTATATATAGTTATAACGATGGCGGTTTCACTTTCTGTTTTGGCTTTGAACCTTGCCATTGGAATTTAAAATTTTAAGGCAGAAATGATGAAACTTAAAAACAAAAAGGTTTTGATTTATGGACTGGGAGATAGTGGACGAGCTGTCATCAAACTTCTAAACAAGTTTGAGGCACACATAAGTTTTTTTGACGACGATGTGAGGTTTTTTGATTATATTGGCTTTGTTCGAAATCCGCTGCTTGTGAAGTGGGATTTGGTGGTTGTCAGCCCCGGCGTGAAGGTGAGAGGCAACGAGCTTTTGCACAAGTTGGCAAAAACAGGTGTGCCAATCATGTCCGAATTGGACTTTGCATATCTTCACAGCAAGGGAAAAATTGTGGCAATCACAGGCACAAATGGCAAAACCACAGTCAGCATGCTTTGTCACAAAATTTTGAAAGAGGCGGGCTTTGAAACCTTTTTGTGCGGAAACATTGGTTTGCCGTTTTCTTCTGTTTGCGACAAGACAACTGACAAAAGTGTCACTGTGTGTGAGGTGTCCAATTTTCAGCTTGAAACCAGCAGGTTTTTCAGAGCGGATGTGGCTTGCATTTTGAATGTTTTGCCCGACCACTTGGATAGGCACGGAAGCTTTGAAGAATATTTGCGCGTTAAGGGCAAAATTGCACAGCGCATGAAGCGCAGAGATATGCTGATTTTGAACCTTGATGACGAAAACTCCAAAAAGATGATTTTGCACAAGCGTTTTAAATATTTTTCCAAGCAAAAGCTGAAAAAGGGGGCGTATGTTTGGAAAAACACAATTTTCTTCAACAAAAAGCCAATCTTGTCTTTAAGTGACATTCCGCTTTGTGGAGAGAAGAACTTGGAGAATGTGCTGGCAAGTGTGGCAATTTGCTGTCAACTTAAAGTGGAAGCGCAAGCAATTAAAAAAGCTGTCAGAAACTTTGTGCCTGCAGCACACAGAATGCAAGAGGTTGGGCAGGTGAATGGTGTCACATTTGTGGATGACAGCAAAGCCACAAATGTTGCTTCCACCATTGCGTGCGTTGAAGCTTTCAAAAACAAACCAATTTGGCTGCTGATGGGTGGGCAAGGGAAAGAGATTGACTATGCGCAGTTGTTCTCGCTTGGGTTTGTCATCAAAAAAGTGGTCTGCTTTGGGCAAGAGGGTGAAAAAATTCATAAGTCGGCGGTGCAGTTTAAATATGATTCGCAAGTTTTTGCTGGCTTTGATGAGGCTGTTTGCTTTTGCAAGAAAAATGCCAAAGAGGGAGAGTGCGTTTTGCTTTCGCCAGCGTGCGCCAGCTTTGACGAGTTTTCAAGCTATGCTGAAAGAGGCGAGCGTTTTGCCAATTTAATTTTGGGGTGCGCCGATGAAAACTGAGGCAAAAAAATTGAAAATCTTTGCAAAAAGTGGGCAAGGTTGGAAGCTTTCGCGGCGGGAACTTGTTGTTGTGCTGCTGGTGTTGCTGCTGGTGGGGTTTGGTTGTCTGATGGTTTATAGCGCCAGCAGTTATTCGGCAGAATATCGATATAAAAACGAATTTTTCTTTTTGTTTAAGCAGCTTTTTGGTGTGGCGCTGGGAATTTTTGCATTGGTGTTTTTTGCGCTGGTGGATTATCATGTGCTGAAAAAGTTTAAATATTGGATTTTGCTGGTGAGTGTCATTTTGCTGGTGCTGGTGTTTGTGCCCGGCTTTGGGGTGCAAAGTTATGGCGCAAATCGCTGGGTGAACTTTTTGGGAATTTCCATTCAGCCGTCGGAAATTGCCAAGTTTGCGCTGGTGCTGTTTTTGGCTTGCTATCTCTCTGACAATCACGACAAAATCAAAACCTTCAAGGGGTTAATTCCGCCGCTGATTGTGGCAGGCACACTTTGTGTTTTGGTGATTATTGAGCCCAGCATGAGCGTCACCATGTGCTTGGGACTTGTCACGCTTTTCATGCTGATTGTGGGTGGAATGAGCAAAAAACACACGCTTATCTTCTCTTCACTGGCAGCCGTGGCGGTGCCAGTGCTGATTTTGGCAGAGCCATATCGCATGAAGAGGCTGTTTGCCTTTCTCAATCCGTGGGGCTCGCCACAAGGGGAAGGGTTTCAGTTGATTCAGTCTCTTTACAGCCTTGGCAATGGCGGCTGGTTTGGCGTGGGGCTGTTTCAGTCAAGACAAAAGCATTTGTTTTTGCCATTTGCGGAATCGGATTTCATATTTTCAATCATTGGCGAAGAGCTGGGCTTTTTTGGCTGCGTGTGCCTGATGCTTGTCTATTTTGCACTAGTGTTTTTGCTTTTCAAAATTGGACTTAACGCCAAAGACCGCTTTGGCTGCATGCTTGCTTGCGGAGTGGGAATTGTGATTGCTGTGCAAACGCTTCTCAACATTGCCGTTGTGACGGGAAGCATTCCTCCAACGGGTTTGCCGCTGCCGTTCATCTCGTCAGGTGGAACATCTGTTGCGGTGTTTATGGGTGCCGTGGGCATTGCGCTAAGTGTCAGCCGCCACAGCACAAGGCAACTGGCACAGAATTGATAATGAATAATTTTTTTTGTCAGCGAGATTCTTCCAATCCGCTTACGCTTCGGTCAGAATGACAACGCTGGCATAATGTCATTCTGAGTCTGCGTCTTGAGATTTTTCCACCATGGTGACGATGACAGCGGGACGCAGTGCCGAAGAATCTTGCTTGTTGTGTCTATACCACTTAACATGACAGCGCTTGCAAAGCGAGGGGGAAGGAAAAAAGACCAAAGTTTGGTCTTTTTACATATGTTTTGACAATAAAGCCGTGGGCGGGGATTAAGGAAAAGGTGGTGAAACGCTTTGTGGCGTTAAATTTAGGTTATTCGTAGCTTTAAAAGCTCTTCTTTTTGTGGAGGTGAGATGCGGAAGCTGTCGCGTGCTTTGGAAATGGCTTTGTTTCTGATGAATTTGTCTGGGCAAGAGGTGATGAAAGATTTTGCAAGAGAAAAGTTGCTGATTGCAAGCTCTGACACAAGCCAAGCGATTGCCATCTTGACATAAAAGGCGTCGTTTTGGATTTTGGAAATGTTTTGCACAATCTCTTCGGCATTTGTGCTTTTCAGAAAAAAGCGCATCAGTCCAACAACGCCCACTCTGACATAAAACGGTCGATTGTCTGAAAGAAGATTGGTGAAAAATTGATATGACGTCTGACCTGTCAGTTTTTTGAGTGAACACACAATGCAGTCGCAAGTTGCCCAGTTGTCAATGACGGGCAGGAGGGTGGTAAGCTTTTGCAGTTGCTGCGCTTCTGTTTTGCAGTTTGCTGCGGCAAAGCCATACAACAAAATTTCTTCATGCGTCAAGTTTTTGCTGGAGAGATTTATGGCTTCTGGCGCAATGCTTTTGGCAAAAGCGCGAAGTTTTGGAGTGCGCACGCCCAAAATTGGGTGACTGCTTTGGATGAGCTTTTTGTTGAAGTTTGATAAGTTATGCTCTGAGTTTTTTTGCAGAAAGCTTTGTATATTGTCCATAAGCCACTCCTTTGATTTTTGCATAATACACAAAATATGGTGTGTTATGTGCATGCATATTACACCATATCTTGAATTTGTTGTTGTTTGCTTGGGGTTATGACACTTTTTCCGCCCATGTATGGCCTAAGCGCTTGTGGCACCAAAATGCTGCCGTCTGCTTGAACATTGTTTTCCAAAAATGCAATCAGCGCGCGTGGAGATGCCAGCACGGTGTTGTTGAGGGTGTGAAGAAGATAGGTGCCGTTTTCGCCTTTGGCGCGGATGCCAAGGCGGCGAGCTTGAGCGTCTGAAAGATTGCTGCAAGAGCCAACTTCAAAATATTTTTTCTGTCTTGGGCTCCACGCTTCAACATCGCAAGACTTCACTTTCAAATCTGCCAAATCACCACTGCAGCACTCCAGTGTGCGCACTGGAACATTGAGATTTTGGAAAATTTCCACAGAAAGTTTCCACATTTTTTCATACCACTGGCTGCTTTCTTCGGGTTTGCAGATGACAATCATCTCTTGTTTTTCAAACTGATGGACGCGATATAGCCCGCGCTCTTCCAGCCCATGCGCGCCACCTTCTTTTCGAAAGCAAGGGGAATATGACGTCATTTTGACAGGCAGTTCGGCTTCGCTTAAGATTTGCCCCTTAAATTTTCCAATCATGGAATGCTCGCTTGTGCCAACAAGATAGAGGTCTTCGCCTTCAATTTTATACATCATTGCTTCCATTTCGTCAAAGCTCATGACGCCATCCACAACATCAGAGCGAATCATGAATGGAGGGATGCAATATGTGAAGCCATGGTCAATCATATAATCTCTGCCATAGGCAATCATAGCCTCGTGAAGACGGGCAGCGTCACCCATAAGATAATAGAAGCCATTTCCGCTTGTTCTGCCGGCGCTTTCTTTGTCTAAGCCATTGATGGAGGCGATGATGTCGGCATGATATGGCACTTCAAAATTTGGCACGCGAGGCTCTCCAAATTTTTCAAGTTCCACATTTTGGCTGTCGTCCTTTCCGATTGGAACGCTGGAATCAATTATGTTTGGGAGGCTTAGCATGATGGTGCGGATGCGTGCTGCAATTTCTTCCTCTTCTTTTTCAATTTGCTGGATGCGCAGGTTGTTTGTTTTCACTTGCTGCTTTATTTTTTCGGCTTCTTCCAATTTTTTTTCTTTCATCAAGCTGCCAATTTGTGAAGAAAGACTGTTGCGGGATGCACGCAAAAAATCGCCTTCTTGCTTGAGTGTGCGTGCTTGCTTGTCCAGCTGTTCCACTTCATCCACAAGTGGCAGTTTGTTGTCTTGAAACTTCTTTTTTATGTTTTCTTTAACCAGTTCTTTGTTTGTTCTTATGAGGTTTATGTCAATCATATTTTTTCTCCTATGTGAAATTTTAACATCAAAGCCAAAATTAAGTCAAGCAAGCAAAACAATTTTCTGAAAAACTTAAAAAAATAACTTTTGGCAGGGCGTTTTGGCAGTGAGATTTTTGGAAAGGGGAAAGCTGAGCATGATTTTTGAATTTTGCCGAGAAAAAAAGGGTGCTGCTTTGGGGCTTTTGGGGGACTTTTGTGCGGATTTGTGTGGGGCTAAGGAAAAAATAATTAAATTTTTTTAAATTGTTTGGACTTTGGGCGGAAATTTTGATATAATTTGCTTGTGAGTGAAATTAGAATCCCTCTTGCTGAAAGAATGCGCGCTGGGACTTTGGAAGAATTTGTTGGACAAGAGCATATTGTTGGCAAAAACAAGTTGCTGTCTAGGGCGATTTCAACAGGAAGTGTTGGGTCTTGCATTTTTTATGGTCCTCCCGGCACTGGAAAAACCACCCTTGCGGGAATTATTGCCAAACTTTTGAATGCCAACATTGAAAAGTTGAATGCGGTTTCCAGCGGCGTGGGCGATGCCAAGGCGGTGATTGAGCGGGCAAGAAGCCAAAAACAGCTGTTGGGCATGGATACATATTTGCTTTTGGACGAGTGTCACCGTTGGAACAAGGCGCAAAGTGACTGCGTGCTGCAGGCCATTGAAGAGGGAAGCATCTATTTTATTGGCTCCACAACAGAAAACCCATACACCAGCATGACGCGCGCCATTGTTTCGCGATGCACGGTGTTTGAGTTTAAGAAGGTTTCTGAAAAAGATGTTGAGAAGGTTTTGCGAAGGGCTGTTGCAGATGAAGAGAAGGGGCTGGGCAGATTTGCAACCGATGTGACGGACGAAGCGTTTAAGTTTTTGGCTTTTTCTTGCAATGGAGATGTGCGCGCATCGCTGAATGCGCTGGAGCTGGCTGTGCTTTCCACAAAACCAGCCAAAGACAAGATTATTCACATTGACAAAGACATCATGGCACAGTGCCTGAACCGAAGACCGCTTTCCATTGATGAAAGCATGTATTATGATTATCTTTCGGCATTTTGCAAAAGCATCAGAGGCTCTGACACAGAGGGGGCGCTTTATTATGCCCACAGGCTGATTGCAGCGGGGATTGACCCACTGATTGTTGCCAGACGGATGATTGCCCATGCTTCTGAAGACATTGGCATGGCGGACAGCAACGCGCTTTTGATGGCTTGTTGCGCAATGTATGCTTGCGAAAAGTTGGGTGCGCCAGAATGTTTGCTTAATTTGTCACACGCAATTGTTTATTTGTGCGAAGCGGAAAAATCCAACAGCGTTTTAAACGCCATGCACAGCGCAATGGAAGACGTGGAAAAAGAGCGGGATGATGTGGTGCCAAACCACTTGAAAAATCATCCAAGCATCAACAAAGATGGACATGGAAGATATAAATATCCTCACAACTTTGGAGGCTATTGCAAGCAGCAATATATGCCAGACAACTTGAAAGACAGAATTTATTATGTTCCAAGCGAAAATGGCAGAGAGAAAAATTTAATAAGGAAAAAAATGGGCAAGAACGGCTTCAATCCAAAAGAGGATTAAAAAAGTTGCATGTTTTGCAAGCGAAAAAAAGCGCAAAACTTTAAGAAACAAAATTACAAAAAACATCAATTAAATCTGAAATATTACACAAAAATCATACAATTTGTTGCATAATAATTTAATAAAAAAAATAATAAGAAACAAAGGGGAAGAAAAAATGTTTGGAAGAAGAGCAGACGGAAAAAAAGTTAAGAATTTGCTTATTATTGATAAGGCAATCACATATTTTATGCCTCAGCGCATTGACGCTGTGAATTTGGTGGAGCAAACTGTGAACTGTGCGCCACTGGACAAGTTTATTTTGGAGGAGAAGAAAAACAGCGGCATTCATTATTCTTACACCGAGATTTTGTATGCAGCTGCCGTAAGAATGATTTATGAAAGACCAAAAACAAACCGCTTCATCAACAACTGTGTGATTTATCAGCGAAAATATATCTCTGTTTCCATGAGCATCAAAAAGAAGTTGGTGGACGATGGAGAAGAAATCACAACCAAGCTTTTCTTTACGGGCAGAGAAAGTTTGCCAGAATTTAAGAAGATTTTGGATGATGAAATCAGCAAAAATTTGCAATCGGCAGACGAATCGCACAAGACATCAAGGGTGGCAGGCTTTTTGTGCAAACTTCCAAACTGGATGTTTAAGGCGGCAATTGCGCTGCTTAGGTTTGGCGACAAGCACAACATGCTTCCTCGTTGGCTTATTGATGCCAGCCCATTTCACACCAGCATGTATGTGGCAGATTTGAGAAGTATCAAACTGGACGCAATTTATCATCATCTTTATAACTTTGGAAACACCACCATCTTCACAACTTTGGGAAAGGTTGGTTATGCTCCGGTTGCAAATCGTGAAGGCGAAATTTCCACTCAAAAGCAGTTTAAGTTGAAATTTTCTTTGGATGAGCGTGTTTGTGATGGGCTTTATTGGTCTAACAGTCTCAAGCTTTTGATGAAATATCTTGAACATCCAGAGCTTTTGAAAGAGCCTCTTCCAGAGCCAGAACTGAAAGGAAGGGCATTGAAAAAGAAGCTGAAAGAGGACAAGAAGCAAGCAAAGAGAGTTGCCAAGGAAGACAAAATCAGGGCAAAACGCAATGCCAAAGCTGAAAAGAAAAATGCAAAGAAAAAATGAAATTAATTTAAAAAACATAAAAAGGCACCACGGACGTGGGGTCTTTTTTCTTTTTGAAAAAATAAAAGCCTTATCGCTTTGGAAAACAGCATTTGTTTTGCAATTTTTTTTATTTCACTTTAGACAGCAAAACCTTCAACATTGCACCAGATTTTTTGTTTTCGACATGTTTTTCAACATTTCGCGACGGCAAAATGACGGCACTTTTTGTTAAAATTGTAAAATATTGTAAATTTTTTAAAAATTTTTGACATAAAGCTTTGACTATATGTTTGTTTATAATTAAAATCAATTTTGTCATTAAAAAAAGAGATTTCATTTTTAAAAGGAGAAAAATTATGAAAAACTGTTTGTGGGCAAAGACTCTTCTTTCGGTGTATAGATATTTGGAAAGAATTGCCGGAGCACTGGATAAAATCATTTTGCAAAGTGGGCTTAACAGCTCTTCCATTTTGGGGCAGAATTATTTTTATAATAATGTCTATTCCATCACGCAAAAGATTATTGATTTGTCAGAGCGCAAAGTGACCTTAATCAATTTGAAGCTTTTGGTTGAGGATGTGCTGGGTGAACTTGAGGAGAAGGATGCTCAAATTTTGATTGAAAAATATTTTGACGGGGTTAAATCCACCGAGCTTATGCAAAGACATGGCATAAGCATGCGCACAGTGTTCAGAAAGCTGGATTGTGCACTCAATTCTTTTGCAAGCAAGCTGATTGTGAAGGGATATCCAGACAGAATTCTTTCTCAAAACTTGCGCAATGAGGGATGGATTAAAAATGTGTATGAAAGATTTGCAAGCAAAGAAAACGAAGATTTTTGTTTTTCGCAAAGCTTTCTTGAAAAGGCGGTTTCTATGTAAAAAAAGCAAATGCTTTTTCATTTGCTTTTTGTTTAAAGTTCGCTTTCGTCAAATTCAAAATAGTCGCCATGACGCACTCTTTTTGGCTCTTTCTTAACCTTCTTTTTGGCTTTGCTTGTTTGCAAAATTTTGGATGGCTTAATCAGAAAATATAAAATCAAAAGGCTTGGAATGCTTATTGCCACAATCAACAGCACTTTTGTTCCGTTTGAAAGTGTGGTGAAGCTGGTGCTTGGGGGAAGAAGTGCGTCTTCTGAAACAATGGTGAAAATTTCGTTGTTAACTTCAATTCTGGTTAAAAGGTCGGTGACGCCAGAAAACACATAGCCAAAATATTGCTTGTCTTCCACTTGCACGCTGGCATAATACCAAATGTTGTTGTCTGTTCTAAGCGCTTGTCCAACCTTGGTGCCATAATATTTCAGCGACAGGGCGGTGTCATCCAATGCAACAACAGAAGACTCTTGGCTGGCGCTTTCATAAAGGGCAAACGGCACAAAAAGCTTGAAGCTGGCATTTGGATATGGATTGATTGGCGTGCCTTGCATAAGCGAAACCTTATCTTTTTTCACATAGCCTTCCAAGCCGTTGAAACTCACTTTGAAAAAGTCGTCAACAACATAGTCAACTTTCACAAAATATGAATAAGGAATCTCAAACATTGCCGATGCCTCGCTGGGCGAAGAACACAACGACACTCCTGTGTTTTGAACTTTTGCATAAAAGTTCTTTTCGTCCTCTGCGTTGGAGGCTGCAAATTGGCAGTTGCCAAGTGCCACAAGGGCAAACATCAAAATCAAACATATTTTTTTCATGGCATCAGTTTAAAACATTGAATTTGTTTTTGAGAAGAAGAATTTTGTCTTCTTCTTGTCTTTTTTGCCAAATTTTGGTGCCGAAGGAGTTTTGAAAATGGATTTGGACATTGTAAGAAAAATTTTGAAGCTGGAAAGGGAAATTTCTTTGCGCGCAAGCACTTGCAAACTGTATGGATATAACAAGGGCAGCAAGGTGCACAAAAAGCAAATTTTGTTTCACAAATGCAAAAAGCGCAATCGCTGGGTGTTTGGAGGCAATCGCTCTGGCAAAACCGAGTGCGGCGCGGTGGAAGTGGTTTATCTTGCCTGCGGAAAACATCCATACAAAAAAAACAAGGTGACAGAAGGCTGGGTGGTTTCGCTTTCAAGGCAAGTGCAGCGAGATGTTGCGCAGCGAAAGATTTTGGAATATTTGCCAGCGTCTTACATTCAAAACATTGTTATGGTGAGCGGCGAAAAGAACAGCGCAGAAAATGGCATCATAGACTTCATTTTGGTGCGCTCAGACGCTGGCGGAATCAGCCGAATTGGCTTCAAAAGTTGCGACCAAGGCAGGGACAAATTTCAGGGCGCGTCGCTGGACTATGTTTGGTTTGACGAAGAGCCGCCTTTTGACATCTTTATGGAGTGCAAGATGCGCGTTTTGGACAAGTGCGGAGAAATTTTTGGCACCATGACGCCGCTGAAAGGCTTAACTTGGGTTTACAACACCATATATTTGAATGACAAATCGGACGAGGAGGTGTGGTGTGAAACCATGGAATGGGCGGACAACCCATATCTTTCCAAAAAAGAGATTGAAAGCATGACCAAAACTTTGCCAGCAGAAGAAATTGAAAGCCGACGCTTTGGCAAGTTTATGCAAAATGGGGGAATGGTTTACAGCGAGTTTGACCAGCAAGTTCATGTGATTGAGCCTTTTGCAATTCCGCCCGATTGGCAGGACATGATTTCCATCGACCCCGGGCTGCACAATCCGCTTTCTGCGCACTTTTATGCTGTGGATTTTGACGGAAATGTGTATGTGGTGGCAGAGCACTATGAGGCGGGCAAGACGGTGGAGCATCATTCCCGATGCATCAAAGAAATTGCCAAAAGCTTGGGCTGGAAAACGGACAGCCGCGGTTTTTTGCATGCGCTTATTGACAGCGCGGCAAATCAGCGCACGCTTGCCAGCGAGAAGAATGTGGTGGAACTTTTTTATGAAAATCAAATTTTGGTGAACGCCAAAGTTAACAAAGACCTCTTTGCTGGCATTTCGGTTGTGAAATCATATCTCAAAACTGCAGATGGCACGGCGCGGCTTTATATTTTCAAAAACTGCGTCAATCTGATTAGGGAAATCAAAAGCTATTGGTGGGGCGACGGCGATGTGCCAATCAAGAAGGACGACCACAGCTTGGACGAGCTGAGATATTATCTTATGACAAAGCCAATCAAGCAGCCAAAAGTGACAAAAAATGAAATTCAAAAAGACAAAGAAAAAATGGCACGTGCCCTCAAAACAAAACGCGTGTTTTTTTAAGCTTTTGTTTGTCTTTTTGTAAATATTTTGAGAATATATTTGGAAAAATAAGATTAAAGTTGATATAATGTTGAAAAGGGGAGAAAAATGAAGAAATTTTCAATCTTATTTTTGTTTGTTTTTTGTCTGACTGCTCTTTTTGGAGCGACACTTTCAAGCAGTTCAAACGCGGCTGAGGCTGTGGATGGAGTTGTGACAATTTCTTCGGCGCAAGAGCTTGTTGATTATTCTCGCGCTTATGACACCTCAAATCAAAATGACACCATTGTGTTGGGCAAAAGCATTGACATGTCCACTGTTTCGCCAATCACATCTCCAATTGGCACGGCGTCCGCGCCATTTATGGGCACTTTCAATGGAAACGGCTGCACAATTTCCAATCTCAAAATTGACATCTCTTCCAGCGGCAACGCTTCGGCAAATCAGTTTGCTGGGCTTTTTGGCGTGGCTGAAGGCGCAACTTTTCAAAATGTGGGATTTGACCAAACTGTCAGCCTTGTTTCGGGCAGTGCACTTTCCACTCATGCTGGCACACTGGTTGCAAAAGCCAACGGCTGCACTTTCAAAAACATTCAGCTGGTTGCAAAAATTGATGCGCGCCTAAACTTTGACAGCACAATCAGCTTTGGCGGTTTGGTGGGCTCGGCAGACAACAGCAGCTTTTCTTACATCATCAGCAGGGTTTCCGATTTTGGAAATTGGAACTTTTCCAACAACAACGAAAATTTTTATTTCATGGGCGCAGTGGTGGGCAAGCAATCCAATTCCAGCGTTTTGTTTGGCGTTGTGGAAAGCAAGTTTGATGTGAATGTGCAAGAAACTTTTCTTGGACAGGTGTATGTTGGCGGCGTCAGCGGAGTTGTGACATCGGCCGGAAGCAGAATCATCAATGTTGCCGTTGAAAACACTTTTGCCATTGTCAACAACAGCCAAATGCTGTGGTGCGGAGAGGTTGCAGGAGGCATTCTTGCACCAATGCCTGTGTGTGACAATGGTGTTTACAACCTTTCTTACATATATTATGACTCTGCAAACATCAGGCCTTTTGGCAAAAATGCGGTGGGCTATGACGTTGCCGGCGCGCACATCAACCCAAGCGAATTTAAGCTGTCTTCTTTGGAAGAAGAAAATGGCGAATATCCATACTTCACTTCCTCAAAACATTTGTGGCATCCAACGTTTGGCGGCTGGCGCTTTGACACAATTTGGTTTGTCAACAAAAGCAATTCCAAAATTTCTTTGCAGTGCTTTAACGAAACTTTTTCCATCAGGGTGACAAACTCAAACCCTGACATTTTGGTGGGAGAGCTGAAGGATGCAAGTGTGAAATATGGCTCGAAGGCAACCATTGAGTTTAAGTTTCAAAACAACATGAGCAAGTTTTACAGCGCGTCGGCGCTTTATAAGGGCACAAGCGAAGTTGCAAAAATTTATGCCAAGCAAACCAGTGAAGGAATGCTTTACACCCTTTCTGACAACGAAAAATATGACATTGTTGCAATTAATGACGGCTTTGAAATTGTCATTAAGGATGTCAACATGGCAACTGAAGGCGCTTACAGCGTGACAACCACTGCCCAAACCTTTGTGGGCACAATTGGCTCCAAACTTTTTGGCGAAGACGGCATGGAAAACACCGAGGTTGAAAGTGCGGGATATGTTTTTTATGCTGACGGCTCCAACAGACAAACAAGAAGCATCACCCTAAACAAGCTGATTTATGGGCAGCATTATCGCATTGACACTCGTCCAGAGGCTGGCAAGCCATATGCATTCATGGGCTGGTATAAGGTTGCAAGCGACGGCACCGAGGAAAAGATTGGCAACAACACGCTGTTTGATTTCACCTTTGGGCAAACTGCAAACTTTGATGACAGCTTTGATGTTTATGCAAAATATTCCATCAACGCGTGCAAAATCACTTGCAAGCTGGAAGACGGCATTGTGAAAATTGTGGTGGGCGAAGAAAACGAGGTGACAGAAAACGAGCAAGTTGTGGCTGTTCCAAAAGGGCAAGAAATTGGCTTGAAGATTTGCGTGGAAAACGGCTTCACTTTTGACGTGGAAGCTTTTGTTGCCGAAATTGAAAGAAACAAAGTTCAAGACCCAAACACACATCTTTGCGTGTTTAACAACGTGAAAGAGGAAAGCGGTTTTGTGACATACAACTTTTCGCTGTTTTTGAATGCGCTTAGGGCAGAAAACTATGACGCATTCACCTTGATTGCCAGAACAAATCAAGAAAAAAACACCAGCAACTCTTGGATTTGGTGGGTTGTTGGAGGCTGCGGTGGCGTTGTTGTGCTGGCAGGCATCATCATTTTGATTGTTGTGCTGGTTAAACGCCGTGGCGGCGGCATGGGCGGCTCTTCGGGCGGCGGCTCAATGAAAAAGAGTTATAAGAATATGTATTATTAATCTTGGGACCTATGTTGAGCATATTTCCGCCAGCGCGTCATTCAAATGCACCCGCCGTCATGTTGAGCCACGAGCAAAGCGAGTGTAGTTGTGATGCGTAGCATCCGACATTGATGAACATTCTTGACGGATGCCCAGAATCTCGCTGGCATAACTCAATAATCTCGTGTGCAAAACAACGGAAAACAAAACTGGGAGTTCATCCCAGTTTTTTCATTATAAAAGCATTCTATAAAAATAGTCTAACACAAACTTAATCACATCTCTGTCATGAAATTTTCTGTCATAATTGACGCAGTTTATTATCGATTCAAATTGTAAGCGCTGTTTTGGGTTGAGAGAATCATAAAACTCTTGGTTAAATTTTGAGCTTAAAAGATAATATTCACTGTTTTGTTCAATGCCCTGTTTATATTCATTAAAAATGTTTTCTGTTAAATCAAGTCTTCTCATAATTTTTTTCTCCTTCTTATTTTTGATTTTTTGGGGATGCACACAAATCTTTAACATAACCCAATACTTCGGAAAGATTAACAAAATCATCAATCAAAATTGAATAGTAAGGTAAAAAATATAAACTATACTAAATATAAATTGAGTAATGGAGTAAAGAGGAATAGTTTATGATTGATATTGTAAGAAAGATTGATATGTTGAGAGTGAAGAAAGGTTGGACAATTTATAAATTGTCGCAAGAAGCGGACATTTCTCAACAAACTTTCCATTCTTGGATTGTTAAAGGGGCGATGCCTTCTCTGCCAGCACTTGAAAATGTATGCAAAGCTTTGAATATAACTTTGTCAGAACTTTTTACAGAAGGAAATTTAATTGAGGTTTCTCCCGAACTCAAAAAATTATATTCAGATTGGTTGAGTTTGACGGAAGAGGAAAAAGAGTCTGTGAAAAAAGTTATTGAAAATTATCTCAAAAGCAAGCGATAAACTAGATTTTATCGCTTTTTATAATTTTACATCTTAGAATGTTAAGAAGTCAAGTATTTTTCTTATAAAACTGAGAAAATATATGTATGAAAAATTTGGAAGGAAAAAATGTTTTTAAAGATAATTTAAAAGCACTAAGACAAGAAGCGAAAATTGGGCAAGTTGAATTGGCAGAGAAACTTGGTGTTAGCAAGGGTGTTATTTCTTTTTGGGAGAATGGCATCAATGAGCCCGGGTTGGCTGCATTAATCAAAATTGCCGACTTTTTTGAAGTTAGCATTGATTATCTGGTTGGGAGAGAAGATTAAAAAACTGAGCGAAAGCTCAGTTTTTTTTGTGATTTAAGTAAGCAAGGCGCTGCGAGAAAAGCGGACAGAGATTCTTGCACTTCGCTTACGCTTCGGCACTTCCGTCAGGGAAGCGTGCGCGTGTGAGAAATGCTTCGCATTTACAGAATGACAATGGGAGAGGAGCGTCAGTGCCCCTCAATTATTCAATTTTCATTATTCAATCTTTGGAATTCTCAGAATGACATGCTTAATCCTTATTTTTTAAAACAGACATGATGATTTGAAAGTCTGTTTTTTTCTTATGTTTTTTTAAGATGTATTGAAGCAGGCGGAAGGCCGCAACAATCAGGCAAACTCCGCCAACGCCCAAAAGCATCATGACAAGTGTGTATGCAATCTGCCCGCAAGAGGTGCGGATGCTTTCCAAAATTGGAATTTCGTTTTGAAGTATGTTGCAAAAATTTTCTTTGCAAAGGTGTGCGGCAGGAATGGCAACCACACAATAAAGCAAAATGCCAAGTGTGGCGTGGGCATAGTCAATTTTTTTTGGCGTATACAATTTTGAGCCAAGTAGAATAATGAAGAAAAGTGTGATGAGGTGATGATATATGAATGTGTGAGCGGTGTGAAAAGACAGGAAAATGTGGCTGCACGCATTGCCAATTACGGAGCTTGGATTGCTGTAGAAAATTATGAAAAAATACACCGAGCACACCACGCTCATAACTTTGCCAAAATGTCCAACTTTTCCCTTAAAAAAGCTTGCAATAGGGAAAAAATATAAAAACAAACTACAAAAATGCAAGGGAATTGCCCAAAAAGTGTATCCATTTGCCAGAGTGATGGCTTGTTTTGCAACTTCCAAAACCAGCAGAAGCACGCTGATGAACATGAGGGGAATTAGCTTGATTTTTTCGCTTTTGTTTCGGGTTGCAAAAATCACACCCAGTGCAAGTGCAATCACAATCAACAGTGTGATTGGCAAGACAATGGCTTCCGATTTTGACCAACTGAACATATCCACTTCTCCTATTTCACCATTTTAGCACAAAAATGGGCTTTGGTAAATTGATTTGCATATGTTTTTTGATATGTTTTGTGGCAGTTTTTAGTTATCAATATTTTTTATGAAGTTTTTTCCCAAACTTTCCGCCTTTCTCACGCAGCGCTGATGCTTGGCGTCTGTCTGCTTTGTTCCATCCGTTTTGGAATTTTGAAAGTGCAGGCAAAAGTGTCCGTTTTGGGTGTGAAGGGCGCTGTAACCGTGTGGATAGAGGCTGATGCTGGCTGGCACATAGGTGAAATCGTTAAGTTTGACAAGTGCAGGCCTTCTTTGCCAGTTCCATTCTTGCGCAATGTCCAACACTTGCTGTGCGTTGGCTTTGTCTTTTGGCTCCACATCCAAATGAAAAACTCCACCAGTGCGCTGGGCAACAAACTTGTTGTCAGAAAAAATGTCAAAAATTTCAAACTGCGCTCCAACAGGCAGCAAGTTGTTGACAACCTGAAAGTCAAGCATCAAAATTTCTGGTGTTTGATTGCTTTTTGGCGAAATTTCTGTTTCTCGATAGTTGTTGATTTGATATGCCAAACCCTCGGTTATGTTGGTGTGATTGGAAAAAACGGGATATGGCGCGATGGCTGAAAATATGCACATACTTACAACAAAAAAGACAATGTAAAAAATTTTTCTCATGCCAATATTTTGTGCCTTATTTGTGCGTTTCATGCGCGGCACATGTCATTAAATTGGGGGCAAAATAATATATATAAGCATGTCCAAAATTTTTATGGTTGTGTTTTTGATTTTTGGCACAGTGGTGGGCTCTGGATTTTCCAGCGGAAAGGAAATTATGGTATATTTCAGCCGCTTTGGAAAGCTGTCATATTTATACATTCTTTTTGCCGGCATTTTGTTTTATTTTCTGTTTTATTTTTTTCTGACAAAGGGGCAAAAGGTTGTCAGGCGTTTAGAGAAGTTTAGGTTCATCAATGCTTTGATTGCCTTCATCTCCTTAATTTTTTGTTCGTCTATGTTTGCGGGAGTGAAGAATTTGTTTTCTTATTTTCCGGCGTGGCTGAATGCGCTTTTGCTTTGCCTTGTGATTGTGTGTTGCATTTTTGTCACCACTCGAGGGCTGGGCGGGCTGGAAAAGGTTAATCTGTTTTTGATGCCAATCATATCTGCTTTGTTTTTGGCGGTGTTGATTTTTTCTTGCAAGCTTTCTTCTGACTTTTCTGTTTCGGCGAGTTCTTGGGCGGGGCTGTTTTATTGCCCGCTTTATGTGGCGCTTAACACCAGCATGAGTGGGCTGGTGATTGCCAAGGCGGGAAATGGGCTAAGCAAAAAACAGACAGCTTTTGCGTGTCTGTTTTCAACTTTGCTTCTCCTTGGATTTTTGTTTTTGGGAAATTTTGTTTTGCAGGCAAACGGAGAAAGCTTCTTCAGCGAAATGCCATTTTTGTTTTTGGCAAGCGAAAACGCTGTGATGTTTGTGATTGCCTTTGTTGTGATTTTGGCAGGCTGTTTTACAACGCTGATTTCGCTGTGCTTCACCTTGAAATCTGCCTTTGACAAAAAACTTAAAAACAAAACCTTCTCCACACTGCTTTCTGTGTTTTTGCCTTTTGCAATAAGCTCGCTTGGATTTTCTCAGATTGTTTCACTTTTATATCCAATTTGCAGCGTGCTTGGAATTTTCATCTTGTGTTTTATGCTTTTGGGCGAGGTGAGAGGTTGAAATTTTTAACCTTTTCCTCTTGATGTGCCATAGTGTTTTTCCAGCAGGCTGACAAAATAATACATTGCAAAGGCAAGAATGCACAATATGACTGTTGCAGCCATCACAAGGTCGATTTTGAAAATCTGCCCGCCATACACAATCAGATATCCCAATCCAGCTTTGCTGGTGAGATATTCTCCCATGATGCTGCCAACCCAGCTCATGCCAACATTGATTTTGAGCACAGAAATGAACTCTGGCATGGTGCTTGGCAAGACAAGTTTGAAAAGAATTTGAAATTTGTTTGCATTCATGGATTTAAGCAGCAAGATTTTTCCTTCTTCAACCGAAAGAAAAGCCGAAAGCATGCTCATGGTTGTGATGACAATGCAAATTAAAACGCACATCAAAACAATTGCATTTGTTCCGGCGCCCACCCAAAGGATGATGACGGGTCCCAGTGCAATTTTTGGAAGCGAATTGAGCACCACAATGTAGGGCTCAAAAATTTTTCGCACTTTTTCGTTCCACCATAGCAGCACTGCAATTAAATATCCAAGAGCGGTGGCAATTCCAAAACCAATGAGGGTTTCATACAAGGTTATCCAGCTGTGGCTGAAAAGTGTTCCATTTGATGCCATTGTGCCAATTTGTTTGATTATTCTGGACGGGGAGCTGACAAAAAATGGGTCCAGCACCTTATAATAGGTCAAAAGTTCCCAAAGCCCTAAAAAAGCCACCAGCACAAAAATTCTGAAAAAAATTACAATGAATTTGTCTCTTCTTAGGCGTCTTACATAAAGTTTGTGCGATTTGGAAAAATTAGGTTTCTTTTCCTTTTTCTTCATTTGATAGTTGCCTCCATAGGTAATCGAAAAGAGAAGAAAATTCGGGGTCTTCTCGTTTTTTTAGTGGAGTTTCTCCTTGTAGGGAAAGTTTGAGTGTGTCTTTAACTGTCGCTGGTCTGGATGAAAGCACAACAATTTTGTCGGACATCGAAAGCGCCTCCGAAATGTCGTGGGTGACAAGCATGGCCGTCTTTTTTTCTGTTTTGATGATGTCATAAACATCGTCGCAAACGGAAAGGCGGGTTTGATAGTCCAGCGCAGAAAATGGCTCGTCAAGCAAAAGCAGTTTTGGCTCCATTGCCAAAGTGCGAATCAGCGCCACGCGTTGTCGCATGCCGCCAGAAAGCGCGGTGGGTTTTTTGTTTTTAAAGCCAATAAGGTCATATTTTTTCAGCAATTCTTCCGCAAAAGCCAGTTTTTCTTCTTTGTTTTGTGGTTTTTGAATTTCAATTCCAAGCGTGATGTTTTTCCACACCGAACGCCAGTTGAAAAGGTGGTCGCGCTGAAACATATATCCAATTTTTTTGGAATCTATTTGCTCTTCTCCATCCAGCACAATCTTGCCGGAAGATGGCTTCAAAAGCCCAGCCGTGAGTGACAAAATGGTGGTTTTGCCGCAGCCACTTGGCCCAACAATTGAAGAAAAGCTTTCTTCTTCAATGTCAAAGTTGATGTTGTTGAGTGCAAAGATTTCATCTTTTTTTGTTTGATAAAAATAATTGACTTGTGAAAATGACAGTAAATTTTCCATATTTTTTCCTCTACAAATACATTCTATTTGCATTTAAATTTTTTGTGAATGTGCACAATGAAAATTTTTGACATAAAACCTTGAAAAGGTGGCTTTTGCGGGCTTAAAATTGGGGCAAAGTCGCAAAAGAAAGGGGCAAAGGAAAAGGGGAGAAAAATGTTGAGTGAAGACGAGCTTAAAAATGCACTGCTTAAAAAAGCGCTTGGCTTTGCAAGTGATGAGGTTGTGGAAGAGTTTCTTCCAGACGAAAACGGAAAGATTGTGCTTTCAAAGCGAAAAGTCACAAAAAAGTTTAATCCGCCGGACATCAACGCGCTGAAACTTTTGCTGGAGCAAGCCGAGCTTGGCGACGATGTGATTGCTTCTATGACAGACAAGCAGCTTGAAATGGAGCGCAAAAGGCTTTTGCGAGCTTTGAAAGAAAAGGAGAAAAAGAAAGATGAGAATGGAGATTTGTAAGCATCAACAAAAATGCGATTTCTATGGTTGCAAAAACATGGCGAAATACAGCTTCAGCACAAAAGGTTTTTTGCGAAAAGACCTTGTGTTTTGCGAAGATTGCATGAAGAAGATGTTTGAAAGCTTTTCAAAAATGGTGGTTCCAAAGCCAGTTGAAGCGCCTTTCAAGAACAAAAAGAAAAAGGAGAAAATATGAAAGATAAAGAAAAAGATGTTGTCAAAAGCACGCTGGAAGATTTTGAAAGCAGGGTGCGTCAGCGCAAGAGTTTTGACCAGCAGTGGCAACTTAACATGAATTTTTATATGGGCAATCAATATTGCGATGTGGGCTATGGCGGTTTTGTGCGTGAGGTGGATAAGCAATATTTTTGGCAAGAGCGAGAAGTTTTCAATCACATTGCGCCAATTATTGACATAAGGCTTTCCAAACTTTCAAAAATCAAGCCAAAGATGCACATTTTGCCTTCCACCAACGAGGAGGAAGACATTTACACCGCAAAAGTTGGCAAAAAGATTTTGGACGCTGTTTCTGCCAGGATGAACCTGATGGGGAAAATCAATCAAGCCACCAAGTGGAGTGAAATTTGCGGAACAAGTTTTTATAAAATCACATGGAACTCTCATTTGGGGCAGGTGGTTGCACTGGAAGATGACGGCAAAAAAATCAAGACGGGGGATGTGGAAATCAGCGTTTGCAGCCCGTTTGAAATTTATCCCGATTCTTCAACGCACGAAACGCTTTCTGATTGCCAAAGCATAATTCACGCAAGGGCATATTCCACCACGCAAATCAAGCAGATGTTTGGCGTGGATGTGGAAGGCAAGGATGTGAATGTTTATGCTTTGGACGGCACCACCTCTGCGCTTGGCGGTCTGGGTCTTGGTGGACTGGCAACCAAACTTATTGAAACCACAAGACGCAACAGTGCCATTGTGCTGGAAAAATATGTCAAGCCAAACGAAGAATTTCCAGAGGGCAGGCTGATTATTATTGCTGGCGACAAGCTGGTGTTTGACGGAGAAATGCCATACCTAAACGGCGCTGACGGCAAGCGAGAATTTCCGTTTGTTAGGCAAATTTGCAACGAAGAAGTGGGCAGTTTTTGGGGCGTTTCCATGATAAGTCGACTCATTCCAATTCAGAGAGCATACAATGCTGTCAAAAACCGCAAGCATGAATATTTAAACCGCCTCACCATGGGTGTTTTGGCTGTGGAAGACGGCAGTGTGGACATTGACAATTTGGAAGAAGAGGGGCTTGCACCGGGCAAGATTTTGGTTTATCGTCAAGGCGCCAACGCTCCTGAGTTTTTGGGCGGAGAAAATGTGCCAAGCGATTTTGACAAAGAGGAAGACCGCCTTTTGAGAGAATTTTCAACCCTAAGCGGAACCAGCGAGGTGGGCACAATGGACAGCGTCTCTTCCACCTTGTCGGGAGTTGCTTTGGAGCTGTTGATTGACGAGAACGAAACAAGGCTAATCTTCACAACTGAAAGCATCAAGCAGGCCATCAAGACGGCAGGAAAGCACATTTTGAGGCTGTATAAGCAGTTTGCAAACTTCCCAAGGCTGATTAAGATTACGGGCGAAAATGGCGAGCTGGACGTCTTCTATTTCAGAGGCAGCGACATTTCAAGTGACGATGTGCAGTTTGACACCGACAACGAAAGCAACGACACGCTCTCTCAGCGCCGAACAATGATTTTCAACCTTTTGGACAAGGGCTTGCTGTGCGACGAAAATGGCAAGATTTCCAATTCCATGAAGGCAAAAATCATGCAGAACATTGGTTTTGGAGTTTGGGAAGATGCGGTGGATTTAAGCGACTTGCACCTGAAAAACGCGGACGGAGAGAATTTCAAGATGGCACAGGGGGTTTTGGTGCAGACAAAAGCCATTGACGAGCATCAGTTGCACATAAATCAGCACATTGCGTTTATGCTTAAAACCTTATATAAAGAAGAAGTTGACAAAAATGTGGAGCAAATTTTCCTGCAACACATACAAAGCCACAAAGAAGCACTGGAAGAAATTGAAAAAGGAGAATGAAAAAATGGAAGAATTTGAAAACATTGGGGAACAACCACAAAACGTTCAACCTTCAGTTGAAGAAAACGTTGCTGGCTCCCCAAGTGAAGAAGTCACAAGTGAAAACGGCGCAGCAAATGAAGCAGAAAGGGGCGTTCCCGTTGGAAAATTTAAGAGTGTTGAAGATTTGCTGAACGCATACAACCATCTTGAGGCGGAATTCACAAGAAAAAGCCAAAAACTTGCCGATTTGCAGGCAGCAATGCCAAAGTTGGAAGAAAACAAGGACAGCTTGCTGCAATCCTTTCTTTCAAAAAATCAGGAGGCAGCCTTTTATGCAGAGCAGATTGCGGCTCGTGTGGAAGGTCAGCAAGTGCAGGATGAGGCAGCTTTTGAGCGTGCTTTTGCGGACATCTTGTTTGAAAAGTTGTCTGGCAAAGACAAAGCCAAAGAGCCCATCATTCAAAATTTAATATTGAAAGATGACGAAATTCAAAATCTTGTCATCAAAAACTACATGAAGCAACTTCAAGAACAAAAAACTCCAATTGTCATGTCATCCGCATCTGGGGAAAGGGTGACAAAAACTGTCACCCCAAAACCAGACACTTTTGACGAGGCAAAGAGGGTGGTTTTGGACTTGCTTTCATGAAGTTTGTCACGGGCAAAAAAATGCCATGACAAAAACAAAAAGCGGGCAAAGCCCAAAAGGAGAAAAATATGATTACATTATCAAGTGCAGAAAATGTGCTTAAGGATGTTTATCTTGGCGTTATTGCCGACCAAATAAACACAAAAACAAACCCACTGTTTGCAAAAATCAAAAGAAGTACAAGAAACATTGTGGGAAAAGAAGTGAGAGTTGTTGCTCCTGTTGGCATCAACGGTGGAATTATGGCAGGGGAAGAAACTTCTGACCTTCCAAACGGTGTGGACACACCATATTTGTCATTTGTTGCGCCACTGAAAAACCTTTATGGCAGATTTGAAATCAGCGACAAGGCAATCAGATGCTCTTCAACTGATGTAAACTCTTTTGTTAACCTCTTGCAAGACGGAATGGACAGCCTTTTGAAGGCAAGCATTTTCAACCTTTCAAGAATGATTTATGGCGACGGAACAGGATGCCTTGCCACCATCACGGTGACAGAAGGAAAGCCAACTGTTGTGGACAACGCCGAAGCTGTGGCTGCGGGAATGTATGTTGATATCTATTCTGGCGACGCCATCAAGGCAAGCAACGTATTTGTGAAAAATGTTGACAAAGTGGCAAAAACAATTGTTTTGGGCACAACAGAAACCCTTGCAACTGGCGACAAAATTTATGTTCACAACTCCAAAGGCAACGAAATTGTTGGCTTGAAGGGAATTGTTTCAAATCCAAGTCTTTATGGCGTGGACAAGTCTGCATATCCAATCATGGACGCAAAAACATACACTGCAACAGCAGCTGATGCTTTTGATGAAGATTATGTTCAGTCTGTGATTGACGACCTTGAAATGGCAGGCACAACTGTCAACTTCATCAACTGCTCTTATGAACTTAAGAGAGTTTATCAGAGATATTTGACACTTTATAAGAAAAACATTGAAATTGCAACGCTTGAAGATGGCATGAAAGTTTTGACACATTTTGGAACTCCAATTGTGCCAACAAATCATCTTGGTGCAGGCGAGTGCTATTTCCTCAACACCAACGACTTCACATTCTTTGAGCTTGGAGATTGGAAGTGGCTGGAAGACGAAAGTGGAAGAGTGCTTAAACAACACCCAACCAAGCCAGCATATTCTGCAACATTGGTTAAATACACCGAACTTCTTTGCCAAAAGCCTTCTGGTGTTGCTTTCTGCAAAAATCTTCCAACAACAATCAGTGCAGAGTAAAAGGATGAAATATGAAAAAATCATTTGAAATTGAAAGTGACTGTCTGGACATTGTCAGGCGAATTAAGGCGATTGATGCAGACTATTTTGTGATGTTTGACACAAGCAGCAAAAGGTTTCAACTGCACAGCCGCGCTCAGGGCGCAAGCACATATTGTCTAACTTTTCCTTATGACACCTTGGATGAAAGAGCTGTTTGTCAGGTTTTGAAAACGCGCGTGCAAAACAGCGAACAACTTTTTAAAGAGTTGGAAGAGGAAAACGCCAAAAATCAAAGGGCAGCCACAAAGAAAATTTTGAATGATTTTTTGGAAGATTTCGAGGAGAAACACAATGAAAGTTTTAGACGTAATTAAATTGGTTTGTGATTTTGTGGGAGAAAAAGAGTTGCGCGCAAAGCTGGAGGCAGATGAAACGCTTTCAGCGCGCGAGCAAGAAAAAGTTGCGTTATTGCAAAGATGCTTCAATCTTGTCAATCAAGAGATTGCAACCGACTATCTTCCATTTTTGACAAAAGAGCAGGTGAGTGGCAGCGTCATTCAGTTTTCCAGCCTAAGCAAAAATGTTGTTCATGTGATGGAAATAAAAAACCGCTTTGGAATGAATTTGAAGTTTAAGCTTTTTCCAAACTATGTGGAAGTGGAAGGCAATGCCAAAAGCATCACCTACAGTTTTTTCCCAGATGAATGCAACTTGCAGGACGAAGTTGAAAAGTTTTGCGGCTTAAGCCAGCGCATCTATGCCTATGGTGTTGCCAGCGAATATCTTTTGATTGACGGCGTCAGCAGCGATGCTGAAATTTGGGAAAACAGATATAAAGAAAGCTTGTTTATGCTTTCGCAAAAACGCGGCGAGCACACCTTGCCAAAAAGGAGATGGCTTTGATTTTTTATAAACATCCAAAGAAACAAAGAGCGGTTGAAGAGAAAAACATTGTGTTTTCCATCTTTGACAATGGTGTGGTTTCTGGCGTTGACGATGCTGTCACAAAGCCAGTGGAATGTAAAACTTTTTACAATCTGTCATATCAAGACGGCGCTCTAAAAAGCGGTTTGGGCTTTAGGGATTTGCAGGTGCCAGACGCTTATGAAAATCCCACAGGCTATCATGGTTTCAACTTTGCTGAAAAAATTGACGAGATTGACGGCATGTGGATGGTGAGGCTTTTCAACAACACCTATGGACAATATTATTACCAGCTGTTTATGATTGACTCTGCCTTCAAACTTTGGGGAGTGCCAATGGTGGACGAATATGAAGGGCATGTTTGGACAAGGTCGGAGCATTTGAAAAGTTATCCAACTTATCACTGTTCTTATCGAATTGAAAACGAAGACAGCAGCATGTTTTTCAGTGAGGAGGGTATGCTGTGTTTTGCAAACCGAGAAAATAAGTTTTATTCCAATGTTCCTGCGTTGATTTCCTGCGTGGTGCATTATGACAACTTTTTTGGAATCACAAACACAAACCGAAACACACTTATTTATACAAAAAATCTCAACCTCAAAACTTGGGACGAAAGCGAAAGTTCGGCAATTGAGTTTTTGGACAACCGAGGCTCTTTCACTAAACTGGTGACTTTCAACGATTATGTATATTTATTCAGAGAGTATGGCATAACAAAAATTTCAATTTATTCTTCTCAAAGCGACTTTTCCTTCACACATCTTTACACCTCTTCTTCAAAAATTTTTGAAGAAAGTGTGTGCGTGTGTGGAGATAAGGTGCTGTTTATGACGCGAGATGGGCTTTATTCCTTCAACGGAAATTCTGTGGAAAGGGTTGCACAAAATTGTGATGTATATTTCAAAAATTTGGACAACTCTTTTGCAACGGCAGCTTGCCTTGAAGGGAAATATTACATTGCCACAAAGTGCAACTTCAATGACGGGCAAACTGTGGGCTGTGAAGATGGAGAATTTGTCAACAATGTGCTTTTTGAGGTGGACATCGACACCTTTGCGCTGAACCTATATCGCGGCGTTGACATAAGAAAAGTTTTGGCAATTGACAACCCATATTTCAGCAAGCTTTGCGCGTGCTTCAATCATCAGCACAAGCAACGTGTTGGCGAACTGACAACCTCTGGCGCCACCTTTGAAGACGCCACGCAAAAGTGCTGGAAGTCTTTTTCAACCGACCTTGGCTTTAAGGCAAAGCGTAAGAGAATTAAAGAAATTTCACTTTTCACCCAGCATCCAATTGTTTTTGAAATTTGTTCGGACGAAGAAACAAAAAGCTTTGAAATTGACGGAAGTGACAAAGAGCAAAAAATTAATGTTTGTGTCACTGGAACCACTTTTCAGTTTGTTTTTTCCACAAAAAACGCAAATTGTGATGTTAAAAAGCCAATGATTGTTTTTGATGTTGCAAAATGAAGTTGAAAGTTTTTGATGACACAAACCGAAAAAACAAGGCGTCATTTTTTAAAATGGGAGACTTTATGACAATAAAAAATCATTTTTTTAAGGATGAAAAAAATGGACATTTGGAATGACATCATAAGCATAATCATCAGCAACGGCGTTTTTGCAATCTTGTTTGTTTGGCTGTTTTGGGTGCAACTTAAGGACGGTCGCGAACGAGAGGACAAATATCAAAAAACAATTGAAGACCTCACGGTGCATCTTCAAATTTTGGAGGATGTGAGAGATGATTTGGGTGAAATTAAGCAACTGTTGGGCGTGGATGAAAAACTTCTTTAAAAACTTCAAATCTTACGGCTTTTGGGTCAGCCTTTCTGGGGCGCTTGTGATTTTGGCAAACGCCATTGGCAGGGCATTTGGCTTTTCCATTGAAAACCAGTTGATTGAAGACCTTGTGATGGCTTTTGCTGGAGTTTTGGTGGTGCTTGGGGTTGTGAAAAATGTTTCCGACCTTGATGAAAACAGCAAGCCTGACAACAAAACAGAAGAAGACTTTTTGCAAGAAAAACTTGACGAGGTTTTGGACGAAATGTTTGACACCTCAGACAAAAACCAAGAAGAGAAGACTGAAGAAAAAGATGAAGGTGGTCAAAATTCTGATATGAATAAATAACCTATAATATGTATAAATATGCAAACTTAAAAACCACGGGGAAACCCTGTGGTTTTTTTCTTTTTTTTGAATTTTAACGGATGAAAAACACTTGCAAACAAATTTGTTCAGACGGCTTGGAAGTGAAGTTTTAAAAAATTATGCAGAACAAAGGGGCAAAGATGGCAAAAGTTGCAACAGTCTGAGCGCGGAAAAAACCAAACTTTTTTTGCATTTCTCTTGAAATTCTTGTTTGTTTATGCTATTATTGTTATATAAGGAAATTAAGGAGGAAAAAATGAAAAAAGTTATTTACACAATTTTGTCCATTCTTTCAATTGTTTACATTGCGTTTTTGGCTGTTGATGTAATCAAAGACTCGCCAAAGGTGGATTGGATTCCAAACATGGGTTGGTTTGAAAAATGGTTTGATGTGATTGTAAGGTTTGGCGGCGTGGCAATCATCTTCTGTTTTGCGCTTGTCAACTTCACAGGCAATCCACTTAAGATGGTGTTTTTCCTGTTGTTGATTGTGGCAATTGTGCTTTACATTGTGGTGCTGGTTGTTCCTGATTTCTTCTTCAATCTTTTTGCACCAAAAGGTGACAATGGTGAGGCGGAAATGATTTTAAACACCATCAAAATGCTGCTTTAAGATTTTGGAGATTTTGTGGAAAAATTTATTATTGTTGATGGAAACAGTTTGGCAAATAGGGCATTCTACGCAATGCCCTATTTATCTAACAGAAACAAAAAGCCGTCTGGCGCGGTGTTTGGTTTTGCCAATTTGCTTGTGAAACTGATTGTGGAGCAAAAGCCAAAATATCTGGCTGTGGCATTTGACCATGCCAGAAAAACTTTTAGAAACGAAATTTTTGCGGACTATAAGGGGCAGAGAAAAGAAACTCCGCAAGATTTGAAAGACCAATTTCCTGTCATCAAAGAGATGTTGCAAAAAATGGGCATCAAAATTTTTGAGGTTGCGGGGATTGAGGCAGACGACATCATTGGCACAATCTCAAAAAACAACTCTCTTACGCAAAACATCTTGGTGTCTGGTGACAGAGATTTGCTGCAACTGATTGACGAAAATGCTTCTGTGTGGCTGACAAGAAAGGGCGTCAGCGAAATTGAAGTTTTTGACAAACAGGCGCTTTTTGAAAAGTTTGCGCTTCAGCCATCGGGCATAATTGATTTGAAAGCTCTTATGGGCGACAGCTCTGACAACATTCCGGGTGTTGCAGGCGTGGGAGAAAAGACGGCGCTTGCGTTGCTGGAAAGTTTCTCCACGCTGGAAGGTGTTTATGAAAATCTTGACAGCGTGAAGGGTAAGCTGAGTGAAAAGTTGGCTTTGGGCAAGGACAGCGCGTTTATGTCCAAACAGCTTGCAACCATCAAGACAGATTGCGACATCAACTTTGTGTTGGAAGAATGCACTTTTTCTTTTCCATTTTCTCAAGAAATTCATGACTTTTTTGACGATTGGGATTTTCGCAGCTTGACAAATCGGAAGGATTTGTTTGGCGGAGATGTGCGAGACGCAAGAATTTCCGCAAAAAGAACACCCATTGAAACACTTCAAGATGTGGAAAAAATCAAAAGCTCTGTCACAAACTTTTTTTGTTATGACTTGAAACAACTGGAGTTTTGTTCCAAGACAAATGAAGTGTTTTGCATCAAAAAGGAAATTGACCTTTTTTCTTCTCCGCCAGAGCCAGAGGCTGTGATTTTAAGTTTGAAGGATGTTTTTGAGGATGAGAGCGTTGTCAAAATCACTAATTCTTCAAAAGAGGACATTGAGGCTCTTGCAAAATTGGGCATAAAGTTGAAAAACTTTTTTGATGTGGAAATTGCAAGATATGTGCTGTTTGCAGGCTTGCCAAAGGCTCCGCTTGCAAGTGTGGAAGAGTTTGTTGCGCTTAAAGCGCAACTTGAAAAGCAGATGCAGCAGCAAAATGTGGAAAACATATATTATGAAATTGAGCTGCCGCTGGTGGAAGTTTTGGTTGGAATGGAAAGCGAAGGCTTCAAAATTGACGAGGCTGTGCTGGACGAATTGTCGCAAAAATATAACAGCGAACTTTCGCTGCTGATTGAAAAAATTTATGCCTTGGCAGGCGAAGAGTTTAACATCAACTCGCCAAAGCAGGTGGCTTACATTTTGTTTGACAAACTGGGGCTTAAATCTTTCAACAACAAAAAGCAGTCCACCAATTTTGCCATTTTGGATGATATGCGCTGGCAACACGAAATTGTGGAGCGCATCATTGAATATCGAAAACTCAGCAAGCTGATTAGCACCTATGTGAATGTATACAAAAACATCTGCGCCACAAGTGGGGCTGTGGTGCACACGGTGTTCAATCAAACTTTAACATCAACAGGGCGCCTTTCCAGCAGCGAGCCAAACTTGCAAAACATTCCAACTCGCGAGGAGGAGGGCAGAAACCTGCGCAAAATTTTTGTTTCCAAATATGAAGGCGGGCGGATTATTTCGGCGGATTACAGCCAAATTGAACTTCGGCTTCTTGCCAATATGGCAGAGGAGCAAAGCATGATTGACGCATACAATCATGGCATTGACATTCACACCAAAACAGCCAGTGAAATTTTTGATGTGCCTGTGACAAGTGTGACGCGAGAGCAAAGGCAGGATGCAAAAGCCGTGAACTTTGGCATCATTTATGGCATAAGCGACTATGGCCTTTCGCAAAACATTAAAACCAGCAGAAATAAAGCGAAGATGTATATTCAAAACTATTTTGACCGCTATCCAAAAATCAAAGTTTTCATGGACAACAATGTCAACTTTGCAAAGGAAAACGGGTTTATTAGGTCGTTTTTTGGTAGGGTTAGACACATTCCAGAAATTGGCAGTTCCAATGCAAATGTAATTAAGTTTGGCGAGCGCGTTGCCATGAACATGCCTTTGCAAGGCACGGCATCCGATGTCATCAAATTGGCAATGATTGAAGTTGCAAAGCGAATGCAGGGAATGAAAAGTCATCTGATTTTGCAAATTCATGACGAGCTTATTGTTGATGCACATCCAGATGAGGTTGAGCAGGTGGAAGCGCTTCTGAAAGAAGCGATGGAAGGAGTTGCAAGCTTTGTGGTTCCACTGACGGTTTCGGTGGGCAGCGGAAAGAATTTGTATGAGTGCAAATAGGGCGAAAACTGCGCTGATTGCTTGTTTTTGGCATTTTGCCAAAAAGCTGCGCTCTGACGCTTGTTTTCGCCCTTCGCGGCCAAACGAAAGTCGCATTTCGCTTATGCTTCAATGGCGACTTTGCCGCGACTCTCTTGCGAAGAGGGAGAGAGTAAGTGGCTTATGGGTTTTAATAGTTGATATTAGCTTTTATTATTTTTGTATAATGGTTTCGTTTTTTTTATTTTTTGTTTGACTATTTTTTTTTAAAAGGTTACAATATTATTGGTGATATATGCAATATACAAAAAAGATGGGTTTGGACTATGGAAAGGCAAGAATTGGAGTGGCATTTTCAAATTTGTTCATTGCTTCGGCTGACCATATTTATAAAACTCAAGACACAGAAAAAGACCTTGCGTATTTTTCCAACCTCATAAAGCAAAGGCAAATTCAGTTGGTGGTGTTTGGGCTTCCGCTTAATGCCGACGGCACTGAATGTGAAATGACGCTGGTTGTGAGGGAGTTTGCACAAAAGCTTTGTGCTTGCACGGGGGTGGAGGTGGCTTTTCAGGACGAGCGGTTCACTTCGCTTGAGGCAGAAGAGCTTTTGAAAGAAGCAAAAATCAAGTGGGAAAAGCGAAAGGAATTTTTGGACAAGGTTTCTGCGCAAATTATATTGCAAAATTACATGGACCAAAATCCAAATAAATAAAGGAGAAAGTTATGGATAAGAAAAAAATTCAAAAAATTGAAGAAGCATCAGAGAAGGTTGCAGAGCAAGAGGCTCATCTTGACATCATTGATGTGCTTTTGGATGAAAACAACAAAGAGCCAATTGTGCTGATTGACGGAAATGGCAAAAGGCTTTCTTTTGAGCAAATTGCAGTGATTCCTTTCAATGAAAAACTGTATTGCGTTTTGAAGCCAATTGACAAAATTGAAAACGTTCAAGACGACGAGGCCATTGTTTTCTTTGTTCACGAAGAAGAGGGAAAGGAACCTGTTTTGATGGTTGAAACCGACGAAAAAACCGCAATGGATGTTTTTGAAGAATATTACAACCTGCTGGATGAGGAAGACAAAAAAAATAAATAAGCTTGCACAAAGTGAAATTTAAAAAACAAGACAAAAACAACAAGAATGGGCAAATGACTGTTCTTGTTTTTCGTTGAAAAGTTTTTTATGAATTAAATAATTTTCTCTCTTGGCGTATAAAAAGCGGTTTGATGTGCAAAATATTGTTACAAGGTTTGTAATGCCTTGAAAAAGGGAGGTAACTATGTTCGGTAGAAAAAAGGCAGCAAGTAAGGCAAGTGTTGAGGCTGCAAAGGAGGCAACTTCTTCTGCAAAAGCAGCAACACGAAACAATGCTTCAAAAGCTTCTTCATCTGCTTCCAAAGCAACAAAGATGAGCGGAGCAAAAGCTTGTTCTGGCAAGAAGTCAGGCTCTGCCAAATCTTGCAAATAGTTAAACCCGACAAAAAATCCACGAGATGCGTGGATTTTTTTATTATTGCCATATCGGCTTTAAATTTTTGCTGGTGCCGCTTCTTTTTGCTCAAAAAATGGCTGCCAATCGGAGGGATATGGCACGCACAGCTGAACAGGCTTTTTTGTACGAAAGTGAGTGAAGCAGATTTCCTTTAGAAGCAGCATGGCGTGAGAGTTTGGATTGTTTTTGACATCTTCTTCTTTTCCATATATTGTGTCGCCAACAAGCGGGTGGCCGATGCTGGAAGCGTGTACGCGAATTTGATGTGTGCGTCCAGTCTCCAGCGTGAGCTTTACAAGAGATGTGGAAGAAAAATTCTGCAGCAGTTGCAGATGGGTGACAGAAGGCTTGCCTTGGGGCGAGATGACGCGCTTGATTTGATTGATTCCGTCTTTGGTGACGGTGAGGATGGGGTCTTGAATGGTGATGTTTCCTTCAACTTTTCCGTGCACAAGTGCGTGATATGTTTTCTTGAAATCCTGCATATTTGCATAGGCAAGCGGGTGCTTTGCCACCACCACAATGCCGGCGGCTTCGCGGTCTAGCCGATTTAGGATTCTAAGCACAAAGTTTTCATCTGCTGACATATATTTGCAAATTTGTCCGCCCAAGTTGTTATGAAAGTGTGAGCGTGTGGGTGTGCAGGCAAGATTGTGCGGCTTGTTGACAACAAGAAAGTCTTCATCTTCAAAAAGGATGTACAAAGTTCCGTCACAATGGGCTATATTGGTTTTCTTGCTTGGGTTTTGCACAATTTGCAGAGTGTCGGCATTCTGGATTTTTTCGCGAATGTTGACAGGCTTGCCGTTAAGCAAAATTGCATCTGGCGTGTTTCTGAGGCCGCTGATGTAATGCTCTGAAAAACCGTTTTGTTTGAGAAAGAAAAAGATGGTGGGATGCTTCAGTTTTTCTGTGTTTGTGATTGAGAAAAGTTCATATTTTTTCATATGCAATATGATATCACAAAGTTTAAAAAAGCGCAAAACAAATTTGTTTTGAATTTTGTTTGACTTACTTCTTGCGATGTGATAAAATGTTTTGCATATAAAGGCTTTGATGAAAGACCAGTAAGTTTTTGTTTGTTTCACACAGAGAGTCCGATTTTTGCTGAGAACGGATTGAAACAGAAAACCCAATTCACTTTCTATGCCGCGCCTTGAAGGGGAGTTGTCCTTGCGTAGGGGTTGCCGCTTGGCAAGCGTAAATTGCTGTAATGAGGCACTTTCAGCAGACACAAGTTTTGCGGGGGTGTGAAGTTAGGTGGTACCACGGTTGCAAAATCGTCCTAATGTTTGGGGCGATTTTTTTGTTGGCAAAATGAAAAATATAAAGCGAGGAGAAGATTATGAAAGAAAAACTGGAAGGGATTTTAAAAAAAGCAAAAGCAGAAATTGAGAACATCCAAACTTTGGCGCTTTTGGATGAAGTGAGGGTTAAGTTTTTGGGCAAAACCGGAGAGTTGACCCAAATTTTGCGCGGTATGAAAGATGTTCCTGCAGAGCAGAGGCGAGAGATTGGCACGCTGGCAAATCAGGTGCGTGAAAGCTTGGAAGGCTGGCTTTCTGAAAAGTGGGCAATGCTGGAAAATGCCAAGCTTTTGGCGGATATGGAAAAGGAAAAAGTTGACATCACAGAGCCAAGCAGAGGTGTTAAGCGAGGCGCGCTGCATCCGCTCACGCGTTTCAACAATAAATTTATGGAACTTTGCGTGGAGATGGGCTTTACGGTGATTCAAACTCCAGAAATTGAAACCGATTATTACAACTTTGAGGCTTTGAATGTGCCAAAAAATCATCCGGCGCGTGATATGCAAGATTCGTTGTATGTCACAGACACCATTTTGATGAGGACGCACACTTCTCCTGCGCAGGTGCATGCCATGGAAACTCTTAAACCACCATTTAAGATTGTTTGCCCTGGAAGAGTTTATCGAAATGACAACGATAGTTCGCATTCGCCAATTTTCAATCAGTTTGAGGCGCTTGTGATTGATGAAAACATTGGGCTGAAAGACTTTATGATTATGGTTAAAGAAATGGCTGTCAGGCTGTATGGCAAGGATGTTAAGATGAGGGTTAGGCCTTCTTACTTTCCTTTTACAGAGCCTTCCATTGAAATTGATGCAACTTGCCAGATTTGCCATGGAAAAGGTTGCACGCTGTGCAAGGGGACGGGTTTTTCGGAGTTTTTTGGCGGCGGAATTGTCAATCCTGCCATTTTGGAAATGAGTGGAATTGACAGCACAAAATATTCTGGCTTTGCGTTTGGCCCCGGAATTGACAGAAGCGTGATGGTGACAAACAAAATTCCAAACATCAAATATTTGTTCAGAAACGACCTCAGATTTTTGAAGCAAATGAGGTGAAAAGCGGTGTGACGCTTAAAAATGAAAAACAAAATGTGGTGTAGTATGCAGTGCATAACACCACAACATATTGTAAAAATGAAATTTAAGGCGCCAAAAGCTATGGCGCAAAAAGCAAGGAGAAAAATATGAAGATTTCTTATAATTGGCTGAAAGACTTTGTGGATTTGAAAGATTTGTCTGCGCAAGAAGTGGCAGAAAAACTGACAACTTCTGGGTTTGAGGTTGAGGATGTCATCTGTCAAAATGAACACCTTCACGATGTTTATGTTGGAAAAATTGAAAAGATTGAAAAGCATCCGGAGGCTGACAGGCTGCAAGTTTGCAGTGTGGATGTTGGCTTTAAGAAAGTTCAAATCATCACTTCGGCAACAAATGTGTTTGAAGGGGCGCTTGTGCCGGTGTCTTTGGATGGTGCGGATTTGTGCAATGGCGTGCAAATCAAGCCAACAAATTTCCGCGGGGTGCCAAGTGACGGAATGTTTTGCTCTGGTGAAGAACTGGGCATTGATGACAACTATTTTGAGGGCGCCGGCATCAACGGCATCCTAATTTTGCCGCAAGATTTTGTTGCTGGCGCCAAAATTGAGGATGCACTTTTGTTGAACGATGTGATTTTTGACATCAATGTCACGCCAAATCGTCCAGACTGCAACAGTGTTGTGGGCATTGCGCGTGAAGTTTGTGCCATTTTTGACAAAACTTTTAAGGAATGCGATTTGTCATACAAAACAGTTGGCGGTGATGTGAACAAACACATTAAGGTGAGTGTGGAAACGCCAAACTGCCCAAGATATATGGCTGCTTTTGTCAAAAACATTAAACTGCAGCGCTCTCCACTTTGGCTTAGAAGCCGTTTGCATGCAGTTGGAATTAAGCCAATCAACAACATGGTGGACATCACAAACTACATCTTGATGGAACAAGGTCAGCCAATGCACGCTTTTGATTATGCTTATTTACAAGGGCAACAAATTGTGGTTAGGCAGGCGGCAAAGGACGAGAAAATTGCTGTTTTGAATGGCAACACATATGACTTAAGTGACGATGTTATGGTGATTGCAGATGCCAAAAAACCTGTTGTGATTGCTGGTGTGATTGGTGGTGTGAACTCTTGCATTTGCGAAACCACAACCGAGTCTGTGTTTGAGTGCGCGGTTTTTGACCTCAAGAGCGTGCGTCTTACAGCCCGAAAGTTTGGGCTTTCAACTGATTCTTCTGCGCGTTACAGCAAGGGTGTGAACATCAACATGCCAACCACCGCATTGAAGCGTGCGCTGCATTTGGTTGACGTGCTTGGCTGCGGAGAAATTGTGGATGGACTGGTGGATGTTTGCACGCAAAAGCTGGAGCAACGAAAAGAATTGAAAATTTCTTATCAAAATGTTTGCAAAATTTTGGGGATTGAAATTTCAAAAGACAAGATGGTGCAAATTTTAAGTGGGCTTGGCATTGAAACCGAGGTGTCGGGCGAAACTTTGCTTTGCAGACCTCCGTTTGTGCGTGAAGATTTGAAAAACGAAAACGACATCGCCGAAGAAGTTATCAGAATTTTTGGATATGACATTTATAACAATGTGGAAGGTGGGTTGTTTGAGAATGCTGCCACAACAACGGGGCAATTTCATGCAAGGCTTCAAATGGAAAATTGCCTTAAGAACATTCTTGTGGACAGCGGATTTTATGAAACGCTTAACTATTCGCTTTATTCGGCGTCTGCTTGCGACAAGTTGCTGCTTGCTCAAGGTGACGCGCGAAGAAATGTCATCAAAATTGCAAATCCAATCAGCGAGGATTTGTCCACGGCGCGCACAGTTATGGCGCACGCGCTTTTGCTGGATGTGGCATACAACTTGTCAGTTGGAAACAAAGACTTGAGATTTTTTGAGGTTGGAAGGATTTATCAAGCACAGAAATTGCCGCTTGAAAAATTGCCTGTTGAAAACAACCGATTGTCCGTTGCCGTTTGTGAAAGTGGCTTCGATTTCTTTCAGCTTAAGGGCGTGGTGGAAAATCTTCTGCTGGGCTTTGGGCTGACATATTCATTAAGGCGCAGCCAAGAGACTTATCTTCACAGCGGCGTGAGTGCGGATGTTGTTACGGAAGACGGAAGGGTTGTTGGTTGGTTTGGAAAAGTTCATAAAGCCGTTCTTAAAAACTATGGCATCAGCCAAGATGTTTATTATGCCGAGTTGGACACTGACTTATTGGCGGCGTTGCCAGAAAAACAATATTCCACAAAGGAAGTTTCAAAGTTTCCAACGGTGGAACGTGACCTTGCACTTGTTGTGGACGAGGCTGTCACAAACGAGCAGCTTAGTGGGGCAATTAAGTCGGCTGCCGGCAAAATTTTCTATGATGTTAATTTGTTTGATGTATATCGCAGTGAGGCCTTGGGTGAGGGTAAGAAAAGTTTGGCATACAAAATTGTGTTTGCAAGCGATGACAAAACGCTGACGGGTGAAGAGATTTCTGCCGCAGTCAACAAAATTTTAAGAAGTTTGTCCTTCCGCTTTGGTGCAAAACTGAGAGAAATGTGATGATGCAAGCTTGATGTGTTTTAATGTATGTTGTGGTGTTATGCAATAAAAATCTTGCATAACACACCATATATCGTGAAATTATAAAGTTGCAGCAAAGTTGGCAAGGCGGCTTTTTGGAAATGTTTTTGGTGGCATGTTTAAAAATTTTTTGAGGTGAAAAAGGTGCAAAAAGAAGAGATGAATTTGATTTATCTTGACAACGCAGGCACAACGCAGATGTTTGAAGAGTGCGTTTTGGTGCACAGACAATTTGGTTGTGCAGAGTTTTTCAATCCGTCCGCACTTTCTTCGCGCTCGATGGCTGTTAGGAAGCAAATTTTGCAGGCGGAGGAATATGTCAAACAGCGTTTGGGTGCAAGGGATGGAAATGTGCTTTTCACAGGCTGCGCCACAGAAAGTAACAATTTGGCAATCATGGGCAGTGTCAGAGCGGGAAAGGCGGAATATGTGTTTTCTGAAGGAGAGCATCCGTCGGTTAACAACCTTGCAAAAAAGCTGCAGCTTGGCGGGGCTGTTGTGCATTTTGTTCCGTTGGGCAAAGATGGCTGCATTGACATGCAGAAGTTGGAGGAAGTGCTTTGTGAAAACACAAGGCTTGTCAGCATCATTCATGTCAGCAATGAAACGGGCGCGGTCAACAACCTTAAAAGCATTTCTGCGCTTAAGATGAAAAAGTGCCCAAAGGCAATTTTGCACATTGACGGCGTGCAGGCGTTTATGAAAATTCCGCTTTGCCTAAGGCAGACGGAGGTGGATTTATATTCCTTTAGCGGGCACAAATTTCACGCGCCAAAGGGCATTGCGGGGCTTTATGTCAGAAATAAAATGGCATTGAAGCCACTTTTGGAGGGTGGCGGCCAGCAATATGGGTTGCGCTCGGGCACTGAAAATGTTTCTGGCATCATGCAAATGGTTGCGGCAATGCAGCTTATTGACGAAAAGGAAAATTTGGAGAAGGTGACGGCGTTGAGGCAGCAGTTTAAAGACAGCATAACTGCAAGCGGAATTGTTGTGAAGGATTTTGGCGGCTCGCCATACATCCTTAATCTGATTTTTTCGGGGGTTAAGGGTGAAACCATGCTTCATGCACTGGAAAACGAGGGCGTGATTGTGGGTTTGGGCAGTGCGTGCTCGGCAAAACTTGCGGGAAATCGTGTTTTGGAAAGCATTGGGCTGGCTTCAGCGGAGGTGATTTCAAGCGCGCGCATAAGCTTCAATGCCTATATGAGTGGCGATGAGGTTGTTGAGGCTGCAAAAATCATCTGCAAGGTGTATGAAGACATAAAGCAGCGGGTTTCTTAAGGCAAAAACGGCAAAATGCACCTGTGCAAAAGGTTTTAAGGAACGTTTAAGAAAAACAGCAAAAAAGGTTTGAAAAATTTATGAAAAAAGTTTTGTTATTGAAGTTTGGAGAGTTGTTTTTGAAAGGGCGAAATAGGCATGATTTCATCAATCAACTTAAAACAAACATTGTGAAAAAGCTTGCGGCATTCAAATGTCGTTTGGAGGAAACTCAGGGCAGATTGGTTTTGAGTGGTTATGATGTGGAGTGTGAGGACGAAATCATAAGCAAACTGCAAGAGGTGTTTGGGCTGATTGCAGTGGCGGATGCGCTGGAGTTTGAAACATCGCTTGAAAACATAAAGCAGCATGTTATGGAAATGGATTTTGAAGGGGTGAAAAGCTTTAAGGTGTCCAGCAAGAGGGCGGACAAAAGCTTTCCGCTCACTTCCATGCAGTTGGACGCGCAGCTTGGTGAAGCGCTGCTGGAAAATTGGCAAAATTTGAAGGTGAACTTATATTCTCCTGAAAAAATTGTTTATGTGGAGGTGCGCACAAACGGCAAAACATATTTGTATGACAACCTTATCTCTTGTGCGGGCGGTTTGCCACTTGGCACTGCTGGCAAGGCGATGTTGCTGCTTTCGGGCGGCATAGACAGCCCAGTTGCCGGCTTTTTGATGTCTAAGCGCGGGCTGAAGTTGGAGGCTGTGCATTTTCATTCCTATCCATACACCAGTGTTCAGGCAAAAGAGAAGGTGATTGAACTTGCCAAGCAAATTTCAAAATATTGCGGCGAAATTAAATTGCACATTGTCTCTTTCACGGAAATTCAAGAGCGAATTCACAAAAATTGTGATGCGGAGTATATGATAACCATCATGCGCAGAATCATGATGAGAATTGCCGAAAGGTTGTGCCAGCAAAACGAGTGCGGAGCCATTGTGACGGGTGAAAGCTTGGGGCAGGTGGCAAGCCAAACGATGCAGAGCATGAATGTCACAAATGATGTTGTGTCGCTTCCTGTTTTTCGTCCTGTGATTGCATATGACAAAGAAGAAATCATGTTTGTTGCAAAGAAAATTGGCACTTTTGAAACTTCCATCCTTCCTTATGAAGATTGCTGCACTGTCTTTCTGCCAAAAAATCCTGTCATCCGTCCAACAATAAAGCGCGCAGAATTGCTGGAGCAAAGCTTGAATGTGGACGCGCTTGTGCAACAGGCAATTTCCAATGAAGAGATTTTGATTGTTAACACCTATTGATTTGTTTGTTTTTAATATTTTGTTGATATTATTTCGCTGTTAAAGCTTAAATTATTCTTTTGGCTTTGGCTGAAATTAAATGCTGCAAAAGTTAATGAAATGTAAATTGATTGAAATAAAAAAACTCAAGCCTTTTATTTGGTTTGAGTTTTTTCTTCTGTGTTTTCAGTTTCTTGTGTGTTTTCTTGGTTTTCTTTAACTGGCAATTGACAAACGGCTGTAAGCAATGCTCCTTCAGAGGTGAGAGAGCCCATCATTCCAAAAATTGCTCCCATTTTTTTCTTGTCCCAATCGCAATATTGTTTATAATAAGTTGTGTCTTTGCTTTTTAAAAGGCAGTCTACCGCAAACTTGATGGATGTTGAATATTTAATTTTGCTTTCATATTCTCTTTCTGCTTTGTGATATGCTTGTGAGGTTATGTTTTTGGCGTCATATTCAATTTTCAATTTGTCCAAATCTTCTTTGTCTTGGGCAAGTTCTTGCTGCATTTTGTTTTGAAAAACTGCAAATATTTCTGTGCTTTTGTATGCGTCACAAACTTCGTCAATTTTGTTGTCACAATGCACATAGCCCCAAATGGATGTTGCAAGGGCGGTGGCAGGCACTCCAAAAAGCAGGATGGTTCCAAGGGTGGATTTGAGAATTTCTTTTGTTTTTGCTTTCATGTTTCTTCCTTTTTTTTCTTTTCGCTTTATTTTATCACAAAAGGTGGAAGGTGTCAAGGGGCGGGCTGTAAAAAAGTGGGATGGAGCAAGTTTTTCTTTTTTTTTCTTTTTTAAATTTAATTTCAAATCTTTTTATAGGGGCATTGTAACACAGGAGGGCAAGAAGATTTTTAAAATTTTTGACATAAAGACTTGTTAAGGCGGTGAGCGGGGCGATATAATAAACACGCATAATACGGTTATGCATAAAAGCTTATATTTATAATTTTCAAATTTATAAACTTGCAAAAAGCCAAATTTTTATGAAAAATTGATGAATAAATATGCAAAAATCGCTTGCATTTTTATAAAATTTATTGTATAATTATCAAAATTGCATGAATAAACATGAATTTATATTTATGCAAAAATCGCCAGAGTGCCCTAAAATAGGCGCCTGTGGCGTTTAAGGAGAGGCAAAATGGCAAGAAGCTCAAGACAGTCAAAAATTTTGGAACTTATTTCCACAAAAGAGATTGAAACGCAGGAAGAACTTGCAAAAGAACTTAAAAATGCAAATTTTGAAATCACTCAAGCAACAATCTCGCGCGACATCAAAGAGCTTGGGCTCACCAAAATTCAGGGCTCTTCGGGCAAATATAAATATGCCATTTTGGGTGCAGAGCAGCAGGTTGTTTCCAACAAATATATAAACATCTTCAAAGAATGTGTCATTTCTGTGAAGTCGGCTCTCAACTTGGCTGTTGTGAAAACCATCAAAGGCATGGGGTCTGGCGTATGTTCGTTCATTGATAAACTGAATTTGTCAGAGCTTATGGGCGCAACCTATGGGGATGACACTGTGATGCTGATTTTTCCTTCCACCACTTTTGCTGGCGAGGCTGTTTCCACATTGCAGCAGCTTTTGATTTAAAAAAACTTTTCATTTAATTAAAAACACTTTTCAAAAGAGAAGTGTTTTTTTTGTTGAATTTTGTTGCAAGCAGCCAAAAAGTTTGTTACAATATAACAAGAGAACTTTGGAGGAAAAATGCTTTCACAACTGACAATTTCAAATGTGGCTTTAATCAAAAAGCAGACCATTGATTTTCAAGCGGGCTTCAACTGCATTTTGGGGCAGTCTGGCGCGGGCAAGAGCATCATCATTGATGCGCTAAGTTTTTTGCTGGGCGCAAAGGCTGACAAAACGCTTCTCCGTTCTGGCGAAAGCTTGATGCGGGTGGACGGCGTTTTTTGTGACCTTTCCAGCGAAGCAAAAAGCATTTTGTGTGAGTGGGAAATTGAGTGTGAAGACGAGCTTGTGATTTCGCGCACGCTTTCTTTGGAAGGGAAGAGCAGTGTGAAGGTGAATGGCTTTCCTGTCACTGCCAAGATGTTGCAAGCGCTGGCTGCGCATTTGGCAGATTTTTGCGGGCAGCATGACAGCGTTGGGCTTTTGAACGCTTCCACGCATCTTTCGCTTTTGGACAGATTTGTTGGGCAGCAGGCGGAGGCGCAGCGGTTTTTGGTGGACGCCGCTTTTGAAGAATTGGCAAAGGTTGAGCTGCAAATTGCGTCGTTGGGCGGAGATGAGCAGAAGCGAGCGCGAGAGAAGGATTTGCTGGAGTTTCAGATTGACGAAATTGAAAAGGCTCAGCTTCAAGTTGGCGAGGAAAGAGAATTGAAAGAGCGCTTTGACTTCATTTCCAGCGCCGAGAGGATTTTTGAAGATGTGTCGGACGCGCTGTTAAAGTTGGAGGAGGGCTCTGACAACGCCACAAGTTTGCTTTATGAGGCCAAGAATGGGCTTTCGGGCATTTCCAATTTTAAGGATGTTGAAGATTGCAGAAGCAGACTGGAAAGCTGTTATTATGAAGTTAAGGACATTGCCGAAACTTTGGAGGCAATCAAGCAAAACACCGAGTTTGACCCGCTGGAGTTGGAGCGCATTGACGCGCGCCTCGATTTGATTAAAACCCTCTCCAAAAAATATGGAAAAACAGTGGAGGACATTCTGGATTTTCAGGCGCAGTGTGCAAAAAGGCTGGAAGAGCTGGAAAACAGCCAAGAGCTTTTGGAGAAATTGCAAAAGCAGCAAAGCATTAAAGCTGCCGAACTGCAGCAGCAATGCGAAAAGCTCAGCGCCATAAGAAAGCAGGCGGCAGAGAATTTTGAGAAGAAGATTTGCGCCGAACTGGAAGATTTGGAAATGAAAGGCACGCACTTTAAGGTGGATTTTGCGCGCGGTGAATGCAGCAGAAATGGCTTTGATGTTGTGAAGTTTATGTTCTCTGCCAACGTTGGGCAAGAGATTAGGGATTTGCACAAAACCGCATCTGGAGGTGAGCTTTCAAGGCTGCTGTTGGCGTTTAAGAATGTCATGCTGGGCAGAGAAATGGTGCAAACGGTGGTGTTTGACGAAATTGATGCTGGCATAAGCGGTCACACGGCAGGCAAGCTGGCAGAGAAACTTGTCAACATTTCAAAATACACACAAATCATCTGCATAACGCACACGCCAGTTGTGGCAGCCAAGGCCAAAGCGTTTTTGCTGGTGGTGAAAAGTGTGGTGGATGCAGCAACGCAGTCCACGGTTTGCAGCCTAAATCATCAGCAGGCAGTTTTGGAAGTTGCAAGGCTGATTGATGGCGGCAAGGAGGCTTCTGACACAGCCATAAGCCATGCGCAGCAGCTTTTTGAGGCGAAATGAAACAAAACACCCAAAACCAACTAAAACAATTTGCAAAGCGGGCAAAGCTTACAAGGCTTGCAAAGCAAAAAATGCGCATAGGCGTGCTTTTTAAGTTTTGCAAAACAAATGTTAATAAACACAAAACAACCCTCATATAATGCTTGTGAGGGTTTTATTTATGGTTGATTTTTTTGTTGATAATTTTTCAAGTTGTATGATTGTGGCGGTGATTTTGGTTGCAATGTGTCCAATGCTGGAAAGCAAGGCCTCCATTCCGCTGGCGCTTTCAGTTGCGCTTTGGGGAGAAGCCACGCTCAGTCCGGCGGCTGCCTTCTTTGTGTCTATGTTTGCAACCTTGCTTCCTGCAATGTTGGTGATTTTGCTGGCAAGATTTGTGAAAAACAGAACAAGCGGCTTTGTGCATGACAGGTTTTTAAGCAAGTTTCAAACAAAGCACGCTGCCAAACTTGCCAAACTGAATTTGCAAAGTTCCACATTCAAAAAGTGTCTCATGCTTTCAACCTTTGTGGCAATTCCTCTTCCTCTGACAGGGGCATACACTGGCAGCATCATTGCAGGATTGACAAAACTGAAACTTTGGCAATGCTTTGTGTCAATTTTTGTGGGTGAACTGATTTCTTGTGGTGTGGTGCTTTTGCTGTGCTTGCTGATGGCAAATTCCGCACTTTATATATTCCTCATCTCTTTGGGCATGGTTGTGCTGTTTGTGCTTGTCAACCTTGTTATGGCGCTGTTTGGAAAGCTTAGAAATCGCAAAGCCAACAAAGAAATTGAAATCAAATGCCTGTAAAAAAGATGTAAAACTTTCAAAAAAATTAGAGCGGCGCGGGCGACATTGTGTCTACGCGCCAAAAAAAATTAAATAAATAAAAAAAAGAAAAGAGACGATGATTTGTTCCTCACGAACTAATTCTTCTCTTTTCATTTATTTAAGTTAAGAAACCATAAAACCATTCGCTTTTTTAGTTGCTTAACTTATTTATATCATGCGCGGTATTTTGTTTTTTATTCACAATTTTTTAACAATATTTTTAATATTTAATATTTAAGCTGCTTTTTTTATTTTGCATATTTTTTGTATGCAAATTTTCTTATATAATAATGCAATGGGAAGGCAACAAGCAAAGCAAAGATTGGGATGATTAGTGAGGTGGCATAGGTTGCCATGCTTTCAAACCTCATTCCGGCAATGATGTTGACAACCAGCACAATCACGCTTGAAAGCACAAAAACAATCCAGTTTGTGAGGGCGTTGTGCTTAAGAGCGGCTTTTTTGCTGACATAAACTCTGTCGCGAATGAAGGTGTAAATTGCGAACACAAAAAACAGCAGGGGAACAGCATAGAACATGAAAGTTGTGCTGGTGTTGAGAAGTTTTGCGCCAAACAAGATGCCATAAAACACAGCACAGCCAATGCCAGAAAGCAAAAACATCAAAACCGAACTGACAAAATTGATGAAATATGTGTTGTGATGCTTTTCCACGCTGGATTTATTATATTCCTTAAATTCAATTCCGTGACTTTGATAATATCGCTTCAGCGCAGAATAGTCAGCAAATGTGTCGATGTTTTCATAGTTGTCCACCATTGTCTGTGGCTCTGGTGCAGGGGCAGCTTGCTGAGGCTTTTCTTTTTTCTTTTCAAACAGCTTTGCCATCATGTCTTTGTAAGTTGGCTCCAGATTGCTGTTGCGCTTTGGCGCTGGCAAATTGCCGTCCGTCACTTCAATTTCAATGTTTGGAGGGGTGATGCGCTTTTGAACAGGAATTTCGCTGCTTTGAATTCGAGAGGTGATGAAAACTGCATCATCTTCAACTTCTTCTGCCAAGGTGCTATCTTCCGCTGGCTTTGGCATGGCGCTGGAAAAATTGGTGTTGCTCTGAGAAGCTTCCTCTGAAGGCGCACAGATGATTGGATTTTGATTTTGTGAAAGCGAACTATACTGATTCTGTCTGGCGTTCAACATTGAAGCCTTCAGCTCTTCAATTCGCGCGCGCTGGATTTCTTGGTCTTCATCCTTTTCATACACAACGCTCATTTCAATCTGGTTTTCAGAGAAGCTTTTGCGCTTGCGATATTTTTTCAAATCGTTGGAGGTGTCATAAAGGCGCTTGTTTTGCTCTTCTTGGTCTGGCGTCAACTTTTCAGTTGCATCCAAAAATTTGGCGTCGTCAGAAGCTTGCATATCTGCGTTTTGGGCGGGCGTGTTTGCTTCTTCAGTTGTGTTGGTGTTGATGTTGGTTTCTGTCATGCTTGAAACTTGAGTGTTAAGCGCATTTAAGTTTGTGGCATCTTGCGCAGAAAGCGCATCCTCTTTTGCAGGGGACTGTTGCAGAATGGCTTGATAATATTCAATTTTTTGTTCATTGAGAATGCGATGAGTTTCTGTCTGCAAAAAGTCTTCGTCCTCTTGTTTGCCAGATTGGTTGTCAGAAGCGGGCTGAATGGCTGGCTGGCTGGAAACATCGTCCACTTGTGGGGTTTTAAGCATCTCTTCCTCAAAGGCAAAGATGTCAATTTGATTGTCCACAATGTTTGGCTTAGGTGCTTCTTTGGCAGAAGGCGATGGCTGCGTTGGCTGTTCTTGCATCAGGTTGAAAAGGTTGTCTTGATGCAAAAACATTGGCTTCTGCTGCTGTGAAGAAACGCTCTCTTCTTTTTCAAGAAAGATGGCGTCATCTGTGCTTTCTTGCAAAGCGTCCTCTTCTTGCTGGCTGAAATTGACGTTTGCAAACTCTTGAGAAAGCTCTTGCAAACTTCTTCTTCCTGCTGTTGTGATGGAATAATAGTGGCGCTTTCCGCCCATTTCGCTTTCGCCCCAATAAGAGGAGGAAACCAGCCCTTTCTTTTCCATGCGCGTCAGGCAAGAATAAAGCGTTGGCTTTTTCATAATGTGATTTCCACCCGTTTTGCTGCTGATGTATTCAATGATTTCAAGCCCATATTTGGAGCCGCCCGAAAGGCTGTCCAACACCAAATATTGAGAGGCGCCATTTGAATTGTATGCCATAAAAAACTCCTGCTTTCTTATTTCACTATTTATTTTATATAATAAAAACAAATTTGTCAAACAAAATGAGGTGGTATGCAAAAAATTTTTGTTGTGCATAACACAACAACATAAAGTGTGGTATGTGAGTTGTAACACAACATGTTGTGGTGTTATGTCAATTTTTGAAAGTATGCAAAAAGAAGAAAATTTGCTTTGAAAAAAAGAAGTTTTGTGATATGCTTTTTGTGGTATGAACATTGAAATAATTAAAGAAAAAAGGCGGACGATTGTGCTGAAATTGCAAGGCGGTCAAAGTGCCGTGCTTAGGGTGCCAAAAAACTTAAGCGAGCAACAAATTGCCGAGTTTCTTGAAAGCAAAAGTGCGTGGCTGGAAAGAAATTCAAAAAAACTGCAGCAACAACAGTTGTTTGCAAACTCCTTTGATTTTGCGCAGTTTGCATATTTGGATGGGAAAAAGGTGGGGGCTTTGAAAGACATTCTTCCGCATTTTGACGGGCAGCTGGAAAGCAAAAAGAAAAAAGCAACAAGGGCGTTTTATCTTTCTCATTTTGAGGACATAGTGCGCCTTGCAAAAGAGATTTCACAGAGAACAGGTCTTTCTTTTTCTGAAATTGTGCCCATAAACTCGGTGAGAGTTTGGGGGAGTTTCAACAGCCAAAAGGTTATGAAGCTCAACTGGAAATTGGTGCTTTTGCCTAAGCACCTTACTGAGTATGTCATATGTCACGAACTGTGCCACGGCTTGCAGATGAATCATCAGCCAAAGTTTTGGAGCCTTGTGGGCAAAATTTGCCCCAATTTTAAGGCGCACAAAACAGAACTTTCCAACTTTTCCTTTTTGCTGAAACAAGATTTCTGTTGATTTTGTCTGATTTTTGTTGAAAATTAAAGAATGCGTGTTTTTTGGCTTTATAAACGCATTTTGATTGAATATTCTAATCAAAACGACAAACACTAAGAGGGTATGAAAAAAGCATATCTTTCTTTAATAAGTTTTGTTTTGGTTTTTATTTTCAGTTTTTCCATTGTCATGCCGCTTCGTGACTTGCTGTCACTGGAAGGCGGCTTTTTGGCGGACTATTCGGATGTTGAAAACATAAACAAAACCAACAAATTTGGGATGTTTGTGCGCTCGCAAATGCAGGAGAGAGAAAACAGTGTGGGCGGACAAAAAGTGAAGCAAAATGAAATTGTGTTTAAACTGTTTGGCTTCATTCCGCTAAAGCGCGTCAGCGTGGTGTTAAACTGCGATGAAGACTTTTATGTTGGAGGCGTTCCCATTGGTTTGGCAATCTGCTCTGACGGCGCCATTGTGGTGAGCGACGATGCCAAAAGCGCTCTGAAAGAAGGTGACATCATCACGCATATCAACGGCAAACAGGTGGAAGAGTTGGATGACATTCCACAGCTGCTGCAGGACAGCTTTGAGGAAGTGGAAATTGAATATCTTCGCAAAAACAGGCAATTTAAAACTCTTCTCAAAACCAACAGAGATGACGCGGGAAATGTCAAGCTTGGGCTTTGGGTGAAGGATGACATCACTGGGGTTGGCACACTGACTTTTGTCAACAAAAAAACGCACGAATTTGGCGCCTTGGGACATCCAATTGTGGAGGCAAACAGCGGAAATGTGGTGCCGGTTTCTAAGGGCAATGTGTATGGCTGCAATTTGATTGGCATAAACAAGGGCAAGAAAAACAACCCAGGCGAGCTTAAGTGTGTGTTTATGGCAAACGAAAGAAGCAAGGGCGAAATTGTTGACAACTGCAAGTTTGGCATCAAAGGCACGCTGAATGATGCTTCACTTTTTGTGGACGAAAATGTCACCGCCAAACTTGGCGGCAGGCTGGGAGTTAAGATGGGAGACGCCAAAATTGTTTCCACCATCAGCGGCATCAGAGAGGAATATGACATTGAAATAATCAAGGCAAACTATCAAAAAGCTGCCGATGACAAAAGCATGGTTTTTCGCGTTAAGGACAAGCGTCTTTTGGAGCTTACTGGCGGAATTGTGCAAGGCATGAGCGGCTCGCCAATCATGCAAGAAGGCAAAATTATTGGCGCGGTTACACATGTGTTTTTAAACGACCCAACCAAGGGATATGGTGTGTATGTGGATTGGATGATTTAAGGGGACAGAGAGGTTTCAACTTCGCATTGCTTCGCTCAACATGACAAATAATGCACCAAACATTGTGTATTATGCATTGCATACCACACAACATGTTGTATTTAATCCAGATGATGAATTTTCACTTTGCCAGCAACTGACTTTCGCATGTCTTCGCTTATTGCGGCATAGTGTTTTTTTGTTGTGTTGACATCTTTGTGCCCAAGCACATCGGCAACAATGTATATGTCTTTTGTTTCGCGATATAAATTTGTGCCAAAGGTGGAGCGCAGTTTGTGAGGGGAGATTTTCTTGAGTGGGCTGCCTTCTTTTGCAAATTTTTTCACCAAATTTTCAACTGCTCGCACGCAAATTCTTTTGTTTTGCAGCGAAACAAACATGGCATTTTCGCCTTCTTGCAGCTTTATGGTTTTGCGCTTTTCCAGCCAAACAAGCAAGGCATCTTTAACCTCGCCAGAAAAGTATAAAATTGTTTGATTTCCGCCTTTTCTTGTGACTTTGAAGGCGTTTTGCGAAAAGTCAAAATCTTCCACATTCAGCCCAACAAGTTCCGAAATTCGGATGCCGGTGCCAAGAAAGAGGGTGACAATGGCGTTGTCGCGCTCTTGCGTGTTTTTGTTGTAAGTTTTTTGGCGCTGAGAAAAGCTGGTTGGGGAGGCAACCGCATCCAACATGCGTTCCACTTCGTCTGTTTCCAGCCTTATGATTTCTTTGTTGTGCAGTTTTGGCGTTTTAACCTTGCTTGCCACATTGCTGGAAAGCATGTCGTGGTCGAACAAATATTTGAAAAAGCTGCGAATGCTGGCAAGCTTTCTTGCTTTTCCACGCTCGGTGTTTTTCATCATTTTGTCGTTGATTTCATAGTAGGACAGATATGACAGATAGTTTTCGATGTTTCTTGACTGAAGGTTGTCCAAATCTTGAAGGGTGATTTCCATTTTTGGCTTTCTTTGCACAAACTTTTCCAAATAGTCAAAAAAAATGAACAAATCCATGGCATAATTCACGCGTGTGAGTGTGGAAGAATTATTTTCGATTCCTGTGAAAAAATCATAGCAAAAGTCTGGCAGCTTTGACAGATATTGTCCAATTTTTTGCATGTTTTTTAAATCGCGTTTTTCATAAAAAGACATATTTTTCATGCTTTGATTATAGCAAACTATTCGCAAAAACGCAAACAAATTGCCTGTTGTGCCAGTTTTTTCTTTTTCAATTGCCTTTTTAAGGTGAGTTGCCCGCAGAAACGAGTTGTCTTGAAGAAGTGCACAGCAAATCAGCTTGGAATGCTTTTGCTGTAAGATTTTTTTTAACCTCTTGAAAACTGCTTTGGAATGTGTTATAATTACAATATGAGGGAGGAGATATGGCAGAAAAAATGAAAATTGAAAGTATTGACCTTTGGAACGACCACAAACCATCGCAAGGGGTTGACCCTTTTTTTGTGGACTATTTTGACGGCGAAGGCTTTGAATATGACGAAGTGGTGCTTGCGCCTAAGTTGATTGGTCACTATGAGGTTAGTTTGGACAAAAACAATCCGCAATCAAAGCTGGATGCCAGTGTTTGTCCAAATTTTAATGGCGGGATTATTTTCTTAAAGCATGGCAAGCCAATCAGGCTTTATCTTTGCCAAGAAAACGAGGTTGTGTCAAAAGAACTTGGGCATGTTTATGGCATGAAGGAAATTTTTGCTGCGCTGGAATCTGACGAGAAGGTTTATAAAACGGGGAAAAGTTTGTTTGAATTGCTGGAAGAAAATGGCATTGAGGTGAAGGTGAACGCGAACATCAAGTCTAGATATGTCTGTGAAAAAGGCTATGCTTCCAAAAATGATGCGGTGCTGGAAAGCGCACAAAATATGGACGTCCTCACCAGCTTAACTTTTTTGCACAATGTCAACAACTGGGAAACTGCAAATTTTTATCCAAACATGACGTTGGATGTTGGGTTGATTGCGGACAACTTTGAAATTGACATTCATCATGAAGGTTACATTTTGGGCGTCAAGCAAAATATTGAAGGCTTGAGAGCGGGGCAAGACGGCAAGAAATTGTATGGCATTGCACTGCAAACCAAAGACACAAGAGAGTTTTTGAAGATGACAGACCATGCAAAAAAATTTGCAAGGTCTTGTGCGCTTTTGCCAAGCAAAGAAACCAAACAGGTTGACCTTTCAAAATCTTTGTTGGATTTGTAAGGTGTTTGCACAAATTTGAATGCAATTTGCTTGTGAAAGACGAAAGAAAACGGTTTGAAAACAGCCGTTTTTTTGTTTTTTTCTTTCAAAATTTGGGCTTTGAGTGGCTTTGTCACTTTTGCAATTCGACAAAATAATACACTAAATACTGTCAATATTGGTTGCAATTTAATTTTCAGTGTGCTAAACTTATGTTCGTTAAGTTTATATACGGAGGAAAAAAGTTATGTATAAATTAAAACAAGAAAACACAAAAGTTGAAATTGAAATAACCATTGATGCAAAAGAATGGGAAGAAGGCGTTTGTCAAGTTTATGAGTCAAACAAGGGCAGATTTAATGTCACAGGCTTTCGCAAAGGGCATGCTCCAAGAAAGGTGATTGAAAAGGAATATGGTGACACCGTGTTTTTTGAAGACACTGTGGAATTGTTTTTCAACAAAACCATTGGCGATGTTTTGAAGGAACATCCAAACCTTGAGCCTGTTGCAATGCCAACAACTCAGTTTGACAGTTTCACTGCCGAAGGTGGGTTGAAGATGAAAATTTTTTATGACATTGTTCCTGACTTCCAGCTTTGCAAATATAAAGGGGTGACAATTCCTGTGCACAGTGCCGAAGTGAGTGAGCATGATGTCAAGCATGAAATCAATCATCTGCTGGAAGAACACGCTTCTTTTGAAACCGTTGACCGAGCAATTAAAGTTGGCGACAGCGCGCTTATTGATTTTACAGGCTTTATTGATGGCAAAGAGTTTGAGGGAGGCAAAGCGGAAAACTATCCACTTGAAATTGGCTCTCACAGTTTTATTGACACTTTTGAAGACCAACTTGTTGGGCACAAGAAAGGGGAAACTGTGGACGTGAATGTCACTTTCCCAGAAAACTATGGCGCACCTGAGTTTGCAGGCAAGAAGGCGCTGTTTAAGGTTGTTGTGAGAGAGGTTAGAGAAAAACACCTTCCACAACTTGACGACAAATTTATTTCAAATGCGACAGAATTTGAAACTGTGGAAGAGTATAGAAAAGACTTAACTGCTCATATTCAAACTATGAAGGCAAACGAGCAAGATTCTGAGTTTGAATATAACATGAGAAACTATCTTCTTGAAAACACAAACATTGACATTCCTGAGGCAATGATTGAAAACTCTGTGAGACACGACATCAACCATCTTAAGGAGGCTCTTGCATCTTATGGTTTGACACCAGAGGACTATCTCAAGCAGACAGGCGGCGGCACTTTGGAAGACTATGCAAACCGCATCCGCGAAAATTCCGTCAGGGCAATCAAGTCCAGATATGTTTATAGAAAACTGATTGACGAAAACAAGATTGAAGTTTCAAAGCAAGAACTGGATGCAGTGACTGCTGCAGCAACAAATGAAGATGAAATTTTGAGAAAAGAAAACGAACTTTTGATTAAGAAACTTTTTGCTTTCTTGAAAGAAAACAATAAATTGGAAATTCTTCCTGAAGAAGAGTGCGATTGTTGCAAATAATGATTTTTGATTTGGAGGACATAGAACAATGATGATTCCTATGGTTATTGACCAAACTGGCGGAAGCGAGAGGTCTTATGATATATATTCCCGATTGCTGGAAGACCGCATCATTTTCCTTACCGGAGAAATTAATGATGTGTCTGCTAATGTGGTTATTGCGCAGCTGATTTATTTGGAAGGCAAAAATCCTGACAAAGACATATATCTTTATATAAACAGCCCCGGCGGCTCTGTCAGTGCGGGAATTGCCATTTATGACACAATGAACTACATCAAGTGCGATGTTTCCACCATCTGCATTGGTTTGGCTGCGTCTATGGGTGCGTTTTTGTTGTCCAGTGGCACCAAGGGCAAGCGCTTTGCGCTTCCAAACAGTGAAATTATGATTCACCAACCTCTTGGCGGCACTCAAGGGCAGGCAAGCGACATTGAAATTCAAGCCAAACACATGAAGAAAACCAAAAATATGCTTAACAAAATCTTGAGCGAAAACACAGGCAAAACTCTTGAAGAAATTGAAAAAGACACCGACCGTGACAACTATATGACTGCTGAAGAAGCAAAAAAATATGGCTTGATTGACAGCATATTTGTCACTCGCAAAACCAACAATAAATAAAAAACCATAAATTGGCAGAACTTTGTCTGCAAAATGTCATGAAGCGAAGTTTTTTGAAAGAGAAAAAGTTGTTTTCCATGAATTTTTGAGAGAGGTTTGCTCATTTAATTTTTGTCTTTTTTATTGACGGCAAGAATATTGGATTTTTATGGATTTGTTATGACTTTCAAACAGAAAGGAGAAATGATGAAAGATATTGAAATGTGCTCTTGCACTTTTTGTGGCAGGCCACAAAAGGCAGCCAAAAAACTGATTGCCAGCCCAAATGGAGATGCGTTTATTTGTGACGACTGCATCAAAATTTGCGGGGACATCATCAAAGAAGAAGAAACCAAAGTTAAGGTGTTTAAAGACCTTGTTTTGCCGCTGCCAAAAGACATCAAAAAGGCTTTGGATGGCTATGTGATTGGGCAGGAACAGGCAAAGAAGGTGCTTTCTGTTGCGGTGTTTAATCATTATAAAAGAATCAACTTCAACTATCACAACAAGCAGTCCAAAAAAGGCAAAGATGATTCCAAAATTGCACTGGAGCTGGAAAAGAGCAATGTGCTTATGATTGGCCCAACGGGCTCGGGCAAGACGCTGCTTGTGAAAACTTTGGCAAGAATTTTGGATGTGCCTTTTGCGTGCGCTGATGCCACCACATTAACGGAGGCTGGCTATGTGGGCGAAGATGTGGAAAACGTGCTGTTGAAGCTCATTCAAAACGCTGAGGGCGACATTGAGAGGGCGCAGCGTGGAATTATTTACATTGACGAAATTGACAAGCTTGCGCGCAAGAGTGAAAATCGTTCACTCACACGCGATGTGGGTGGTGAAGGCGTGCAGCAGGCGCTTTTGAAAATTATTGAAAGCACCGTGGCAAGTGTTCCTCCTCAAGGGGGAAGAAAGCATCCGCATCAAGAGATGCTGCAAATTGACACCACCAACATTCTGTTCATCTGCGGAGGGGCATTTGTGGGCTTGGATGACATCATCCACAAGCGCATTTCAACCTCCTCGCTTGGCTTTAATGCCAACATCAAAAACTCGCAGGAAAAGGCAAAGGTGGATTATTCCAGAGATGTTCAGCCTGACGATTTGATTAAGTTTGGCTTAATTCCAGAGTTTGTTGGGCGTCTTCCAATCATCACGGGGCTTGACAACTTGGATGATAAGGCGCTGGCGAGAATTTTGGTGGAGCCAAAAAATTCGCTTATCAAGCAATATAAGCAGATGTTTAAAATTGACGGCTTTGAAATTGAGTTTGACGATGATGCCATTGCCTATGTTTCTCAAAAAGCCATCGACCTCAAAACGGGCGCGCGCGGCATTCGCACAATCATGGAAACGCGAATGTTGGAATTGATGTTTGACCTTCCAGATGCAAATGTATACAACAAAATCATCATCACGCGTGACTTCATCGAAAACGGCGCTCAGCCAACCTTGGTGAAGAAAGTTGAAGAAAACAGAGAAGCGGTTTAAGGCTGAAAATCGGGCGCTTTTTTGCGACTGGGCAAAAATTGAAGTTTGCTTTTTCAAAAAGCAGTGGACAGCAAAATGTCTGCTGCTTTTTTGTTGCATCAAAAGCAATGGAAAAACAGAGGTATAAAAAATTTAAAATATCTTTAATTTGTTTGACAAATTGGGCGGGAAAATGTAAACTTAAAATGAAGTGATTTGCCTTTTCTTTCGCCTGTGAAGGAAAATCGCTTTTTAAGGGGGAATTATGAATTTTATGTTGCTTAATGTCTCTCCTGCCATCGTGTCGATTATTGCAGTTGCAGTGTTTGTTTTGGGCATTGCGGCTGGACTTGTGGCTTTCAAAATTTACAGCAGCAAAAAGTTGCAAAAAAATAAATCAAATGCCATCAAAATCATTGAAGATGCGTATGCAGAAGCAAAGACAATAAAAAAAGAAGCGATGTTTGACATCAAAGAACAATCGCAAATTGAAAAAGACAAAGTTGAACAAGAGGTTAAAGAGCGCAGAAACGAAGTGCTTAAGCAAGAAGAGCGCCTAAATCAACGCGAGGAATACATCGAGAAAAAAGAGCAAGCGGTTGATAAGAAAAGTGACCAACTTGACGAAGAGAAAAAACAAATTCAAGAGATGCGTGCTTTGGTGGAAAAGCTGAAGGACGACGAAGAAAAAGCAAAAGAGCAAATTTTGGAAGAGCTTGAAAAAGCTTCCAAACTTTCAAAGCAAGAGGCAAAGGATATGCTGATTGCAAACATGCGCAACGATGCGCAAAAAGAGGCGGCTGTCATTGTCAAGAAAATTGAAGATGACGCAAAAGAAGAGGGAGAAAACAAGGCAAGATGGATTATTGGACAAGCTCTTCAAAGATGCGCAACCGAAACTGTCAGCGAGATGACTGTTTCTTCAGTGGCTCTTCCAAATGACGAAATGAAAGGCAGAATCATTGGGCGTGAGGGCAGAAACATTCGCGCCATCGAGGCGGCAACGGGTGTGGAACTGATTGTGGACGACACTCCAGAAACCATCACCATTTCGGGCTTCGACCCAATCAGGCGTGAGGTTGCAAGGCTGAGTTTGGAAAAACTTATTTCTGACGGCAGAATTCATCCAACGCGCATTGAGGAGATTGTTGAAAAAATTCAGAAGGATGTTGAAAAAACTTGCAAACAAGCAGGCGAAGAAGCTTGCAACGAAGTGGGAATTTTCAACCTCAATCCAGAACTTGTGCGCACACTTGGCAGATTGAAATTCCGCACCAGCTATGGGCAAAATGTTTTGAAACACTCCATTGAAACCTCCATCATTGCTGGGCTTTTGGCAAGCGAGATGGGTGCAAATGTCAAGATTGCAAAACGCGGAGGCTTGCTGCACGACATCGGCAAGGCGCTGGACCACGAACTGGAAGGCACACACGTGCAAATTGGTGTGGAACTTGCCAAAAAGTGCGGAGAGAACGACGCAGTTGTGCACTGTATTGAGGCGCATCACTTTAATGTGGAATTTAAAAGCATTGAGGCAGTGATTGTGCAGGTTGCAGACGCAATTTCCAGCTCCAGACCGGGCGCAAGAAGGGACAGCTTTGAAAATTACATCAAGCGCTTGCAACAACTGGAAGAAATTGCAAACGGCTTTAAGGGCGTGGACAAATCTTATGCTGTTCAAGCCGGCAGAGAGGTGCGAATTATTGTGAAACCAGACCAAATTTCTGACAGCGAAGCAATGTTTATGGCAAAGGAAATTGCAGCAAAAATTGAAAACGAAATGCAATATCCAGGGCAAATTAAGGTGAATGTCATCCGCGAAAGCAGATATACGGAAACCGCAAAATAATGTGAAAGTGTGCGCCGCGGGCGTGAAAGCGGACAGAGATGTTGGGCGGACATTAGCGCAGCCGCAGTGCACACGCTGTCATGTTGAGCAAGTGCCTTTAGGCACGCCGTCGAAACATCTTTCTGGCAGCCAACAACCAAATAAGAGCCGCACATTCATAAAACTTGGTTTTTATCACATATAAAAAATATAAAGGAGAAAATTTATGGCAGAAACAAAAAAGAAAACAACAAAAAAGACAACGGCGTCTAAGCCAGTAAAAAAGACCACCACCACATCCACCAGCGCTTCAACAACTTCCACATCAACAAACTCAACTTCAACAAAGAAAAGCTGGTCTTCAACAAAGGTGTTGGATTTTGTCAGCTATTTTGCAATCATCTTCATTGCAATTGCTGTCATTTTGCGCTTGATTTTTCAGTGCATTCACATTGATGATGGCTCGTTGGCAAACACCTTCCAAAGCATTGGAGAGTGCATGGCATACATCATCTGCATTTGGCTGGGCTTCTATTGGACACTTCGCAAGTGCCGCAATGGCATCAACAAACACAATGTTTGGTGGCTGATTGGCTGGGTTGTTGCAACAGTTGTTATTGTTGTGGTTTACATCGTGACATTGCTTAATTTGTAAGCACAAAAGAAGGAAAAACTATGCAAAAGATTCCATACATTGTGACGGCTGTGACAATCATTTTGGCAGCCCTGTTTGCAATTTTAAATCGATTTTGGGCGGATTTTGTTTACTTCACTTTTTCTTGTCTGCTTCTTTTGGCGCTGTTTTGGGGCGCGTGGCAAATTTTGCAATATTTCACCACTTTTAAGGTGGAATTGCAAGAGCGCTTCAAACTTTATAAGGCGCAAAAGGTGAACAGTGGAGTTGTCACCAAAGAAGATTTTGAAAAGAACTTGACTGTCTATGAAAAAGACTTCAAAAAAAGAGTTTTAAAAGACAAATTTGTAAAGTGGTTTGTGATTATGTTTTGCTTTGCGGTGGCAGCAGCCTTTGTGATTGCAATGATTTTGCAATAGGCTTTTCCAAGTGCGCTTTTGCAACAATTTAAAAACATGATAAAAAACGGTCAATCGGTGTGATTGATTGTTTTTTTGTCGAAAATGCAACATATATGCGGTTTTGCAAATAATTCGCTTTGAAGTTGAAGAAAAATTTGATATAATTTAGTTGTATTTTTGAGGTGTTGAGAATGTTATCAAAAGTTTTGAGTTATGGTTTGGCAGGCATTGATGGATTTGTTGTGAACATTGAAACAGACATCGTGGGTGGAGTTCCGCGCTTTGACATTGTTGGATTGGGCGACACCGCTGTGAAAGAAGCCAAAGACAGAGTGAAGGCTGCCATAAGAAATTCGGGCTTTGAATATCCAACCAAGCATTACACAATCAACCTTGCGCCGGCAGACATCAAGAAGGAAGGTCCACTTTATGACCTTGGAATTGCCGTTGGCATCATGACGGCGTCAAACCAAATTAAGAACAAAAAATTTGTGGACTACATATTTGTTGGCGAGCTTTCTTTGGACGGTTCTTTAAAAAAAGTGCGCGGCGTGCTTCCAATTTTAATCAGTGCCAGAGCGCTTGGCAACAAGAAAGTCATCATTCCGCACGAAAACGCAGAGGAGGCAAAATTTATTGACGGCATGAAAATTTATGCCTTCAGAAATTTGAAAGAAGTGGTGGAGTTTTTGCAGGATGGCTATGATGAAGACATTCCTTCTTTAAAAACAAAAAACTTTGATGAGGTTTCAAAAGCCTTGTGCAACAAGCTGGATTTTGAAAATGTGAAGGGGCAAACTCAGGCAAAAAGGGCGCTGGAAATTGCGGCAGCAGGCGGACATAATGTGCTTATGATTGGTCCTCCGGGCAGCGGAAAAAGCATGCTTGCAAAGTGTTTTTCGGGCATTTTGCCAGACTTGACCTTTGAAGAAGCTTTGGAAGTGACAAAAATTCACTCCATTGCAGGGGAGCTGGATTTGTCCAAAGGCATCATCACAGAAAGGCCATTTCGCTCGCCACATCACACTGCTTCAGCGGTGAGTTTGACGGGTGGCGGCACAAACAGCAAACCGGGAGAAATCAGTTTGGCGCATAATGGTGTGCTTTATTTGGACGAGTTTCCAGAATATTCCAGACAGCTGATTGAAACACTCAGGCAGCCACTGGAGGACGGCAACATCACTGTTGCGCGCGCCAATCAGACGGTGACATATCCTTCTTCTTTCACGCTGATTGCCAGCATGAACCCTTGCCCTTGTGGCAACTTTGGCGCCAAAAACAGAGAGTGCAAGTGTACGCCTGTGCAAATTCATAAATATCTCTCCAAAATTTCTGGGCCAATCATGGACAGAATTGACATTCAAGTGGAGGTGGACAACATCTCTTATGGCGAGCTTAACAGCAATCAAAAGGCGGAAAGCTCTGCCAGCATCAAGACAAGAGTGGACAGGGCAAGGCAGGTGCAAATTGCGCGCTTTGCTGGCACACAAACTTTTTCTAATGCCAAGATGAGTGTGCCACAGATGAAGAAATTTTGCACCCTTTCCAAGGATTGTCAATTTCTTATGGAGCAAGCCTTCACAAATTTGAAACTTAGCGCGCGTGCGCACGACCGAATTTTGAAGGTGGCGCGCACCATTGCCGACCTTGAAGGGCAAAGTGAAATCTTGCCACAGCACATTGCCGAGGCCATTTCATATCGTGGGCTGGACAGAAAATATTGGGGGATTTAAGGAAAGATGAATGAAAAAAAGATGAATGAAATTGAAAAGTTTTTGATTTTCATGTCTTTCAATGAAATTCCAAACAAAAAGCAAGAAACTTTGCTTGAGTTGTTGGAAGATTTTGATTTGGAGCATGCTTTGTCAAATCCAAAAATGAAAAGCGTGCTTTCGTCAGAAGAGATGCTTAAACTTCTCAAGAATTATGACCCAAGGCAGCTTAACAGCACCATTGAAAATATGCTTAAGTGTGGCATTGCAATTGTGACAATCTTTTCGGAGAACTATCCGCAAACTTTGTTTGACTTGCCAGAGCGTCCACTGATTTTGTATGCCAAAGGGAATTTGTCACTGCTGAAAGAAAAATGCTTGGCTGTTGTTGGCACAAGAAATCCAACCGCATATGGCAAGCTTGTCACTGAACGGTTTTCCAAAAAAGTGGCAGAGAGTGGGGTGGTGATTGTCAGTGGGCTTTGCTATGGCGTGGATGCCATTGCGCATCGCGCAGCCTTGGATGTTGGCGGCAAGACAATTGCCGTCATTGCTGGCGGATTCAATCACATATATCCAGCCACAAACTTCAATTTGGGAAAGGAAATTGCAGAAAAAGGGCTGCTGCTTTCTGAATATCCACCTTCGTTTGAGCCAAAAAGATACACTTTTCCAAAGCGTAACAGAATTATTGCGGGCATCAGCGCGGCCGTGCTTATCACCGAAGCGGGCATCAGAAGCGGCACGCTTCACACCAAGGAATATGCCTTGGAATATGGCAGAGATATGTTTGCCATTCCGGGCAACATAACCAGCGACAAAAGCGATTTGCCAAACGACCTTATAAGCAGCGGTCAGGCAGACGGCATTGTCAGCCCAGAGCAGATTGTCAAATATTTTGGAATGCAGTCAAAACCCATTCAAAACAAGTTTGTTGGGCTTTCCTTTGAAGAGCAAGAAATTGTCAATCTTTTGGAGCAAGGAGAACAAAATTTTGATTTTTTGGCAGATAATTCCAAAATTCCTGTCAATATTTTGAACAGTTGTTTGACAACTTTGGAAATTCGTGGTTTAATAAGAAAGTTGCCATCGCAAATGTATGGCCTCTTGATTTAAGAAAAATTAATATTAATTCAATAAAGGAGTTTTATTTTGAAACTTGTTGTCATTGAAGCCCCAGCAAAAAGGGACACTTTAAAGAAATATTTGGGAAGTGGTTTTGAAGTTTTTGCAACCAAAGGTCACATTCGCGACTTGCCCGCAAAATCTTTTGCCATCGACCTCAACAACAACTTTGAACCTCACTATGAAATTAACCCAGACAAAAAACAGTTGATTGCCGACCTGAAACGAAAGGCAAGCGATGCAGACGAAATTTTGATTGCAACCGACCCCGACCGCGAAGGCGAGGCAATTTCTTGGCATGTTGCGCATGTGTTGGGGCTGGACCCAAACACCAAGTGCCGCATTCAGTTTAACGAAATTTCCAAAAAAGCGGTCATCAAGGCTTTGTCAGAGCCAAGAACCATTGATTTAAACCTTGTGAATGCTCAGCAGGCACGAAGGGTTATGGACAGAATTGTGGGCTATAAACTTTCTCCAATTCTTTCCAAAAAAATTGCACCAAAGCTGTCTGCAGGAAGGGTGCAATCGGTTGCCCTTAAACTTGTGGTGGAAAGAGAAATTGAAATTGAAAACTTCAAGCCAGAGGAATATTGGGTTGTTACAGCGTCACACGAGAAAGACAAGATTGCCTTCAAATCCACCCTCACTTCTTTCAAAAACAAAAAGGTGAAATTGGCAAATCGCGAAGAGGTGGACAAGGCACTTGCCTTAATTAAAAATTCGGATTTTGTTGTTGGCAGTGTCAAGAAAACCAAAACAAAATCTCATGCTCCTGCGCCATTCACCACCAGCACAATGCAGCAAGATGCACTCAACAAATTGGGCATGAGTTTGAAACGCACAACTTCTTCGGCTCAAGAGCTTTATGAGGGCGTGGAAGTGAAGGGCGAGGGGAAAATTGCGCTTATCACTTACATCAGAACAGACTCCACCCGTGTTTCAGTCGAGGCGCAAGCGGCGTGTCGAGAGTTTATCACAGAAAAATATGGCAAAAACTTTGTGCCAGAAAAGCCAAACATATATGCCAGCAAAAAGAACGCTCAGGATGCGCACGAAGCCATTAGGCCAATTTCCATGCAAATCACGCCAGAGTTGGTGAAGGATTCTTTAACCAAAGACAATTATCGTCTTTATAAACTGATTTACGAGCGCTTCATTGCCAGCCAAATGAGCGAAGCGGAATATTCCAATGTGAATGTGACCATTAATGCGGGCGAATATGGCTTTAAAGCGGTTGGAAAAACCTTGGAATTTGCTGGCTTCACGGCGGTGTATAAAGAGTGGTCGGAAGACGAAAAGCAAGACATCTCAAAACTTCCTGTTTTGGAAGAGAACGAAAAAGTGGAAGTTAAGGAAATCAAGGAAGAGCAAAAGTTCACCAAACCACCTGCAAGGTTCACCGAAGCAAGTTTGGTGAAGGCAATGGAAGAGAAGGGGATTGGGCGTCCTGCAACCTATGCTGCAACCATCACCATTCTCACTGCAAGAAACTATTGCACAAAGGACGGAAGATATCTTGTGCCAACAGACCTTGGAAGAAAAATCACTGAATATTTGGAAAAGTTTTTCAACAGTGTCATCAATGTCAAATTCACCGCGCACATGGAAAACAGGCTGGACGACATTGCCGAAAACAAAGACGAGTGGCACGGCGTGATTGACAGCTTTTGGAATGGCTTTAGTGGGCTTTTGTCCAAAGCGGACGCCAGCAGCCTCACCATGAAAACTCCACCTGTTGAAACAGACATCTTGTGCGAAAAGTGTGGAAACAAAATGCTGATTCGCGAAGGCAGATATGGCAAATTTTTGGGCTGTTCAAATTTTCCTAAGTGCAAAAATGTCAAGCCTTATGAAACCGAAGAGAAAAAGCCTGCCAGCAAGTGCCCAATGTGCGGAAAAAATGTGTTTGCACTCAAAACCAAGCACGGAAAAACTTTCTTTGCTTGCGAAGACAGAGAAGGATGCAATTTTATGAGCTGGGATTTGCCAACAGGCACGCTCTGTCCAAACTGCGGCAAAGCGCTTGTAAGAAAGGGCAAGAGCGTTGTTAAGTGCTCTGCTTGTGACTATAAGGTGGAAGAAGAAATTAGTGATTGAAGCATTAAAGTCTAAGTTTTCAAAAAAACCAATCAAAGTTGTGGGTTGTGGCTTGGCAGGGGCAGAAGTTGCCTTAATTCTTGCCAACAATGGCTTTGATGTGCATATTTTTGACGACGGAAACAACAGGCCAAAAACCAATTTTGGATATTACAGCAAATTTGAAACTTTTATGACGGAAAACATGCAAAGTGAGTTGAACTTTTTGGGCAGCCCACTTTTATCAATCGCCAAAAAGCACGATTTTCACAACTTTGGCTTTGAATATGACGAAAATTTTATGTTTGCTGTCAGAAAACATCTGGAAAGCAATCCAAAAATAAAAATTTTCAGCGCAACGATAGACCAGCTTAATCTGGCGGAAACCACCATTCTTGCAACAGGGCACAACACCAATCCCAAGCTTTTGCAAGAGCTGGAAAACTATGTTGAAAAAAAGAGGATTTGCTTTTTTCACCCAGAAAAAATGATTTTGGATGCCGCAAGCGTCAATTTGGAAAAACTGAATTTTGTTTCAGAAACGGAGTGTTATGCCAATCTTTCTGAAGAGGAATATGACGCTGTTTGTGAAAAGATTTTGGCTTATGACCAGCACTATCACGCAAGTGAAAACAGCGAAAAACAACAAATCACCGTGGAAGGCATCCTAAAGCGGGGGAAAGCCGCCTTGAGAAACTCCATCATGCGACCTCATTTTGACGAGCGCTCTCGATGCTATGCAAGCTTGAAACTCACTTACAATCCGCATCAAAAAATCTTGATTTTGGACGATTTTTGCTCGGCTCTGGATGAAGAAGAACAGCAACAGATTGTTTGGACAATTTTGGCGCTTAAGGGCTGCCAAATTTTGCAACACAGCGCCGTTTGTCAGCGCACTTATCTGCTTGCGCCATCTTGCTTAAACAATCATTTGCAAATTTGCGAGCACCTCTATGTGTGCGGAGGGCTTTGCGGCACGGCTGGCAGTTTTGAAAGCTTGCTTTTGGCAAACTATTGCGCATACAGGGTGATTTGCGATTTGAAAGGCTCTGTTGGGGCGCATTTGCTGCTGGAAAACACTTGCATTGGGCGAATTCTCAACAATTTGCTGGAAAAAAGTGTGATAAAATTTAGGTTATTTAATCTCAAATATGATATAATGAATGAGAAAGACTTTGAAAGATTTAAAAAGGAAGTGGCTGTTCAAACATTCCTTTCAAAATCCCAAGTTGAAAAATTTAAGGAGAAGTTTTATGGAAAGTATTTTTAAGGGCACAACCATCTGCGCAGTTAAAAAAGATGGCAAGATTGCCATTGCTGGCGATGGACAAGTGACGATGCAAAACAGCATAATCTTCAAGGGCAACGCAAAGAAAGTCAGAAGAATTTACAACAACAAGGTTTTAATTGGCTTTGCTGGCTCTGTTGCTGACGCTTTCAGTTTGAGTGAAAGATTTGAAGGCATGCTCAACAAGTTTTCTGGCAATCTCATGAGAAGTGCGGTGGAGTTGGCGCAAACTTGGAGAGAAGACAAGGCTGGGCGTCAGCTGGAAGCACTTATGATTGTTGCTGACAAAAATCAGATTTTGATTTTGGACGGCTCTGGGAACGTGATTGAGCCTCAAGACGGCGTTTGCGCCATTGGCTCTGGCGGAAACTATGCGCTGGCTGCTGCAAGGGCATTGATTCAAAACACCACTTACAGCGCGGAAGAAGTGGCATTTAAGGCGCTTAAAATTGCCAGTGAAATTTGTGTTTTCACCAACGAAAACATCATAGTGGAAACATTTTAAGGAGGAATTATGAATTTTACACCAAAACAGGTTGTAACAGAATTGGACAAATATATCATCGGTCAAAACAAGGCAAAAAAGGCTGTGGCTGTGGCGCTTAGAAATCGCTATCGCCGAAGCAGACTGCCAGAAGATGTGAGGGAAGAAATCACTCCAAAAAACATTGTGATGAGTGGCCCAACAGGTGTTGGTAAGACAGAAATTGCAAGGCGTTTGGCAAAGCTGGTTGGCTCGCCATTTGTGAAAGTGGAAGCCACAAAATACACAGAAGTTGGCTATGTTGGCCGCGATGTTGAAAGTATGATTCGTGACCTTGTTGAAGTTGCCGTAAGAATGGTTAAGGACAACAAGAAAAAAGAAGTTGAAGCCAAGGTTTTGCCAATTGTGGAAAACAAAATTGTGGATGCGCTCTTTCAAAACAGAAGGGTGACATCGGTGGATGTGGACCGTGAGGCGCTGATTAAAGAGCTGCATGACGGCAAGTGCGAAGACGAAATGGTGGAGGTTGTGGTTTTGGACGCGCCAAAGCCAATGATGGCTTTTGGGGGAAACGAAATCAACTTGGGCTCGATGTTTGAGGGGCTGACACCTCCAAAGCACAAAAAGAAAAAACTTTCTGTGCGCCATGCGCGTGAAATTCTGCTGCAAGAAGAATCGGACAAAATCATTGACATGGACAATGTCAACGAGGAAGCCATTGCTTTGGCGGAAGAGCAAGGCATCATCTTCATTGATGAAATTGATAAAATCATTGGAAAAAGCCAAGCCACCAACAGTGCAGATGTTTCCAGAGAAGGAGTTCAGCGGGACATTCTTCCAATTGTGGAAGGCAGCACCGTTGCAACCAAATATGGCAATGTCAAAACCGATTTCATCCTTTTTATTGCGGCAGGCGCTTTTCATGTTTCCAAAATGGAGGACATGATTCCAGAGCTTCAGGGGCGTTTCCCAATTAGGGTGGAACTGGAAAGCTTGACAAAGGAAGACTTCAAAAAAATTCTGACAACTCCAAAAAATGCTGTCACTGTGCAATACAGCAACATGCTGAAAGTGGACAACATCAATTTGGTGTTTATGGACGATGCGTTGGATGAAATTGCCGAAATGGCAGAGCGCGAAAATGAAACAAGTGAAGATTTGGGCGCAAGAAGGTTGCACACAATCATGGAAACTGTTTTGGAAGATGTGTCGTTCAACGCCACTGGTGAGCATCCAATGCTGGATGTGATTATTGACAAAACCTATGTCAAAAATGTGTTTAAGGACAGAGAACAAAAATATGACCTCAAAAAATATGTGCTTTAATGTAATTAAAAAAAACAATATAATGTGGTGGTATGCAGAAAAATTGTCGCATAACACCACAACATCTTGATTGACAAGGAAAGGCTTATGTGGACAGACAGAACAAAAATTTTGATTGGAGAAACTGGCATAACAAAGCTGTTTGAAAGCCATGTTGCGGTGGTTGGCATTGGCGGAGTTGGAGGACATGTTTGCACCATGCTGGCGCGCGCTGGGGTGGGCAAACTGACAATTGTGGATTTTGACAGGATTGACGAAACCAACATCAACAGGCAAGCGGTGGCAAACACTCAAACAGTGGGGCGCCTCAAGACAGAGGTTATGAAAGAGATGATTGAAAAAATCAATCCAAACTGCGTTGTGAATGCCATCAGTGACAGACTTTGCGAGGACACGATTGCCAGCATGGGCTTTGAGGAATGCGATTTTGTGGTGGACGCAATTGACAGCGTGCAAGACAAGCTGCAACTCATTTGCTTTTGCAAAAACAACAACATCAACATTGTCAGCGCCATGGGTTCGGGCAATCGCGCGTGCATTCCACAATTTGAGGTTTTGGACATATATAAAACCACAAATGATGGCTTGGCAAAGGTGATGCGCAAAAAACTTAGGCAGCAAAATGTCAGCAATCTGACGGTGGTTGCTTGCACCACAAAGCCGCTTGAAACAAATGAAAAAACTGTGGGCAGCATCTCATATTTTCCTGCCATGTGCGGATGTGTGATTGCTGCGCATGTTGTGCAAAGTTTGCTGCAAAACTCTTAATCAAAAAGTTTCACTCAAGAAAGAGAATTTGCTTAAGAAAATTGACAGACATTTATGACATTTGCCAGAAAAAGAAATCAAAAAACAATAAAAAATTTAAAATTTAAAAGGAGATTTTGCTATGGAAATTATCAATGAAAAAAACTTTGAAGAAAAAACAAAAGAGGGCGTTGTTTTGGTGGACTTTTTTGCAAATTGGTGCGGCCCTTGCAGAATGATGGGGCCAATCTTGGACGAAGTGCAAGAAAGCCTTTCAGACAAGGTGAAAATTTACAAAGTTGATGTGGATGAGGACGAAAAGCTTGCTCGCAGCTTTGGAATTATGAGCATTCCAACTCTCATTTTGTTTGTGGACGGAAAAGAAACAGAAAAGCACATTGGCTTGTGGATGAAAGACCAAGTTGTTGAAACTTTGCAAAAATATCTTTAAATAGCAAATTTCTTGATGTTAACAAGCAAATTTCTTCATAAAAAAGCAATAAATAAAATTTTTTCTATTGACAACAAGCAATTTTAGTGATAAAATTGAAGATAGGAAAACTGCCGCATTTTTATGGCGGAAATTCAAGGAAATTTAAAAGGAAAGGATTTATGGAAAGAAGAATTTATCTCGACAACGCTTCCACAACCTACGTTTCAAACGAAGTTTTGACAGAAATGCTTCCTTGCTTCAACACACTGTATGGCAATGCAGGTGCTTTGCACAGCTTGGGAAGAGATGCTGTTGCAATCATTGACAGGGCAAGGGACAGAATCAAAACTGCCATCAATGCAAAAAAAGCAAATGAAATTTATTTCACCAGTGGTGGCACAGAGGCTGACAACTGGGCAATCTTGGGCGTTGCACATGCAAATGTCAACAAAGGGAAGCACATCATCACCAGCCAAATCGAGCATCACGCAGTGCTTCACGCGTGTCAACAGCTTGAAAAAGAGGGTTTTGAAGTGACATATCTTCCAGTTGATGAAAATGGACTTGTCAAACTTCCAGAACTTCTGCACGCAATCAAAAAAGACACCACGCTCATTTCAATCATGTCTGTCAACAACGAAGTTGGAACCATTCAAAACATCAAAGCCATTGCCAAAATTGCACATGACTATGGCATTTTGTTTCACACAGACGCTGTTCAGGCAATTGGAAATGTCAAGATTGACGTTCAGGACATGGAAATTGATTTGCTTTCAATGTCTGCGCACAAGCTTCATGGGCCAAAAGGCGTTGGAGCTTTGTATGTCAAAAACGGCGTGAGAATTGACCCAATCACATATGGCGGCGAAAGCCAAGAAAGAGGCAAGCGCTCTGGAACAGAAAATGTGCCAAGCATTGCAGGTTTTGGCAAAGCGGTTGAAATTGCCAACAGAAACTATATCATAAACAACAAAAAACTTAAGAGCGTGAGAGATTATTTTCTTGAGAAACTTTCTGAAAAGTTGGAACATTTTCAGGTTAATGGGCATCCACATCAAAAGACAAATGCCATTTTGAATGTTTCGTTTTATGGAATTGAAGGCGAATCCATCATGATGTTGTTGGATTTGGCAGGAATTTGTGTTTCAACAGCTTCTGCATGCACATCCAAAAGCCTTCTTCCTTCACATGTCTTGAAAGCCATGGGCGTGCCAGACGAAATTGCACAGAGCTCTGTCAGATTTTCTTTTGGAACAAACATCTCAAAATCTGATGTGGATTATGTTGTTGAACAACTTCAAAAGGTGGTTGCAAAACTTCGTGCAATTTCACCAGTTCAAGCAGGGAGGTTTTAATTATGTACAGCAAAACAGTTATTGAAAGATTTCAAAATCCTCGCAATGCTGGCGCAATGAAAGGCGCAAACGGCATTGGCGAAGTTGGCAACGCTGCATGTGGCGACATCATGAAGATGTATCTTAAGATTGATGACAATGGCGTGATTGAAAGCGCAAAGTTTAAAACCTTTGGCTGCTGCGCTGCCATTGCTTCCACAGACATGGCTTGCGACCTCATCAAAGGCAAAACCATTGACGAAGCTTTGAAAGTGACAAACAAAGATGTGCTTGATTTGTTGGGGGAACTTCCACCACACAAAATTCACTGCAGCATTTTGGCGGAAGAATCCATTCACGCAGCCGTTCAGGATTATTACAAAAAAAGAGAAAAAGAGCTTAAAAAAGCACAGAAGGCAGCAGCTGAAGCTGAGGCGGAATAAGATTAAAAAACATCTTGCAAAGGTGCAGGATGTTTTTTTTATTGCAGTTGCTGATAACTTATTTAAAAAAAAATCTTGAAAAAATCTTAAAAATATTTTATAAAAAAACTTAGCAACATCTCGCGAAATTTACTTTTTGCTTTTATTTTTTTGCGTCCAAAAATAAAGCACATGCGCAGAGGATGAAAAAAGCTTTAAAAGTTACACACACATACACATTGTCATATAAGATTAAGAGATTAAAATGTCATCAAAAAGCAAGAGAAAATATGAAACATTCTTAAAAATTTTGAAAGGAAAACATAAGGGAAAACAATCAAACAACAAGATGTTTTTCAATCAAACAAAAAAACATCAAAATTGCATAACACACAACATATTGACAGTGTTATGCACTCCCCTACACAAAATATAGCATATCTCTGCGTAAAACCTGTCTTTTGCGAATAGTTTTGGATTATGAAATAACGGACAAAACTGTGTTCGCCCAACGAATTTTCACTGAAGAAAAATTTTCATTTCTCTTCTTTTTTATATTCCTTCAAAATTTCAACCACTTCTGCATCGCCCACAAAAAGAATTTCCTTGCTTTCTTTTTTTGATGTTTGGTCTTGGCTCCAAAACTTTTCTGCAAGTTCTTTATATTCGTTGAAGGACAAACCACTTCTGCCAATTCCAAAGTCTTTAACATAAAAAACTTCGCCGCAAAGTTTCACAGAAATTGCTTGATATTGTTTTTGTGGAGCCCTTTGTTTCATTATATCCATATTCTTTTTGGCAATGTCTCCCGTATCGGACAGATACATACACCTAAATCTGGAAGGAAGGAAAGGAAACTTCTCTTTTCTCACCTCTTCCAAAGCAATCTCGCGCATAAACAAGTCATAATTTGCCAGTGCATCATAGGTGTCAAACAACAAAGCTTTGTTTTTCCAAAATCCCCTCTTCTTGGCGTGCTGAAGTGTAAGCCAATGAAGTGGTGTGCCATTTTTGTTGAAAGCAGCATCAAAAATCTTCATCTGTCCATTTGGCTGGTCGCCAAAGTGCAGCTGGTCGCCCACCTTATAGTTTCTGTCAGTTGCAACCTGATATAAAATCAAATCCTTAACTTGCATTCCCTCTCCTTTTGTCATTCTGAGTTGACATTCTCGGGGCGCTCTTGACGGGTGCATTCGCTTTTCTCACAATACTTCCGCCTTGTTTCTTATTGTCATTCTGCCCGAAGCGTAGCGAAGTGAAAGAATCTCTGTCCGCTTTGACAATAGCTGAAGAATGCCCATCAATTTTTAAATCTTGTATGTTTTTCTAAATTCTGCCAAAAATTCTGGGAAATAGTCGCCCAAAATTGCTTTGCGCGTTTTCTCTGCCAAGTTAATCAAAAAACGCAAGTTGTGAATGGAAAGCAGTTCTGCACCCAACATCTCCCCTGCATTGATGAGATGGCGGATGTAAGCACGGCTGTAATGGCGGCATGCATAGCAATCGCAACCTTCTTCTATGGCGCGAAAATCTTCCTTATATTGGCTGTTTTTAACCACCATTTTGCCGGTTTTTGTGAAGGCTGTGCCATTTCTGGCAATGCGCGTTGGAAGCACGCAGTCCATCATGTCCACTCCGCGTGCAAAGCCCTCAACAAGACAATCTGGGCTGCCCACGCCCATCAAATAGCGTGGCATATCGTGCGGCAAAATTGGGTGCAAAAAGTCCAACATTTCATACATATCGCTTTTTGCCTCGCCAACCGAAAGCCCGCCAATGGCAATGCCGCACTTGGCATAAGGCGTGCAATATTCTGCGCATTTCTTTCGCAAATCTTTATATAAATTGCCCTGAACAATTGGAAACAACACATGGTTGCCGCCCTGATGAGCCTTGGCGCATCTTTCCAGCCAAATTTTTGTTAGCTCTGCCGCCTTTTCGGCTTCGGCATAAGTGCCCGGAGCCTCCGTGCATTGGTCCAAAGCCATGTTGATGTCGCTGTCCAAAGATTTCTGTATGTCCATGCAAAGCTCTGGCGTCATCATAAACTTCTGCCCACTTAAGTGAGATTGAAATTCCACGCCCGCCTCAGAAACTTTGCGCAATTTTGAAAGCGAAAACACCTGAAACCCGCCGCTGTCTGTGAGGATGGGCTTGTCCCAATTCATAAATGTGTGCAGCCCGCCGGCTTTTTCAACAATCTCGTGCCCCGGACGCAAAAAAAGATGATATGTGTTTGACAGAATAATTTGTGCCCCCATTTCGTCCAAATCTTCTCTTCTAAGCCCTTTCACGGTTGCTTGCGTTCCAACCGGCATAAACACTGGCGTTTTGATGTCCCCACGTGGCGTGTGCAAAATGCCTGCTCTCGCCCCAGTGACAGGGCAAATTTTTTCAATTTCAAAGCTAAAATTACAGTCTTTCATAATTTTTTAATTTCCTTTAAACATCTTTATTTTCAACACTGCAAAGCAGTGTTCAGATTATCAAATTTCACACTTTTGAAAAAGCGTCTAAATGGTTCTTCAAAGGTGTTCTTTTGGTGGAAAAAGATTGGAACGGAGAACCGAAGATTTAGGCGTTAGACTTAGCCATGTCGCCGTCATAAATTTTTGGTTCCTCCCCAGATTAACATCGCGTCGCCAAAGCTGAAGAAACGATATTTTTCTTTCACAGCCGTTTTGTAGAGCGAAAGCGTTTTGTCAATGTTTCCCACAAACGCCGATACAAGCATGATGAGCGTGCTTTCTGGCAAGTGAAAATTTGTGATGAGCGCGTCCACAATTTTAAATTTGTATGGTGGATAAATGAAAATCTTAGTTTCTCGCTTTTGTGGCTGCAGCAAGCCATTTTCAACCACCGCGCTTTCAAGCGTTCTCACTGAAGTTGTGCCCACGGCAATAATCCTTCTGCCCTCCGCCTTTGCTTTGTTGATGGCATCTGCCACTTCCTTGGTCACCTCAAAATATTCGCTGTGCATCTCGTGATTTAAGATGTTATCCTCTTTCACCGGTCTGAAAGTGCCAAGCCCAACATGAAGCAGCACATGCAAAACTTCCACGCCCTTTGCCCTAAGCTTTTCAAGCAGCTGTGGCGTGAAGTGAAGCCCCGCTGTTGGCGCCGCGCTGGAGCCCTCCACCTTGGCATAGACGGTTTGATATCGCTCTTGATTTTTCAATTTCTCTTTGATGTATGGTGGAAGTGGCATGGTGCCAATTTCCATAAGGTGCTCTTCAAAGGTTTTGCTTGGCAAATAATCAAACTTCACCTTGCAAGCGCCATATTCGCCTTTGTCTGTCACAACGCACTTGATGTTTTGGTTGAACACAATTTCTGTTCCAACTGCCAGCCTTTTTGCTGGCTTTGAGATGACTTCCCAAGTGAATAAATCCAGCCGCTTTTGCAGCAGAATTTCAATTTTTGCCCCTGTGGTTGCCTTAAAGCCAAAAAGCCTTGCTGGCAAAACACGCGTGTTGTTGACAACCAAAACATCGCCCGCTTTCACAAAATCCAAGATGTCATAAAAGTGCCTGTGCTCTGTTTCGCCCGTTTCGCGATTGAAACACAAAAGCCGCGAGTGGTCCCTTGGCTCAATTGGCGTTTGAGCAATAAGCTCCTCGGGCAAATCATAAAAATATGTGCTTCTTAAAACTTCTCTCTGCATAACGCTCCTTTCTAAGTTGATGTGTTTCTGCTTTATTATTTCTCTGGATATGTGATGCCAAGATGGTGATATGCGTTTTCAAGAGCAATGCGCCCGCGTGGAGTGCGCGCAACAAAGCCAAGCTGCAACAGATATGGCTCATACACATCCTCAATGGTGCCAGAGTCTTCGCAAATGGTGGCAGAAAGTGTATCCAAACCAACTGGGCCGCCACCAAATTTATAGATGATGCTCTCCAAAATTTTGCGGTCGATGAAGTCCAGACCCAACTCGTCAATTTCCATCTTGGCAAGTGCCTCATCTGTGATTTCTTTTGTGATTTTGCCTGTGCCAATAACTTCGGCATAGTCTCTCACGCGCTTCAGCAGCCTGTTGGCAATTCGAGGCGTTCCGCGAGAGCGTTTGGCAATGTCAAGACTGGCGCCATCGTCAATGTCAATTTTCAGGATGCGAGCTGAGCGCGAGATTATTTCTTGCAGTTCGTTGTCCGCATACAGCTCTAAGCGGCAGATGACGCCAAAGCGGTCGCGCAGTGGGCTGGTGAGCATTCCTGCCCTTGTTGTTGCGCCAATCAGTGTGAAAGGTTGAATTTTGAGGCGCATATTTTTTGCAGAAGGCCCCTTTCCCACAATGAAATCAAGCGCAAAGTCTTCCATGGCAGGATATAGAATTTCTTCCACCGTCTTATTGAGTCTGTGGATTTCATCAATGAAAAGCACATCGTTTTTGCCAAGATTGGTGAGAATGGCAGCAAGGTCGGCAGCATGCTCAATTGCAGGTCCGCTTGTCACCTTAAACTGGCTGCCAAGTTCGTTGGCAATGATGTGAGAAAGCGTGGTTTTCCCAAGCCCCGGTGGTCCATACAACAAAACATGGTCAAGAGCATCCTTTCTTGACTTTGCAGCTTTGATGTAAATTCCCAAGCTTTCCTTAATTTTTTGTTGTCCAACATATTCCTCAAGGCTGGTTGGCCTGAGCGAATTTTCAATTTCGGCATCTGTCCAGTTTTTGCTGCTGGTGATAAATCTATCTTGTTGTTCCATTTTTCTTCCTTTTAACTACATCTTGTGGTGTTATGCAGAGTTTTGTTGTGCATACCACACACCATATTGTATTTATCTTCCAAGTTCTCGCAGCACTTTCAAAATGATTTCCTCGGCTGTTGTGCCGCTGCTGACCTTGGCTCTTGCCAAGCGATATGCCTCATTTTTGTTCACTCCAAGGCTGATGAGCGTTTCAACTGCATCGTTAAGTGCGGTTTCGTTGAAGTCTTGCTCAATTTCAAACCCATCAACAAGCGGCAAGCCATGTGAAGAGATTTTGTCCTTAAGTTCCAAACAAATACGCTCGGCAGTTTTTTTGCCCAAGCCCTTGATTTTTGAAAGCGAGTTGCTGTCGCCGCTTATGATGCTCATCAAAAGTTCAGAAAGTTTCATGCCAGAAAGCACGCCAATGGCACTTTTTGGCCCAACTCCCGAAACGGTGATGAGTTTCAAAAATAGTGCTTTTTCCTCTTCGGTGGCAAAACCATAAAGGCACACGCCTGTGTTTTCGCTCACTTGAAGATATGTCAGCACCTTGCAGGTTTCCCCTTGCATTGGAAGCGCATCCAGCGTGTTGTTGGAAATGGCAAGCTCATATCCCACGCCATTGACATTCACCACGCAAATATTCTCTCGTTTTTCTTCAATTGTTCCAATCAAAAATGAAATCATTTCCCCTCCCGAAAACTGCGCTTTGGCTCATTTTTGACATCAATATGTCAAAAAGTTTCGCTCTGACGCTTGTTTTCTCCTTCCTCTTGCCAAACGAAAATCGCATTCCGCTTCGTTTCATTGGCGATTTTGCGAGGCTCTCTCGCGAAGCCCATCACAGCAAGTTATAATGAGCTTTCAACTTCCAAACAAAAATTACACAATGCCGTTCACATTCAAATTTGGATTGATTTGGCTGTGACACAACGCCACGGCAAGTGCGTCCGCTGCGTCGTCTGGCTTTGGCACTTTCTCCAAGCCCAGCACTGCCTTCACCATAAACTGCATCTGCTTTTTGTCTGCCCGTCCATTGCCAGTGAGAGCTTGCTTAATTTGCATTGGCGTATATTCAAAAATTCGTTCACAATGCTTTTGCGCCGTCAGAATAATCACGCCGCGCGCCTCCGCCACTGGGATGACAGTGGTTTGATTGTGAAAATAAAACAATTCTTCCACTGCAACCTCGTCTGGTCGATATCTTTCAAACAGCACCCTAAGCGCCTCTTCAATCTGCATCAGCCTCACTGGAAGAGTGTTTTCTTTTGGCGTTTCAATTACGCCATAGTCCACCACTGCGTTGTTTCTGTGGGTGTCAATAATTCCATAGCCCACAATTCCATAGCCGGGGTCAATTCCTAAAATTCTCATGATAACATTGTAATAAAAAACACCCCATTTTGTCAAACAAAAGCGGGATGTTTAGACTTTGTTTTTTTATATAAGCCTTGTAGTCACAAAATAAAAAAGGGCTTTCAGCCCTCTTCATCCAAATTAACGTTGTGATAAACTTCCTGAACATCGTCCAAATCTTCCAGTGCGTCAACCATGCGCTGAAATTTCACTTGCTGCTCGGCTGTTAAATCCACATAAAGGTCTGGCACAAGCGCAGTTTCAGACGAAACAACATTATATCCCTTCTTCTCCAGTGCCTCTTGCATTTTGGTGTGCTCGTTGGGCTCGGTGATGATTTCAACACCTTCTTCGTCCTCCACAACGTCCACAGCGCCCTCTTCAATCGCGTCCAGCATAAGCGTGTCGACATCTTTAACATCCGTCACATACACGCTTCCTTTGCGATTGAAAAGATATGAAACGCAGTTTGTGTTTCCCAAACTTCCGCCAAACTTGTCAAAAGCGTGGCGAACATCCCCTGCTGTGCGGTTTTTGTTGTCAGTCAAGCAGTCAACAATCACAGCGCTGCCGCCAATTCCATAGCCCTCATAGGTGATTGCTTCATAGTTGACGCCAGAAAGCTCGCCACTCGCCTTTTTGATGGAGCGCTCGATGTTGTCGTTTGGCATATTGTTTTGCTTGGCTTTGGCAATGATGTCCTTCAGTTTGCTGTTGACATTTGGGTCTGCCCCGCCCATCTTCACGCACACAGCAATCTCACGTCCAATTTTGGTGAAGATTTTGCCTCTTGCGGCGTCAGTTTTGCCTTTTTTGGCTTGTATATTGTGCCATTTTGAATGTCCTGACATATTTTTCTCCTTGAATATTAATTTTTCAATATATAATAAAACAAATTTGCAGTTTTTGTCAAATGAATGCCCTTAAAATTTCCGCTTAAATGGTTCACAGACCGTTTTTGTTTATTTCATACATGATGATGCTGCCGCTTACGGCTGCGTTGAGGCTTTCAATGCCCTCTTTCATTGGAATTTTGACGGTTTTGAAGCAGATTGCGGCAATCTCATCGCTCACGCCCTGCCCTTCATTTCCAACAACAACTCCAAGCAGTTGAGATTCTTCAACAGCATGCCAGCATTTGTTGTCCTCTGCAGAGTTGAAAAAATTAGCTGACACTTGCTGAGAATGACATGGGTGTTCTTTGTGCAAACTTTCAGTAAAATTGAAAATGTTTTCGCCATTCATATCGGTGCAAACAAGCTTCAATTTGTTGCGTTTTGCAAATTCCAAAAACTCAGTGCGTGACATCTCAAACACCTTGTTGTCAAACACAGCGCCAACCGAGCTGCGAATGAGTTTGGCATTGCTTTTTCTTACGCTGTCCAGCAAAAACACAAATTCAAAGCCGCAAGCTTTGGCTGTTCGGATGAGTGTGCCCACATTGCCGGGGTCTTGCAAGCCGTCCAAAACCAAAAAGTTTGTGTTTGGCTTAACCACAACATCTTGTGAGAGGTATGCAATGCATAACACTTTCTGTGGTGTTTTTGTGTCAGCTAGGCTTTCAATGGTTTTTGCATCTGTGGAAAAGGTTTCAACCAAATTTCTTTTGCTTTGCCCAAAATGATTAACAGCATCAATGCCAAGCTGTGCAAATTCTTCTTCGTTTAACGATGTCAAAAGACACTCTGGCTGGATTGTCCCCTTTGCCAAAGCGTCTTTGATGATTTTGACATTATCCAAAAAAAGCAAACTTTTGTTTTCTCGTTTTTGCTTCTTAAGGTTTGCCACAAAGTTTTTGCTTGCTTTTTGCATATTAAAATTTCTCCCCTATGCCGCTGCCTCAAAAAAAACAAAAAGGCACATTGTGCCTTATGCCTTCTTTGCAAGTTTAACAAGTTCTGCAAAAGCTGCTGGCTCTCTAACTGCCATGTCAGCAAGCACTTTGCGGTTTAATGTCACATTGGCTTTTTTCAAACCATCAACAAATCTTGAATAGGAAATGTCGTTTTGGTGACAAGCTGCGTTGATTCTTGTAATCCAAAGTGAACGGAAGTTTCTTTTCTTCAATTTTCTGCCAACATAAGCATATTGACCGCTTTTCATAACCTGCTCGCGAGCAGTTCTGTAAAGTTTGCTTTTTGCTCCAAAATAACCTTTGGCAGACTTCAAAATTTTTCTACGCTTTTTGACAGCGTTTACGCCTCTTTTAATTCTCATGTTTTCCTCCTAAAATTATTTGCCAAGCAAAGTCTTGATGTTGTCGGCATTTTTTCCAGCAATATAAGACCCTTTTCTGAGTTTTCTTTTACGACTTTTGTTTTTTGAAGTTAAGAAGTGTCCCTTGTTTGGGCGTGCAAACTTAACCTTTCCGGTTGCGGTGAGTGAAAATCTTTTCTTAACACCACTGTGAGTTTTTTGTTTAGGCATTTTCCTTTTCTCCTTTTACGCTTTTTTTGGATTGATTACAACAGAAACGTTTCTGCCCATGATGACAGGCTCTTTGTCAATAAAACCGAAATCACCAATGTCAGCAACAAACTTTTTGACAATTTCAACAGCATTTTTTGAATAGGCTTGCTCTCTTCCGCGCATGCGCAGAGAAACCTTAACCTTGTCACCATCTTGAAGGATTTTTTGCGCGTTTTTAAGTTTGAAACTGATGTGATATTCATCAATCCTCATGGAAAGCTGAATTTCCTTAATTTCGCTTGTTTTTTGATTTTTGCGCATTTCTTTTTCTTTCTTGATAGTGTCAAACTTATATTTGCCATAGTCCATAAGCTTGCAAACTGGTGGATTGGCATTTGGTGACATCAACACAAGGTCAACGCCTGCTTGGTCTGCCTTGTTTTGAGCCTCAAGCTTTGAAAGGACGCCAAGTTGCTCTCCTTCTTCGCCAATAAGACGCACTTCTTTTGCTGTGATTGCATTGTTGATTAAAAGTTCCTTAAAAATTGTCGTAATCCCCTTTTAAAAAATAAATTGGTGAGATGCAAAAGCTTCCCACCAATCAAAAATCAAACAAAATGCAAAAACTGCACAGTGTGTTATTGAAATTTGTTTAAACCGCATCAAAACCAACTTCAATGGGTGAGAAGGGAAACTTCTACTTTCTTACTGCCATATAATAACACACAAACAGCGCCCATGTCAACAGATTTTCAAAGATTTTCAAATTTTTTGCTTATTTTTTTTCTTTGGATTTATTTGTTTAAATTCTGCAGTTTTTCAGCCAGTCGGTCTGCAGCAATTTTTGCGCCACTAATAATGTCGGTTGGTCGCCCATGCTTTTGCTTTGATTCTTCAAGAAAAATTTCATAAGACTTTTGCAAGTCATAATTGAAAATTTCACTAAAGCAAGCTGCCCACCTTCTGACACATCTTTCTTCGCTGGAAAAAGCAGCATCAAAAAATTCTTTTTGCTGATTTAAGGCATATATTTTTTGAACTGCTTTTTTCATCACAGCAAAGTTTTTGTTTATTGTTTTGTTGTCCCAAATCTCCGCAGCAGAAGCCAATCTGCTGCTGTCAACAAATTTTGCAAAATAGTCTTTCATTTCCCTTCTCTTGTTTTTTCATCAGTTTTCACAACTGGGATATTCATCATACGGGTCGTTGTAATATTCGCGTGGAAGGAGAATCCAGAAGCCCGAATCGACAAGGTGTGATAACTGCATTCTTTTTCCATCATTAAGCTTGCTGTAATCATCCCCAAACATATCCTTCCAACTTTTCTTTATATCCCCAACCATCAGATAGTCCACTTTTCCGCTGAAAGTGTCAAACACCATCTTAGGAAAATCTCCAAGTTCAAATTCTTGCATTTTCTTAAAGGTTTCAGCATCATCAGGCGAGCCATGCAGAGTTCGATAAATCTTTTTCTCTAAGCGTTGATATTCCTTATATTTTTTTGCAAGTTCCGGATATTCCTCAAATTTAAACTGCATTATCATTTTTATTTTTCCTTATTTTACTTTTTCATCAGTTTTCACAACTGGGATATTCGTCATACGGGTCGTTGTAATATTCGCGTGGAAGGAGAACATAAAATCCTCCATCCACAATATTTGCCAATGTTTCTTTTTGTTCATCAGTAAGCTTGCTATAATCATTACCGATTACTTCACTCCATGTTTTTTTTGTGTGTCCAACCATCACATATTCAATTTTTCCATTAAAGATGTCAAACACCATTTTGGGAAAATCTCCGTGTTCAAACTCATGAATTTTTTTTAAAGTTTCAGCATCATCAGGTGAGCCATGCAATGTGCGATAAAGCTTTTTTCTTAATTTTTCATACTCTTTGTATTTTTTAGCAATCTCTGGATATTCCTCAAATTTAAACTGCATTATCATTTTTATTTTCCTCCATTTAGCAAATAGTTTTTTGTGTTGAAGAGGTCTTGTCGGAGTTTTGTAAAATCTCCATTGCACTCTCCAACCAAAAATTTGATTGCATCTTGCCCACCTGCGTGTGCAAGAGCGTTGTGGTCTTTTGTTTTCACAAACAGGCAAGTGTGCATATCTTCCAATTCATCCCAAGTGTAGCCAAGTCCGCCAGATTTAACGCCCCTTCTAACCTCAGCGACATTATGATATCTCAATCTGTTGCGGGAAGGGTCATTATAGTCAATTTTAATTCCTTTATCTCTAAAGTATGCTTTTACATCATCTGGAATTGTATCTGGATGTTCATTCCATTGCTTTGCCATTTGTTCATCTGCATAGTCAAATGTTTTTTTGCGGTTGCCGGCAACAATTCCGCCCTTGATGAACACACTGCCCTCTGACATAACCTTTCTGTCAATATAGCCATTTTTGATTGGCATCAACTGCCCTGCGTTTTTGCCGTTTTTGATTAACACATAAGCTTCTTGTGTTGGGTCTTGCAGCAAATCTGCCTTTGTGAGTTTTCTGCTTGAGCCGTCAGGATTTCTTCCAACAATTTCATAGTTTTTGTTTTTATCGCTTGGCAGATGATATTTAATTCGATTTTGCATTCTGGCAAGTTCTTCTGGTGATGGACCAACTGTTGGACCCTTTGCCAAAAGATTTGTTTTGCCCCTATAGCCATTTTCGATTTTGTATTTTTGTGTGCCGTCTTTTGAAACAAGATATGCCTCTTGTTTTGGATTTTTAAGAAGGTCGGCTTTTGTGATTTTTTTGCCGTCTGCACCCTCATAAGACCAGTTTTCGTTTTTGTCACTTGGAAGAGTGTGCTTAATTCGGCTTTTGGTTGCATTTTCTTCAATTTTTGCTGCGCGATGATTTTTTGCTGAGGTGATTGCCGCATTGCCAAGCACCGCCATTCCGCTCATGAATGCGCCCATGCCAAGAGAAAGCAATGCTCCTTCAATGGACATTGGCTGTCCGGAAATTGCACAGCTGATTGCATAGCTCACAAAGCTGGTTATGGTGCCGGCAACAATGTCGCCAACAGCGCGGAACCATGCAAGTTTGCCGGCAATCTTTTCGGAGAATTTGCCAAGCAGTTCGCCGCCGCCATACATCAAAATGCTGGTTGCCATGCCAAGCCCAACGGACTTCATGCAATCTCGCAGTGATGGGGTTTCGCCGTTGGCAGCGCAAGTTATCATATATGAACATGTTCCGCCATAGAATGCCGACAGTGCCTGCGCGCCCGCTTTAATCAAGAATTTTTGGAAAACAGTTTTTCCAACAGACGCAATTTTTGCAGCGCTGTTGAAATATGCGCCAAAGCCGCCTGTTATGGCACCCGTCAAGGCGCTCACTCCAACAGACTTCCAATCCACATTTGTGACAGCTTTTCCTGAAATTGTCACCTGTGTGAAAATGTCAATGGCAGCGCTTATCATTGCTCCTCCCGCAATGTCGCCCAGCCCCGGTGCAACAGCGCAAAGCACAATGCCAGCAAACACAACTGCTGCCGCAGCAATGGCAATCATTATGCGTTCAAACAGGCTTGCTCTTGTGGAAGGTAAATCCAACACTTCCACTTGCCCGTCTTCGGTGATGAGGAAATATTGTGTTTTTTCGATGTTGGCTTCATACCACAGCAGCGTGTCTGCATCCACGCCCAAAAATTTTTCGTCTTGATTGTGCGACATATATGAGTTTATTGCCGCTGCCGAAATGAAGTCTGCCTTTTCAACAAACACTTCCATGCCGTTTTGGTCTTGATTTGCCAAATAGCCTTGCAAGGTTTCCAGTGTCTGCTGGAAGGAAACATTGGAAGTTATGGAATAGGCATCAAACTTGTGCTCTTGCCCATAGTTTGGATAATGGCACACAGAGCCTGTGTCATAGTTATACACTTTGCCATAAGCGTCCACATAGCAAGTTGGAGAATCTGGCATGCGTGTGCAAATGAGCGCGTGATTTGCAACATAATATGTGACATATTCTTCATAAGCAACATAGTGATTGACTCCCCACTTTTCGTCCAGCTTAAGCAAAAATTTGTTATATTCAAAATCTTCTTGATTTTCTTCCAAGCGCTCAACAAAGATGTCTTTTTTGAGGTCTTCCTCTTGCAGCATATATTGCCCGTTGTATGCAATGAAGCCCGCGCCAAAATATTTCTCTTCGCCAACTTCAAAGCCTGTGGCATAGTGCGTGAAGCCAATGCCCTTGATGACTTTGTTTTCGCCAGAAATTGTGGCGGTGGCATCAAACACATCTTCATAGCCCATTTCCAGCAAGTCAACCATAACCAAAGAGTTTAGGAAGCTTTGTTTGTTGTTGAAGCCAAGCTCGTCAACATATTCTTCTGCAAGTGCATATTCGCTTGAGCGCACTTGCCAAGAAGCGTCCTCTTGCTGCGCCTGAAGCTGCAAAAGTTGTTGCTTTTCATTTTGCCGGTCAATCACGCGAGAGATGGTTTTTGTGAAAGCCTGCTCTTCTGCCAAGCCCTTTGATGCCATAAGCAGAATGCCTTGCGACAATGTCAACATGCAAAAGCACAAAACGGCAATGATGATTGGCACAATCACGCGGTCATAAAACCCTTTTTTTGCACTGAGTTTAACTGCCTTTGCGCCCTTTATTTTTTGCGGCTGTGCATATTTTTGTCGGACATAAGTTTCAAGATTGTCCGCTGCGCCAAGGTTGCCACTTAAGTGAAGCTGAGTTTTGTATGCGCCCTCTGGTGCACTGAAAGCTTCCACGCAATAAGAGAATTTGTTGTTTTTGATGAAGCGCTTTAAGAATACAAACAAAAGCCCACCAAATGTGACAAGAAGCGCAAGATAAATCAAAAGCTTGGATGTTGTGGAGGCAAATCCGCCGTCTGCAATCACAAGGTTGGATTTCCCGCCAACAACGGCATCGTCTGCCACAGTTGCACTTTTCAGCCAGATTGCAGAAAGCTTGATGGCAGTTTGATTTTCTTCTGAAATCACATCCAAAAGGTCAATTTCGTCGGTGAAAATTTTTCCGCTGAGTTTGCTGCTTTCATACAGCCAGCCCTCAAACAAAAGGCCATCTTTGCTTTGCAGCTGTGGAAGCGAAATTTTGCCCGTTTTTGGGCAGCTGAGCACAGAGACAACATCTTTATCAACCAGTGTGATTTTCACCTCTGCCTCGGTGCCTTGCTGGATGTTGGTGATGTTGTCATTGCTTTTCCAAACGGCCTCAAGTGTCATGGATGCAACGTTTGGCACGTTGGCAATTTGTCCACGATAAAATCTGTAAGTGCCGTCGGCTTGTGTGAAGCGGAAGCCATAAAGTGAATATCCCTCTTTGGAAAGCTGTGGCAAAACTTGGCTGTCATCCACACTCTTGGTGTAGTGCGCAATTTCAGTGCCGTCCAAAATGGAAATTTCCACTTTTTCAAAGCTCCAAGCGGCAGTGAACGTGGTGTCGGAAGTTCCGTCAAACACAAATTCGCCTGCTGGCTTTATGTTGCCTTGTTCGTCTGCCCAGCCCAAAAATTTCAGGTTTTCGTCGTCAGACGAAAGCTGTGGCAGATTGATTATTTTGCCGGCATACACCTTTTCTTGGCTGAGAATTTCGCCGTTGTTTGAAAGTGTCAGATTGCAAATTTTGCTGGCATTGGTGATTCTGACAAACAGATTTGAGGTGTTGCCCAAGCGGTCTTGCAGCACAATTTCATGCAAGCCCACTTCGTTGAGCATTGGCAGATTTTCCACTTCGTCCAGCTGGCAGATGATCTCTTGCCCATTTGCCTTTTTAAGTTTGATTATGCCATATGGGTCAAGCTGATTGAAAGCTTCTTCAAAAATTATGCTGTTGGCACAAATGGTGGTGTTGTTGTCCATTTGGTTGAAGGTTTTTGTGGCAGAGGTGCCATCCAAAAGCACGGTCAGTTCAAGTGAAGTGGTGACATCACCCTTGCGGATGTAAACTGCTGAAAAAGTTGTTGTGCCAAACGCGTTGATTTCTGTGATGTTGTATTTGCCTGTTGGAGCTGATTTCATTTCCAAAAATTCTTGAATGGAAACGCCAAAAGGCACGCTGTATTTCATCGAGCCATCCTCTTTTTCAACGCACACGCCTTGCCCTGCAGATTCAAACTCTGCAACCTTAAGAAAATATAAATCTCTTGTTTCTTCGCTCACCTTTTTGAATACGCCGTCCTCTTCTTCAAGATAAGCAAGTTTTTGGCTGTTTAAAAACATTTCGCCAGCCGTCATGTCCAAAGTTGCATCAGCGTCGGCAAAAATGAGAACATCCTTTTCAAAATTTCTGTTTGTGATGTTGACAAATTCTTCGACATCTTCGGCTTTGGCAGTTTTGGAGGCTTCTTCATCTTCAGCGTTGTCTGTTGGCAGAATTATGCTTGTTTTAAGCGTGAGGAAAGTGTCAGGATTGTTTGCGTCAAAATATCTTTTTTCCACCATGTTTTTTGCTTTTTGATGCAAAACGCTTAGCATTGCAATTTCTGAAGTGTAAGTTTTTCCGTCAAACACAAAACCATTCTCAAATTTTGTGACTGTGCTGACAAGATGCTTGCAAGCAAACTCGAAGGCAGCGTTTTCATTTAAAAACACCACCAAAAGCTTGCCTTTGCCTGCGGTTGGAATTTTGGCAACATAGTGCAAACTGGCAAAATCTCTGGTTGCCACCATGGTTTGCAAAGTTTCAAGGTTGGCAGAAGGTGCAAAGCCAGTGTCTCTCACCTCAAACTTGCTGACAAACACAAAATTGTCGCCTGTGGCTGTGCCAAGAAAATATTCTTCGTTGTTGGCAAAAATGGCAACATATTTTCCGCTTTCAAAGTTGCTGAAACTCCAATTTTTGTCGGTGGCAGTTTTTTGGGCAATCAAAGTGCCGTTTGGTAAAACAGAGGCGCTGTATTTTTGCTGATGTTCATCCCATTCGCCTTCCACCTTAAAAACCTTTCCCACAAGTGGAGCATGCAGGATGCTTGAGTTTTTGTTTTCGTCCAGTGTCCTGATTTTTGTTTGACCTTTCACATAAACGGGATAGATGGAATTTGGGTCAAACACGCGCTGGCTGTCCTCGTCCACAAGGTTGCCGCCAAAATATATTTCTTTGTTTCTTTCTTTTCCGCTTTCGTGAATGTAAACGGTTTTGTTTCTCACCATGCCAAGCTTGGTTTTGATTTTGAAGTCATATCTGCCCGGTGTGTAAAACACATCGCCGTCCTTGGCAATTTTGCTGTTGGTGCTGCCATTTTGGGTGTATGAAATTTCATAGTTCTCGCCCATTGTGTCCAAACGGAAGCCGTCAACAGAGCCCTGATTGTTGCTGATTGCGCCAGTTTTTCTTTCGGTGTCGGTGGCCTCGTCTGGCTGTTGAGTTTGTTCTTCGTCATCAGCGTTTGTGGCTTGAAAATAAAGATTTTGAAAAATTATTTCACCGCTTGAGTTGCAAAGATAGAATGTGGTTTGCTCCACAACATTTTTGTAAGAATATGTTTTGCCCTTAAACCATTTCCAGCCCTCATAGTGCCTGATTTCATAAGCAACGGTGATTTTGATGTAAACGCCTTTTTGCAAGTCTTCGCCAAGAGGAGTGTAAACTGTGAAAGGTGTGGTGTGGTTGTTTGGATTGAATTGATTGAAAAAGTCAACCGTGTGCAAGCCTTCCGCCATGGCGTTGTCTTTTGCGTAAGAGTTAACTCTCTTCCAATCCGCTTTGGATGTTGGCAAACTTTTGTCTTCTGTTGGAACAAACTTTTGCACAATCACCGCGCCATATCCCACGCAGCCAACAGAGGACATTCCATCAATGGAGCCCTCCCAGCCATCATCACTGATTGACCAATATTTGCTGCTTGCGTTGGACAAAGTTTTGTTGTCATTGAAAGAATAGTTATATTTCAGTGCAATGCCAACTTTTCTGTGCCCTGCAACAATTGGATTGCCGTTTTCGTCTTTTTTCAGCTCGCCTTGAGAGTTGTATGCCAGCACATCCTCGCCGCTTCCGGCAATATAGCCATAAGAATCATAGCCATTGATTTTTGCTTGGCTTTGCAAAACTTCGCCGCCCTCTCCATAGGTTTGAATGAAAAAGTTTGCAAAAGGCGCACTGGTGCCGTCTGCTTTTGAAAACACAAAACCATATGAAGAGGCTTTGCTTGTGTCATAGCCAACATTGTCCTTCATCACATAGCCCACAGTGGCAAGGTTGGCACTTTTGTCTTTGCTGACAATCAACCCGTCTGTGTTTGTGCCCGGAAGGTCGGTTATGCTTTGAGATGCCACAGCATCTGCTTGGGCAGAAAATTTGGCTGTGGGCTGAACGCACAAAAACAGCCCGCCAAAGCCAAAGGTGATGCAAAGGCAAATCAGCAGCGCAAAAATTTTGTTTGAAAGCTTTGTCATGTTCACACCTCCTCAAACAGAATGGAAGAATATTTTTCAATCAGCCGCAAAATTTCTTGCATGGTTGTGCTGCCTTTTGCAAGGGCAATCTTAAGATAAGCCCCGCCAAACAAATCAAAAATTTCTGGTGGCACCTGTGCAAAATCTTCATAGGTGAAAAGCCCATATTTCTCAATGTCAGCCAGCATCTTTTCTTCATCAATTTTCATGGTTTCTTTGTCAACCTCAAAGATGTTGACAAACGCCTGAGTTTCTGAAGGCATCGACAAAAATCCATTCACATAAAGGCTTAAATAAGACGCCGTAACAGGGCTCCAAGCCGTGGTTGTCAGGCGGATGTTCTCCGCCTTCACAAGCCTGACATTGGTGTTTTGCATTCCGCTGGCTGTCAAACTTGCCTTGTTAAACAAGTGTCCAACAAACTGTTCAAAATTGTGTTTTGTGATGTAAACAAATTTGTTTTCAGAGACATCCCAAAAACCATGTTCGTCAATCATGTCCACAGTGGAGCCATCCTCAAAGGTTAAACGCGTGACAACATATTCCGCCTCTTCATGCACATCCACAAACAAGATGTCTGCGCTGTCAAATGCGCCTGTTTCAAAGTTCCAAACCAGCAGTTTGTCTGTCATTTCAAGCTGTTCAACTTTCTTCTGGCTGCCGTCTGCCAGTGTGACAAGTGTGCCAGACGCCACGCAAGTTGGAGATTTTTCATACACAATATAAACATTCACCGTTGCGCCGTTTGTGGAAGACAAATTGCCCGGTTTCCACGTATTACTTGCGCCGCAATATTCGTTGGAAGCGCTGCCCACGCACCAGCGTAAAACTTGCCATTTGTCTATGGTTGGAGCAGTGAGAGTGTAATCTTGGTCATAAGAATAATTTGTTGTTCCTCTATGGGTTGTGGCATCATTTGCAACTGTGTATGTGGCAACTTTATAAGTGATTGCGCGCCACTTTCCATACACCTTTTCATTTCTGCCAGCAAGGTCGGTTTGCAAACTTCCGTTTTTGTCATAAAAAGTTTTTTCAATATTTCCTTCTTTAAAATAGAAGCCATCAAAAATATATCCCGTTTTTTGCGCATCCACTTTGCTTACACTGCCCGCAATGTTGACAATGCTTGAAAAGTTTCCGCCGTTCTCCACAACTTGTGTGTTGATTGGCAGCAAAAGCGTGCAGCAAAAGTTTGGATGCCCCGCAATTTTTTGTCCGTTATATTTTTCTTCTGTTGAAATTTTAAGTGTTTGTGTGGCAGAAGCATTTGCTGCCGTCACTGTCACAATGCCGTCAGAAATGGAAATCCCGCCTTCTGAAGAACCCGCTTCAAAATCCAACAAGCCAAAGGTGTAAGTTGCATTGTTGTCAAAGCCTTGCCCAGCCACAAGGTTGCTTCTTAAGTTGGTGCCATTTGCCATAAGCTTAAAGCCGTCCGCAAACTTCACTTGCCCTTGCAGTGGACGGAACACGCCAATTTTTGGCAGTACAATTTCATATTGCTCTTCTCCGTCACGGATGATGGCTTTGGCTTCAACAAAACTTCTTCCGCTTGCGGTTTGCTTAACGCAAATTTTTCCGCCAGCAGAAGCGTTTGCGTCCACATTATCTCCCAAAAATTCCAAGCCAGCAAAGCTAAGTCCAAAATCTTGCAGCGCCATGCCGCCAAACATAATTTCCACGTTGGCAGAACGGCCAACAAAAATTTGAGGATTGTTTTTGTCCAACTTTACGCCAGCGCTGTCTTTGTCAAGCAAGATATTAAATTTTCCAGCTTCCAAAATGCCAAATTTGGAAACCACCTGAGAGTGCTGTGAAAACATCTTGTCAACCACAAACTCAAAGGTGCTTTCCTTTTTAAGTCTGTCATTGGTGCAAACTTTCACCCAAACCTTGGTGCCTGCACTTGTGTTTTGCTTCACCTTTATGGTGCCAGAGGTTTGCGAAACCTCTTCAATGTGCTGCCTGTCAAAATCCACAACCTTCCAAGACACATCGTCTGCGTTTTTGGAATGTGTGACAGAAAATGTTTCAAATTTTCCTCTTGAAAGTGGCTGTGCAGAAAGTGTGAGCTCTTCGTTTGGAATGTAAACCTCCAAAGCCACTTGCGCAATGATGCCGTCTTGAACAGCCTTCAGCACAATTTCCCTGTCAATCAAGCATTGCGAAAGATTTTTCTTCACCAAAAAACTCTTTTCAATTTGGTCGCCATTTTGGAAAGTTCCTTCAATGTTTTCTGCGCCCTTAACAATGCTTATGATTGCGTTGTTTTGGCTGGCGGTTGGGCTGGTGGCAGTGAAAAGGTTGACGCATTCTCCGCTTTGAATGCTGCTTATTGGATTGGTGTTGTCCGCAGTCAGCACAAGCGTTTTTGTTGGTTTGTAAATTTCAAAAGCCACTGTGTTGGAAACAACACCGTCTTTGGTTGTTGCCTGAATTTCCAGCATCAGTTTGCCAGCTGGAAGAGCGTCTTTCACAACAAGCTGCTCATCCACAAGGCTTGCATAAGCGTTGTCAAGCAGCGAATATGTCACCTCTTTGTTGGTGCAGTTGTGTGGCAAAAGTTGTGCTTGCAAAAGGTTGGAAAGTTTGTATGTTGTGCCTTCTTGCACATTTTCTTGCAAAGCAGTCAAGTGCAAACTTGTGGCAGGAACATACACCCCAATTTCCACATCTTGCTTCAAAGTGATTCCGTTTTGATTGGACAAAACACTCACCACAAACGAAGGATTTTCCATTTCAATTTCACTTGCCTTGGCAATTTTCACGCTGTGTCCTTCCACCTGTGCAAGCAGTGGATTGCTTACCTTCAAACTGAAGTTTTTGTTGCAATCAGAAACATTGAAAGGTGTTGGAAAAATCACATCAAAATCCAGCACTGTTTCTGGAAGATATAAGCCATCTTTGTTTGGTTTTGTTTGTCTGGCAATCAGCATGCTGGTGGCATAAACTGGAACAACCGTCACCTCTTGTGTGTATGAGTTGTTGCCCACAATTTCAATTTTCACATTGATTTTTGTGCCAATTTCCGCCGTTTCAGAAACTGACAAAACACCGTTTTCGTCAATGGTGGCAGTGTCGCTTTCAACATCCACACTGTAAACCACTTTGTTCCACTCGTTCAGGCTGTTTTCGTCCACCTTAAAAGAATATTTTCCCTGCTGCTGAACTTCCTTCAAATCAGAATTTGCAGGCTCAATTTCAATCACTGGAATGTAAAGTTCAAAAGTTTTGATTGCAAAAATGTCAGGGTCGCTGGCGCTTGCCACGCGCACGCAAACTTGCAGATTGTCTTGTGGCAGATGGCTGTTGATGCAAAGCAAGCCGTCTTGCGAAAGAGTGGCATATTCTTGCCCCTGTGTGATGCAAAACACAACTTCTTCATTTGTGACATCCAGTGGTTGCAAATCCACTGAAAGCATCAGCACCTCACCCTGCGCAAGACGCGTCTTTTTGTTTAAAATTTCCAATTTTTCTGCTGGCGTGCGCACAACAGAAAACACAAGGCTGTTTTCGCCTTCCACTTTGTCAACAGTGGTTGCCACTTCCACCTCTTTGCCAACTGGCGCATCTTTGTTTATGCAAATTTGGTTGCCAGAAATGGAAGCAAATTGGCTGCCTCGGACAATTTTGAAAGAAACTTCTTCAACAGTTGCTCTGGCAATCTCTGGAAAAACCAGCGCTTGCAAGGTTGCACTTTGCCCCGCCCTAAGTTGCAAACTGCCGTTGACATCCAACTGCACTCTTTCAATTTCGTTTTTTTCAACAACAAAATCAATTCCACTTTTGGCAAACGCGTTGTTTCCCACCAAAAGTGTCATTGTGCCACAAAAAAGCATGGCAAGCATTGTCATCACACAAAACAAAATTCTTTTTCCACTTATTTGCATAGCTTTCCCTCCTTAAATTTCCAGCCCTTAAACCTTAGAAAACTGGCAGTCTTCCACAAAAATCAAGACATCATCCATAACAAACACATTTGCAATCAGCAAATTTTCTTGAAGCGCAAAGGTAAAATCACCAACAGAAAGGTTAAAACTCTCATCCTCAAAGCTGATGACAACAATCTTGTCGTCGCTTAGCCTATAGTTTCCAGAAATCTGCACCAAATTTTGTGAGTTGAAAGTTGAAGAAAAGCTGAATGTGCCGTCCGTGTTGAAAGTGTAAGTTGCATTGCAAGTCACCTGCTCTTCTTCTGACTGGTCTTTCAAAACGCAAACCCAACTTCCAACAATGTCAGCGGAAGAATAGTCCACCTCTTCCAATTCCCAAAGTGCAAACAGCAAATATTTCTCTTTCTTTTCAGTCAAAAACTGATGAAAAGCCTCTTCGTTCAGCTTGCTTCCGCCTTCCGTTTTCGCCCAGCCCACAAAAACATATCCAACTCTCTCAAAGCCCGAAATGTCCAAAAGCGTGCTGTTTGCATCCAGCGTGATGTTTTCTTCCAGCTGGTCATAAAGTTTCAGCGTCAGTTCAATTTTGTCACTTTCTTTCTCCAGCTTCAAAACCGTCACATCACAGTTGCCAGAAAATTCCACAGTCTTAAGCTGAGCATAAGAAAAACTTTGTCCGTCAATCACAAATTGGAAGAAATGGTTTTCAGTGTCGGCAAACACCATGCCCACGCGCTGATAATGATTGTCGTCCAGCGCGCCCGTGCGCCCAGCGCTGTAAGAGAAGTTGAGTTCTTTTCCATCGCCCACAAAGCGAATTAAAAATCTTTCTCCCTCAAGTTCAATCGTGGAAAGTGCAAGCGTCTGCCCCTTGGTGATTTTCAAAACAAGGGTGTTGTTTGGATATTTCGTGTTTTGTCTGACACCATCCAGCACAAAATCCAAAACAGACGGATTGATGGAGCGCACATTCAGCACTGCGCCAACTGGAATTTCATAAATGCCGTTTTGCGTGTCAAACAGCAGGTTGTGCTCTAAGAAGGCAGTGTTGTCGTTGTGCCTAACTCCGTCATCGTCCACATAGCTGAACGTCCAAGCCACAGAAACATCACTTGGCGCTTCCACCTCCAGCCTTCTTTTGCTTTGATATGGCTTTTCAACATTCAAACCTTCCACTTTGGCGCTTTTGGTGATGCCGCCCTCAGAATAAGCAATTTCAACCCATGTTGTGCCCGACATCAAAATGCCTTGCTTGCAAACAAAATTGCTCACCTTTTCTGTCAGATTGCCCTCATAATGCGCTGTCACAATCAGTCCATTCATGTTGAAGTTTTCGCCTTGCACATATTCTTTCTGCACAGCCGTGTCATTCACTTCAAGGGCAGTCAGTTTTCTGCGCGCCACTTCAATGTTTTGCAGCGCGGTTTTTGTGACATTGTTGAAGGTGTAAGAAATCACCACACTTTCTTGCCCAAAAACAAGCGGTGTTTCTTCATCCACCACAAAGCCTTCCTGCAAGTCTTCAAACAAAAATTCATAGTTTGCGCGGATTTTCAAGCCGCTCTTGTCAAAAGCTTCGCCCTCAAAATATGTGGTTTTGCTGGCAGAACTCAAAACCTGAATGCTTTGCAGGCTTTTTCTGTTCACCAACACAGGCACTTTCGCGGTTTTTTGTCCATAAAAAACAAAAATTTCCGTTGCGGCAGCTGTCAGTGGAGTGCGCTCAACTTCAAATTGCGAAATTTTTGCATCATAAACTCCAAAATTGCCCCAAACGGAAATGCTGGAAACATCAAAATATTGTCCTTCTGTGTAAGTTTGTGAAAAATCATCCTTTGTGATGGCATAAAGACCTTGCAAAGTGGTTCCATCACGCGGATTGATGAAAATTGGCAAGCGCGAAGAAAAAGTGTTGTCACTTTCAACAGTCACAAGAAGAGTAACCTCTCCAAGTGTGTTTCCAAAGTCAACAACACCATTTTCAGAAATCGTTGCAGCAAGAGAATTGCCCTCAAAATTCCAAGACACTTCGGGCTTTTCAAAAGCAGACAAATCTTCCATGCCATTGATTTTCAACTCAAAGGCAACATCACTTTCAAAAACTTCTGCATCAAAGCTGTCCACCACATTGCCTTCATGCACAAACTCAACAGACGAAATTGTAAACTTTGGCAAAGCAGCATTTGTGTTGCGAGGCAAAAAGACGCACAAAATTGCAACAACAACCCCCAGCACAACAACTGCACTTATGATTGGCAATATGATTTTAATCTTTTTGCAATTCACCAAAATACCCTCTCCTTCAAAGCCACAATCACAGCCCAAAAATTCAGGTAAAATTCAGTTTGATTATACATAAAATAATTTTATTTGTCAATACATTTTTACAAAAATATAAAAAATAGCTAATAATTTAATTTTGGCGCAAAACGCCCACATTTTCAGTATATGCAACGCGCCCGCCAGCTGTGGAAGAGGAATCTGCCCAAGCGTTTTGTTGCCGCACACTTTTGTTTTTTTTGCAGTTTTACTCTTATTGCCGCTTTCTGCACTTATTGAGCTTTTTGGTCTTTTCCCTCCTTGTTTTTTTGTGCTTTCTTTGTTTTGCATTTGTTTTTGTTTTCAGCCTTGCCTTTGATTTTGCGCTTTTTAAAAACAGAAAGCAGCGGGGTTTCCACCATCTTGCCCGTCAAAAGCACCACTCTTTCGCAATTTTCCACCGCATAGCCTTTCATTATGGCTTTGGCAAAGATGGTTAGCCCTGCAATCAGCGAGCTGACAAGGCAAGTGACAATGTAATACACATTTGCGTTGTGAATGTGCATGTTCACCACCAAGCTCACGCCGCCGGCACCGCTTAAAATGCCGCATATGTCACCCACAACATCTCCGCAAAAAGAAGACACCTTTTCTGTGTTTTGGCAAAGTTTGATTGCGGTTTTATAGCCTTGCTTGCTTGCGTGCTTTTCCAGCAAGGCAATGTCCATGGAAGTCACTGCCACGCCAACCATGTCAAACACCGTGCTGAGAAAAATGAAAAACAAAATTATGAAGATGGAAGGAATGATGGATAGGCTGGGAAACAAGCTTTGAGAAATCATGCTGAACAAAATGGACATCGAAATGGACAAGATGAAGGTTTTTGTTGCCCACCTTAAGTTGCTTCTTTTCATAGATATAATATATTTGCGTGTTTGCAAATTTAGGACAACCCAAAAACAAAAAAACAGGGCAAAATTTTGCCCTGTTTTTCAAGCATCTGCAAGTTCTTTTTTGACGTGTTGCTCAAAAGCAGCAATCAAGCTGTTTCCAAAGCCTACATTTGTGATTTCATACACTTTAAAGTCCTCTGGAAGCTCTTTAAGCACATCCACTTTCAAGTTTGCCATTCTCTCTTTGTCCAAATTTTCATCTGGGAAGAAAAGAATGGATTCTTCCTTTGCAAAAAAGATGTATAAGCCTTTGTCATCAAACCTTATATCTGTGCCAATGGCTTCGCCTCTAAGTTTATTGACATCCATGATTGTAAGGATGTTCATTGCACATTTTGCAACTGCCTGAGCCTTCATGGTGCTGCTTGGAATGAACATTTCGTCATCGTCCTCCTGCTTAATTCCAGCAGCTTCCAGTGCTGAAGCGGACACATGAATGTTTGGCGCTTTGTTGACAAGCAAGTGATTTGTTTTCATCTTTTGCACAGCGTCTTTGGATAAGCAATATCCCTTTTGCATCAGGCTTTCCAGCGCCAGCATCAAGTTTTGAGAGTGGAAGGTTTTGTTTCCATAAACACCATCCAAAAGTTGATTTGGAACAACAATTTCAAGATTTTCTTTCAAAACCTCTTCTGCGTCCAGCATCATCTGCGAAACAACAGCATTAAACTTAAGTTCTGGCAATGTGTAAACACTTGTCACAACGGCTGGGCAAATTTCCGTAAAAGCAAGATATGTGTTTTCTTTCAGGCAACTTTCAAACTTGTCCAGTTGCTCGCTGATTTTTTTGAGGTTGTTGAAGCCATTTGCCAATTTCTTTGTTGCGGCGTTGAAGATTGATGAAAAGTTTCTCATCTGAATGCCAAACTCTTTCTGTGCAGAAAGATAATCTGCATCTGTTTCGCGGGCAAAAATCATGACATCCAGCTTGTCAAACATTTCGTGCAATTTTGTCATTGCGTTTTCCACAAGTTTGAAGTTGACATTTTCGCATACATCCATCAAATCGTTGTAAAGCGTGCGGAAGAACTGCAAATTAAATTTTTTCTCTGCCTGCCCCTCGCCTTTAACAAGGTCATAAGCCACTTCAATTCTGTCCAAAATTTCAAACATTGGATGACGATATTTCTTGCTTTTTAAATCTTCCAGCGCATAAGAGATGTCTTCTTCCATGTCTTTAGAGCTTTCCAGCAGCCCTTCAAACATGCTTTTGATTTTGCTGCTTTGTGCAGCGGACATGTCGTCCAAAATGGCCTGAGCTTCACTTTCGTTCATTCCCACAGGCACTTTTTCCAGTTTAATTCTTTCTCTCTTGACAGTTGAGTTTCTGGATGCGGTTTCTTTTTGAGAAGTCCCCATAATGGACTCGCCTTTTTTCAGATTTTCCAAAACTCTTGAAGGATGTGAAAGGAAATATTCGCGATATTTTTTGCCAGTCTTGCGCTCTTCCAGCGTCAGCTTTGCAAGAAGTCCGTCCAAAAGCTTATAGTCCATGGAAAGAATGTAAGGATTTGTGATGCACTTCAAAAGATTTTCAGCGCCAATTTTGTGCTTACTTAAAACCTCTTTTGTGCGCATCATATATTGCATTCTGTCACTGCTGATGTTGTTGATGCTGATGAGGTTTTTATAATCACTGCAAAATGCGTGTGCCTGCGTTTTGGCAAAATCTGCTGGCTTGTTTAAGGCGTTTTCAGACAGAATCTGCTGAAAGCACTCAAAAAGTTTCTCTTCAAAATCGGCAATCTTCTTTGGAGAAACCGTCAAAATTGAAGGTGCATCTTTAATATACTTAATCAAATCCAGTTTTGTCACATTTTCGTTGAGGCAATTTGCCAACAAAAATTTGATGTTCTTTTCAATTCGCTCTGGCCCAACTGTCAGCAAACTTGGCAGCGAAAGAATGATGTCGCGAGGCTTGGTTATGTAACTTCCATTTTCGTCCTTAAAATAATCGTTTAAGCTTTCGTCATAAACCAAATCGCTCAAAATGTCCAGTGTGCGCTGAATGTTGTCGGCAGACAAATCGCATGCAATGGTTGCGCACTTTTCAAACATTGCCTTCACAAGTTTTTCATCAAACAAGGTTGAGGTGCTTTTGTCCACTTTGTCCACATATTTTTCTTTCACAAGCGCTTCAACGCTCTCTTGAAACCTCTCAGCAACACTTTTGTCATCTTTTCTTCTTATGCTGCTGTTGGCAAAATCAAAGTTTTTCATGATTGCCAAGGCATAAGGGTCAATTTTCAGCTTCTTTGCCTCTTCCAGCATATCAAAAAACTCTTGCTCGATATAGCCATTCTTTTTGGAATAATAGTCCACTGTGCTTCGGATGACAGTCTTTGCAAACTCGCGGCGTTTTTCGCTGCACTTAAAGCCGCCGTCCAATTTGACAAACTTGTCATAAACATCAGAAAGCCTTTCCACAATGTTTCTGTCGTTGGTGGCAAAAATCTTTGAAATGGCATCTTTGATGTCACTTGCCCTAAAACGGAAATGCTTGTTGAAAGTGATTTCAAAATCTTCTGCAAACAATCTGACATCATCTTCTGTCATGTCAAGTTTTCTGTTTTTTTCCAAAATGCTTTGTATGTCTTGTTGTGAAAGCAACATCTTTTTTCTCCTTAAAATAATACACTTTATTGTAACACAAAAACACAAAAAGTCAAGGGGCAAAAAATAAAAATATATGGTGTATTATGTTGCGTAATACACCATATATTGTGGCAAATTATTTTTCAATCTCTTCAATTTCGTCGCGAATCAGCACTTTCAGCTCTGAAATCAGCTCTCCCATTGGAATGAAAAGCTGCTCTCCTGTTGCCCTGATTGTCACCTCAGCCTGCCCATTTGCAATGGTTTTTGGGCTGACGACAACTCTGATTGGCATGCCCATAAGCTCGCTGTCTGTCAGCTTGATGCCTGCAGAGAGGTTGCGGTCGTCAAACAGCACTTCAATGCCAGCGTCCAACATGTTTTTGTAAAGCTCGTCAGACACCGCGCTAACATTTTCGTTGTCCAACCTGATTGGACAAAAGTGCACTTGCCATGGCGCAATGGTCATTGGCCAAACCAAGCCTTTTTCGTCTGCCTTTTCTTCAATTATGCTGGCAAGTGAGCGCCCCACGCCAATGCCATAGCAGCCCATGATTGGCTCTTTGTTGCTGCCGTCTGGCATTGTCACCTTCATGCCCATTGGCTTTGTGTATTTTGTGCCAAGCTGAAAGATGTTTCCAATTTCAATGCCGCGCGTGAGAGTGAGTTTCTGTCCGCAATGCACACACTTTTCGCCTTCTTTCACCAGTGCAACATCCACAAAGGTTGTTTGTGGCAAATCTCTTGAAAAACTGCAATGCACAATGTGAAACTCTGGCTTGTTGGCGCCCGTAACAAAGTTTTGCAAGTTTTGCAGTGTCTTGTCAAAAAACACAAAACTGCCCTCTGGCACATTCAAGTTGATGCAACCAATGTTGCCTGCGCACAGCCCAAACTCTTCCACATCCACTGGCAAAAGCTCGCTTTGCACCAGTTTTTGAAGCTTTGTTTCATTCACTTCAGCATCGCCACGAAGGAAGACAATCACAAGTTTGCCTTCTGTTTCGGTTTTAAAGCAAACCGCCTTGCAAGCGTGCTTGGCGTCCGTTTCCAAAAAGGCACAAACATCCTCAATGGTGTGGGCATTTCCTGTGAAAATTTCTTCTTTTTCGCCGGCAATTTGGGTGTCGTTTTCTTCTTTTTCAGAGGTTGCAACTTCCATGTTGCTGGAGTGTCCGCAATGTGGGCAAATCACCAAACTGTCCTCTCCCGCAGGTGTGACAGCCATATATTCGTGTGAAATCTTGCCGCCCATCATGCCGTTGTCGCCTTCCACCACAACAAAGTTTTTAAAGCCAATGCGCTTATATATGCGCTTGTATGCGTCATACACTTTTTTATAAAAATTGTCCAAATCTTCTTGCGATGAGTGGAAAGAATATGCGTCCTTCATCGTGAACTCTCTCACCCTGATAAGCCCGCCTCTTGACCTTGCCTCGTCGCGAAACTTGGTTTGAATTTGATATATCAGAAATGGCAGCTGGTCGTGGCTTTTCACGGTGTTAAGCGCCATATGCACGGCTGCTTCTTCATGCGTCATGCCAAGCACCATGTCATGTCCGGTTCTGTCCTTAAAGCGCACCATTTCGCTTTTTATGGAGCCATATCTTCCGCTCAGTTCCCAAAGCTCGCGTGGCATAACCACAGGAAACAAAACTTCTTGCCCGCCAAGCTTGTTCATCTCTTCGCGGATGATGTTTTGAATTTTCAAACTCACCTTTTGCGCTGGTGGCAACAAAGAAAAAATCCCCGCGCTGACTTGCTTAATAAAGCCCGCACGCAGCAGCAAAATGTGGCTTTTGATGCTTGCCCCAGCTGGAGCCTCTTTAATTCTTTCTCCCACAATTTTTGAAAGTTTCATCTCTCTTCCTCCGTAAATCCGTCAAGCTCTCTCTTGATTTCATAAAGCTTGCCAGTGGTTTTTTTCAGCTCTTCTTGCGCAAACTTCGCCAAAAAGCTGGCGCGCTCAAACAGCGTTTGTGCCTCTTTCAACGGCAAATTTTCGCTTTCCAACTTTCCAACAATTTCTTCCAGTTCTTTCAGCGCTTCTTCATAGTTCATTGTTTTTCCTCCATTCTTCAAAGCTTTCAGTTTTGATTGATTTTAATGTCAACTCGCCCATCCACAAAGTTGATTTCCACCGTCTTGTTCAAATCCAACTCGCCTCGCTTTGCAATTGTCTTGCCCGCTTGCTCTATTTTAGCATATCCAAGGCTTAAGATGTCAAGCGGATTAAGTTTTTTCAGCGCCAGAAGTTTCAGCTCCAGAGCGTGGCTTGTTTCCGTCACAAAGCGCTCCAAACAACCAGCCACATTTTGCGAAAGTTTTTCCAGTTTTCTTGCCCTCCTGTCTGCTTGCGCTTGCATCAAAAACATGGCTTGCTGTTGCAGCTCTTGAAGCTGCGTTGTTTTGTCTGCAACAATGCCGTCCAAAAGTCTGGAAAGCCGCTCAACTTCTCGCTTGAAAGTGGAGTGCAAATTGGCGGTGTCTTTGGTGAGAAGCTCGGCTGCCGCACTTGGCGTTGGAGCCCGCAAATCTGCCGCAAAATCCGAAATTGTGAAGTCTGTTTCGTGACCAACTGCCGAAACAATGGGCTTGTTGCACGCAAAAATTGCCCGTGCAATGATTTCGGTGTTGTAGGCTGCAAGGTCTTCCAAACTGCCGCCGCCTCTTGCCACCACCACAACATCCACACCGTCATAGTCCGAAAAAAAGTTGATGCCATCTGCAATTTCTCGCTCGGCGTCTTTGCCCTGAACTTTGGTGTGAAAAAGCACAATGTCCACGCCGGCGTTTCGCCTCCATGTGACATTTTTGATGTCTTGAATCACCGCTCCGTCGCGAGATGTCACCACGCCAATTCTTTTCACCACAGAAGGAATGGCTTTTTTGTGAGCCTCATCAAAAAGCCCCTCTTTTGTCAGCTTGTCCTTCAAAATCAAAAAGTTTTTAAACAGCATTCCCAGCCCAAACGCTTCCACGCCAGACACCAAAAAACTGAATCTGCCGCCCTTGACATAAAAATTTGGCGAGCCCGTCACAACCACCTGCTCACCTTCCACAATCTGCGAAAAAATTTCGCTTTTAAAGCACACGCAAGGCAGTGAACTTTCTTCATCCTTAATCTGAAAATAAAGCGCCCCTCTTGCACAAGAAATGCCAAAAACTTCTCCCACGATTTTGACGTTGTGGAGAAGTTCTTCTGCATTAAAAATGTTTTTAATGATGCTATTAAATTTTGTGACCGAAAGGGTGTATTCGTTGTTCATTTTCAGTTTAATATGGCTGACAGCAGCCCGTTGATGAATTTGTGCGATTTGTCTGTGCTGTATTCCTTTGCCAATTCCAGTGCTTCGTTGATTGCCACCGCCTTTGGCGTGCCGCAATACAAAATTTCACAAAGTGCCAAATACACCAAAGCCAAATCAATTTTAAAAAGCCTGTCATAGTTGAAATTTTTGAGATGTGCCTCAATTTTTTCTTTCATTTCATCTTTGTGCAACTTAAAAGCACTCATAATCTCTTCAAAAAACTTTTGATTTTCTTCCTTGTTAAGCGGAAGAAGATTTTCTTTTGAAAGGTTTTCATCGCATTCATGAAACAGCCCTTCAAAGATGAGAATGAAAGCATTCACACGTGCATCATTACGCATTGGAAACCTCGCTGTCGCACTCAACATTGATGACATGGATGTTGATTTTAAGCGGTTTAAGTGCCACCATGGTTGCCAACGAATTTCTGATGTTTTCCTGAACGCGATATGCAATGTCTGGCACACTATAGCCAATTGCAATGTTGATGAAAACATCCACTGTCAGTGCGCCATTTTTTTCAAACTTAATTTCCACGCCATCGTCATAGCGATTGAACAGCCTCTTAATCCACGGCCTTGCAGAGTTTGTCACGCTTTCAACGCCAACAATTTCCTTTGCTGCCAAGTTGATGATTGAAACCAAAATCTTTCTGTCCAGCGTGATTTTTCCGCTTCCTGCTGCGTCTTGGGTTTTTGCTGCCATAATTTTCTCCTTATGTTAAAAACATTTTAACACATTTAAAAAGCAATTTGCAAATTTTTAAGCAGACAAAACAAAGAAACTTTCAAAATTATTCTGCACTGAACACAACAATGTTTCTAAGCTTGGTGCCAAGTTGCTCCATAACAATGGTGGAAATTTTGGCAACTTCATTGTCGCTGAGAGAAGAAGCCTTCACAACAACGTTCACTTTTGTGTCAGAAATTGCAATCACGCAGTCCGAAAAACCTTGTGCCTTAACAAGCCCTTCCACTGCAAGTTCTTTGTCCATTGTTTCAATAAGTTTAAGCTTTGCGCTTTCTGCAGCTGCAATGGCAGTTTCTGTGGAAGATTCGCTGTCAATGATGGCATCATAATACAAAATCTCTTGGTCACGAGTGCTGCTGCGGTCGTTGCGATATGAAGTGAAATAACTGGTTGTTGCAACATTTGTGTTGGTTTCTTTGATGGAATTGTTAAGTGCAATGTTTAAATATCCTGTCACACCCAAAAGCACAACCATAAGTGTGAGGATGATGATTTTTGTTCTTTTTTTCATATTAATCTCCTTTAAAGCCCTTTTGGCTTTGTTTTTGTTTTGCCCCGTCGGGCTTGTCCATGCAAGAATTTTTTAAGCAAGAATTGTGATGTTTTCTGCATCCACCTCCAGCACTGTCAAAGCGGCTGTATGGATGCTCATCTTCACAGCAAAATTTTCAGCACCTTTGGCAACAATCACCACCCCCTTTATCACAGGATAATTTTGCTTGACAATAACTGGCTGATTGGAAACCATGATGATTGTTTCTGTTTTTATTGTTGTTTCGGTGTCGCCAGAAACAACCGTCTTGGTTTCGGTGTCAGTTGCATACTCGTAAGTGAAGCCGCACTCAAGCGTAATCACAACACTTGTTTCTCCCACGCCAGCAATCTTGGACAATACATTAACCAACTTATTCTCAAGCGCGTGCACATATTCCTCGGTGGAAGAATATTCTTGTGTCGAATTGTCACTAATCTTGTCACTCTTTGGCTTGGTGCAAAAAGAGAAGTATGCCACGCACAAAATCAGCCCAACAACCACCGCAATGATAATTTGAATATGTTTCACGCCTTTCAGCTTTTCCCACAGATTTTTGATTTTACTCATTAAATTTCACCTCCACATTTTCAAGAGTTTCGTCAATAATTTTCCTAATCACAATTTTGGCTGACGCCTTGTCTTTGCACTGACTGTCAGTGTCAAAGCTGAGGTTTTCAAGGTTAACAAACACCCCAAAAATTTCCAGCTTTTCACTCAGCACATTGGCATTGATGGAAATTTCAACATTTTTCAATCCCTCCTTTTTTACTTTGTCAGAAAGCCCCTCTGTTATGGCATTAAGTTTGTCAATGTTAAGTTGATATAAATAGTTTTCCTGAAGCTGCGAAGAGGAGCTGTTGTTGAACAAGTTGCCAAAGTTGTAATCTTTTCCAAACAACTTTGGAAGCGGAGAAACAATCACAAGAATAATCACAAAGGAAAAAATCACCTTGATATATCTGTTGACTTGCCCCTCCGGAAGCACCAACTCTGCCAACACAGAAAGAATGACAATGCCCGCAACACTCAAAAGCCACGCCGAAATTCCGCTCACTTTTGCCCTCCTTTTAAATCACCAAATTTGCCGAGCACATCACCAGCCCTGTCAGCACCAAATACATAAACGAAATTGCCACCAAAAGCGCCACCAGAAGCGAGAGGCTTTTTGACATGTCGCTCATGAAGTTTGCAATCTTTCTGTCGCCAATAGGCTCGATGATGCCCGCCATAAACTTGAGTGCCAGCATAAAGATGACAAGGTTCACAAGTGGCGAAATGATGCTGGCAAGAAGCAAAAACAATCCCACTCCGCCAACGGCATTTTTAATCAGCATGCTGCTTGCCATGATGATGGAAAGCCCATCCGAAACATATCCGCCCACAATTGGCACATAGCTTTTGATGGCATATTTGGCAGTGCGAATGGAAAGTCCGTCCACCGCGCCCGCCATCACGCCTTGAATGCTGACAAAACCCAAGAATATGGTGAAGCAAAGCCCGATTGTCCACTTAAACGTGCTTTGAAGAAAGCTGACAAACTTGTCCAGCCGCACATTGTTGGAAAGGTTTCCCACAATGGAAAAGATGATGGAAAAGATGAACAGCGGCAAAAGGAAATAGGTTATGAAGTTGATGATGACATCACTCAAAAGCGCAATGGCAGGCTGATAAATGCCCACCGACACAGTTCCTCCCACGGCAGTCAAAAGCGTCAGCAGAATGGGAAATATTGCATCAAACATCGCCTTCAGTGTGGTGAGCGTTGTGGATGTCAGTTTGATGATTTGCACCAGCGACGCCCCCAAAAACACAATCACAACCCCATATGTGACAAAGTGGATTATGTTGCCAATGGACTTGCCGCTTGTGGCAGGCTTTAGGTTTTCCACCATCCCGCCCAAGATGGCAATGGAGATGATGCCTGCAATGATGGGCAAATATCCTTTCAGCCCATCCCAAAAGATGGAAAGCACGCTGGCAAAGAAGTTTTGCGAATTTTCTGCATATTCTCCCGAAAGCACCAACTCCAACTTGCTGACAAAAGAGTTTGCAGCAAACAGATTTTTTGCGCTGATGTTAAGCTTTTCAACAATCTTTTCCAAGCTGTCAAAATCCAAATTGTCAATTTGCTTTTCAACCTCTTCTTCCAACTCTTTTTCAATGTCGCTTTCACTTTCAGAATCGGCATAGGCAGCGTTTGGAACAAAGCCATTGCAGATGTCAAAGCGACCATAAAAGCAAGAGAGAAAAATCAGCGCAATAATCAAAAAGGGATAAATTCGTCTGCCACGGCTCTTCTTTTTGGCAGCACAACCAAACAATCTCATCACGATGGCAACAACTCAACCACAATGTCCAAAATGCTGGTCACAATTGGAAGAGCCATGACCAGAATTATGATTTTTCCGCCAAGAAGCACTTTGTCTGCCAAGCTTGCATTGCCGGTGTCTTGACAGATGCTTGCCGTAAACTCTGTCAAATATCCAATTCCAATAATTTTGAAGATGATGGAATAAAGCGAACTGTTGATGCCTGTCACATTGAAGATGTTGTTGAAACTTTCAAACACATTGGAAAGATAGGAGATGAGATAGAAGATGATGATAATCCCCCCAACAATGGAAAGCATGATTGCAAAGTCAGGACGCACAGGCTTGATAATCAAGCTTGCAATGCAGGTGATTATGGCAATGCTGATGATTTTGTACAAAGTATCCAAAAACGCGCCCTCCTTTAAAAAATTTTCTTTAACTTACAAAAACGGCAACACAGAAAAATTGAACATGGTTTTTATGGTGGAGAACAAATCTCCAATCATTCCAATCACCATGAAAAGCACAATCACAACTCCGGCAAGAGTTGCCAAAGTTGAAATATCCTCTTTGCCGCTGTTCTTCAAAATTTGGCTGACCACGGCAGTTAAAATTCCAATGGCAGCAATTTTAAAAATGATGTCAACATCCATAATGTCCTCCCAAACTGCGCTTTTGCTTGTTTTTGTCGCTTGCGACAAAAAGCGGCGCCCTAACACTTGTTTGCTCGGCCTCGCGCCAAACTTCATCGCAACCTGCGCCTTAACTTGGCTTGCCATACTGGCAAGCGCTCGTGAAACACTTGGTTGCTCCTTCTTCCCAAAAATGGCAAGCATTTTTGGGAACCCTAAAAACCGCTGGCGATTTAGCGCGGCTTAAAGCGGTGCAAAAATTAAAACAAAATTTTAATTTTTGCAATTTTTCATGTCTTCTTTTGTAAAAGTCATTCTCACCGAAGCGCAAGCGCTGCCTTTTGATGTCATTCTGAGCGAAGTCGAAGGAACTCGCTGGCACAACACTGCAACAAGACAGCGGGTGTGCCTGTCCGCTTTCCTTCTTTTCAATCAAATCAAAATAATCGCGCAAAAGATGCCTGCCACAATGCCCAGTTTGATTGAAAGCCCTCCATACTTTTTTTGCTCCACATCGCAAGCCAATTTAATTTCGTTGAAGCGCGCAATGAAGGTTTGAATTTCTTTGGTCTGATTTTCCACATCGCTTCTGCCCAGCGTCTTCAAAAACAGCAAGATGACGTCCTTCTCTTCTGGCTTAAGACATGCTGCTTTTTTGAAAATCTCTTCGTTTGTAAGCTCGCATTTCTTATCCAAAAAGTCCACAAATCGCTCGTCAATTTCCAGCAGATTTTTCTTGTTTGCGCCATCAAAGTTTGCAAGCAGCACCCTCAGCCTTTCTCGCGAAAAGTTGATTTCCAATGACAGCTTGTCCGCCAGCGCAATCAGTGACGCCCAAAAGCGCTTTCTTTTCATATATTTGATGGAAAAGAAATATCCCACACCGCAGCAGACGCAAAACATAATCACAATCAAAACATATTTCATATATCTCTCCCTTAATGTCACCTAGAATTGTAAATGCGTGCCAAATTTTCGTTGTAAATGCCCTCAAAAGTTCCGGGGCCATTGCGCTTGGAAAGCAACACAAAGCGCTTAAAAATCTTCTCCTTCAACAGCCCTTCAAAAAGAGGCTTTTTTAAGAAGGTTTCCATGCTGTCCGCGTGCGTGGACGCCAGCACCTTAACCCCGCAAGATGAGGCATATCTGATTGCCTCCACATCTTCCATTTGCCCAATTTCGTCCGTCACAATGATGTCTGGCGCCAGCGAGCGAATGCCATTTTCAAAGCCCACTTTTTTGCTGGCAAAGGCAATGCGGTCTGTAAATTTTGAGTTGATGCCTTGGTCCAGCTCTCCGCGCTCGTCCAAAAGCAAAATGTTGAAAGCAAGGTTGCGCTCGGAAAGCTGATAAACAAAATCTCGCAAAAAGGTGGTTTTTCCGCAAGCTGGCGGGCTGATGACAAGTGTGTTTTCCACTCCATGTTCGCCCACCATGTAAGGAAACGCCGTCAGACAGCAGTTTTTCACCACATGAGGAACGCGAATGTTGCAGCTGGAAAAATTGGTCATGGTTTTGATGCGCCCATTCTCTTCAATCATGTTACCGCCAATGCCAATTCTCACCGCTTCGTCTGTGACAATGAAGCCCTTTTTGATTTGCTCGTTCACCGAATATATCGAGCATTCGCTTGCCCGAAAAATGACATCCTCAATGATGATTTTGCTGGCATAAAGCGCCCCGCGCACATTGCTTGTCACCCCGCTTTCGCAAAGAAAGAAGTTTTTTCCGCTTACATTCACCACAACTGGCCTGTCAGCACGCAAGCGAATTTCATTCACTGCGCGCATGTTCACCTTTTCACTCAAAATTTTGTGGAAGTTGTCAGGAAGAATTTTTTCCAGCATTTTGTTCACCTCTTTGGAAGCAGTTTATGAGCCGCGTTTTTCAAATAAATAAAAAAAGATGGCACCTCTTGTCACCTTTTGTCAGTTTCAGTTTTTTTTGCAATACAGCTTTTAAAAAGTTGCAAAAACCTTGCCACAAAATTTGCTTCAGCGCAAAAAGTGTGGCATTTTTCTTGACTTTTGTGTTGTTTGTGGATATAATATAAACACTGGGCTAGATGGGGAGTTAGCGGTGCCCTGCAACCTGCAATCCGCTACAGCAGGATTGAACAGTTGTTTGCGGTGCAATTTGGTTGAATATGTGCGCAAGGTTTTGGCGTTGAAATCAAGGTCTTATGCAATCGGCTCCTACGAATCGTGTCAGGTCCTGACGGAAGCATCACTAAGAAGACCAGCCGTTGTGCCATGAGGAAGCTTTGGTGGAGCCAAGGCTTTGCGAGGCAGTCGGTCAATTTGCAACAAAGCAACCGCCCAGTTATGAAAAAAGCAAGGTTAAACTGCCTTGCTTTTTTGTGTTTTTATTTTGAAGTTTGTGTTTGTGGCTTGCGTTTTTTGAGGCTTTGTAACTTGCTTTTTGACATTTTTTGCCTCAGTTTTCACAGCGCTTTTGAGGTTTTCAACTTCCTCTTTCACTGCTTTTTCGCCCTTGTTTACAAGTTTTTTTGCATCATCGCAATGCTTATACAACAAAGCGCCTGCAACAATTCCTGCGCCAAAACCCATAACCATCCAGATTTCTTTCATTTGTCCTCCTCCTGTTGTTATGATGCGCAAAAAGTGTGAAATTATGCACAGTGTCACAACAAAAGAGAGTTAAAACTTAAAGCTGTCCAGCATGGAAATAATCTTTCCAAAATCCATCTGCGCGCCAGCGTTTAAAACCAATTTTTCTTCAAACAACATTCTGCTTGTGTCGCAAATTGAAGGAATGCTTTTTGGGTCGGCAATTCTGATGAAGTTTGCCACATTCACAAAGCTTTGATATACATCATCCGCCTTAAACAGCACATCTGGGCAATTGTTAACCAAGCTTTCCACCAAAATCTGATTTGGAATGCGATTATATTCCTTTGAAAAGATGTCGTTGATAAGCGCAACCATCTTCACAAACATATCTCCGCAAGCGTTGTATTTATAATTCAAATTGGCATATCTATCGCCAAATTCCACAATTCTAAACTTGTTTTTAAACTCGTTTAAAATCTTAAATTGTCCCAGACCTGAATTGTAAGCGCAAATGAAAATGTTGATTCTGACATTAGAGCCAAAATCATCCCTTCCAATCAGCGTCAGCACACTGTTATAGTCATAGATGACAGAGGTTTCTGTCAAATATTGTGCCATTGTGGCAACAACATCTTTTCTGAAGTCCGACAAGCCATAGCGCTCGATGCTTCTGATTGAAACGCCTTCCTCTGCCTTCTTTTTTTTATATTTCTTTTTGCCAATTCTCCACGACGCCTTAAATTCTGTCCAAAGAAATTTGAAAAGATATTTTTTGCTTTTTGAGTTGATTTCCAACTGAGGGTTTTCCACCCCAAGAAAATAGTCATAAGTGGAAAGTTGAGAAAAAGCACCCAAATAGTTTTCATTCACAGGCAAAAGCACCCACTTATCTTTTCTGATAAATGGCGATTTTTCGCTTATGTCAGACATGGTTTGTTCCACCAAAGAAAACACAACATTGTTGACAAATTCCAAAAATTCGTCATTTTTGCTTTCACTTAAGCTTTCAATCAGTGCCCTGTTTATTTGAGTTTTCATGCTTTCATCCTTTTTATTTAACTCTTTTGTCAACATCCGATAAGTTTCTGTAAGCCTTGCCGTCAATGTGCACTCTGTCTGGATAATGTGGCGCAACTGGAGTTGTGTTTCCAAAGTTCACAATTTGCAAATCATCTTCACAAATTGAGGTTTCGTCAAATTTTTTGCCCAGCACCCCTGCTTTTTTCTGAGCTGTGCCTGCGGCAAGGTTAAAATCTTCAAGTTGAATTTCTTTTGTTTTTTCCATTTATTCCTCTTAAATCATCTTTTTTTTGTGTTGTTGCCCATGATGTAAGCACAAAGGTCAACAAGTTTGTTGGAATATCCCCATTCGTTGTCATACCAAGCCACCAGTTTCACAAAGGTTGGAGAAATCATAATTCCGGCGTTGACATCAAAGATGCATGTTCTTGCATCGCCAATAAAATCACTGGAAACAACTGGCTCGTCGGTCACGCCAACAATTCCCGCCATTGAAGTGACAGAAGCCCTTTTCACAGCATCCACAATTTTTTCATAAGTGGTTGCTTTTTTAAGACGGCAAGTGAGGTCAACCACCGAAACGTTCAAGGTTGGCACACGATAACTCATGCCTGTAAGCTTGCCCTTAAGCTGTGGAATAACTTCACCAACAGCCTTTGCCGCGCCAGTTGAAGACGGAATGATGTTGTATGATGCCGCCCTTCCTCCACGCCAGTCCTTCTTGCTTGGTCCGTCCACTGTCAGCTGCGTTGCTGTTGTGGAGTGAACAGTGCTCATAAGACCTTCCTCAATTCCAAAAGCATCGTCAATGATTTTTGCAAGTGGCGCAAGGCAGTTTGTGGTGCAAGACGCGTTTGAAACAATGTTCATGTCAGGAGTGTAAGTTTGATTGTTCACGCCCATAACAAACATTGGCATATTTTTCCCAGGTGCAGAAACAACCACCTTCTTTGCGCCCGCTTCAAGGTGAGCGTTGGCAGTTTCAGCAGCAGTGAACTTTCCAGTGCATTCCACCACAACGTCCACGCCGTCTTGCTTCCAAGGAATTTGGCTTGGCTCTTTCTGTTCATAAAACGAAATTTTGCTCTTGCCCACGCAAAGCTTGCCATCCTTCACTTTCACGTCCATGTCAAAGTGCCCATGGATGCTGTCATGCTGCAAAAGATATTTGGCATAGTCCACCGTCAAAAATGGGTCATTGATTGCCACAACTTCCACATCCTCTCTTTTGGCTGCAATGCGCAGTGTCAGCCTTCCAATTCTTCCAAAGCCGTTAATTCCCAATCTAACTTTTTTCATAATTTCTCTCCTTAATTTTTTTGTTTTCTTAAATTTTTAGGTCACAAAGTTGTTTTTGCAGCTTTCCGCCTCTTTATGCTTTTTTGGATGTGGGTTTTTCAGCCGCGCTTTTTGCCATTGGCTGTTTTGCCGTTTTTTGCTTGGCTGTTGTTTTGCCAGAAGGCTGCGCAGAAACCTTTGCCAAAGTTTTGTTTGATGCTTCTTTTTTGTTTGTGTCTTTGTTTGGTTGTCTTGCAGCTTTTGGTGTCACTTTTGCGTCTGTCCTCTTGTTGCCAGCTGTCGTCTTGAAGGCTGCAACATCTTTTGAAACTTTTGTTTTTGTTGAAGCAGCTTTCGTGGCTGTCTTTTTCTTCGCTTTTTGTGCTTGCTCTTTTTTAGGTTCTTCTTCAACAGGCACAACCCTCAACTCAGGCACCTCTTCCGCAATTCCAAAGCGTAAGTTTCCCACCGAAACAGTTCTGGTGAAATTGACAATCCCCACAAACAGAAGCAAAAGCGCAATCAAAATCCAAAAGAAAACGCCAATCACCGTCAGTGCCACAAGTGGTGTGAACAGACAAAGCAAAACACCTCCTGCAACGCTGCCCAAGAAAAACAAAATCCACATTGCAAACTTGAGGTTGTTGAGATGTTTGTTAAACTCCCGCGCCACCGGCTTGCTGTTGGTTTCAAACTGTGCAGTTGTCACGCCCACATATCTGTTCACCCTTGTTGCCATGGAAATGTTTGGGCAAACCGACATCAGGTCAAACATGCTTTCTCCATAACAAATTGCCGAGATGTCCTCAAAAAAACTGAAGGCAAAAAAGCGGTTCACAAGTTTTTTGGCAAAACTCTTAAAAGCACTCATCAGCTTGCCGTGGCGAGCTTTCAAAGTTGCAATGTCACTTTGTGAGGTGGTCAGATGCAAAAACTCTTCGTCAGAAAGCACTCTGCGCACAATCAAAATCTTGCCTTTTGTCAGCTTGCAAGTGGCAAGCGCGTTGATGATTTCTTCTTTGTTGCAGCCGTCCTTAAACACGCGAATTTCAACATTTTTGCTTTTAAGCACCAACTGCGGCAAAAGGCTTTCCCTCACCCCCACAAAAAACTTGAGATGGTTGTCGCTGCGGCTGTCAATAAACTCACAAAACTTGCCAACATCTTCCACAATTGGCACAACAACATTAATCATTTGCTCTCCTTAATTTCTCCTGAAATTTTCTTCAGCCTTCTTGCATGGCGTCCGCCTTCAAAACTGGTTGTAAGAAAAATTTTGACAATGGCAATGGCCTTTCTTTTTCTTATAGACCCCGGAATGCACAAGATGTTGGCATCGTTGTCCTTTCTTGCAAGGGCTGCCATTTTGGTGTTCAAGCAAAGCCCCGCGCGGATTTTTGGATTGCGATTGGCAGCAATGCTCATGCCAATGCCCGAGCCGCAAATGAAAATGCCCACATTGTTTTTGTTTTCCAGCACCTTTTCCATTCCAAGCTTTGCAAAGTCAGGATAATCCACTGGCTCTTTGCTGTAAGTTCCAACATCAATGGTGATGATGTTTTCTTGGTTGAAAAAAGTTTTCAACTCTTCCTTCAACAGATATCCTCTGTGGTCACTTGCCATAATAATCATACAACACCTCTCAATTTTTCAATCTTATCAAGCAAAACTTCAACGTTCTTCTCAATTTCTTTGGCTGTTTTTTCATAAACCTGCAAACTTTGCCCATAAGGGTCGCCCACCTGCCCATAAAGCTCGTCAAAGCTGATGCACTTTGGGGCAGCAATCATGTTTTTGTGATTGTTTGTCACCGCAACATAAATGACTCCACTTTTGATTTTACCAAGTTTCACGCTTTTTCGGTTTCTGCCGTCACAGCCCATCATCTTCAAAACCTTGGCAGCGTTTTCGGCAATGTTTTCCTTTTTGGCATAAATGCCCGCAGAAGAAAACTTCACATTTTTCAGTTTTCTGTCCTTTGCCAGTTTTTTTGCAATGCGCTCTGCCATAACAGACCTGCAAGTGTTGCCTGTGCAAACAAAACAAATTTCAATCATAGGCTCCTCATAAAGTTTTGACTTATTAGTTATATTGTAAACCAAAGTGCAAAAATTTCAAAGCAAATTTTGCTTCTTTCAAAAGAAATATAAAAAACAAGGCAAAACCTGCCTTGCAATTTTCAACCTTTCATTTTCTTTTTCAACAAAAATATAAAAAAATTCAATTCAACACAATTTTCTTTGGCTTATAAAGTTTGTCAAGGTTATATTTTTCTCTCACCTTTGGCAAAAATATGTGAAGGTCAACATTTGAGAAATCAAACACAATCCACTCGCCTTTAAAATAGCCCTCAATCTTTTCGTCATAATGAAACTTTTCGGCAATCACATCGGCAACCTTTTTGCTGTCCACAACTTTGTTTGAGGTTGTCAAAACAACAAACTTTTCTTCCGTGGCAGAAGAAAGGTCATACACCGAAATGTTTTTCATCTTATTGTCCTGCAAAACTTGCACAAGCTCTTTAACCGCAATCATAAGACATATTTTATCAACTTTTTCAACCTTTGTCAAACAAATTTACAATCAAGCAAAAATGGCTTGCAAACGCAGAAAAATACTGCGCGAATAAAATGCCGCAAAAGTGTCAAAAATGCTGCCATGAGAAAGATTAATCTGGCTTTTCAAGAGCTTCTAAAATTTTGTATGATTTTCCTTTTAAGTTTTGTGTGGATAAGATATTTTCTTCGCCGAAAGCTTGTTTTGGCGTTTGTGGTGACAGCACTTGTCAGCATTGGCGTCTATTGTCTTTTGTTCTTTCTTGCCAGAAAAAAGCAAAAGAAATATGGTCTAAAACTGAAGGAAAAAACAGACGCAGAAAACATGTTTCTTTCCCTCTCGTGCAGTGACAAGCCCATGGATTTTTTTGCCAAACTTGCCGCAAAAAAACACAAAGACATAACAAGACACAAAAATCATCTTGTCATAAAACATCAGTGTCATTCAGATTCAACACAGTCACAAATTGACACCAAAAAACATGAAAACACCAAAAACGCCACCGCTTCAGCAAAAAGCAAACAAACTGCCAGCGTCAAAACAGTGCTTTATGTGGACTTGTCTTTTGAAGGACTGACAATCCCCCGCTTTATGGAAATTTACAGCAAAATCAAAAAAGAAAAAGCCACAAAAATTGTCATCTGCTGCAAACAAATTGCAGACAAGCAACTCTCCGCTTTTTGCCAAAATTTTGCGGAAAAGTTTTTAATTTTGGACGAATATCAAACATATCAAAAGCTGTATAAGTTCTATGATTGCTTTCCAGAAATCACAAAAAAATATTCCACCGCAAAAAAATTGGCATTCAAAGATTTTGTGGCATATTCTTTCAATAAAAAAAGAACAAAAGGCTATTTCTTTTCAGCCTTCATTCTCATCATCAGCGGAATATTCATCCGCGCCACAATATATTATTGCATCGTGGCCTCACTGCTGGTGATGTTTGCCCTAATCTCGCAGTTCAACCCATATTTCAACACCAAAGGCGAAGCGGAAGTGCTGTAATTCTCCCAGTTCGTCATGTTGAGACGCGTGCGCCAAAGCCCAACATCTCTCACCAATGTGCCAGCGAAATTCTTCCACTTCGGTCAGAATGAAGCGCTGGCTTCCCGCAACGCCACGCTTACACACTCCCAAAACCAATTTTCAATTTTGCATTGCAAAGGGCTTTGCCCGTGCAAGCAAAAATGAAAATCACCTTCAGGGAAGAGGACTGGGTTGAGAAACCAAAGTTTTAGGCATTAGCCTTGCTTTTTTGCAAGGCGTGCTGCCGTTTAAAAACTTTGGTGTCTGTCCCAAGTGGGCGAAAACAAGCGTCAAAGCGATACTTTTCAAGCGCAGCTTGAAAATGAGCCCCCAGCGCAGTTTTCGCCCACTGCCCTACGGCAACTCAATATGCTTAAACCCCTTTCTTGTGGATTTTTTATACAAAATGAATATATTGCCAATCACCTGCACAACATCTGCACCAAGTTGTTCTGCAACAGCATTTGCAGCCTCTTTCACATCTTGCTCGCTGTTTTTAAGCAGCTTAATTTTCACAAGCTCTCTTGCCTCCAAAAGCAGATTTATGGAAGTGAGCACATTGTCTGTCACCCCCTCTTTTCCAATTTGCATAACAGGCTCAAGAGCATTGCCAAGCCCTCTCAAAAAAGCTCTTTGTTTTGTTGTAATCATAAACCCCTCCCGAAAACTGCGCTTTTGCTCATTTTTGACAACAATGTGTCAAAAAGTTTCGCTCTAACGCTTGTTTCTCCTTCCTCTCGCCAAACGAAAATCGCATTCCACTTCGTCTCATTGGCGATTTTGCGAGTCTCTCTCGCGAAGTCCATCACAGCAGGTCTTTTCTGTATGTTGTGTATTATGCCACGCATTTTGGCTGCATACTACACCATATTTATCATTCCGTATATTCAAACGAAATGTCCTTAATCACCACTGTATCGCCTTCTTTCAAGCCTCTTTCTTTCAGCATTTCAATCACGCCCATCTCTTTAAGCTTGGTTTGAAAATATGCAAAAGACAGTTGGTCAGACAGCACAACCCCGCGGATGAGGCTGTCAATGCGGCTGCCCTTCACCTCAAAACTGCCATCATCACGGCGCACAATTTCAATTACGCTGAGGTCTTTCTTATCAAAATCAAACTCTTCCACTTGCAGTGCTGCCTTCTTTGGGATTTTCTTCAAGTTTTCCAAAATCTTCTTTTTAAGTTCTTCCAAACCATCAAAAGTAAAAGATGAAATTGTCAAAAATTCCTTTACGCCCGTCTTTTCAACAAAAGCGTCAATCTTCTGTTTAAGTTGCTCACCTTCAAGCAAGTCACACTTAGAAAACACCACAAGTTGTTTGGTTTTTGCAAGTTGAGCATTGTATTTTCCCAATTCGCTGTTAATCACCGCAAAATCGTTGGCAGCATCTCTGCCTTCGCACTCCGAAATGTCAACAAGGTGCACAATCAGACGCACCCTTTCCACGTGCTTCAAAAAATAATGTCCCAGACCCAGCCCCTCGCTGGCGCCTTCAATCAACCCCGGAATGTCTGCCACAACAAAGCTTTCGCCCAACTCCTCGCACACCCCAAGGTTTGGATATATGGTTGTGAAAGGATAGTTTGCAATCTTTGGATTTGCGTTTGAAATGACAGAAAGCAAGGTTGACTTTCCCACATTTGGAAAGCCCACCAGCCCCACATCGGCAATGGTTTTAAGCTCTAAAATCACTTCTTTTTGCTCTGTCACCTCGCCAGTTTGAGAAAAGCTTGGCGCCTGCCTGACAGAAGATTTATAAAAAGCATTTCCATGCCCGCCAGCACCTCCACGAAGCGCCACAAAACGCATTCCGTCCTCACTTAAGTCGGCAAGAATTTTGTTTGTCTTTGGATTGATGAGCACTGTGCCCGTTGGCACTTGAATGACAACATCCTTTCCGCTTTTTCCAAACTGATTTCGCTGATGTCCATCCTCGCCATTTTCTGCCACAAATTTTTTCTTATATCGAAAAGAAAGCAGCGTGTTCATGTCATTGGTTGCCACAAAAATCACACTTCCGCCCCTTCCGCCATCTCCGCCGTCAGGGCCACCATTGGCAGTCATGGCGTTGCGCAAAAAAGAGGTGGAACCTTTGCCACCATTTCCCGCCTTAATCACAATTTTAACTCTGTCCAAAAACACATTTCACCTCTTTAAACAACATTCCTATGCCAAAAACTTAAAGACATTATAAGAAAAATCAAAGTCCAGTTTTTCATCATACTTCTTTTTTCTTCCCAGGCGCTTGAAGCCGTTGGCAAGAAAAGTCATTTCCAAATTCATCTTTGCAAAAGGCTGTGTCAAAAAGTCTGCATAAAGATTTTTGCCTTCAAACTCTGCCTTAACAAAGCCAATCAAAAAGTTTTCGATGTGCTTGTCCACATATTTTTCGTCCACGCAAATTTTTTGCATGCAGATTGGATTTTCATCCCCTTCTTCCACTTCAAACCAGCCAAAATCTTCAGAGGCAATTTCCTCCAACTTCAGTGCGCCAACCACCTTTTTGCCATCCTGCGCAACAACAATTTTGCTCATTTCATCTCGAGAAATAGGTTCCTTCGAGCCCAACCTTTGAATGAAACCTTCTTCAAAAATCAAAGCGCACTGCTTTGAAAGCTCCACCGCTTTGTCAATGCTCATTTCATTTGCATAACCAACTTTAATTTCCATAGTTTTTCCTTTTTAAACAAATATATTAATAAGTCTGCAGATTCTTCGACACTGCGCTGCTCTGTCATGTTGAGTGTGTCGTGCTGGCTTTGCCAGCCGACGCTGCCGAACCTTGCGTGCGTTGGGCCCAACATCTCGGGATGAATGACGCGATTGCCACAACTCTTCTTAGATTCTGCTGCTTGGGCAAGAGCAATTAAACACGCATCTTTCGCACTCTGGCTTCATTGCCTTGCAGCAATATCGCCCAAACAGCACCATTTGATAGTGAAGTTTGCTCCAAGTTTCCTTTGGGAAGATGCTGCACAACTGCTGCTCAACCTTGTTTGGGTCTTGGAAGTGAGCAAGTCCCAGCCTGTTTGAAACCCTAAGCACATGAGTGTCCACAGCAAAATTATCTCCACCAAATGCCTCTGCCATAACCACATTTGCGGTTTTTCTTCCCACGCCTGCAAGAGTTGTGAGGTCATCAAAGTTGCTTGGCACCTTTCCGTCAAACCTTTCAATGATGTCGCGGCTGGCAGATTTAATTGCCTTTGCCTTGTTATGAAAAAAGCCGCAAGAATGAATTTTTTCTTCCAACTCTTCTTGGCTGATGTTCACAAAAGCCTCTGGCGTGCTGTGAGTTTTAAAAAGCTCACTTGTCACCTGATTGACGCGCTTGTCAGTGCATTGGGCAGACAAAACCACTGCCACCAAAAGCTCAAACGGCGTCCTAAACTGCAATTCGCACTTTGGGTTTTCCACCATAATGTCCAGCCCATCCATAACAAACTGCGCAGACAAACCAGCGTCTTGAATATTTTCAATTTTTCCATCCATAGTTTTCTCTCATTTGTTTTTTTTAAGGTTATAATGCTGCTGTTGACAAGCCCCAAATCATATTCCCTCGTGCAAATTCTGCGAAAAGCAAGAGTTTTGAGACACGAATCTTCCGTTAAACATTCTAATTTTCTCTCAACGCCATACTTCGCAAGAGAGTCGCGACAAAGCTTGTTTCAGCAACTCCAACACCAAAATTCTACGAATAAGCAAGATTTACAAAACTCATTCTTCAAAATATTCCTGACAGTTAAGAAGCAAGCAATGCAAGGCTCGGTGCGCTTTTAAGGAAGGAATTTAGTTCTCTAAATGACTGACTTAAAAGCGTGCCAGAAACGCCGCAGTGCGATGCTTATTGGCTGTCAGGTTATTTCATCAGTGGGAACAAAACAACATCTCTGATGTTTGGACAATCAAATACAAACTGCAAAAATCTGTCAATTCCAAAGCCAAGTCCGGAAATTGGTGGCATTCCATGCTCCATGGCAAGAAGGAAATCTTCATCCACATCCATAGTTTCGTCGTCACCCGCCGCCTTTTCTTCCAACTGAAGTTCCAGTGTGCGTCTTTGTGTGATTGGGTCAACCAGCTCGGAATATGCTTTCACAAGTTCTGCGCCGCCCGCAACCACTTGGAAAACGTCGATGATGCGCTCGTCTTTATCATTTCTTCTGGCAAGCGGAATGAGAGAAGCTGGATAGTTATACAAAATGGTTGGATTGACAATTTCGGCACGAATTTTGCGCTTGTATATATAGTCAATGAGGGTGCGCACAGTTTTGCACTCTTCAAGTTCAGCATATCCAAACATGCCCTTTTCAACCACAATCTTTTTAAGTGCATCCACATCGTCAATGCCAAGAAAATCGCAGCCCAAAAGCTCTCGCATTGTTGCAACATAGTCAATTCTTGGCCACTCTCCGCCAAAATCAATTTCTTGACCTTGATAGTTCACTTTTGTTGTGCCAAGGCACTCTTCAAAAAGCTTGGTTGTCAGCTGTTTAAAAAATTTGATGTTGTCTTCAAAGTTCCAATAAGCTGCATACCACTCCACTTGTGTGAACTCCTGCAAATGTGATGGGTCCATGCCCTCATTGCGGAAATCTTTGCCAAGTTCAAACACTCTGTCAATGCCAGCGCCTATGCACTGCTTCAAATAACACTCTGTGGCAATGCGCAAATTGCACTGCAAATCCAGCGCGTTGTGATGTGTAAAAAATGGCTTTGCGCTTGCGCCCGAAACGCTTGTTTGCAAAATTGGAGTTTCCACTTCAATGAAGCCGTTGTCTTCCAAAAATCTGCGCACAAAAGAAACAACCTTGCTTCTGGTGAGGAAGATTTTGCGACTTTCTTCATTTGTGATGAGGTCAAGATATCGCTGGCGATATTTGATTTCTGTGTCGGCAATTCCGTGAAACTTTTCTGGAAGTGGACGCATTGCCTTTGACAGCAAGGTGATTTTTTCTGCCTTAACTGTCACCTCGCCGGTTTGCGTTTCATACACTTCGCCTTCAACCCCCACAAAGTCTGCAATGTCAATCATTTTTTTATAAAAATTATAGTCTTCTTCTGAAAACTCGTTTCTGCCAACAGAAACTTGAATTTTGTCATTCACATCTCTGATTTGACAAAAGCCAAACTTGCCCATTATGCGACGAAAAACAATTCTTCCAGCAATTTTCACATGCTGCCCAAGTTTTTCTCTTGCCTCACCGATGGTGCAAGTTCTCTCAAACTTTTCTTTGAATGGGATTTCGCCCATTTTTTTCAGCTCGTCAATTTTTTGACGCCTGATGTCAACTTCATTGGTTGAAAATTCTTCCATATTGCCCCCTAATATATATTAAAGAATGTTATTATCTAACTTGTTTGAGTTTAGCACATAAAGCGCTTTAAGTCAAATAATTGCCCAATTTTCTTTTGAAAAACAAAAATTTCGTGATATAATAGACGAGAGAAAAAATAAAAAAGGATTTGTTATGATTAAAAAAACAGCACTGATTGTGGGCGCGTCTGGCGAAATTGGGCTTGCCACCGCACAAAAGCTGGCAAAGGCTGGCTATAACTTGGCTCTTACATACAACAGCGCCAAAGTTGACTTTGAAAAAGAAATCGGCATGAAAAAAGATGGCGTTTTGAAGTCATATCACCTTTCTTTGGGGCAAAACGGCAACATTGAAGAGGTTTTTGGCGCCATTGCAAAGGACTTTCCTTATGTTGACACCCTTGTGTTTTGCGCGGGAAAAGCACAAAAGCGAGAGCTTATCATTGACGCCACCAACGAGGAGATTGACTCGCTTTTTTCTGTCAACATCTCTTCTGCCATCAAGTGCGTGAGAGAGTTTGTCAAGCTTTCCATCAACAAACATCCTGCAAGCATTGTGCTGGTGGGCTCTTTTGTTGAAAAGGTTGGCTGCTCTTGCGAAAGCGTCTATGCCTCCACAAAAAGCGCCATGAGCGGGCTTTGCAAATCGCTTGCAAGCGAACTTGGAAACTTGGATGTGAGAATCAACGTTGTTGCACCCGGCTTTATTGACACAAAAATGAACAACAATCTCTCGCAAGAAGAAAAGGATGAAATCGCTGCCATGACACCACTCAAGCGCCTTGGCACCGCCCAAGATGTTGCAAACGCAATTGCGTTTTTGTGCCAAGAAGACGCAGCCTTCATCACAGGGCAAACGCTGTTTGTGGATGGCGGCTTGATTTTGGAATGACAAAGCGCGCAAAACAAAGTTAATACAAATGTAAATTACAAAAATTAAAAAAAAAGGTTTTAAAATATGTTAGGTGCAGTTGTTGGAGATGTTGTTGGCTCCATTTGTGAATTTGACAACATAAGAACAAAGGATTTTCAGTTGTTTGCTCCTTCTTGTTTTTTCACGGACGACAGCGTTATGACTTTTGCCGTGGCTGAAGCTTTAAGAAAAACACAAAGCAAAAACTTTAAGAATTTGGAAAAACAAGCCGTAAAAGAAATGCTTAAGTTTGGAAAGTTATATCCTCACGCAAGCTATGGCATGAATTTTGGTTTTTGGCTGAGAGAAAAGCATCCACAGCCTTATGAATCTTGTGGCAATGGCAGCGCAATGAGAGTGAGTCCCGTTGCCTACTTTGCAAAAAACATCAGTGAAGTGAAGAAACTTTCCAAAGCAGTCACCCAAGTTTCACACAATCATGTTGAAGGCATCAAAGGCGCAGAAGCAACAGCCGTTGCCGTGTGGTTGGCATTAACTGGAAAAAGCAAGCAAGACATCAAAGAATATATTCAGCAAAATTATTATGACTTAAGCTTTGATTATGAAGATTTAAGAGCAAATTACACCTTTGGCGAAACCTGTCAAGACACTGTTCCCCAAGCAATTTTTTGTTTCTTAATCAGCAGCGATTTTGAAGATTGCTTAAGAACAAGCATCTCCATTGGTGGCGACAGCGACACTTTGTGTGCCATTTCCTGCGCAATTGCAGAAGCTTATTATGGCCTCCCTGAAGAAATTGAAAGCCAAACATTAACATTTCTAGACAAAAGATTGTCAAAGTTGTATAACAAGCATTACAGATAAAAAACCAGACAAAAAAGAAGCGCTTACTGCAGGCTTGTTTTTAATGTTTTTCTTGTGCGTAAAGAAACAAAAACTCTCAAAAAAGAGAGTTTTTTTGTTTGTTTTTTGAGATTTTGCATTTTTGTTTGGTGTGTTTTGAAAGTTTTCATTGCACAACATGTGGTGTATTATGTTTGCATATCACACAATGCGCGGTGTATTATGCAAGCAAAAAGTTGACATCCACAAGCGCATAGAAAATGTCGTTTTCGGTTCGGTCAACATTTTCATCCAATGTGAGATTGTCCACCAAAATTCCGCAACCAGCCAAAAGCTGAAAGGAAAAAACTTGTGCATTTTCATCAGTTTGTTTGCAAGGCACAAACTGCCCATTGCTGTTTTTTTGCACAAACATCTTTTGTCCATTTTTGTCTAAGATGTTGCCTTCTGCATCGGCAGACTGGCTGAAAAGCGCGCTTTCTGCTGCAAACATTTTTTGCACTTTGTTGGCAAAAGCAAAGTTGATGTTGCCAATCACAAACTTTCTGCCTTCAAAGGTTGTCAGCTGCAGGCAATCGAATTGTTTTTTGCTGAACTCGTCCACATTTTTGCAAAGCTTGAGTTTTTGGAATTTTCCAAGCTGCTGCGACAAACTTCTGTTGTTTGCCAGCATAACCGAAAAAAATTTCAGCATAGCGCTTTGCTCAACCTTCAAAAAATCGCCCACTTTCACATCTTCATTTTCAAACTCCAGCCCTTCCAGCAGCATGGCATTGCTTTGAGTGGAAGAAAAGCCGCTTTGTGTGCGAAGCACGCGAAAGTCTCTGTCACAAATCAAAAATTGTCCACCATTTTCCACGGCAAAAAGTTCTTCTCTTTCTGACAGATGGATGACAAACTTGTTTGGGAACACCGTTTCAATGTTTTGCACCCTAAGATAGGCAAAATTTGGATTTATTGCAGCGTGATTTTCAATGTTTGAAATTGACCTTTTTTTGCTTTCAAACAGCACACACGCGCCCTTGCGAAAGCCGCCCGCCTCAATAATCTCTTGCTGTGACGCCAAAAAATTTTGCGTTGTGGATGCAAACTGCACCGAAACTGACGACAGCGCAAAAAGCGTCCAAAATAAGATGAGCACAGCGGCAACAACGCAAACTATGGCAGAAAGTGTGATGATAAGTTTTTTGTTCAATCTTCAATCCTTTTGATTTCAGCGCCCAAAAGTTTATATTTTTCTTCAATTCTTTCATAGCCACGGTCGATATATTCCACATTGTGCACGGTGGTGTACCCTTCTGCTTTTAAGCCCGCAATCACCAGCGCAGCCCCTGCGCGAAGGTCGGTTGCAAAGACATCCGCCCCATACAACTGCTCCACGCCAACAACGCAAGCAGAGCGGTCTTTCACCACAATGTTTGCGCCCATTTTGCGCAGTTCCATAACATGCCCAAACCGATTTTCAAACAAGTTCTCTTGAATGATGCAAACACCGCTGCAAACAGATTGCAACGTCATCATCTGAGGCTGAAGGTCGGTTGGAAAATGTGGATATGGCAAAGTTTGAATTTTTTCAATTGAAGAAAGCCTTCTGTCCGCTTTCACCCTTATTTTATCATCAAACACATCAATTTGGCAAGCACTTTGCCTTAAAAACGAAATTAAGCTTTCGTTGTGGCGATATATTGCATTTTCAATCATCACATCACCGCCGCAAGTTGCAACCGCCAAAAGATATGTGCCGGCAACAATGCGGTCGCTCATCACGGCAAACTCTCCACCATGCAGGCTTTTAACGCCTTCAATTTCAATGCAGTCAGTGCCTGCACCTCTCACCTTTGCGCCCATTTTGTTGAGAAAATTTTGAAGGTCAACCACCTCCGGTTCTTTTGCCACATTCTTAAGCGTGGTGACGCCGTCAAGCAAACACGCACAAAGCATCAGGCTTTCGGTGGCGCCCACACTTGGAAACGGAAAGACAACTTCACCACACCGCATGTTTTCGCCGTGGCAATATATGTAACCATGTTTTTCAACCACCCTCACCCCAAGCGCCTTAAAGCCATTGAGATGAATGTCAATGGGTCTGGAGCCAATTTTGCAGCCGCCCGGATAGGCAATCACTGCCTTCTTAAATCTTCCCAGCATTGCTCCCAAAAAGATGATGGAAGCCCGCACCTTTTGCGCAAGAGTGTGCGTGATGCTTTTGTTTTCCAAACCGGTTGTGTCCAAAAGTAACTTCTTGCCCGACAACTGGCTTTTTGCGCCCAAGGTTTGCAAAATTTGCCTCATGCAATCAAGGTCGGACAAATCCACATAATCAGAAAGTTGCACCTGTCCGTCGCACAGCACAACCCCCGCCATAATTGGCAAAAAAGCGTTTTTGGAGGCTTCAACACTCACAACCCCCTCCAGCTTCTTGCCGCCATAAATCATCAAATTTTCACTCATATAAAATAGTTTATGAAAGTTTGCATTTTTTGGTTTTATTTTCGGAAAAATAACATCAAAAACGGAGAAAAAAATTCACAAAAAGCGCTTAAAAATAATTTTTCAAAAATTTACATAAAAAACTGTCTTTTGCTTGTAAAAAGTGTCGAAATCATGATATACTATAGATGACAAATTTTTGCACACAAAAATAAGGAGAATTGAAATGGCAAGAAACCCATCTTATGACTTTAAAAACCTTTCAAAAGCGCACCAAGACTGCCTTAGTTTAATTGAGACCTTGGGCATATATGAACTGCGCGCTTTGGCAAGAGTGTTTGGAGATAATTCCCCAACAGTTTCAAAGAGGGATGACCACATCCGCATTGTCATGGACAAAATCATTTCTGGCGAAGAAGTTAAATCCATTCCAATGCGTCCGGGCAGACCATACAAACAGCTGTCTAACATTGAAGGAATTTTGGCAGAATTGTCGCAAATCACTGGAAAGGATTACACTCTCAAAACAAATCAAACCAGAAACGTCAACCGCTCTCAAAAGATTGTTGTTTTCAGACAAGTTGAGGAAGACATCCTGAGTCAACAACTTTTTCCAATTGAAGTGCGCGGCGTTTTGCTGGAAAAAAGCGAAAAAGAGTTTGTGCTTAGCGACATCGAAACCAACACCATTGTGCTTGTGAAAAAAGATGGAAACGAAATGTTGAAGCCATTTGACTTCATAACTGGCACCGCCGTGGTTATGAACACACAAAATGAATATATGATGAACGACATCAAAAGCATAAACTTCCAAAGCGCAAAAACATATCACGACTTTGTTGCCCCATACAAACTTGCCGTGCCAACCGAAACACTTGACTTGGACGGAAAGAAAATTTTGCTTGGCTCCAGATATTTGTTGAAAGATGTTAAATTTGCCGACAACAAAACAGAAATTCAAGCAATCCTTAAAAAACTGAACGAAAACAAAATTGTTTCGCTTGCCATTGTGCCAAATGTTATGTATGAAGATGTGATGCCAATCAAACAGCTTGGCTTCAACAATGTGTTCATGATTAAATATGACGAAAGCCCATTTGTTGCGTCTGAAATTTTTAACAACTTCATCAATCACATCATTCGCCTGCAAGAGCAAGGCTTGAGCATTGCAATTTTTGTTCAAGACCTCACCACCCTTGCCGATTTTGTGGATTATGCATACAAAAACAACACCAAAGCCCTGATGGGACACACCGAAATGGCTGTGGAAGCCATCAAAAAAGTGGTGCTTTTGGCAAGAGATGGCGGAGATGGCAAACACACCACTCTTTTTGCAACGCTGGACGATTCCGACCTCACCGACCCACTGTTTGTGACAAGCGTATACAAAGTTTCAAAGCGTCTGTGACGCTTTTTCTTGTGCAAAAAGTGCATTTCACTTGCCGCATTTGTTTTTTGCACTTTCATCGCGCTTTTTCTTGCCGCTTTTTGCAAGCGCATCCCCTTTTTGTTTGACTTTTGCTGATTTTTTAAATTATAATATCAATTATGAACATTCTTCAACTTTCAATTCCAAGCGGCTTTTCAATTGGAAAGCTGACAATAAATTTTTATGGGCTGATAAGCGCCCTTTCATATCTTTTGGGCGTTGTGATAGCCATGAAAAATGCCAAAAAGCGAGGCTTTAAGTCTGAAGACATCCTCACCCTTGCATGTTATGTCATTCCGCTTTGCATTGTTGGCGCAAGGCTTTATTATGTGTTGTTCAAGCTGGATAATTACACCAATTTTGTGGACATCTTCAAAATTTGGGAAGGCGGTTTGGCGTTTTATGGCGGGCTGATTGGCGGCGCTGGGGGCGTGCTGCTGTTTTGCCTCATCCACAAAAAAAACTTTGTTGCTTTGGCTGACATCATTGCCCCTGCTCTCATCATCTCACAAGCGCTGGGGCGCTGGGGAAATTTCTTCAATCAAGAAGCTTATGGCAACTTTCTTGAAAACCCTTCCACGCACTGGTTTCCACTTGGGGTGTTCATCGAAAACTGCACACAAGAGGGCTGCCTATGCACAGGAAGCGGCTGGCACCAAGCAACATTTTTTTATGAAAGCCTTTGGTGCGCCGTGTCCTTTGTCATTTTGCAGCTGATGCTTTCAAAAGTGAACTTCAAAAAAAATGGCGCCATTGCAGCGGGATATTTCATTTTGTATGGCATTGAAAGAGCCATTGTTGAGGGTATGAGAACGGACAGCTTATATATTGGCAGCGTGAGGGTTTCGCAGCTTCTCAGCGGGATTTTCATTGCTGTGGGCGTGGCATATTTTGCCCTTTATTTCCTTTCAACCAAAAGGAAAAAGGACAGTTTTTCAAAAATTATGGATGTGCTTAAAAAGGATTTATAACCCGTCAAGCCCCTGCCGGCAAAAGGGTGCAAATTGAAAAAGAAGAAATAAAGAAATAAAGAAGAAAAAAAAAGAGGAAAGTGATGGCTTCCTTTTTTTTGATATTTTTCACATTTTTGAGCCATAATCTTTTTATGAACGGAAGAGTTTTTGGCATAAGAAAAAGCAACATCCTAAAAGCAATCACACTGCTGTTGCTGTTGCTGTTTGCGGCATATGTTGTTGCCTCAATTTTTCTCTTCAAAAATTCTTCGCTTTGGTTTTACGCTTTTTGCATCTTTCTTGGAAGCTATGAGGCCGTTAAAAGCTTTTTGTTTAAGTATGACAGCTGCCTATACATCGGTTCGCTGTTTCTTGCAGTTGGTGTGGTGGGCTTTGTGTTTTCTTACACCAACACCTCCAATTTTGCCGCCTTTTTCATTGCGCTGGCTTTCATTGCCGCCTCAGTTTCCACTTACATCTTCACAGGGCAAAGTTTTCACCTTGTGATTGCTTTTTCGATATTTTTCGTGGGGATTTATTGCTTCTTATATATAAAAAATTTGATTACCACCCCAATTTTAATTGCTTTTTTGGTGCCATTTTTGGTATTATTGATTTTGGAGATTTTAATATTATGTTTTCACAAGAAATAAATGGATATAACAAATCTGAGGTGGATGCCTACGTTCAAAAACTTAGGGCAAGCTATGAAGCCAAGCTTATGGAGGAGAAGCTGAAAACCCTTGACAGCGAGAAGCGGCTGCTTGACTTAAAAAACGAACACAGCGAAATTGAAAACAAAGAAAAAAACATTCTCAACGCGCTTAATGTGATTGAAAAAGCCAAAAAGTTTCAAGAGGAAGGCTCAAAAAACTTTTATAAGCTGATTATGGACAAACTGGAGCTGTTGATTAAGGAATTAAGCTCCAAGTTCCCTTCTTTGCGAAGAGACCAAAACTTTGAGGACATCATCAGCGAGTTTACAAGCATGCTGACAAACTATAAGGACAATTTGGACAAAGTGACGGACATCACCCGCCCAATCTATTCGGACAACGACAGCATGAGAATGCTTTTGGGTAAAATGCAAGACTATAAAAAAACTCAGGATGCGCCAAAGGAAGTGCACATTGCAACCACCCGCACGCGTGGCATCCCAGCAAGCGAAAGCGGCTTCAGCTTTGAAGAAGCGCTCAACCCAACAGACAATTTGGAAGAAATTATGAAAGCGTTTGATTTTTACAACGAATAAGCACAAAAAACAACCTCTTGCGCTGCAATTTCAAGCGCCCTGCCTTTGCCACTTTTTTCGGGCTGAGGCAAAAGCAAAAAAAACAAAATCAAAGGAGAAAGAAGATGATTGAATTTAAGTTTGATACACAACTTTTGATTGAAGGCAAAAACCTTTCTGACGATGCAATCAGAGAATACATCACCCAAAACATCGAGGGCGATTGCCTGCTGGTGGTTGGCGACGACGAGATGATTAGGCTTCACTTTCACACCAACACGCCTTGGAAGGTGCTGGAATATTGCGACAGCCTTGGCGACATTCAAGACATTGTTGTTGAAAACATGCAGCGCCAAGCAAACGGCCTCAATGGCTGAAAAAGCATTTAAAAAAGAGGGAAAGTTCATTCTCTCTTTTTTTATTTTGCTTAAAATTTCAACGCCACCAAAAAACGGTTTTTTGCTCACTTAAAAAACAAGGTTAAAAACATGCCGCTTGCCACGCCAATAACATATTGCAACAACACAATGCCCAAATTTTCAACAGGGTGCGCTTTGTTTTTTGTCCACAAAATCACCAAGCCAACGCCTGCCCCCGTGGTGAGCCCCGCCACCAACGCCGGAAAGCCCAAACTGCCCACCATAAACAGCTCCACCAAAAGCACAGAAGACGCGCAATTTGGAATCAGCCCAATCAAGCTTGCAATCACAACCTGCACATACAAGTTTTCTGTCAGCATGCTTTCCAAAAATTCTGTTCCGCAGCTGCCAACAATCATGTTGATTATGAAGGTTGCAACAAAGATGTAAATCACAATGTTGAATGTGTGGTCAAACGCATCCACCAAGATGTTGTTTCCACAGCACTGCCCATGGGTGTGTCCGCAGTCAGAATTGCAGTGTTCGCTATGCACATGCCCACATTGATGATGGCTGTGGATGTGCTGATGATTTTCTTCATGGTGATGCGTCGCACTCTCTTGCACGCATTCGTGAGCGCAACTTTCGTGATGCTTGCCATGCTCTTCAGCAAAAGCCTCGCTATGCTTTTCAACAAAGGTTCCACCAGCCTCCTCAGCGCAATGCACCTTGCAATGCTGCCCAACACGCCTCTTTCGTTTTGAAATCAGCGCAATCACCAAATCAATCACATATCCCCACGCAATGGCCAAAACCAGTTTCAAACCAATCAAAATCAGCATGCTGACAATGCTGTCAGCGTTGGAAAGCATGATGGGAATGGCCTCGTCGGAGGTTGCAATGAAAACCGCCACCAGTGTGCCCAAAGAAAGCTTGCGAGAAGAATATAAATCTGCCACCACTGAGGAAAAGCCACACTGAGGCACGCAACCCAAAAGCGAAGCATAAAAAACACTGGCTTTTTTGTTTTTGGAAAGAAACTTGGAAAACTTGTGGCTGTGGTCATGCGAAAGAAAAGCCACCAAAAGATAGGCAAGAAAAAGAATTGGAATCACCTTCATGCAATCCAACACAGCATCATACAAAGCGTCCACAAAAATCTCTGCCATAACTCCCCTTTTGGAATATATTGTAACATATATTATTCAATATTTCAAATAAAATTTCAAAAATGCGTTGACTTATCAACCAGCTTGTGATATATTTAATTTGTAAACAAGTTGATTAGTCAACCAAACAAAAAAAACACAAAAAGGAGTTCAAAATGGAGGACGAAGCTTTTGTCATAAAGAAGCTGATGCTCATAAAAAAGATATATTCCAAATATTTTTGCGAAAAAGGTTCAAACAAACTCACTTCCGCCTTTGCAGTGTTTGTTGAAGCGTTAAGCGAAAGGGAGTTTTCCTCTCAGCAAGAGTTGTCGCAACACCTTGGCTGCAACAAGGCGCACACCAGCAGAACACTTTTAAAAATGCAACTCATGGGCTTGATTAAGCCCGTTTGCAAAAACATCACCCTCACAGAAAAGGGCAAGCAATATGCCCAAATGGTGAAGCAGAAGCAAAGAAAAATGAAGCAAGAACTGCTTTGTGGCATTTCAGAAAGCGAATTAAAGGTTTTTAAAAGCGTGCTGGACAAAATTTTAAATAACGGAAAAGTTTTTGAAAATAGCTAAAGGAGAAAAATATGCAAAACAAAGAATTGAAGCTTGTTGGCGTCAACAAAAAATATAAACTTGAGGGCAAACAAACCTTTCAAGCGCTTTTTGATGTGAATGTGGAGTTTGAAAAAGGCGAATTGGTTTCCATTGTGGGCGAAAGCGGCAGTGGAAAATCCACACTGATGAACTTGATTGGCGGCTTGGACAGCGATTTTTCTGGCGACATCATTGTTGGGGAAGAAAATTTAAGAACCCTCACCGACAAACAGTTGGACAAATATCGCAAAAACAAAGTGGGATTTGTTTTTCAGTCTTTCAACCTCATCTCTCACCTGTCCATTTTGGACAATGTCACCCTTGCCCTCACCCTTTCCAATGTCAGCGAAAAAGAAAAAGTGAAAAAAGCAACCAAAATGCTGGAGCGTGTTGGGCTTTCCAATCAGCTTAAAAAGAAGCCAACGCAGCTTTCGGGTGGACAAAAACAGCGTGTTGCCATTGCAAGAGCACTGATTAATGACCCCGAAATCATCATTGCGGACGAGCCAACTGGTGCACTGGACAGCACCACTTCCATGCAAATCTTGCAACTGCTGAAGGAGATTGCCGACAGCGGAAAGCTTGTCATCATGGTGACGCACTCCGAAAAAGTTGCCTCCGTCTCCTCACGCGTTGTGGAAATTTCGGACGGCAGAATCATTGCCGACAGAGTGAATGTAAAATATAAAAAAACCAAAAGTCTGGATGCGTCAACCAATCAAACTGAAACTGCCAACGCTGTCACAGACGCAGAGCCTGTTGCACACGAAAAAGTTGCCGAAAACACCTTTGCAAACAGAGAGGATGTCGCGGATGAAACTTCAACAGCAAACGCTCTTTCAAGCGCCCAGTGCAAAAAGCACAAAACTGGCAAAAACAAAAACTTTAAGGACAGGCAAAACCTTTCAATGTGGTCGGCAATACGCCTTTCCATGCACAACATGATGGCAAGCAAAACAAAAAACATCTTGATGTCCATTGGCGTTGCCATTGGAATTGGAAGCTTGATTTTGATGATGTGTTTCTCTTCTGGCATAACCGATTTCATTGACGACACCATGAAGTCATATTCCGACCCAACCATTGTCACCGTTTCCAAAAAGTCTGATAGCAAAGACATGTCTTCAATGTTTGCATATAATTCTTTTTCTCAAGACGAAATTTCCAATCTCATAACAGAAATCAATGCCGATTTGAAGAAAAAAAATGTTGAATTTGAAGTGACACAAGACAACATTTCTTATGGCATTCAAATGATGACCCTCACCATGGGCGCAAAGGTGATTTTCAAGATTGATGACACCTATCCCGTAAACTATTTCGCAAACAATGGCAAAGACCTTGCCATTGCAAAGGAAGAAGGAAAACTGAACTATGATTCCATCTTCTATATGTACACCATCCCTCCTTATTATTCAGACTCAAATGTCTTGCAAGGCGAAATGTCCACCAACAAAAAGGGTGTGATGTTTTCAAAAGGCATATTGGATTTGTTTGAAGACCACAGCATTTTCAACGAAGACGGCAGCAGCAAAACAGTGGACATCTGCCTCACATACACCAACCCAACCACAGGCAGCTCCAACCTCACCTTTTCCAATCAAGAAATAACCGGCATCATGGACACCTCCGTCATGTCCAACTTTTTGGTGATGTATGTTGATTATGACTATTTCCAAACCCTGTTCTCCAGCCAACAAGAAACTGGCGGAAAGGAGCTAGACCCAAACTCGCTATACATCAAAACGCCTTCAGAGGCAGTCACCAACGCAATCAATCAATACCTTGCCTCCACAAGCGCTTACACCGGCTCCATTGAAGACCAACTTGCCGGAATGTTTGACAATATGTCCAGCACCATTGGCACCTCCCTCATTGTCATCTCTTGCATCTCGCTGCTTGTTTCTGCCATGATGATTTTGGTTGTGCTTTACATGAGCGTTTCCGAACGCACAAAAGAAATTGGCGTGCTGAAATCCATCGGAGCCAGAAGAAAAGACATCAAGCGCATCTTCTCGTCCGAAAGCTTCCTGATTGGCGTGCTAAGCGGAGTATGCGGAATCATCTTCAACCTGCTTCTCACCCTTGTCATATATCTTGTGCTGAAAACAACCATTGGGCTTGCCCCAATCTCATACAGATGGTGGTATTTTGTGGTGGCAATGGCAATTTCAATTTGCATAAGCATGCTTTCTGGGCTATATCCCGCAAGCAAAGCCGCAAAGTTGGACCCTGTGGAAAGTTTGCGCCGCGAATAAAAGAAAACTGTGCTTTTGGCTCAGTTTTGCCACAAGTGTCAAAACGTTTCGCTTTGACGCTTGTTTTTTATTTCCGCCGCCACACCTCTTCAAAGCCCACACTTAAATATCACTTGCCCTTTGTCAATCGCTTGGCGTGGCAAATTTTTGTAACACACACAAAACCGCTTGCATAAATAAGCCTATGGAAAAAGAAAAGAAGTCAAACATCAGAATAATTTGTGTGAAAGCTCCAAGGTGGTCTGTGCCATTTCTTAAAATGTTTTACAAGAAAAATCCAAAAGAGGAATAAAAATTTCATCGCACAAAACAAAAAATATAGTGTGGTACGCAATGCGTAATACACTATATTTTACGTTTCATTTCAACTCACACATTTGTGCCAGCAATTGCGCCATCGCTGCAGGCTGTCACAATTTGCTTCAAATTTTTTGAGCGAACATCCCCAACGGCATACACGCCAGAGATGGATGTTTCCATTTTTTCGTTGGTGAGAATGAAGCCGTCCTTATCCACATTCAAGCCTTCAAAAAGCGCTCTGTTTGGTTTTTTGCCAAGCTCAACAAAAAGCGCACTTGTGGCAAGCTCTTGTGCTTTGCCATCCTTTTCAAATTGCACCGCTTGCACACTGCCCTCGCCCACAAGTTTATTGATTTTGACATTGGAAAGCACCTCAATCTTTTGGTTTTTGTTTGCCGACGCAAACACACTCATGTCCTCGCTGTCCAGCACTGTCACAGAAGAACAAACCCCCGCCAGTTCCAGTGCCGCCTTCAAGCCACTCCCCTTTTTGCTGACAACACAAACGGGTTTGCCCTTAAAGAAATTGGCGTCACACACCGCGCAATAACTCACGCCGCGCCCCAAAAACTGATTTTCGTTTTTGCCAAGTTCCACATAAGAAAGTCCCGAAGCAATGATGATGCTTTTGGCAAGATAGCTCTCTTTTTTGCCCACAACGCTTTTCTCTTCGCCGACAAAGCCCATTTCAAGCACATCGTCATAAATTACTTCCACATTCAGCGCCTTAATTTGCCCAGCAAACATCTGCGAAAGCGAAAAGCCGTCAATCATGGCTTGCGATGGAAAGTTTTCAATCTTTTCAATGCTGTTCACCTGCCCGCCCAGCATCATCTTTTCAACAATGGCAACCTTTTTGCCACGACGCTTGGCATACACCGCTGCGCTCATCCCAGCAACCCCGCCACCAACAATCAACACATCATAAACCTTTGTTTCCATTTTGCTTTCCTTCTCTCCCCAACATCAATATTGACAGATTTTTTCTGCTTTAATTATATCATATTCCAATAATTTTTGTAAAACAATAAAATAAAAGAAATGACGCAAGGTCATTTCTTTTTTATTAAAATTATTTGTTGTCTGCAGATTTAACTTTTGCTGCCTTGCCAGTGAGCTTTCTTACATAATAAAGTTTTGCTCTTCTTGGCTTACCTTTTCTCACCACTTCAATTGAGGCGATTTTTGGTGAATGAACAGGGAAAGTTTTTTCAACGCCCACACCGTAAGAAATTTTACGAACTGTGAAAGTTTCTCTAATTCCGCCGTTCTTTCTGGCAATAACAACACCTTCAAAGGCCTGAAGTCTTTCTTTGTCGCCTTCCTTAATTTTCACGGAAACCTTAACAGTGTCACCAATTCCAAACTCAGGAACGATTTCTTTCATGCCTTCTCTTTCAAGTTGGTCAATAATTGTTGCCATGACTTATCTCCTTTTTTCAGATTTTCGACAAGATGCTCTTGAAACAAGTTTAAAGCAAAAAATAATTTTACAAATTCAATTTGCTTTTTAATAGGGTGCAAACTTTGTGTGTCAACAATCAAAACAAATTGTTGATGCCACCCAACTTTTCAGCGGAACATCCGAAGTCTTTGTAAGTATAACACACTTGTCCCGCCCAAAGCAAGCATTTTTGCAAACTTTCTTCAAATATTTTCATCTTCTGCCCTGCCTCATTATCTTTGCGGCTTAAAGTCTGAAAACTTAAAATGCGTTTTCTTCGTGATTCAGCTGGTCGCCCAAAACCTCAATCACATCAAAACGGCAGTCGGCATAGGGTTTGCGCTTGATGGACAAATACACTTCTGCCACCCTTCTGATTTTTTGCTGTTTGCGAAAGTCCACCGCTTCAATTGGTCTGCCATAGCAAAGCGTAGAACGATTTTTAACCTCCACAAACACAATGACGCCATCTTTGAATGCCACAATGTCAATCTCTCCAAATTTGGTTTTGAAGTTTGTTTGCAAAATGCGATATCCCTTCTCTTCCAAAAAGTGCGCTGCTTTTGCCTCTCCGCCATCGCCTTCAATTTTGTTTCGCACTTTTGCAAAATCTTTTGTGAAATCTTCCATGCTTTCATCCTTTTTTTGGTTATGTTTTCATAACAGCTTCAGCCACAATTCTTTAAAAATCCAACGCCCTCATCAAAAATCCAATTTCCCTTCAAACACCAAAATTTGCGTGAGGTTGCCACAGGTTTTCTGTTTGAAACTTAGTCCAGTGTCAGTTTGCCAATGCGGCCTTTGCGGAAATCATCAATCAGACTTTTGCCCGCGCGCTCCAAATCCAACTCGCCGCCGGACAAGACAAACTTACGAAGCTGAGCAATTTCTGTCAGATTTTGTGCGGCTTTATAGCGGTTTGCTGTTTCGGCTGGATATATTTTTTTGAGAGTTTGCAAAAACTCTTCTCCAAGTTCCACAAAATCCAAAATCTCATCCCTCACGCTGCCAACATATGCCAGCTTTTTTGCAACATCTTGATTTTCAATGTTTGGATAAAGGGTGCCCGGCGTGTCATAAATTTCAATGCCCTCGCCAACAAAAAGCCACTGCCCGCGCTTTGTTACGCCAGCCTTGTCGCCCGTCACCGTTTTTGCCTTTTTGCACAAATTGTTCACCAAAGTGCTTTTGCCACAATTTGGAATGCCCACCACCATTGTGCGGATGCTTGCCTTAACGCCCTTCTTGGCATATTTTTCAATCTTTTCCTTTGCAAGGGCTTTGATTTTGTTTAAAATAACTTCACTTTTGCCAAGCAGAGTGCTGTTAAACAAAACATAATCACTTCTTTCACTTCTAAACTGTGGCAAAAACGCTTTCACCTTCTTCTCGTCTGCCATGTCGATTTTATTGACAACATAAAGCACTGGCTTGTTTTGCGTAAGCCTATCAAGGCTTGGATTTACAGAAGAAAGCGGAATGCGTGCGTCAAGAACATAAGTGACAACATCCACCTTTTTCAGGTTTTCACTTATGTCGCGAAGTGCCTTATTCATATGCCCCGGAAACCAGTTGATTTTCATGTTTCGCTCCTTAAAAGAGGCACCAAAAGTTAGCGCACTTTATGGCGCAATGCAACCAAAGCTCACAAACTTTCAATTCCTCAAATTTCTCTTCAACTCTGCTCGCAAAACGGAAAAACTTTTTTGCTTTCTGCATTTTAAATTTAAAAAAATTTTTATATTTTTCCATAGGTTGTGTATTATGCACTGCATATCACACAATTTATTGCGTATTATGCAACTTTTAAGACAACTTAAGTGTCATCATTGCACCTTTCATTGCAACAAGTCACTTCGGCTTGCTTTTGTGCGTTGCAGCGACTGCTGCTGCCTCCATTTGTCCACTTCTGCGTGATTGCCCGACACCAAAACTTCTGGCACACAAATCCCCTCAAACACCTGAGGTCGCGTGTATTGTGGATATTCCAACAGCCCATTTGAAAAGCTTTCATTTTCCAAGCTTTCCTTGGCAATCACTCCGTCCACAAATCTTGCAAGAGCATCCACAATCACCATTGTTGGCAATTCGCCGCCCGTCAAGACATAATCTCCAATGGAAATCTGCTGAATTGGAAACAGCTGAAAAATCCTTTCGTCCACACCTTCATAGTGTCCACACACAAAAATGAGATGTGTGTGTTTTGAAAGCTGTTCTGCCTTTTTTGCAGTCAACACTTGCCCCACAGGCGAAGGAAAGATGATTTGACAACTTTCATCATAAACAGATTTTATGGCGTCAAAAAGAGGCTGGACAGTCATCAACATGCCTGCCCCTCCGCCAAAAGGATAGTCGTCACACTTTTTGTGCTTATCCTTGGAAAAATCCCTTATGTTCACAATGTTAAACTCCAACTTTCCAGCTTCCTCTGCACGCCCCAAAATGCTGGTTTTAAGTGGTGCAAACGCCTCTGGAAAAAGAGTTAAAATGTCAATCTTCATGCTCAATTTTCGCTCCGTCATATTCTGCCCTAATCACAAACAAATTGTTATTTTCACAGCCAAAAATAGCTTTTCTGAAAGGCACTTCATAAAGCCTGTCTTCCTCTTTGATGAGAAGAATGTCATCAAATCCATAATCTGTCACACCCATAATCTGTCCCACAAGATTGCCCGCCTCGTCACAAATCACTGTTCCAATCAAGTCTTCAATCAAAAAGTCATTGGTGGAGAGAGTTTTAAACTCTTCTTTTGTGATATAAACAAGTTTATTGCGATATTTTTCCGCCACATTGCGGTCGGTTATTTCTTCAAACTGCACAAAGCCATAGCCCATACGAAAACTTGCCGATTTAATTTTTGCCTCTCTTTTCTCGATGAAAAGTTGATGCTTACCATTAAAAATCGCAGGAATATCAATGGAAGGAAGAATTTTCACCTCCCCCTTGATACCCTGCGGTTTAATGATTTTGCCAACACACACAAAATCCATAAATCAGTCCTCAAACTTCACAAAAACCTTCTTGTGAAGCTTTGCAGAAACAGACTTCATGATGTTTCTGATGCTTGTTGCAGTTTTGCCATTTTTGCCAATCACCTTGCCAAGGTCGCCATCTGCCACCTTAACGCGATAGGTGATTTGCCCATCATCTTCTTCCTTCTCAATTGCAACGGCCTTTTCATCTTCAACCAAAGCTTTGACAAGAAATTCCAATAATTTGTCCATAATTTCTCCTTTGGGTGTTTAAACACCATTATAGCACCGCAAAATGCAGTTTATTTGTCCTCAAAAACGCCACTTTTTGTCAAGATAGACTTTGCTGTTTCTGTTGGAGTTGCGCCATTTTTAAGCCATTTTTTTGCTTTTTCGGCGTCAATCTTAATTTCAGCTGGGTTTGTGAGTGGGTTGTATGTTCCAAGCAAGTCGATGTATTTTCCATCTCTTGGGCTTTTGGAATCTGCCACAACAACGCGATAGAAAGGTGATTTCTTATCTCCCATTCTTGTAAGTCTGATTTTAACTGCCATTTTCTCTTTCTCCTTTTAAGACACATAAAGATGCGCCCATTTGTGATTTTTTGAAAGACCATTTGTGATTATCTTTCGTTATGGCAAGTGAACGGCTGTTTGCAGCAAACATCCGCTTGCCAAATATATAATTCAAAGTGTTCACTTTGAGTTATAACAATTTTTAAAACATTCCCCTAAAGCCGCGCTTACCTTTAAGCTGTTTCATCATCTCTTTGGACTGCTCAAACTGCTTGAGAAGGGTGTTCACCTGCTGAATGGACGTTCCGCTGCCCTCGGCAATGCGCTTTCTGCGGCTTGCTTTAATGATGTCCGGATTTAATCGCTCTTGCCTTGTCATACTTTGGATGATGGCTTTGTTGACATGCAGTTGTTTTTCATCGATGTTGATGCCCTTCATCTTGGATGAAAGCCCCGGAATCATGCCCAATATGTCTTGCAAGTTTCCCATTTTGCTTAAGGATTCCATCTGCGTGAGATAGTCCTCAAACGTGAAGGAATTTTCACGAAGCTTCTCTTGCATCTTTTTGGCTTCTTCTTCAGTGACTGCCTCTTGCGCCTTTTCAATCAGCGAAAGCACATCGCCCATACCCAAAATTCTGCTGGCAATGCGGTCTGGATAAAACGGCTCCAAATCGCCAATCTTTTCGCCCACGCCAGAAAACTTGATTGGCTTTCCTGTGATGGCTTTGATGGAAAGCGCCGCACCGCCGCGGGTGTCGCCATCAAGTTTTGTAAGCACAACGCCAGAGATGTCCAAATCGTTGTTGAAGCTTTCGGCAATTGTCACAGCGTCTTGTCCTGTCATGGCGTCCACAACCAGCAAAATCTCGCTTGGCTTAACCTCTTTTTTGATTTCTTTCAACTCTTGCATCAGCTCGGCATTGATGTGAAGCCGCCCAGCTGTGTCGATGATAACCACATCAAAACCTTGCTTTCTTGCGTGCTCCAAGGCTTGCTTGGCGGTTTTGACAGGGTTTTGTGTGCCGCGCTCAAACACTTCAGCGTTTGCCGTTTTGCCCACAACTTGAAGCTGATTGATTGCCGCGGGCCTGTATATGTCACACGCCACAAGCAGAGGTTTTTTGCCACTTTTTTTAAGGTGATATGCCAGCTTGCCGCACATTGTGGTTTTGCCCGCACCCTGAAGCCCGCACATCATTATAATTGTTGGCGGATTGGATGCAACGCACAACTTTTGATTGTCAGAAGAAATCAGCTTTGTCAGCTCATCCTTCACAATCTTAATCACCATCTGCCCCGGGGTGAGGCTTTTCATGACATCTTCGCCGCTGGCTTTTTCTGTGACATCGGCAACAAACTTTTTGGCAACCATATAGTTGACATCGGCCTCAAGAAGCGCAATGCGCACCTCGCGCATAGCCTCCTTAATTTCAAGCTCTGTCAACTTTCCGCGCTTTGTCAGTTTGGAAAATATGTGATTAAATTTTTCTGATAATGATGAAAACAATGCCATTATAAATCCTTTAAAATTTGTTCGACTTTTTCTTTAATTTCTCTATTGTCTTTTGCAAGTTTTGCAAGCTCTTGAAACTCAACAACCATTTTTTGCTTTTGCGCAACAACCCCCAAAACTTCTTCAAAATTTTTCAGTTTGTCACAACCCTTGCCCACTGCATCCAAAACGGCTTGACGCGAAATATTGCGCTCTTTTGCAATTTCAGCAAGCGTCATATTGAAGGTGAAATAACTTTCCAAAATGCTTTGCCTGTCCGCACTTAAAAGCTTGCCATAAGCCTCAAAAAGTTGCCCATATTGCACAAAACTTTCCAGCTGCATCTTTGACATATTCACCTCTAATAATGTAAAGCAAAATCACTTTACATTGCAATTATAGCACATCGAAACCCAAAATTGCAAGCACTTTTCAAAAAATTTCAACTTTTTTAAGCATATTCCCAGTTTAGTTTAATCCAGCTTAGTCCAACTTAACAAGTCCGCAACACAACAAAAACATCCATGAAAGTTTCATGGATGTTTTTTAATTGGGTAACAAATTGGAAATTATGGTGTTGGAAAGGTGCCAAAACAGCGGATTGAGAGTGACAATGTTCCCATTTTGCCTTAAGATGCCTTGGCTGATATATTCTTCAAAATATGGATTTTTTGTCAGGTCATAACCCTGCAACTCGCTGATGTCCACACCCAAGCTGCAGCGCAAGCCCAGCATGATTTTCTCTTCATTTTCCTCACTTTGTGAAAGCGTTTCAAACTTTTCAAAAATCCAATTATTTTTTTCTGATTGAGCTTCAGGCTTTTTGATGCCATGCCAGCGTTTGTCATCCTGAGCGAAGTCTAAGGAACTTTCTGGCACTTGCTCACCATCACAAGAAGAAAACTCGCACTTTTGCACAATATTTTCATAGTCTGGCAAAGTTCCCGCGTTTTCGCTGCGCCTTCCATCCAAAAATGAGTGTGCGCCAATGCCAAAGCCAAGATATTCTCCGCGCTTCCAATAATTTAGGTTGTGCTTGCTTTCAAAGCCTTCAGCAGCAAAGTTGCTTATTTCATATCGCTGCATCCCCTCATCCTGCAAAAACAACGCAAGCTTGTGAAAAGCTGCCACCATTTCGTCGTCCGAAAGTGGTGCATATTTTTTCTTGGCAATCATGGAAAAAAGCGGCGTGTTTTGATAGACTTCCAAAAGATAGCAAGAGATGTGCCTAACGCCCAACTCCAGCAATTCTTTTGCATGCTTGCACAAAACTTTTCCGCTTTCGCCTTCCAGCCCCACAATCAAATCGCAAGACACATTGTTGAAAAATTTCTTTGCAAGCGCCACCTTTTCAAGTGCCATTCTGCGGCTGTGCAGCCGCCCAATTTTGTGCAGAGAACTGTCTTTCAGCGACTGCACCCCAATGCTGAGCCGATTGATTTTCAACCCTCTCCACTTTTCAAGCCGCTGCTGCGTGATGGAATTTGGATTTGCCTCAATGGTGAACTCCGCAAACTTCTGCACATTAAAATTTGCATAAATTGCTTTGACAATCTTTTCAATCTGACCTTCACTCAAAACACTTGGAGTGCCACCGCCAATGTAAATTGTGGAAATTGGCCTGTCAGTTTTTCTTGCTGCCATCTCTTTGCAAAGCAAGTCAACATATCTCTCTCGTTCTTCCTCGCCCGCACAAAAAGAATTGAAGACGCAATATGCACACTTCCTTTCGCAAAATGGAATGTGGATGTAAATTGAGAGGTCTTGCCTCTTTGCAGTTGTTTCCATAATAACACCTCAGCTTGCCAAAAAGCAACAACTCAAAAGCCCCTAAAAAACTGCCCGCTTTCAAGCAAAAGCAGAAAAGCCGCAAAGCGCTGCTTATTTGTCGTCAGAATCCAGTTTGAGAATGCTCATGAATGCCTCCGATGGAATTTCCACCGAGCCAATCTTTCTCATTTTCTTTTTGCCTTCTTTTTGTTTTTCAAGCAGTTTGCGCTTTCTTGTGATGTCGCCACCATAGCACTTTGCAAGCACATCTTTGCGCATAGCAGAAATGGTTTCGCGCGCAATGATTTTGTTGCCGATGCACGCCTGAATTGGCACCTCAAACAACTGGCGAGGAATGATTTTTTTTAAGCGCTCGGCCAGTTCTCTTCCGCGAGAATATGCCTTATCTTTGTGCACAATCAGTGAAAGCGCGTCGCACTTGTCGCCATTAAGCAGCAAATCCACCTTCACAAGGTCGGACTCTTGTGTGCCTGCAAACTCATAGTCAAAGCTGGCATAGCCCTTTGTGCGAGATTTTAGGCTGTCAAAAAAGTCGTATATGATTTCTCCCAGCGGCAGAACATATTTCAGTTCCACACGCCTCTTGTCAAGATATATCATGTCCTTATAAATTCCGCGCTTGTCTTGGCACAACTCCATGATTGCGCCAACAAACTCTGGCGGAGTGAACACGCTGGTTTGCACAATTGGCTCTTCAATTTTGGCAATTTCAACCGCCGGCGGCAAATTGGAAGGATTGGAAATCTCCACCATCTCCCCGTTGGTTTTAAAGACGTTGTATGACACACTTGGCGCGGTGGTGATGATGTCCAAATTAAACTCGCGTTCCAGCCTTTCGGTGATGATTTCCAAGTGCAAAAGCCCCAAAAAGCCGCATCGGAAGCCAAAGCCCAGTGCCGAAGAGACTTCAGGCGCAAACTGCAAACTTGCATCGTTAAGCTTCAACTTTTCAAGGCTGTCTTTAAGGTCGTTATATTTTGCGCCGTCCACGGTGAAGATGCCGCAGAACACCACCGGCTGCACCTCTTTATATCCCGCAAGTGGCTGTGGCGTTGGATTATCTTTCGTTGTGACAGTGTCCCCAACCTTAACATCCGAGATGGTTTTGATGGAAGCCGCAATATATCCCACATCTCCAGCAGAAAGCATGGAAACCTCTTTTGTGTTTGGCACAAAAATGCCAACCTCGGTGACATCAAAAACTTTGCCCGTTTGCATCATCAAAACTTTGTCACCCGCCTTCACCGTGCCGTCAAAAATTCTCACAAGGCAAATTGCGCCCTTAAAGTTGTCATAATGGCTGTCAAAAATCAACGCCTTAAGCGGCTTGCTTTCATCCCCAGTTGGCGCCGGAATTTGTGTGATGATAGCTTTCAAAACTTGGTCAATGTTTATGCCTTCTTTGGCAGAAACACAAGGGCAGTTTTCGGCTGGCAGGCCAATCACTTCCTCAATTTCCGCCTTCACTTCTTCCACTCGCGCAGAAGGAAGGTCAATTTTGTTGATGATAGGCACAGTTTCCAAATTGTTGTCCAGCGCGAGATATGTGTTTGCCAACGTTTGCGCTTCCACCCCTTGCGAAGCATCCACCAACAGCAGCGCCCCTTCACAAGCAGCAAGCGAACGCGAAACCTCATAAGTGAAATCCACATGACCGGGTGTGTCAATGAGGTTAAGCACATATTCCTTCCCTTCAAATTCATACACCAATCTGGACGGAGCCAGCTTGATGGTGATTCCCTTCTCTCGCTCCAGCTCCATGCTGTCCAAAATCTGAGATTGCATATCTCGCTTTGAAACAGTGCCGGTCATTTCAATAAGCCTGTCCGCCAAGGTGCTTTTGCCGTGGTCGATGTGCGCAATAATGCAAAAATTTCTGATGCAACTTAAATCTTTCAAAAAACTTCTCCCAAAACTCTCACTTTTTTAAAACATTTTACAACAAAAACCGCTGCTTGTGCAAACAAAAAAACAAATCTGCAAAAATTTGACAAGTTTGTTTTGGAAATTTGTTTTGAAAAAAACAAAATTTTTGATATGATGATTTTGAAACATGCAATCAAGGCAGGGCAAAAGATAAAAGAGAGGTGAAAAATGAATAGATTATATTTCAAATTTGGTGTAATGGGCTCTTCCAAAACCGCGTCGGCGCTTATGTGCAGGTTCAACTATATGCAAAAAGGCTCCAACGTTCTGCTGTTGAAGCCTGCAATCGACACCCGCGTGAAGGTGAACGAAGTCACCTCTCGCATTGGCTTGTCCGCACCTTGCTATGCGTTTTGCGAAGACAAAAACCTGATTGAAATTTTTGAATATGAAAATCAAAAGCAAAAAATTGACGTCATCATTGTGGACGAGGCTCAGTTTTGCACAGCACAGCAAGTTGACCAACTTCGCCAACTCACAGAAGAGGTGCCTGTGTTGTGCTATGGGCTTAAAACCAATTTCAAAACCCAGCTTTTTGAAGGCAGCAAGCGTCTTTTGGAACTTGCCGACAGCATTCAAGAAATTAAGGCTGTCTGCCAGTGCGGCAAAAAATCCATATTAAACGGCCGCTTTGTTGACGGGCTGCTTGTCACCGAGGGCGAAGAAGTTGTGATTGGCGGAGATGAAACTTACAAAGCGCTGTGCTATTCTTGCTTCAAAAAAGAAAAGCAAAAAGCAAAAATTCAAGACAAGCTGGTGAAATATTTGAAGATTTTCAAAGATATGGACGACGCCGGCACTTGGTCTGGTGACAGCACTGCAGACAACATTGTGCTGCAAGAGCCATATGTCATTTATGACGAAGATGTCAGCGCCTTCATTGAAGATTTCAAAGAGTTTCAAGTGCCTCACCCAGAGCAAACCGTGGTGGTGAATGACTGCGTGAAAGATTTGAAAAAAATTGCTGTTAAGGACAAATCTTTTGACTATGTCATGACGCTCATCTCCTATGTTTTGCAGATGGAAACCATCCGTCCGGGGCTGCTGAAAACGTTGATTGAAGACGGCACCATAACAAAGTGGCTGAAACAAATCAAAAAAGTCACCTCCAACATATAAGGTGGTTAAATTAAAAAGTATGACAAAAAAATAAGCAACTTTGGTTGCTTATTTTACTTTTTCCATGTAAGAGCCATCTCTGGTGTCCACACGAATGATGTCGCCAATGTTGACAAAAAGTGGAACTTGAATTGTGTAGCCAGTGATGAGTGTTGCTGGCTTTTTTGAAGCCTTGGAGGTATCACCCTGAATGCCTGGCTCGGTGTCTGTAACTTCCAACTCCACAAAAGTTGGTGGATAAACCGCAAAAGGCACACCCTTATAAATATACATTGTGGTTGGCATGTTTTCTGTGATGAAGTTGAGCGCATCTGCAACAATGTCATGATTGAGTGGCATTTGCTCGTATGTTTCGTTGTCCATGAAATAATAAAGCTCGCCATCGTTGTAAAGATAAAGCATCTCTTTCTTTTCAATCACTGCATCTTGAAATTTGTCAGATGGGTTGAAAGTTGTTTCTTGCACTTTGCCTGTCATAACATTTTTAATGGTTGCCCTAACAAATGGGCTGCCTTTGCCCGGTTTAACGTGCAAAAATTCCACCACGTTGTAAACCGCTCCATCCATTTCAAAAGTTGTTCCTTTTCTGAAATCTCCAGCTGTAAGCATATAAAAATCTCCTTAAGTTTCTTATTTTATAAAAATATTTTAACATATTTTTTGCAACATTTCAAGCGATTTTGAAAATTTGTTTAAAAACAATGGTTTTTAAGACAAATAAATCTCTTTCATTGCAACACTATCCTCCGCCATTGTGCCATTGCTTTCACAAATCACATGACAAGACATCTTGTTTTTGACAAGCACTTCGCAAAGTGGCTGAAATTCTGGGCCATAAAAATTGTCCTCAAAGGTGAGATGTCTAATTTCGCCTTTTGTGCCAAACTCAATTTTGGAAAAGTGGATGTGCGCATTTTTGGTGCGATATTCCCCCAGCTTTTCTTGACAAAAGTCAAAAATTTCCTGAAAGTCTGCCGCCGTCTTAAGCGAGCCTTGTGTCAGCGCGTTGATGTGCCCAAAGTCAAAGGTTGGCATCAGCTTTTCTGAAATTGTGCAAAGATTGATAATCTCTTTCCAAGTTCCAATTTGCATGGTTTTGCCCATGGTTTCTGGGCAAAGATACATCCCTTCATCCAGCTCTGCTTCAAACTCAGGCATAAACTCCTTAAAGCGCTTTGTCAAAAGCGCAATGGCATTTTCTCTGCTTTCTTTTCCGCAAGAGCCCGCATGAAAAATCAGCCGCTTTGCCCCAAAAGCCTTCATAAACTTGATGCCCGTTCTGACATATCCCAAAGATTTTTCATACATCTCTGGGTCTGGATTTGCAAAGTTGATGAAATATGGTGCATGGATGGAAAGCTCAATTCCATGCAAGGCAAACTCTTTGCCAAGTTTTTCTGCCATTTCCATCTTCATGCGATAGCCTTGCCCAAAACTGTATTCAAACAACTCCAAGCCGCCCTCAAATTTGCCTTTGCCTTGCACCTTCAGCCACGCTGGCGCTTCCAGTGTGGATTTGTGCCCCTGCTCATAAAACGAATTGCTGTTGCCTGATGGGCCAAAAAGTACCTTGTCCATTTTTCTCCTTTTTAAGTTAAAAGTGCTAAATCTCCAAAAATTTAAAGCAATCTCAAATCCAACTTCAAGTTGTTGTCTTTCACAAGTGCAATCCCCAAAAACTTCCCCTTGCCATAAAGCTTATATTTTCCGTCCAGCGCCTCACAATGCAAGATTTGTCCGTTCAAAATTTTGTCTGAATCTTCATTGCAAAGCTGAATTGCTTCATTTTCAAACAAACTTTCGCAAGAAAGAAGCGCAAATTTGCCCGCTTCAATGTCTTGCAGAGTGAAAGCATCCACAAGATGAAAACCACCACATCTTGTGCGTGTTATGCAATGCATAACACCATAGGTTGACATTTTTTCTGCCATATCTCTGCACACACAACGGATGTAAGTGCCGCTGGAACACGAAATGGAAAATTTGAAAACATTTTCTTTCACGCAGTCAAGCAAAGTTATGTCAAAAATTTCAATTTCTTTTGGCACAAGCGCCAGCGTTCTGCCTTTGATTGCTTCTTTG
>CAMRSX010000003.1 GCA_947053595.1 uncultured Clostridia bacterium
GCTCGGCTTCGCCTCGCCAGACAAGCACACGCCTATAACTCAATTTTGTTTGCAAAAGAGCGGTTGCTGGCAGAGCGTAACGCTGCCCGCTCTTTTGCTTTTGTTTTCTTCTCTCTATTTTTCTAGTGTAAACGAATATTCTTTGTTGCCAAGGTCAAGGCAAGTGTCTAGTGCTTTGTAAAGTGTGTTATTCCAACGACAACCTGTGACAACAGCAGAGATATTCGTTTCTTTGGCAGTTAAGAGAGAGTAAGCACAAAAAAGAAAACCTAAGCCGTTTTTGGTTTAGGTTTCTCTTATTTTTCTGCTAGTTTCAAAAGTAAGTAACTAACGCTCAGTTTTTTTGTTTAATGTAATATTTTACAATTTCTTAATTACAAGCAGGCTGTTGCCGCTTTTGCCTGCTTTTAGGCCGCTGACAAGCACAACTTTTTGCCCTTTTGCAACCAGTTTTGTGTAAAGTGCTTTGTTGAGAGAGCTGGTGTTGACTTGTTCGATGTTTTTGTATGTTTCGTCCAGCACCGGTTGAACGCCATAATATAGGCTCATTTTGTGGAAGGTGCTTTTGTTTGGGGTGCAGGCAATGATTGGAAGGTTTGGGCGAAAGCGAGAGATGTTGAGCGCTGTTTCGCCAGTTTTTGTGACGGTGACAATGGCTTCAACGCCCTTGGTTTTGCTTAGGGCATATGCTGCATAGCCCAAGCTTTTGGATGTGCTTTTTGTGCGGATTGGGCAGTCTTGGGTTTTGGCATAGCTTTCTGCTTCCAAAGAAATTCTGTTCATGGTTTCAATGGTTTCAACTGGGTGAGCGCCAGATGCGGTTTCACCCGAAAGCATGATGGCGGTGGAGCCGTCAAAAACGGCATTTGCAACATCGGAAATTTCTGCGCGGGTTGGGCGAGAGTTGGAAATCATGCTTTCCAGCATTTGGGTGGCTGTTATGGAAATTTTGCCTTCTTCGTTGCACTTTTTGATGAACTCTTTTTGCAAAATTGGAATTTTGACAAAATCAATCTCCACGCCCAAATCTCCGCGGGCAACCATGATGCCGTCGCTGGCGCGAAGAATGGCGTCAAAATTTTTCACGCCTTCTTCGCTTTCAATTTTGGAGATGATTTTGACATCTTTGAAGTTGATTTCTTTTAAATATTTTTTTACGGCTGTCACATCTTCGCTGCAGTTGACAAAAGAAATGGCAATGTAATCGGCATTCATCTCTTTGGCAAAAAGGATGTCAGCTTTGTCTTGCTGGCTGAGATATGGCATTTCGGTTTTAACGCCCGGCAAATTGATGCTTTTGTTGTTGGAAAGCTCGCCGCCAACAACAACTGTGCATATAATCTCTTGTGCATTTATTTTTTGAGCGCGCAGTTCGATGTTGCCGTCGTTAAGCAAAATTTTTGTGCCCGTCTTTAAAATTTTTGGAAGGTTTTTGTAAGTTATGCAGACGCAGTTTTCGTTGCCCATGCACTCTGTTGTGGTGAGTGTGAAGGTGCTGCCACTCTTTAAAACCACCTTGCCGTTTTCAAACTGCTTGATGCGAATTTCTGGGCCTTTGGTGTCCACCATAATTGCAACTGGCGCGTGCTTGTTTTCGCGAGCTGTTTTGACGGCGTCAATCAGCGCTTTGTGGCTTTGATGGGTGCCGTGACTCATGTTGAAACGGGCAACATCCATGCCGGCATCAATCATCCTTTCCAGCACAGGCACGCTGCTGCTGGTTGGACCAATGGAGCAAACAATTTTTGTTCTGTTCATACTTTCACCTCAATATGGATATATGATATCAATTCTTGTTTAAAAAATCAAATTTTTGCACTTTGTTTTATGTTTTTATTTTTAAAAATGTTCGGTTTTTCCGCAAATTTTGCTGTGTTTTTGTGCATTTTTACAAAATTTTCGCAAAGTTTCAGCAAAAAGAGTTGTGTTCTGTTTTAAAATGTGCTAAAATCTTAAAAAGAAGTGTGGCTTGTTGCCAGACTTTTGTTTAAGGAGTGCTTATGATGTCAATGATTTGCAGTGTTTGGGATGACATCACAAAATGGGTGTCAAGCTGGAATCAAACCACTTTCATCATCATTGCGTGTGTGTTTGGTTTGTGTGGCTTGATGGGCGTTTTGTCCTTCTTCAAGAAAAGCATAAACAAAGACAAAAAGCCAAAGTGGGGGATTTTGATTGTGGCTGTTCTTTGCTTTGTGCTGATGGCTTTGCTGTTTGTGTTTAAGAAGTGGTGAGGACTTTTGCATCAAAAAAATTTTAAGGAGATTTAACTATGTTTTCAACTTTACTTGACGATACAACCCTTGTTGCACCTTGGATTTCAAGCTCTTTTCCAATCATCCGCATTGTGCTGTTTTGCTTGGTTGTGGCTTGTGCAATTGTGATTATTGTCACAACATTGTTTCAGAATGAAGAGTCCAATGGCGCCGATGTCATCACTGGGCAACAAGAAAGTTATTATTCAAAAAACAAAGGTGGCTCAAGAGATGGAAAGCTGAGGCTGGCAACAATCATTTGCTCTTGCATTGCTGTTGTTTGCGTCATCCTTTATTTTGTGACATTGTTGGTTTATAAGGGATAAAAATGAGCACAAAAAAAAAGATTTTAGAACTTTTGAACGGAAATAGTTTGGTTTTCTCTAATGCAGACAAGCTGTTTCTCTTTTTGTCTTCTGCGCTTGACATGGAAGAAAATCAGGTGAAGAAGATTTTTTATTCGCTGCTTTCAAACGGCGAAATTTTTGAGTTGAGAAAAAACAAATTCATCACCATTCCTTCGCACGGGTTTGTGAAGGGAGAGTTTTTTGGCACTGCCAAAGGATTTGGTTTTGTTAAAGTGGACGGCTTTAAGGAAGATGTGTTTATTCCTGCCAACAAAACCAAAGGCGCCATGGACGGCGAGCTTGTGATTGTGAAACTGCTGTCACAAAATCAGGAAGGCGCAGACGGCGAGGTTGTTTCAATTTATAAAGAGCTGGAAAGCATTGTTGGAACGGTGGAAGTTGCTGGCAACAATTTCTTTTTAAGTCCAGACAACAACAAGATTTCTTTTGACCTTCCAATCATGAAGACGGGGCTGAAAATTCAGAAGAACATGAAGGTTATGGCAAAGGTTGTCAGAACGGACGCTGGCAAGGTTAAGTGTTGCGTGTCTGAAATTTTGGGCTTGAAGGATGATGTGAAGGCGTTGGAACTTTCCATAATTCGAGACCACAACCTTTTTGAAAACTTTCCTTCACAGGTGGTTGAGGCAGAAAAGAAGGTGCCAAAGACGGTTTCTGACGCGCAAAAGAAGGGGCGCTTGGATTTGACCAAAGAAATCATCTTCACCATTGACGGCGCTGACGCCAAAGATTTGGACGATGCTGTGCACATCAAAAAGCTGGATGATGGCTATGAGCTTGGCGTGCACATTGCCGATGTTGGCAATTATGTGCCTGTGGGCAGCGTGATTGACGAAGAGGCGGCAAAGCGCGGAACTTCTGTTTATTTTCCAACTTCTGTGCTGCCAATGCTGCCAAAATCGCTTTCAAATGGCATTTGCTCTTTGAATGAAGGCGTGGAAAGGCTGACCCTTTCTTGCATTATGAAAGTGGATTTTTCTGGCAAGGTGGTGGACTATCAAATTTGCGAAAGTTTCATCAAAAGTGTGGCAAGGCTGACATACAAAGAGGTGTATGCTGCCATCACGGGTGAAAGCTTGAACGAAAAAACGCAACCTCTGCAGAAGCACTTTTTGCTGATGAGAGAGCTTTGTGACATCTTGGAAGCAAACACCAAAAAGCGTGGCGCTTTGGATTTGGAAATTCCTGAGGTGCAGTTTGTGTTTGACGATGCAGGTATGGCGGTGGACATCACTCGTCGGGAAAGAAACGAAGCGCACAGGCTGATTGAGGATTTTATGGTGCTTGCCAACGAAACTGTTGCAAGGCACTTCCACAAGGCTGGCATTCCGTTTGTTTATCGTGTGCATGAAGCTCCTACAAAAGAAAAGCTGTTTTCTGTTTGTGACTTTTTGAAGGGCATTGGCGTGAGGTATCCAAAAATTCCAGACAACATCACTCCCGCTTATTTTCAGGAAATTTTGGACGGCGTGGAGAACTTGAACTCCAAAGATGTGGTGAACAAAATTGTGCTGCGCTCTATGCAAAAGGCAAAATATTCCAACAAAAATTTGGGACACTTTGGGTTGTCGCTGGTGGATTATTGTCACTTCACCTCGCCAATCAGACGATATCCAGACCTCACCATTCATCGCATAATTAAAGAGTGGCTGCATAAAAAGGGCAGCATCTGTGCCACAAGAAAGGATGAGTTGGACGAGTTTGCATTTGAATCGGCGGAAACCTCCTCTTCTTGCGAGCGCAATGCCGACTATGCAGAAAGAGATGTGGACGACCTTTGGAAGGCATATCTGATGAAAGACCGCGTGGGCGAGGTGTTTGATGCATCCATCTCTTCTGTCACAAATTTTGGAATTTTTGTGGCGCTGGAAAACACCGTGGAAGGGCTTGTGAAAGTGGAAGATTTGCCAGATGATGCATATCTTTTCTTGGAGAAGCAACTTAAACTTAAGGGCTCGGCGCATGTGTTTTCAATTGGTGACCATGTGAAGGTGGAACTGGTGAATGTCAATTTACACACCAGAAACATTGACTTTAAAATTGCCAATCCGTGATGCGTTTTTGCTGGATATGTTTGCAAAAATGTGCCAAGTGTGCCTTGCACAGTTGCCAGTTTGGCAGAAGAATGAGGCTTTGTTATGGGCTTATGAGGCGCCCCTTGCGGGCGCTCTTTTGTGCAAAAGTGTGGCTTTTTTTGCAAAAAAGTGCAAAAAAACGCGCAAAATATTAAAAAAAATTGCATTTTCTTCAATTTTTTTTTAAAAGGCTATTGAAATCTTGAAAACAAAGTGCTATAATAGGAGAGTGAAATGAAGGTTATTTCAAACAATCGCAAAGCTTTCTATGATTACTTCGTTTCAGACCAAGTTGAGGCTGGAATTGTGCTGGAAGGTTGTGAGGTTAAATCGGTTAGGGCTGGCAGTGTGAGCTTGTTGGACAGTTTTGTTGTGATTAAAAACGGCGAAATGTTTTTGAAAAATGCTTACATTAAAACCTACGAAAAAACCACTTCTTTCAAACCAGACGAGCGGAAATCAAGAAAATTGCTTTTAAACAAAAGCGAAATTCAAAAATTTCAGCGTCTGACAAGAGAAAAAGGCTTCACCATCATTGCCACAAAAATTTATTTTAATGATGCTGGCAAAGTTAAGGTGGAGATTGCTCTTGCCAAAGGAAAGAAGCTTCACGACAAGAGGGCAACCTTAAAAGAAAAAGCAATCAAAAGAGATATGGAAAGATATTCTTGATGATTGCAAAATCCCGAAAAGCTTTGGTTAAAAGTTAATTCGGGGTCCTCGAAAATGCTTGCCATTTTTGGGGAGGAGCGAAAAATAAATTGATGGATGGAGTTATTTGCGAAAGCAGAGAACAAAATGGAAAGATTTATTTTGAGCGCGTGGGGACGATTTTGGTTTCGACGGGGATAAAAGCAAAACAAGTAAAGCATGTGGTGGGTGCCCAACACCTTAAACAGGACAATGCGAAATAAACGCAAACAAAAATGTAAATGCTGATATTGAACACAATGTTGTTTCTTTCAACAAACTTGCAGTTGCAGCGTAAGTTGAAAAATCAGCGACTTGATTGAAAATTCAATCTGCTCACCTTCAATCTTGCCAGTTGAAGAATTGAGTATCAAATGCGGCAAAACTTTGCATCAAGTGTTCCTTGTAGGTGCAAAAAATTTTAAGGAATAGCTTTTAAAACTTGTTTATGAGTAAATTAAAAGTGAAGTTTAAGCATAAACTAAACGTGTAGAAAGTTGTTTTGATTTGTTTTCGGACGAGGGTTCAATTCCCTCCGCCTCCACCAAAATCATTGGTCTGGAAAAAGTTTGAAAAGCGTTTCAAAATTGCAGAAATGCAACAATTTTTGAGAAAAATCTCAAAATAAAAAAAAGAAAGGATGGTAATAAGCTATGTTTAAATCACTTTTGGGCGCAGTAAGTATGGATTCATTGATTCTTGACATCTTCATCATTTTGGCAGTTGTTGTTGCGGGTGCGCTGGTTGTTTACTTTTTGTGGGAACTGATTTCTTCACTCATCAACAAAAGCAAAAAAGCAGGCGACGCTGAAGCACCAAAGCTGGGCGAAAAGAAAGAAGAAAAGAAAAAGGACGATGTGCTTGTCATCGACTATAATCTTGACAAACAAGAAGAAGTGGCAGAAGAAGAGCCTGTGAAAGAGGAAAGTTTGATTGACGAAAACGCAATCACTGAAGTTGACGAGCAAAAGGCTGAAGAAGAAAAAGCTGAGGCACAATCTGAAGTTTCTGAGCAAGAACGCGCCAATGCTGAAAGACGCGCATATTTGGAAGCAAGACGCCAAGAGCTGATTAGAAGAATGCAAGCTGAAATGGAAGATAAGGAAGAAGAGCCAAAAGAAGAGGAAGAAACTTCTGAAACTGTGGAAGAAACACAGCCTGTTGCAGAGGAAACTGAAGAAGCAGCAGAAACAGAAGTTGCACAAACTGAAGAAGTTGAAGCAGTTGAAACTGTTGAACAGACAGACTCTTTGGAAGAAGAAAGAAAAGCTCTTGCAGAAGAAAAAGAAAGATATGCTGCAATGGCAAGAGAACTGGAAGAGGCAAAGAAAGCTTTGGCTGCACAAAATCAAGAGGCAGTGCCAGTTTATGTTCCAACCAATGGCGTGCTTTCACTTGACGAACTTAAAAGCCGTTTGGCAGAAGCAGAAGAGCGCTTGAAGGAAACTGACAAAGAGTTCAGACAATGCAAGAAAGAGTTCAATCCACTTCATCGTGTTTGGACCACTCATGAAAGAGATGAAAGAAAACTCAGAAGAAAAGAAGCCCTTGTTGCAAAGCAAAAAGTTGTGCTTTATGGAGTGAATAACTATGCCGACATCGACGAAGAAAAGGCAAAGAAGCTTGCTGAAGACCTTGACCTTCTGGACGGACTTAAACTTTCTGTTCAACACTGCGAAGAAGTTATGAAGAAGAATGCAGAAAGATATCCACTTCTTGAAAAGATGCATGCAGTTTTAAGCCAAAGAAATGACGAGCTTCGTGCTGACATTGCATATTACAAAGCTGAAATTGCAAAGCTGGAGCAAACAGAAAGCCCAAGTGAAGAAAACTAATAAACAAAACAAAAAGCCACCAAAAATTGGTGGTTTTTTCTTGCTTTTTTGTGTCTGGGTGAAGGTGTCTGGCAGAAGGTGTGGGGCAGAAGGTGTGGGGCAGGGAGTGTTTTTGTTATGGGTTTGTGAGAGGTGGTGGTGTTTGATGTATTTTGATTTTGGGCGGACGCTTGAAGTGTTTTTCGTTTGTGGACAAACTGTGATGGCTTATTAAAATTCGACTTTTTTCGATTTTTTTTATTTATTATTTTGTATTAAAGATATTTTTTGATATACTAACAACATAATGGATGCTTCATATTTTCAAAGCATAGGTCAAAAGCTGGATGAATTGCAAACCACACCGCAGGGGCTTTCACATTCTGAAGCCCAAAAGAGGTTGGAGCAAAACGGGAAAAACGTGTTGGCTTCCAAAAAGAAAACGCCTGCGTTTTTCAAGTTTTTAAGGCAATTCAAAGACATTTTGATTGTCGTGCTGATTTTGAGTTGTGTTGTCAGCATTGTCATTGGTGCAGTTGAAAAATCCACCAATGAGTTTATTGACGCTGGCATAATTTTTGTTGTGGTGACTGTCAATGCCATCATTGGCTTTTTGCAAGAGCGAAAAAGCGAGCAGGCAATGCAAGCGCTCAAAAACATGACAAAGCCATATTGCAAAGTTTTGCGCAACAAGCGTTCGTGCAAAGTTAAGACGGAAGATTTGGTGCTTGGCGACATTGTTCTTTTGGAGGCTGGCGACATTGTGCCGGCAGATTTGAGGCTTATTGAAAGCAACTCGCTGAAAATTGAAGAGAGCGCGTTGACTGGCGAAAGTGTGGCAGTGGAAAAAGACTGCAACATGATTTTGCAGGAAGGTGCAGGCCTTGGCGACCGCGTGAATATGGCGTTTATGGGAAGTGTTGTCACATATGGCAGGGGTGTTGGCGTTGTGGTTTCAACGGGCATGAACACCGAAATGGGCAAAATTGCCTCTGCACTTTCGGAGGTTGAGCAAACTGTCACGCCGCTCACCAAAAGAATTAAAAGAACCAGCCTCATCATCACAGCGGTGGTGCTGGCTGTTTGCATTGCCGTTTTTGTGACAGAAATTTGCTTGGGCGGAAATGTGTTTTCTTCTTTCTCCATGGCGATTGCCATTGCAGTGTGTGCCATTCCGGAGGGGTTGCCCGCTTGCAACACGGTGACAATGTCCATGGGCGTGAAACGAATGAGCGAGCAGCGTGCAATTGTGAAGACGCTGCCTGCAGTGGAAACCTTGGGCAGCACCGAGGTGATATGCTCGGACAAGACAGGAACGCTGACGCTCAACAAAATGACGGTAAGGCAAATTTATTTTGTTGGAAGCAATTTGGCGGACATCAATCAACTTTCGCTTGACAAGGCTGCGGCCGAAACAGCCAAAATTTCTTTGGAAGAGCTGGAGCAGCAAAATCAATTTGTCACCAATCGAAATTTTGTGGAACTATTGCGCTGCATGCTGCTTTGCAATGACACAAAGGTGCGCTTTGAAGATGATAAGCTGGAGTCCATTGGCGACCCAACTGAGATTGCGCTTGTGCATTATGGCTATAAACTTGGCTTCAACAAAGAAAAGCTGGACGGCAAGTTTGTGAGGGTGAACGAAGTTCCGTTTGACAGCGACCGCAAACTGATGTCCACCTTTCATGTGGTGGACGACAAAAACACCGTTTACACCAAAGGTGCCGTGGACAACATTCTTGCAAGATGCAATCGCATTTTGGACAACGGAAAAATCAGAAAAATCACCAATGCGGACAAAGCTGCCATTTTGGTTGCAAATGCCGAATTTGCTTCCAAAGCACTGCGAAACTTGGCGTTTGCCACCAAAACAGTGGAAAAGATTGGCAGACCAACCAGCGCAAACACCGAATTTGACTTGGTGTTTTTGGGGCTTGTGGGCATGATTGACCCACCAAGGGAAGAAGTGAAGGAAGCCGTGAAAACCTGCAAGCAGGCGGGAATTTCCACCATCATGATTACGGGCGACCACAAGGACACCGCTTTTGCCATTGCCAAAGAGCTTGGCATTTGCAGCAATGAAAGTGCGGTGATAACGGGCAAAGAGCTGGATGAAATTGATGAGCAGCAGTTTGTGAAACTGGTGAACACCTTTCAGGTTTATGCGCGTGTCAGCCCTGCGCACAAGGTGAGAATTGTTAAGGCGCTGAAAGCCAACAACAAAATTGTGGCAATGACGGGTGACGGAGTGAACGACGCACCAAGCATCAAGGCAGCGGACATTGGCGTTGGCATGGGCATCACAGGCACAGATGTCACAAAGGAAGCGGCGGACATGATTTTGACAGATGACAACTTTGCAACCATTGTGGGTGCCGTGAAGGAAGGCCGCAGAATTTATGACACCATTTTGAAGATTTTGATGTTTTTGTTGGGCACATCGCTGGCAGAACTTATTATTTTGACGGTAATCACGCTGATTTTCAGAGATAACAATTTCTTTTCGCCGGCATTGATTTTGTGGATTAACTTTGTTTCTGACACCTTTGTTGGGTTGGCGCTTGGCTTTGAAAAAGCCGAAAAAAATGTCATGAAGCGAAAACCAATCAAAAACTCTGGCAGTTTGTTTAAGGGAGATGTGGGCATAAACATCTTTTGCTCGGCGTTTTATGTGACGGCGGTTGTGGTGACAATGTATTGCATTTTGACGCTTATGCTTGGGCTTTCAAGTGAAGAAGTGACCACCATTTGTTTCTTGCATCTGGTGTTTGCAGAGCTGTTTCATTCTTACAACCTTAAGCATCAGACGGAATCACTTTTCTCAAGCAATCCGTTTGACAACAAGGTTTTAAACTGGAGTTTTTTGGCATCTGCTCTTTTGACAATCATTGTGGTGGTGGCGCCTTTGGGTGCGTTTGACAAGGCAATGGGGTTGTGTCAAATCAATTGGTGGCAGTGGCTGCTTGCCATTGGCAGTGCAATTTTGATTGTTCCTTATTTTGAAATTGTTAAGTGCATTTTGAGAAGCATTCATAAGAGGAAGAAAAAGTGAGAAAAAAGCAAAACTATGAGGTGCAGATTTCTCAGGTAATCAAAACCGAGGAAAAAGTGCCAAAAAAGAAAAAGTATAAAAAAGTGCCAAAAATTTTTAACTTAAGTGCAATTTCCATCATTGCTTGCGATTGTTTGCAGGCCATCATTTGCATTTTTGTGGACTTGTTTTTTGTTTCAAAAGTGCTCAACTCTTCTGTGGGCGCGGGAGGCGAGGGTGTTTCTTCAAACATCATGAAAATTGGGCTGTTTTATATTGTGGACTACACAATTTTGGGCATATCATATCTCTTTACGGGCTATGTCCTCAAAAAAATCAAAAAAAGCATCTTTGTGTCCATTGGGTCGGTGCTTTTGGCAAGTGTTGTGTTGTTGATTTTCCTTTTGGGTGACAAAGTGACCTCTTTCACTTTCATTCCAGTTGTGGCGTCGGTTTATGGGCTGTCTTGGAGTTTCTTCTCGTCGGGATATAACAACTTGACTGCGGAAACAATTTCCAGCAAGCATCAGGTGCGATTTTTTGCAGTGAAGCGCATTATGTTTCAGGCAACTTACATTGTTTTGCCAGTTGCACTTGGCTTTGTTGCCGACATTCCAGAAATTGGCTTTCAAATTGTGACATACATCATGTTTGTGGTGGCAGCCTTCTTGATTTTCTTCTCGTTTTTGATTGTGCCTAAAAAAACTTACAATTCTTCCTTCAATTTGCCAAAGTTTGGAAAATATCTGCGCGAAAACAAAAAGTCCACAAAACCTTTGTGGCTGGTTTATGTTTCCACATTCTTCCGCGGGGCTTCTTATGACTGCTTCACAACGCTCATCACCATTTTGGTTATCAAAACCTTCGATTCCAACTCGGTTTTGGGCACGTTTCAATCCATTTTCACGGCGTGCTCGCTGATTACCATGTTTGTGTATTTGAAGTTTTATCGCAAAAAGCGCGCAACCAAATTTATTGCGCCAACAATCACTCTTGTGACTTGTGCAATCATTGCCATTTTGTCTGTCACAAACAACAGCGCGCTGCAAATTCCAATCATTATTTTCTATGGTGTTTATGCAGTTTTGAATGTCATCTTGATGTCCATCTCTGACTCTCGACGCGCGGGCGTTGTGAGGGTTTTGTCACTGCATTCACACATCTTGGAAAGCAATGCCTTCAACGAAGTGTTTCTTGCTGGGGGAAGAGTGCTTTCTTCAGTGGTGCTGTTGCTTGCCGGTGTGTTTGACGGCTTGTTGGGCAATGGAAGTATTGTGTTTTTGAAGGTTGCCATTGGCTTTGTTTGCGTGATGTATGTCATGTATGGCGTAAGCTTGATTTGGCTGGAAAAGGCTCTTGTCAAGCAAGATGAAGAGTTTAGAAAAATGCACAGCAATGAGATAATTGAGAAGACGGAAGAATAGGGCGAAAACGGGGCGAAAACTGCGCTGAGGGCTCATTTTCGAGCTTTGCTCGAAAAGTATCGCCTTAACGCTTGTTTTCGCCCCTCCGCGGCCAAACGAAAGTCGCATTCCGCTTTGCTTCATTGGCGACTTTGCCGCGACTCTATTGCTAAGTGAGGCTTCGCGGGAGATAAGTAAAGAACAAAAAAACTGCGCTGAGGGCTCATTTTCGAGCTTTGCTCGAAAAGTATCGCCTTAAAGCTTGTTTTCGCCCCTCCGCGGCCGCGTCACAACCTGCGCTTGAAACTCGGCTTGCCAAAGTGGCAAGCGCTCGTGGGGACGCTGGGTTGCTCCTTTTCCCAAAAATGGCAAGCATTTTTGGGAGCCCTAAGAGGCGGTTGGCGCTACGAGCGCGACGCTCTTGCGAAGTTGCGAATGCAACCGACACTGATGGGCTTGCTTGACGGGTGCCCAGAAGCAGAGAGTGAGGAGAAGTCCAGCGCTGTCATGTTGAGCGATGTCGAAACATCTCGCTGGCTATGGTGCCCTTCAATTATTCATTAAATATTCATTAATTTTTTGCCCAGCAAGGATTGATGCGATATGCCTGCAACAGGGGCATATTTTTTTGACTTTTGTGCTGCTTTATGATATGATTGTTTAGTTTAAGGAGATTTATTATGATTTTGGATGTTCAAAAAGAAAAACTGAACGCTTTGAAAGAAGAATTTATGTTCATCAAGGACTGTCTTTGACCCAGCTGCGCAAGAAAAACGATTGGAAGAATTGAAAGCAGAACAGCTTTCTGACGGCTTTTTTGGGGATGCAAAGCGCGTTTCTAAGGTTGGAAGGGAAGTTAAACTGTGTGACTATAAGTTGGAAAAGGTTAAAAAACTTTCTGCCTTTATTGAAAACTGTGAGGCAAGCATTGAGCTTTTGGACGAAATGGAAGATGTTTCCATTTTTGAAGAGTTGGAAGCTACGCTGCAGGTGCTTGAAAAGGAAATTGAAAGTGCGCGTCTGGAAACACTGCTTTCTGGAAAATATGACAACTACAACGCCATTTTGACGCTGCACGCGGGTGCTGGCGGCACTGAAGCGCAGGACTGGACAAACATGCTTTATCGCATGTATGGTATGTATGCAGAAAAAAATGGCTTTAAGGTGCGCGTTTTGGATGTGCTGGACGGCGAAGAGGCGGGCATTAAAAGCATTTCATTTTTGGTGTCTGGAGAGTTTGCTTATGGCTATTTGAAGGCGGAAAAAGGCGTTCATAGACTTGTGAGAATTTCTCCATTCGATTCCAACGCAAGGCGTCACACCAGCTTTGCCAGCTTGGAAGTTATGCCAGAAATTGAAGAGGCGCCAGACATTGTCATCCGTCCGGAAGATTTGAAGGTGGACACTTTCAGAAGTTCGGGCGCTGGCGGACAGCACGTTAACAAGACGGAATCGGCAATCAGAATTACGCACATTCCTTCTGGAATTATTGTGGCGTGTCAGACTGAGCGCTCGCAGGTGCAAAACCGCGAAACTGCCATGAAGATGCTTTATTCCAAACTTGTGGAAAAGCAAGAGTTGGAGGAGATGGAAAAGTTGGCTTCCATCCGCGGAGATGTGAAGAAGATTGAGTGGGGAAGCCAAATTCGCTCTTATGTTTTCTGTCCTTACACCATGGTGAAAGACCACCGCACAAATTTTGAAACCAGCGACATTCAGGCTGTCATGAACGGCGACATTCAGGATTTCATCAATGAATATCTTAAAAGGACAAGTGTGAAAGCATGAGTTATTATGACATTGCAAAACAGAAGTTTGAGGCGCTTAAAAGCAAGAAGGATGTTTTGATTTTGGCTGTGGAATCGTCTTGTGATGAAACCTCCATTGCGCTTGTGAAAAACGGGCGAGAGGTGCTTTCAAATATTGTTTCTTCTCAGATTGAAATTCACAAGGCCTTTGGCGGAGTTGTGCCGGAGGTGGCATCGCGAAACCACATCAAAAACATTGACGGCGTTTTGAAAGAGGCGCTGCAGGCAGCGGGCAAAACGCTTGCTGACATTGATGCGGTGGCAGTGGTGTATGGTGCTGGGCTGATTGGCGCGCTGTTGGTGGGGGTTAATTTTGCCAAGACACTTGCCTATGCGCTGAAGTTGCCGCTTGTTGCAGTCAGCCATGTGCATGGGCATATTGGCGCAAACTATATCTCTCATGCAAACCTTACGCCACCCTTTTTGTGCGTTATGGTGAGCGGTGGGCATACGGCACTGATTGATGTGCAGGACTATTGCAAATTTCAGCTTGTTGGCTCCACGGTGGACGACTCGGTTGGCGAGTGCTTTGACAAAGTTGCGCGCGTGCTGGGGCTTTCTTATCCGGGCGGACCAAACATTGACAGATTGGCAAAGCAAGGGAAAGATTGTGTTAAGTTTAACTATAAGCCGCCGCTGCAAGATTCTTTCAACTTTTCTTTCAGCGGGCTTAAAACCGCGGTTGTGAATTTTGTGCACAACAAACAGCAGAAGAACGAGGAATTTTCAAAAGCTGATGTGGCAGCAAGTTTTCAAGAACTTGCAACCGAAGAGATTGCTTCAAAAGCTGCAAAGGCAGGGGCAAAGCTTGGCAGCAAGAAGATGGTGATTGCGGGTGGCGTGGGTGCCAACATTAGGCTGCGTGAAAAGTTGCAGAAGTGTGCAGATGAGCACGCCTTTCAACTTTTTATGCCAGACTTGAAATATTGCACGGACAACGCTGCAATGTCTGGTGCCATTGCTTATTATTACATCCAAGCTGGTTTGGGGCTTGCTGATTTGACGCTGACTGCCAAGCCAACAGTGGCAATTTAAGAAAAATATGACTTTAAAGCGATTTATCACAAATGTTAAAAAAGGAGAAATTATGGAACTTTTGGCTCCGGCAGGAAATTTTGAGAAGTTTTTGACTGCACTGCACTTTGGTGCGGATGCGGTTTATTTGGCTGGTGGAAAATATGGGCTTAGGGCTTTTGCCGGCAACTTTTCAAACGAAGAGATTGAAAAAGCAGTGGCTTTGGCGCATCAAAAAGGCAAAAAGGTGTTTGTGACACTTAACATCATTGCCAGAGATGAAGATTTTGTGGGACTTAAGGAATATCTCAAATTTTTGCAAGATGCCAAAGTGGACGCCGTGATTGTGGCGGACATTGGGGTGTTGCAGTTTGTGCGCGTTCATGCGCCAATGCTGTGTGTGCATGTCAGCACGCAGGCCAACATCATCAACTCTTATTCTGCCAATCTGATGGCGGAGCTGGGCGTAAAAAGGTTGATTTTGGCACGAGAGTTGAGTTTGGAGCAGATTGCCGCCATCCGCAAAAAAGTGCCTTCCAAGGTGGAGATTGAGGTGTTTGTGCATGGAGCAATGTGCATGGCATATTCTGGCAGATGCTTGCTTTCAAACTATTTGACGGGCAGGGACAGCAATCGCGGAGAGTGCGTGCAGGCTTGCAGGTGGAAATATATGGTGCGCGAAGTGAGCCGTCAGGACGAGCTGGAGGTGCAAGAGGACGAGAAGGGAAGTTATATCTTCAATTCCAAAGACCTCAACATGCTGCCGTTTTTGGGCGAGCTTGAAAAGGTTGGCGTGGACAGCATCAAAATTGAAGGCAGGATGAAATCGCCATATTATGTGGCAACCGTTGTGAATGCTTATCGCAAAGCGCTGGACAGCCTGCCAAAACAACCAACAAAAGAGTTATGCGCCGAGCTGATGAAAGCCAGCCACAGAAGATACACCACCGGCTTTTTCTTTAAGGACGAGCAAAAGCAATTTACGGAAGATTCCATGCCAGTGCAAGAGAGCGAGTTTGTGGCAGTGGTGACAAAAGACTGCGCCGATGGGGTTGTGGAAGTGGAGATGAGAAACAAATTTTCTGTGGGTGAAACGCTGGAGGTGCTAAGCCCAGACGAAAAGTGTTTCAACAAAAAACTTTTGATTGAAAACATAACAAACTTGGCGGGCGAAGAGATTTCTTCTGCCAAGGTGGTGCAAGAGCGAGTGAGTATTCCTTGCGCCTTGCCGCTGAAAAAGGGTGACATCTTGAGAAGGTGAATGTTTAAAAACAGATGAAAGAGCAAAAAAAGGAAAAAAATAATAGCTTTTTTTAATTGATTTGACATTGCTTTTGAAAATTTGTTATGCTTATTTGGAAGAAGCAGTGACAAAAAAACACTTTGAAAGGTTGAATGATGGCAATTATTAACATTAAAAACATTGAGAATGTTGAGGGGAAATATCACGTGATGTTTTTTGAGGGGAAAAACATCATTGAGGCGGCAAAAAATGATTTGCGATATGCCTTGATTTCTCTTTTGCTGTTTGCCTTGGTTTTGGTGGCTTGCATCATTCTTTCGGGTTTTAATTTGTATTACATTGGCTTTGGCTTGGTTTTTTTGCTGTTTTTTCTCTTGATTTTCATATATTTGCAGCGAGAAAAGCGAAAGGGCGTGAAGCAGTGCATTTATGCCGTGCAAAACTCCAGAACCACAGACATCATCAACAAACAGGTGGACAATCGCAAGGCAACCAAGGCTTTTGTGCGCTCTATGAGCACAACTTTGGACAAATATGATGTGAAGAAAAAATATCCGCATCTTTTGCAAAAATATAAGCGCAGACGCAGACATAATCACATTGTGGGCATAATAACACAGTTTGAAGAGGACAACAAACAAAAAAATAAATGAAGCATACAAAATTTAAGAGGAAAATCTCCTCTTTTTTTTTAAAATCAACTTTGTTACATATAATAAATTGTGTAATTTATGTGTAAAATTTTGCCTAATTTCTTGACAAAACCTTGCGCGGAGAGGTAAAATGCACTTGGAGGCTAAAAATGAAAAAATTTATTACCGCTTTTTCAATTGCGGCTGTCATGCTTGGAATTTCTTGCTTTGCTGGCTGCTGCTTCAACACATTTTCTATTGAGGATTTTAAGGCGTACATTTCGGATGAAAACACTTCTTCAAAGTTTGAAACAGGTTTTGACATTGAAGTGCAAGATGACACAGAAATCTTTCTTAAGGGAAGAATTTTGTCTGCAAGCAACTTAAGTTTGGACATCTATGGAACTGATTATTACATCAACGGCGATGGTTTTGTTTATGTTGATGATGGTGCAAAAAAAAGCAAAGTGGAAACTGCAGTTTTTGACGCTCATGACTATTATGGCGCTGTTGCAGACTTGATGGACACGGTGAAAGGCTATTTGTCCGACCTGAAATCCAGCATTTTGGACGACGCATCATATTACAAAGGCGTCAGCAAGAATGAGGCAGATGGCAGCACAAAATACACCTTGGACGACAACTTCTATGACGGAGATTTTGATTATCGCGAAATTTTGGAAGTGACATATAAAGACAACAAAATTGAAAGCTATGTTGATGCAATCAGTGGCGAAAACACCTCAAGCAGAGACCAAACCATCACCATAACACGCACAAGCGAGGCAATCACTGCTCCAGATTTGAGTGAGTTTACGCAATATCTCACTGCGGAAGCTTTTGTGGAATTTCTTGAAAACCCTGACAATGTCAGCGATATGAGCCACTACACATACAGCATTGAGACTGAAAACGGTCTTGCTTCAGGGGAATATCACGAAACTGAAGATGGAGCTTTGCTGAAGCTTTATGGTTGGGAAAATCATAACAGAGTTTATGAACTTTATGTTGTGAAAGGAAAGGTTTATGTCGAGCGCTTCACTTCAACTCCATCTGAGAAATTTTGCTTTGATTTAAACACCACAGACAGTTATTTTGCCAGCAGCTTTGCCGCTTATGCAAAAGACGCAATGCAGTTTTCTGACAACTATGCGCTTGAAATCTTAAAAGACGCATCATACCCAGGCTATGAGATTGATGAAATTGCAAAGAAAGAAAAGAATGGAAAAGTTGAAATCACCATAAAGAAACATAGGTCAACCGCAGCATCCCAAACTGCTATGTTGAAATATCATTATGATGCTGGAAAGATGGACAGTGTGAAAATCTATTATTCCAACACACAAACCGTCATCAGTGCAACAGCTTTGCCAGTTTCAACCTTCCAAATTCCAGACCTTGAAGATTATAAGTATGTCACAGACTCTAACGAACTTCACGCCTGATGAAAATAAAAAAACAAGTTGAAATAAACTTGTTTTTTTTGTTGCTTTTGCAATTCACTTGCAATTTTTTGCATAATTTGCTATACTTTTTTTGCTTTAAGGAGATTTTAAGAAAATATGAAAACAGACAGGCAGATGAAAAACCTTTGGTTTAAATTTTTTGAAAAGCATGGCTTTAAAAGAATTGAAAGCGCATCGGTGATTCCAGAAAATGACCCAACAGTGCTTTTCACCACAGCGGGAATGCACCCTCTTGTGCCATATCTTTTGGGGGAGAAGCATCCTGTTGGCAACAAGCTTTTTGACATCCAAAGGTGCATCCGCACAAGCGACATTGATTCGGTTGGCGATGACAGCCATCTCACCCTTTTTGAAATGTTGGGAAATTGGTTTTTGGGCAGCTGTCCAAAAGAGGAGATGATTAAGCTTTCTTTTGAATTTATGACAAGCAAAGAATATCTTGGCATTCCTGTTGACAAATTTGCTGTGACAGTGTTTGCGGGCAACGATGTTGCGCCTCGCGACGAACAGGCTGCCAATGCTTGGATTGAAGCGGGCGTCAAAAAAGAAAACGTGTTTTTTGTTTCTGACAACTGGTGGGCTCTTGGCAGTGGCGTTGGGCCATGCGGGCCAGACAGCGAAATGTTTTTGGACACTGGCAAGCCAAAGTGCTGCGAAACTTGCTCTCCTGCTTGCGATTGTGGAAAATATTTGGAAGTTTGGAACGATGTTTTCATGCAATATAAGGTGGAGAAGGCTGGCGAAAAGGCGGAAAAACTTGCTTGCCCAAACATCGACACAGGCATGGGGCTGGAGCGCGCTGTGGTTGTTTTGAACGGCGTCAACAGCATATATGAAGTTGGCATATTCAAGAGGGTGATTGATTTTATTGAAAGCAAAGCAGAAGTGAAATATCTTGCTGACGAAAAGTCAAAACGCTCTTATCGCATCATCACTGACCACTTGCGTTCTTCCACCTTCATCTTGGGAGATTTTCGCGGGGTGGCGCCATCCAATGTGGGGCAAGGCTACATTTTGAGGCGCTTCATCCGTCGCGCGGTCAATTGCGCCAGAAACATTGGCTTTGACACAAAATATTTTGCTGACATTGTGGATTTGTTTGTGGACGAGCACGGGCAAGATTATGCCGACATCAAGGCAAACAGACAGAAAATTGTGGACGAACTTAAAAGCGAAGTTGACAAGTTTTCCAAAGCGTTGGAAGAGGGGCACAAAGAGTTTGAAAAGGTGCTTGCTGGCATTGAAAAGCACAAGGCTTTTGCTGCGGCAAAAGGCGAAGTTGTGGAGGATGTCATCTCTGGAAAGGCGTGCTTTAGGCTGTATGACACCTTTGGCTTTCCGTTTGAACTGACAAAAGAGCTTGCGCTCGAGCGCGGCTATGTGGCCGACGAAGAGGGTTTTAAGAAGGCGTTTGAAGAGCATCAAGAAAAAAGCAGAACAGCGTCTGCGGGCGTGTTTAAGGGCGGGCTTGCAGATGGCAGCTATGAAAGTGCAAAGTTGCACACTGCCACACATTTGATTATGGCGGGCTTAAGAAAGCAGTTTGGCTCACAGGTTATGCAAAAGGGCTCCAACATCACGCCAGAAAGGCTGAGAATTGACTTTAATTTAGACCACAAAATGACGCCTGAAGAATTGGAAACGCTGGAAAATTTTGTGAACGACGCCATCAAAGAAGGCATCCCTGTGATTTGCAACGAGATGAGTTTGGAAGAAGCAAAAGACAGCGGGGCTGTGGGCGTGTTTGACAGCAAATATGGGCAAATTGTGAAGGTTTATTCTGTTGGCGAGGTTTCAAAAGAAATCTGCGGCGGCCCTCACGCCAAAAACACTGCCGACCTTCATCACCTAAAGATTGTGAAAGAGGAAAGTTCCTCCAGTGGCATTCGCAGAATCAAGGCAATTTTGGATTAATTGAAAATTAATTCAAAACGCAATCGTTGACATAATTGCACTTTTATGATACAATATATATTGTAAGGCAGAATTTTTTGAAATTAAGGAGTTTTTTATGGCTCAAGTGATTAAAAAGGGGTTTTTCTTCTATTTTGGATTGTTCATCTTGATGGCGGTGGCAGTGTTTTTGATTTGTCTTGTGATTATGATTTTCAATCCGGGCAAAACTGTGCTTTGGCTGCAATATTTCACAGCAAACACCACCATTCCTGTGAAGGAAACCACAGACGGAAGTGAAATTGAAATCAACTGGGCATCGGTGCAAGAGGTGGAAATCAACTGCTCTTATGCAGATGTGACGGTGGAGCGCAACAACAACAGGGAATATCCTGAAGACGCTCTTTACATACGCAACAATGCCAAAGGCTTCACAACATCCAAAAACGCTGTGCCTTTTGAATATAACGTTTCTTTTGAGGAAGGCAAACTTTTGGTGAATGTGACAGAGCCACAAGGGTTTTTATATTTTTCAAAAAACATCCACATCATTCTTCACGCTTCCAGCGTGGACAACAAGCCAACCAACTTTGACACCATGGATGTGCACGTAAAGACGGGCAGCGGCGATGTCAATTTGGGCGGAAATTTCAACATTGACGACAAAACAGCTGAAACAAAACTCAGGCTTAAATCTGCAAATGTTGAGACAGCAAGCGGACACATCAGAGTTTCTGACAACATCAACACAAATCAAATTCAAAGCTTGAAATTGAAGACGGAAACAGGTGACATCTCTGCCACGCAAAAGTTTGATTATGTCTCAACAGAAACCTCAGGGCTGCACATCACCAACTCTGATTGCAATGTGTTTTTGACAACAGACAAGGGCTCAATCTCTTCGGAAATGATTAATGTTGCTGGCAGTCTTGAAATCACAAACAAGCGCGGCACGGTGGTGTTTGACAAAATGCGCGCATCAGAAATTAAGTTCACATCTTGCGTGCAAGGAAACTTCAAGTTGGGCGAAGTTTTTGGAAGCATTGATTTTGACTCTCAAGATTCCATCCTTTCGCCAAACATCATCATTGACAAGGTGCATGGAGACTTCATTTTATACACCAAAGAAGGCTTCAAAAGTGCGCCAGACATCAACATTGGCGAAGTTTTGGGCATGTTGGATGTCAACTCCATCAACGGCAAACTGATTGTTGGAAAGGTTGCTGGCACCGTTAACGTGGTGAGCAGCGATGCACTTTCTGTGGATGTTGGCATTGCAAGCGAAAACAACAACTGGATTTCGGTGACGGACAAAAACGGTAATGTCAAATTGCAGTTTGCAGGACGCGTTTCGGAATCCAAAAACAACTCGGAAGGGGAATTAACCAGCGGCGTTGTTGTTTCAACAGACAAAGGCAATGTCACAATCAATGTAACAAACGTTGCAAAGTTTGAAGCAAGCCTGTTTTGGAACAACCTTGAAAAAACCATGCTTGCCGATTCCAACATTGGGGTCAACATTGGCGGAACAACACTCAACTCTGTCAACCCACGCATCAAAATTGGCAAAGGCGGCACAATGGAAATTGTCACAAATGCGCGCGTGGATTTCAACTTGGTGGAAGTGGCTTAAAAAACAAAAATGAAATAAAAAAATGCTATGAGGTTTCATAGCATTTTTTGTTTGCGGTTTGTGTGCATGGCAGTTTAGTTGTTGCCCTCTTTTTCATCTGGGTGAGGAAACATGCTTTTTTCCAAAAGCTGGAACTGCTTGTCCATATATTCATTAAATTCTTTTAAAGTCATGTCACCAGCCCATTTCGCGCACTGCATTCATTGTGTTCACTTTTGGTGATTCAATTTTGTTTTTTTTGTTTTGGCTGCGCAGGGTGAGCATTTTCACACCAGCAACCTTTTTGGCTTCCACTTCTGCTTTGATTGAGCTTAATCTTTCGTCAAAAGCTTCAACAACCTCTGTTGGCACATTCATGGTATAGCCATTTTGCTTGCAGATTGCATTGAACTGCGCCTTTGTTCTTTTTTCAATGGCCTTCAACAAATCTCTGCGGGCATAGTAGTTAACATAAACATCAACTGGCAAATCCTTGCTGTCCAGCTTTCCATTGAAGTATAAAATCAAAGCAGCTTTTGCGCGCTGGGAAGGTTTTCTTATTTCTTCTGGAATGGCAGCTTTCTGTTCGTCAGCAAAAGGGAACAGGGTGCCGTTATTTGAAGCACAATGATTGACATATTTTTGAGGGATAAGCGCAATTTGTTCATATGGATAATATTTCAACAAGTCGTCCAGCGTTCTGCCATTTGCAACGCATTGAAAAATGATTGCTGATGGCACACTCTCTCTTTGTGTTTGTGACAGATTGTCTAGGCTTCTGCTTTTCAAAACATACTGATTGACAATGTTTTGAGGGATGAGTGCAATTTGCACTTCTGAAAAATATCCCAAGTTTCCACCATTTGCTGCGCGCTGATTGATGTAGTCCTGAGGAATGGCAGCAATCTGTTCTTCTGAAAGGCAATCCAAGCAAGTGCCAGTTGCGGCAAATTGATTTATGCATTCTTGAGGGATGGCGGCTTTTTGTTCTTTTGTGAAAAAGTATAATTCTGCGCCGTCAGCCACGCGCTTGTTGACAACCTCTTGAGGGATGAGCGCAATTTGCGCTTCTGAAAAATATCCCAAGTTTCCACCATTTGCTGCGCGCTGATTGATAATCTCTTGAGGAATGGCAGTAATCTGCTCTTTTGAAAAATACTCCAAATTTTCAGAAACTTGTGCACACTCATTGACAATGTCCTGAGGGATATTAAAAATTTGTTGTTCTGTCAAAAAAGATAAAACTCCGCCATTTAAGGCGCGCCTGTTGATGCACTCTTGTGAGATGGATGCAATCTGATTTTTTGACAAAAATGCCAAATCGCCGCCATTTAGTGCGCGCCTGTTGATGAATTCTTGTGGAATGGATGAAATCTTGTCTTTAAAGCCCAAAGGTGCGCCGGTTGCTGCATATTGATTGATGAATTCTTGTGAAATTTCTGAAAGCTCTTCTTTTGACAAGCAGGACAAAGCTCCGCCATTTGCAACATATTGATTTATGTCGGCAAGTGTTAATCTCATAAAAAAAACTCCTTTTTGCAAATTTCTTTGCGTCAATATTATATCATATTGAGGCAGATTTGTCAATATCCTGTCTGGAACGCGTGCTTTTAAAGCGTCTGCTTGAAAGAAAAAGTGGATGGTTTTTTGGCTGAAAAAAAGCCACTTTGCAGTCTTTGCCCAAATCGTTAAAGCAAAAAAACGTGAATGGAAATTAATTTGGATTTTGATGCCTTTGAATTTGTTTCTTTTTTAAAACTTTCTTTGCAAATTGGGGGCAAGTGTGATAAAATAAATCATATAAGTGAGGTGAAGCATGATTGCGTTGTATGTTTTGTTGGGTGTGTGCATTTTGATTGGATTTGTCACTGTGGTTGTGTGCCTTAAGACGCGCAACAAAAGCGAAATTTCTGAGGGCGACAAAGAAGAATTGAAGAAAAGCTTTGGAAGCAATGTGGATTTTATCAGCAAAACGCTAAGTGAAACGCAACGCGCCAACAACGAGGCAGTGTTGCAGACCATTCGCGCGTTTGGGGAAAACTTGTCGGGCAACACGCAGGCATTGGAAAAGAGGATGTTGGAGCTTATCAGGCAGCTGGACGAGCGTATGCAAAACAATTCCAAACTGACGGAAGAGAAGTTGGAGGCAATCAGGCAAAGCAACGAGCGCAACATCAAATCTCTTCAAGAAGACAACAATCGTCAGTTGGACAAGATGCGCGAAACTGTGGACGAAAAGCTTTCAAAAACCATCAATCAGCGCTTTGAAGAAAGCTTTAAGGTGCTTTCAAATCAGCTGGAAAGTGTTTACAAATCTTTGGGAGAGATGCAAAACATCGCCACAGATGTTGGAAGTCTAACCAAAATGCTTTCAAATGTAAAGACAACTGGTGTTTTTGGGGAAATTCAGTTGGCGGCAATTTTTGACCAAATGCTGACAAAAGACCAATATCAAACAAACTTTGTCACCGGCGAGGGCAGAGAGCCAGTGGAATTTGCCATTAAGCTTCCAGGACAAGTGGACGGTGAGTTTGTTTATATGCCAGTGGACAGCAAGTTTCCTTACACGGTTTACAGCGATTTGCAAGCCGCCTATGACAAAAACGATTTTGAACTTGTCAAGGAAAAGAAAGACCAACTGAAAAACACCATTCGCGTCATGGCAAAGGACATCAACACAAAATATGTCTGCCCGCCAAAAACCACCAATTTTGCAGTTATGTTTTTGCCTGTTGAAGGGCTTTATGCCGAAGTGGCAAAGCTGGGGCTGATTGAAGAGTTGCAAAGTAAATTCAACATCACCATTGCGGGACCAACCACCATGTCTGCACTGTTAAACAGTCTGCAGATGGGCTTCCGCACGCTTGCCATTCAAAAGAAATCGGGCGAGGTGTGGAAGATTTTGGGCGCAGTGCGCACCGAATTTGAAAAGTTCAATGGCATTGTGGACAAAATTCACGTTCAGTTTGAAAAAACCAGCAAAGATTTTGACGCCCTTGTGGGCACTCGCAGCAGACTGATTGCCAGCAAACTGCGTGCGGTTGAAAGATTGGACATGAAAGAAACCGCCAACCTCCTTGGCATTGAAGAGGAAAGCGAAGCTTAAATTTTGATTTAAAATGGACGAAAAAAATTATGGAATTTATAAAAAGCTTTATAAAAAATGTCAAACGGCTTGGCGTTAATGTTGATAGCATTGTTGTTGAGCAAAATGGCAAAGTTGAAGAAAAAGTGTTTAATGACATCAAACTGCATGAAATTCGTTCTTGTGGCAAAGTTTTGATTGCAATGGCATATGGCATTGCAATGGATGACAAAATGATTTGCAAGCGGGGGGGGCAATTAGGCCTTAATGAAAGGGTTTATCCCACTTTTGAAAGCTTGGTTGCTTCTCTGCCTGAAGAAGCAAAAAATTGGACAGTCAAAACGCTTCTCACCCACTCCACTGGCTATGAAAAAATGATGTTGAAGGCTTCGCAAGTTGAAAGTCTGGACAAGTTAAAGTTGCTGGATATTTTCTTTGAAACACCAATCAAGTTTGAAACAAACACTCATTTCACTTACAACAATTTTGAGCCATATTTGTTGTCCGTTTTCTTTAAAGAGAATTTTGATGTGGACATCTCTGACTTCATCTTCGAGAGGATTTTTAAGCCACTTGAGATAAAAAATTATATTTGGAAAAAATATGGAAAATATTGCGCTGCTGCAACAGGATTGTATTTAAACTATAAGGATTTTCACAAAATTGGCAAGTTGCTTCTAGATTTTGGCAAATATAACGGCAGACGAGTTGTTTCTGAAAGTTGGATTAAAGAAATGACAAAGCCTCAAATTGCTTGTCCAGATTATTATAAACCGGAGCGCCTTTTGCCAAAGCTTGGCGCAGGATATTTTACATGGATTTCAAGGGATGAAATTGTCTTTCGAGACGGAGCGGATGGACAGTTTTTGATTTGTGATTACAAAAAGAATAGGCTAATCTCAATCTTAAGCACGCAAAAAGAAATGAGTTCGGTGATGGAATGTTTAAAAGGAGTAATTTAATATGAAGCAAAAAGTGTTGGTTTTGGCATATCCAGGTGCGGGGAAAACTTATCTGGCAGAAAATTTTAAAAATGTAAGTGATTTGGAGTTTCAGCATTATCGCTGGGATTATGGCGAACATAAAAACCTGCCACTTGAGCAGCTTAAAGGCTGTGAAAAAAAGTCAGTCAAACCCGAATGGCCTGACAACTTTTTTAAATATTTGGAAGAAGTCACACAAAAAAGCGAAATTACGCTAGTGCCGATGGCAACTTCCTTGTTTCCGATTTTAGACCACCTGCATAAGGGGGGGGTGAGAATCATTTTTGCCATTCATGACAGAAACCTTCTTGAAGATGTGCTTAAAATTTACAAAAAAAGAGGCAATAAAGAGAAGTTTATTGAAGATAGAAGAAATGATTTCAACAAATTTCAGGATTTAACCGCTTCTTCAAAATTTGAAAAAGCCTACATTCATAAAGGGGAACACTTATATGATGCACTTGTCCGTTTGGGTGTAAAATTTAAGAGAGGAAGTGGCTTTAAAAATTACTTTTAAAATAAATTTTGATTTTATTGTTTAATAAAAAAAACATCTGAATTTCCTAAAAGTAACACTTCGCAAGAGAGTTGTAGAAAAGTCGCCAATTGTGGTGAAAATAAAAAAGAACATCTGGCTTGCAAATGTTCCTTTTTCTGGAGCGGGAAACGGGGATCGAACCCGCGACTGCGTCACAACCTGCGCTTGTGCTCATTTTTGCCGCTGTGGGCAAAAAGTTTCGCTTTGTTGCTTGGTTGTTCCTTCTTCCCAAAAATGGCAAGCATTTTTGTGAACCCTGTTGAAGGCTTCGGTCGCGAAAATAAAAAAGAACATCTGGCTTGCAAATGTTCTCTTTTTTGTGGAGCGGGAAACGGGGATCGAACCCGCGACCTCAGCCTTGGCAAGGCTGCGCTATACCACTAAGCCATTCCCGCATAACTAAATTTATGCTGTGCATTTCACTAATGCTCTAACATGATATCAGAATTTTTAAAAAAAAGCAAGCGTTTTTCAATATTTTCTTAAAAAAACATATTTTCTTTAAAATTCATATATCATATTGCAAGCATTTGCAGATAAAATCTTAAAATTGATTGACAAACAAAGCACTTGTGTGATATATTTGTTTTGTTCAAAAGTTTGGTACCATCGCCAAGTGGTAAGGCAAAGGTCTGCAAAACCTTTATTCCCCGGTTCAAATCCGGGTGGTACCTCCAAGCGTGTGAAACACGCTTTTTATATTAAATTAACAATGCAGGCATTGTTCCAACTTTTAAAAAAATATATTTAAAAAAGCTTTTAAATGGTTTTAAATATATTCCTTCAAAGGAGGGAGTTTGAGACGGGGAACCAAAGTTTTAGCAGTTAGGCTTGCAATGCAAGGCGTGCCTGCGTTAAGAAACTCTGGTGCCTCACCAGAAATGCTGGAGTGGCGGAATGGCAGACGCACGGGACTTAAAATCTTATGCGTCAAAGCCAAAAACAACTTAATATGCGAGTGTGGCGGAATGGCAGACGCACGGGACTTAAAATCCCGAGGATGAAAGTCCGTGAGGGTTCGACTCCCTCCACTCGCACCAACTATGCTATACAAAAAGTCTTTTTTATAAGACATAAAACCATACTGTATGCAGTGATGTTTGATCGATTTTGACACTGGATATAGGGTTAATAGAAAAGATAGGGTAAAAGATTTGAAAGAAATGGAGAAACTGTGTCTTTTCTAAAAATAATAAGAATTTGATTTTTTGATAAATATTCAAAATTTTGGCAGAAATCAAAAATCAAACTTTGATTTCGCGACAGACATTTTTGAATCTCAAGAAAAAATCAAAATAAATCAAAAATAATCAAAAAATCAAAATTGAAGGAGTATAAATGAAAACAAAAAGTGGTAATGAAGTATCTAAGATAGGAATTGGAACTTGGACTATAAACAAGGCAAATGCAAAGCAAGAAATTGAGGCGTTAAAATTTTATACTTCGCAAGGAGTTAATTACATTGATGTCGTGCTTGCTTATGATAATGGTGCAACACTTGATGTAATAGCCAAGTTTATGAGAAAAATAAAAAGAGAAGATATTTTTGTTAATGCTTTGATAACTCATGGTTGCACAAACGTTGAGGATGTTGAAAAACAAATAAAAGTTTATTTAAAAACATTAAAAACCGATTATTTGGATTGTGTGACTTTGCATAGTCCTGTTTGTTTAGGTTTTGATTTTAATGAGTATGTAAAAGAAATTTGGCGGTTGAAAGATAAATATAATATTTTAAATATTGGTTATAGTAATCTTTCGCCAGAGCAATTTGCTAAGGTAAAAACAAAAACAGCATATTTTGAAGGTCTTTACAATCTTGAAAATAGAATAAATGAAGATAACGGCATTATTGCTGAATGTTTAAAAAGGAAAATACCTTTTTATGCTTATCAACCTTTACGAAGAAACAGAACGGCAAAACAAAATTATAAAGAGCTTGTTTCACTTGCTGAGAAATATGGAAAAACACAAAATCAAATTCTTATAAATTGGATGATAAGCCATAAGAAGATTGGACTGCTTATTAAATCAAGTAACAAAGAACATATCAAAGAAAATTTGGAATCTCTCAATTTTACGATGACAAAAGCAGAATATGCTTTGCTTGACAAATTGAGAAATCCAGAATTTGACAAAATTCCATTCAGTTATAAAAACGAAGAAGGTAAAATACGCATTGACCAAATTCCAAATCAACCTATTGGAAATTTGTAATTTTGATTTTCGCAAAATCAAAATTTCGTCGCAAAATCAAAGTTTGATTTAATTTTTAATTTTTTTGATTATTTAATCAAAAAATTGCCGTCGCAAAATCAAAACAACGAAATCAAAAAAAAAGACTTTGTTGTTAGTTGACACATAACAGGGGTATACGAACACCCAGATAGAGAAACCGAGTTTTCGGTTTCTTTTTCTTTTACGCTGTTTTCGTCCGCGCCGCCGTTTCCGTCGGGGTAATCGGGGAATATCAAGTTCAAAATCAACTCGCTTTTCTCCGCTTTCAAAAAGTTCTTGCACTTGTTGATAAGTAGGAATGTTGTGATCCTTCAAAATTCCATCTTGTTTAAAGAGCAACTTTTAAAAGGGGCTATTTATGTTAACAGGGAAGGACAGACATACCACAGCGCTGACACATTCTTATGTGAATATCCTCAATATTACGAGAGAATTTTTAGAGTCGGAGAATAATAAAACAACACATAATTTTATATCAAACTTTAAAAAATTCCTTTGCCATGATTCTAAGGCAGAACATAACAAATAAGAATTAATTTATTTAGGGCTGTGTTTTGTTATACAAGTGGCGTAGCTTTGCTCCATACGACCTCCCACCACCAGCACCAATGACAAAACTGCGCTATTGCTCAGTTTTGGAACAAGTTGAAAAGCTTTGCCTTTTCGCTTGTTTTCATTGTCGCACCAAGCGAAAAATGCACTTCGGCATTCTTCGTTGGCGATTTTGTGCGAACCTTTTTTATGAGATTTATTTGTCAGGAGAATGGGTGAACAAAAGAGGGATTTATAAAGTGCGCTCTGCTTTGTTGAGCGGGGCGCACTTTTTTGATTGTTCAATTTTGGTTATGCTTAAAAATTTTGACAGCAGCAACAGTGGTGACAAGGGCAACAACTGTAGCATGGGAAGAACTGAATTGTATAATAACCTTTGCCACTTTGTTCAAGAGGTATCATCATTTGCCTTGACAAAATCTCAAATGAAAGCTTGTTGGTGTTTTCCGTGAAAGTGACACTTTTTGTTGCTGGGTTGTTTATGGCATATTTTATTGTTGCGTGGTGCAAAATTGATGAAATTGTCTTTGTAGGGTATCAAGCTTTACTTTTGGCTTCTAAAAAAATTGTTTTTCTAATCTCATAATATGGAGTTTTGTTATAAATGTTGCAGTGAAACAAAGCAGATTTTGTGTGCTTTGATAAACAAAGTTTTCAATTTTCCGCTTTTGTTTTGAGGCTTTTGAGGTGTAACGGGATTTTTTGAAGTTTGCTTGATTTTGGGCGAGGGAAAGTGATAAAATGTTTTTGTATGAAAAACGAGAAAGAAAAGATGTCGGTTTTTTGGGCGATAAGGCTGCTTTGGAGTGTGATGACACCACGGCAGAAGTTTTGCTGTATGCCGTTGTTTTTGGGGCTTATGGTAAGGTCTTTTGCCATGATTATGCCTGTGCAGTGTCTTGCGTTAATCATTGCAAAACTTGAGGGAAAAGCGGCTATCATCTTTGGAATTGCGCTGCCAGATGCTTGGAATGTGGGAATTGTTGCTGTGTTTTCGTTTTCTTTGATTTTTGCCTTTTGGGTGATTGGCGTGACTGCATATTATGTTTTGTGGACGGCAAGCGGAAAGCTTACTAATCAGCTGAATGACAAGGCGTTGGAGTGGACACTTTCGCCTCGCAAAAATTGTGACATTGGCATGACAAAGGGCGAGTTTTGTTATCTCATCAAAAGTGCCACAGACAATGTAAGCAATTTTGTTGAAACGCTGTTCATTTCAATCATTCCGCCACTTGCAAGCTTTGTTTTGGCAATTATTTACATAGGGCTGATTGATTGGGTGGTTATGCTGATTGTGATTGTCGTGAGCGTGGCTTTGCTGATTTTTGCATTCACAAGGGTTACGCTGGAACGGAAGTTGATTGTCAACGAAGAAGTTTGCAGGGGAAGAATCAACAATCTGTTTTTGAACAGTGTGACAAATTTGCCATTTTTGAGCTTGTTTAAGTGTCAGTTGTATGAAAAGAGCAGTTTGCAAGTGCACAACAATCGCTTTTATGCCAATCTAAAAAAACGCACTTATGTGCAGTGGTCTTATTGGTTTTTTATCTTTCTGTTTGAATATGGCTCAATGGCGCTTGGGGTGTTTGTTGCAAATGCGCACGCAGCTTCGGGAGCGTTTTCCATCTCTTCGGCAGTTTTGCTTGTGGGCTACATCTTAAATGTTTATGACCCAATTGAAAGCTTGGGCTATAACATTTCGGGCTTGCAGCAAAGCGCAATAAAAATCAATCGCATAAAGCTGGCGAAGCCGGACGAAAGCGCGCTGTTGCTTCCTCCAAAACAGAAAGTGGCTTTTGACAGCATTGAAAGAATTGACATTGTGGATTTTTGCTTGAGGCAAGGCTCTTTCAAGCTGGACAACATCAACCTAAGTTTCAAGAAGGGCGAAATGGTGGCGCTTGCTGGCAGCAGTGGCTCGGGCAAAACATCCATTGTTTCGGCGCTTTTGGGGCTGAGGGAATATAAAAGCGGGCGAATTTTGCTGAACAAACAGCTTGAGGTTGAATCTTTGTTTTTTGACGACGAGAAGGTTTCTTATGCTTTGCAGGAGATGCAGCTTTTTGATAAGACCATGCAAGAAAATATTTTCTATCCAAATTTGACTGCAGACAAATTTTCGGCGCACATACTTAAAAGTATGGGGCTGGACAAGTTGATTGAGCGAAATCTGCAAACTGATGATGGGCTGGAGCAGAGGTTGTCTGGCGGCGAGAAAAAGCGCATCAATCTTGCTCGTGCCATGATTAAGAAGGCGCAGCTTTACGTGTTTGACGAGCCAACCAACGAACTTGACGAGAAAAATGTTGAGGTGGTGATTGGGCTGTTGAAAAAACTGAAGAAAGATGCCATTGTGATTGCCGTTACGCACGATTCTCGGCTTTTGGAAAAATGCGATAAAGTTTTTTATTTCTAAAAAATTTGACAAATTTCTTGTGTTTTGCTATCATAATCAAAAATGTGCAACAGAAGACGGCAAAGTTTGAAAAGGCGCAAAAAGAGGAGAAATTATGGAAAAAGAAAAAAAGGTGGAGGAAAACAAACAAATCATCAAAAGGGTGAAGGTGCCAACAGAGAAGTGGGCAACGGTTGTGGTGATTTTGTGCGGGCTTTTGGTGCTTGCGTTTTCGCTTTATATGTTTATTGCGAAAATCAGCGTGTTGATGGGAATTTTGGGAGCTGTGCTTGCTGCGTTGTTGCTGATTTTGTGTCCAATTTCCATGATTAAACAAATCAAATTGTCGGTGGCAACCAACACATATCCTGAGGATGCCATTGTTGTGGAAGAAAAAAGCTTTGACATTGTGACAGACAAGACAGAAACCTTTTATTTTGACCAACTTCAAACTGTCAGAGGCGCCAGATATGTTCGCTCGGGCGCGTATGTCAACAAATTTTATTATTTTGGCACGCTGTTCTTGAAATTTAAGGATGGGCGAAAGATTCTGCTGAAGGGCATTGACAATGTTTCTGATGTTGTCAAACTGTTTAAAAAGAAAATGGCGGATGCAAAAGTGATGTAAGAAAAGAAAAAAGGAGATTTTAACATCTCCTTTTTTTGATGCACTTAAGCAATTCTGGTGATAACCAAATATCCATTAATGCCGTCATTGTCGAAGAAGGTGACAGGACCAGCGCTGTTGACTTTGATTGCCAGCGTGCTGTTGGCAGCAACTGTTTGAATGATTGCACTTGCATTGACAAAAGTGTTGTTTTCAATTCCTCTTGCAGTGCCAGTTACATCGGTGCCATTAAGCGCCAAAGCAATGCTGTCTCCAGCGGTTGCGCTGCTTGCAACATAAACGCCATAGTCCACTCTGTAAGTTCCTGCGTTTGGAATTGTCACAACGCCTGTGGCATTGTCAACTGTCAATGTGCTGGAATCAAGTGTGTTTGTGAGTGGAAATGTGGTGTTGTCAACGGATTGGGATGCGGTTGTGAAATAGCTTCCAAAATCTGACACCGCTGCCACGCCAGTTGGACCTGTTGCGCCAGTAGGACCAGTGGCACCAGTTGCACCAGTTGCACCAGTTGCGCCAGTAGGACCAGTTGCGCCAGTTGCACCAGTTGCGCCAGTTATACTTGCTCCATCGGCACCTGCTGCGCCAGTGGCACCAGTTGCGCCTGTAGGACCTGTTGGTCCCGTAGGGCCAGTGGCACCCGTTGCACCAGTGATGCTTATTCCGTCAGCTCCCGTTGCACCAGTTGGGCCGGTTACACCCTGAATGCCTTGTGGACCTTGCAAGCCTTGAACGCCTTGTGGGCCAGTGGCACCCGTTGCGCCAGTTGGACCTGTTGCACCTGTTGCACCAGTTGGACCAGTGGCACCAGTTGGACCAGTGGCACCAGTTGGACCAGTGGCACCTGCTGCGCCTGTAGGACCTGTTGGTCCCGTAGGGCCAGTGGCACCCGTTGCACCAGTGATGCTTATTCCGTCAGCTCCCGTTGCACCAGTTGGTCCCGTCGCTCCGGTTGAGCCTGTTGGGCCGGTTACACCCTGAATGCCTTGTGGGCCTTGCAAGCCTTGAACGCCTTGTGGGCCAGTTGCACCAGTGGCTCCGGTTGCGCCTGTTACGCCAGTTGCACCAGTTGCACCAGTTGCGCCAGTTGGTCCGCCCATTGGGCCGGTTGGACCTGTTGCACCAGTTGGACCCATTGGGCCAGTTGGGCCAGTTGGCCCAATAATGCGAATCACTCCGCCGCAGCGAACAGGGCTGCAGCAATTTGGATTGAAGAAAATTGACATATATACTCCTTTTAAAATATGCCTATTTCATAATATGTGAAATTTGCACCTTTTGTTAAGGAGGAGAGAGGCTTATTTGTCTTCAAAAAACTTTTTGTTGCCAAGCGCGGCAGAGCTGTTTGGATTGAAATTTAGCGCCAGATTGTTGAAATGCTTGGACAAATCCAAATTTCCCAGCCTAAAATGCGCCACGCACAGCTGCAAGGCGGGGTGAACGCCAAAATAGTTTTCATTCACAAAACCGCCGTCCTGAAGGTTTTTGGTGCAATTAAGCGCGCTTTCATACCAAAAAAGGCATTGTTTTGTCTTGTTTTGGCTTAGCAAAATGTCGCCAACAAGGCACAGAAAGTTTGCGCGCGGTGGGGCAAGGCTGAAACTTTGATAAAGTGTTGACAGCGCTTTTTCTGGCTGATTTAAAGTCAGCTGGCATAGCGCCTTAATTTCCAAAGCCCCCAGCCGGTCTTCCAGCCAAACTTCTTGCATCTTCAAAAGCTTGTTGATGGCGGTGATGGCAGTTTTGTATTGGCGGTTATAATAAAGCTCGCGAGAATAATAATATTGCTCTCGCGCCGAAAAAACCTTGCCCTTCTTTTGAAGAGCTTGATAAATCCGCAAGTTTCGTTTGGAGCTGTTGTGTGTCAGTTTAAGATGCTTGATGGCAATGTCACAATATTCAATTTTTCCGTGCGGAGTGACAACCTCATGCACTGCGCCTTGCCAAAAAAAAGTGCCATCGTTTTTCAGGATGCGCTCGCGAAAATATGTGAAGATGCTTTCGTTTTGTTCGTTGAAATCAATTTCATATTTCAACATATAAACATCCACGCTTCCGTTCATCTGCTCTTTCAACTTTTTAAGCTTTCCCATGTTGTCGGGTGAGATGAAATCGTCGGCATCCAGCCAAAGGATGTAATCTCCTTCTGCTTTTGAAAAGGCAAAGTTGCGGGCTTTAGAAAAATCGTCCTCCCAAGCAAAATCATAAATTTTGCTGGTGAATTGGCGAGCAATCTGTTTTGTGGCGTCCACAGAGCCGGTGTCCACCACAACAATTTCGTCCACAAAATCAGCCGCGCTGGACAGGCAGCGTTGTAAACAACTTTCTTCATCTTTGACAATCATGCAAAGTGAAACTTTTGTTTTATTCATAAAGATATTTTATGAAAATGCGCGCGCGTTTTGTGAAAAAAAATGTGCTGGCGCACATTAATTAATATTAAATAATGAATATTGTTAAAAATGGTTGCTGCCGCCGTGTTTAATCGTTGGGAAAGCCATACACTTCGTTTCGTTCAACATGACATCGGTGCATTGCGTTTTTGTGTGAATGTCGCGCTGGCGTGCTTGCGCTTGGGGTGACAGCGGGTGTGGCTCTTATTGCCAATTTATTGGCGTTTTGCCGTGAGAAGACAAAAACTCGTTTGTTTTTGAAAAGTGTTTACACCCAAAAAATCCGCGATATGCAGAAAGTGGGCTTGGGTGAGGGCATTTCAGAACCAGATGGTGTTTTTCAATTTGGCTTTCAAAGCTTTGTGCGTTGGAGCCCCACAAGATGAAAACCATTGGGTCTGACCTTTTTGAAAGCAGTTTAATCACCTCATTTGTGAAAGTTTCCCAGCCTTTGCCTCTGTGAGAGTTGGCTTGTCCGCGTCTGACGGTGAGAGAAGTGTTGAGAAGCAGCACTCCTTGTGTTGCCCAGCGGGTGAGATTGCCAGTTTTTTGACAGGTGACGCCCACATCGCTTTCAATTTCTTTATATATGTTCACAAGAGAAGGTGGCAGCTCGATGCCGTCCTGAACAGAAAAAGCCAAGCCGTGCGCTTGATTTGGCTCGTGATATGGGTCTTGTCCAATGATGACAACCTTCACATCTTCATATTTCACCGCGTTTAATGCGTTAAAGATGTTTTCCATGGCAGGATATATTGTGCGCATGGAATATTCCTCCGCCAAAAAGTCTTGCAAATTTTTGAAATATGGCTTTTCAAATTCGTCCTTAAGCAGATTTGCCCAGTTTTTTGTGATTTTAATCATAGCAATATTATATCACACAAAATGGCAATTCGCAAATGAAACTTTTGAAAAATTAGTTAAATGTTTTTAAATATTTTTAGTCAATTTATTTGACAACATGCTTGTTTTTTTATAAAATAACAACATCGAAATTTGGTTTTTTAACCTGAAAATTTGGGAGGAAGAAATGGACATTTTTGAAAAAGTGCATGGAGAGCATCTCTATAAAAAAGCCAAAAGTGCGGGGATTTACCCATATTTTCACGCACTTTCCACGGGTCAAGACACGCAGGTTGTCATGGAGGGAAAGGACACCATCATGATTGGTTCCAACAACTATCTTGGCTTAACTTCGCATCCACGCGTTGTTGAAGCGGGCGTGCAGGCGCTTAAAAAATATGGCTCTGGCAACAGCGGCTCAAGATTTTTGAACGGAACGCTGGACATTCACAAGCAGCTGGAAGAGAGGTTGGCAAAGTTTTTGCATAAAGAGGCTGTCATGACCTTCAGCACTGGTTTTCAAAGTAACCTTGGCATCATCAGCGCAATTGTGGGCATGCACGATGTGGTTGTGTGCGACAGAGAAAATCACGCGTCAATTTATGATGCGTGCAGGCTTTCTTATGGGCAGATGATTAGATTTAAGCACAGCGATATGGCGGACTTGGAAAACAAGTTGAAAAGCATCCCACAAGAAAAAGGCATTTTGATTGTGACAGATGGCGTTTTCAGCATGGGTGGCGACATTTGCAAGTTGCCAGAAATTGTGAATTTGGCAAAGCGATATGGTGCGCGAGTTATGGTGGATGATGCGCATGGCTTTGGCGTTTTGGGCGCGTGTGGCAGGGGAACTGCGGAATATTTTGACCTTGAGGATGATGTTGACATCATCATGGGCACTTTTTCAAAATCGCTGGCAAGTTTGGGCGGATTTATGGCGGCAAAGCAAGAGGTGGTGGATTGGGTTATGCACAACTCCAGACCATACATCTTCAGTGCCAGCATTCCGCCAGCACAAGTTGCTTGCGCCATTGAAAGCTTGAAAATTTTGGAAGAAGAGCCACAGAGGGTTAAAGCGCTGCTTGACATCTCGCAATATATGCGTGACGGCTTGAAGAAAAGAGGAATTAAGATTGTTGAAAGCATAACTCCAATCATTCCAATTTATGTTTATGAGGACGAGAAGTCTTTCATTGCGTGCAAGATGTTGCTTGAGCGCGGAGTGTATGTCAATCCTGTTGTTTCTCCAGCAACGCCAAAGGGAATGGCACTGCTTCGCACTTCTTACACTGCAACACACACAAAGCAGCAGATGGACAAGGCTATGGACGCCATTGTGGAAGTTTTGGACATTTTGCAAGTTGAGTGAAAGTTTAAAACAAGGCAAAATGCCACTTGTGCAAGCAAAAATAAGCAAAAACAATGAAGATGTGCAAACAAAAGCGCAAGCAAAAAAAAGCAAAAAGCGCCAAGCAAAAGGTGCATAAAAGCTTGAAAGGGCAAAAAAAGACATACAAATTTGTATGTCTTTTTAAAATTTTTTTATTTGCTGTTTTTTGCAGTGTCCAACAATTTTGCAAAGTGTGCTTTTTTGCGGTTGGCAGAGTTTTGGTGGATGACATTTTCTCTTGCTGCGCTGTCAAGCTTTGCAGTGAGGGTTCTGTATGTCTGTTCAGCCTTAGCAACATCCTGAGCAAGCTCTGTTTTAAACTTTTTGATGTAAGTTCTGATTTCAGACTTAACAGAGTTGTTTGCTTTGTTTCTTTCTCTTTCAATTAACACTCTTTTCTTTGCTGATTTAATGTTTGCCATGAGTTTTCTCCTTGAATTATTTTCTAACTAGGGTATTGTAACACAAAAAAATGTAAAAATCAAGTTTTTTTCAATAATTTTTGGCAATATTTAAAATATGATTGATTTGATTGATGAAAGCGGCGAAGATTTAACCGCGTTTGGCTATGAAACTGTCAAACTTCCAAAGTTTGGCATAACTTCTTCAAAACTTTGTGTGGATTCTTCTGTCAGGGCGCGAAAACTGGGCTTTGATAAGGGCAATTATTTCATTTTGAACGCACCTCTGCTTTCCAACATGATGCAAGAGCACTATGGCATTTTGGTGGATGAAATGAGGCAAAGGCTTTCTTTTTTGCTGAAAGAAAACAAGGTGAAGAAGAGCGACAAAATTCTTTTGGTTGGCATTGGAAACCCTGCCATTGTTGCAGACAGTTTTGGCGTGAAAACAGCTGAGAAGATTGAAATCAAGCCATATAAGAAAAACAACCGCACTTTCAAGTTGCTGCCAAATGTGTTTGCCAACACAGGGCTCAATGCTTATGACATCATCCGTCTGGTGGTGGAGGCGTTTGATGTGGGCGCAGTGTTTTTGTTTGACAGCTTGGCAACAAGCAGTTTGACAAGGCTGGGCACATCGCTGCAGTTTAATGATGCAGGGTTGACACCGGGCAGCGCAATGAACAACTTTGGCGTGGCAATCAACAGGGCGTCATTGCACGTGCCATGCATTTGTGTTGGAGTGCCAATGATGATTTCTTCCAAGGTTTTTGGCGAAAACTTGGAGGTGGTTTTAACAGAAAAGGATGCCAAAGAAAAGATTGAATTTTTGTCTTCTCTTGTGGCTGAGGTTGTCAGCAGTTTGCTTTAAAAGTGTGTTGGCAAGTGTTTTTGCGCTTGTGCATATATATCAAACATGAAGAATGTGCTTTTGATTGACAGCGGCAGTGGGGGAATCAACATTTTGAAAGAATGTGTGAAGGTTTGCCCAAACTGCAATTTTTTGATGTTTTGTGACGACAAAAACTTGCCTTATGGCAGCAAAACCAAACAGCAGTTGCAAGAAATCACACTGCAAAATCTGAAGGATGTGTATGCGTTTTTTAAGTTTGACATTGTGATTTTGGCCTGCAACACCCTTTCTTGCACTTGTTTGGAAGCTTGTCGCAAGGCGTTTGCTGACAAGATTTTCATTGGCACTGTGCCAGCAGTGAAGCCTGCCCTTGAAAAGTTTGAGGATGGGGATGTTTTGGTGCTTGCCACACAAGCAACACTGGGGCACAATGTGCTGATTAATAAGCATCCCAAACTTCAAAAAAAGTCAATGCCGCATCTTGCAAGCGACATTGATGCGCATTTGGACGAACTGGATGTGCTTGCCGAAGGGTTGAAAGCAGAGTTTGACGGATTTTTGCGGCAGCATGGCGCACCAAAGGCTGTTGTTTTGGGCTGCACGCACTATGTGGCGGTGAAAGACCTCCTTGGTGACATCTTTGGAAAAACAACAGAGTTTTTTGACAGCGCAAATGGGGTTGCGCGCAGGCTTAAAAGCTTTGTGGGGGAGGCGGAACAGGGCTTTCAGCTGCAGTTTATGACAACATCAAATCATGGGTTACTTTCCAAGTTTTGGTGGTGGTTTAATGAGGGCTGAGCCGTGCTGTCTTGTTTTTTTTGCAAATTTTTCTTCTTGACAAATGGAAAGGGATTGTGATATAATCTTCAACAGGAGCAAGGTATGAAAAAGAAAGATGTTGAAACTGCTGAAGAAGTGGATAAAAATGTCGTGAGCATGAACGAAGAAATGTCTGCTAAAAAAGGGGTTGTCATTGCAACAAAATCAAAAGGTGCTGCAAAAAATCGCAAAGCGGTGAAGATTGCACTTGCAAGTTGTATGGGTGCAGGTGTTATCAGTCTGTTTGGCTTTGGATTTGGAGGTATTGCTGCTTGCATTGACGCGACAAGGGAGATTGAACGCATTGCAAACAAATATAATTATGAAATGCACAACATGGAGTTTAGATATCAACAGATGAAAAGCTTAAACAAGCAGTTTGAAAATGGAGAAATTTCAGAGTCTGAATTGAAAAAGGAAATAGGCAAGATTGAGGATTTGGATAAATATAAATTTGTTGTGGGCAACGAAGATGTTTCAGAAGAAGATTTAAAGGCTTGTCAACGTGCGCATAAGCAAGATGAAATTGGAGGGCGTGTTGCAATTGTTGGTGGCAGTTGTGTTGGCGGCGGTTTGACTGCTGCTGCATTGGTTGCCTCTGCAATTAATGATGCTGTTGAAGAGAAAAGGCAAAAAGCCCAAGACTCTCAAGCAGAGCCTACAATACAATAAAAAGAAAACACCAAGTTTTTGGTGTTTTTTTTGTTGCAAAGTTGCTGCACCCAAGACCCTTCGACTACGCTCAGGGTGACAGCGGGTGCATACTAATGTCATCTGAGCCGACATTGAATGACTTTTTTTTGGCATCAGCCCTCAAACAGGTTGGAGTTTAAAAACACTGGCTCGCAGGTGATGTTGATGCCCAGTTTCTTTAAGGTTTGCTCTTCTGCAGGGGAGAGAATGTATGTGCAATGTGCGCTGCAGCCTTGCAGTTTGCCAATTTCTTCCATTGCCTTTTTGGCTTTGGCGTTTTTGGCGGTGCAGATGGAAAGCGCCACCAAAACATCGTCCACCGACAGCACTCCGCTTTGAGATTTTAAAATGTTTGCCCGATATGCCACAATTGGCAAGAGGATGTCGTCGGTGATGATGTCAAAATCGTCACCCAGCCCAGCAAGTGTGCGAAGTGCGTTCAGCACAACCGCGGCACTGGCTGAAACAATCTTTTTGGTTTTGCCTGTGATGATTTTTCCATTTGGAAGCTCCAGTGCCACGCAAGGAAATTTGCTTGTGCGCGAGGTGTCCTTTGCCGCTTTGATGACTTTTGCAAGTGCGTCTTTTGCGCCAGCTTCATTCACAAGTGCTTTGTTGCGCTCTAGGGTTTGATATGTGCCCTGACCACGTTTAAAATCGCACTCGGCGCGGAAATATCTTCTCAAAATTTCTTGTTTTGCAGCTTTTTGAGCAAGTGCGTCGTCTGTTATGGAAGAGCCAATCATGTTGACACCCATGTCGGTTGGAGATTTGTATATTTCTTTCCCCTGAATTTTTGTGAGGATGTTTTTGAGGATGGGATATACGGCAATGTCACGATTATAGTTGATTGCAAGTTTGCCATAGGCGTTGAAATGGAATGGGTCAATCTCGTTCACGTCGCCAAGGTCTGCCGTTGCGGCTTCGTAGGCAATGTTGACAGGATGCTTAAGCGGCAAATCCCACACAGGAAAGGTTTCAAACTTTGCATAGCCAGCCTTGATGCCGCGCTTATATTCGTGATACATCTGGCACAGGCAGGTTGCAAGTTTTCCGCTGGAAGGGCCGGGTGCAGTTACAACCACCAGTGGGCGAGTGGTTTCCACAAACGGATTTTTGCCATAGCCTTCTTCAGAAACAATGATGTCCACTTCGTTTGGATAGCCTTTTGTGTAACTGTGGAAAAACACGCGCTCGCCACGCTGCTCCAGCTTTTTGCCAAACTTTGTGGCACTTGGTTGCCCTTTGAAAAGGGTGATTATAAACGCAGAAACATACAGTCCAAGCGCTCGCATGTTGTCCACAAGGCGCAAAACTTCGTTGTCATAAGACAGCCCAAGGTCGGCACGAATTTTGTTTTTTTCGATGTCGTTTGCGCTTATGCAAAAGATGATTTCTGCTTTGTCCTTCATCTTTTGAAGAAGTTTGATTTTGATGTTGGGGTCAAAGCCTGGCAAAACTCTTGCGGCGTGCAAGTCGTCAAAAATCTTTCCGCCAAATTCAAGATATAGTTTGTTGTTGAACTTTTTGATGCGTTTTGAAATGTTTTCGCTTTGCTTTTTGAGATATAGCGCGTTGTCAAAGCAGGCTTGATTGTTGTGAAGTGTGCTTTCGCTGCTTTTTTCTGTTTTGTTTTTGCTTTCTTTTGCTTTTGTTTTCATGTTTTCTCCTTTGCCTATATTGTAGCTCTTTTTACAAATATTTCATAACAAAATGAAAAAATTTTTTTGTGTTTCAAAAAAAAGTTGGGCATGTTTGGCGTGAGCCAAGCACAAATGAAAGTGGTATCAAATTTTGGCTGCATGATTTTGCAAGTTTGCTGCAAAATAAGGCTATGGACTGGAAAACATCGCTATATTTTTTAATTCCAACGGCTTTTATGATTTTGCTTATCTTCCCAGTTTTTGTGGAGGTGAGGGTGTCTTTTAATCCGCTGTTCAACCGCGGAGTGATTGCGCTTTTTGTGTTTAAAATCAATGTGGTTTATTATATTGTTTCTTTTCATGATTATTACATTCAACTGGAAAATCAAAAAGAAACCAAGCAGCAGAAGCTGGAGTTTTTCAGCCCGCAGTTTGCAGTTTTGGAAGAGTTTGGCAAGCAAATTAAAGACAAAATTAGGCTTAAAAAATTGTATGTGTTTTACAACATTGGCACGGGGGATGCGTTTTCAAGCGCAATGGTTTGCGGAGCTTTAAATCAGGCTCTGACGCAACTGTTTTTGCGTTTGAAAGGCAAAAAACCAACGGCTTCGTTTTGTGTTTATGACACAGTTTCATACAACAAAATAACCTGTGAAATGGCGGGAAGAATGTCAGTTTCAATTTCTTTTTTTGATGTGGTATATTCTTTTTTAATTTCGCTCATTCTAACAAAAAGAAAATGATGCCACAAGGCAAGGTGTAGTATGAAACATAATACACAACATGTTGTGGTGATATGCAAACCGAAACGCAAGCAAAGAAAAAAAGGAGAATTTTATGAGAGTTTATAAAGAGTCACAATCCATCAACGATTTAATTTCGTCTGCAATGGACAAAATCAAAACCATTGCCGATTCTGGCACCATTGTGGGAGAAAGCATTATGGCGCCTGACGGCACAACCATCATTCCAATTTCAAAGGTGACAGTTGGCTTTGTGGTGGGTGGCGGCGAATATGCCGATTTGTCTTCCAGACGCGTGGCAAACCACTTTCCAATGAGTGGCGGAAGCTCTGGCGGAATGAGTGTTTCTCCCGTTGGTTTTTTGGTTTTGAACACCGATGGAGAGGTGGACTTTGTGAATGTTGAAAACAAGAGTTTATATCAAACCATTTTAAACATGTTCAACTCTGTCATGGCAAAATTTGAAAAAGACCAAAAAGCAAAAACTCAAGAGATGGAAGAGGACGAACAGCAAGAAGAGGAAGAAGGCATGGAAAGCGTTATGGAAGATGAAGGCTTGGATGATTTGGAGGAAGAATATGAGGACAAAAATTGGTAAACTTACAAAGGTTGTTGTTGCATTTGTTTTGTGCATGGCATTTGTGATTGTGGGTGTTTCTGCCGCATTGGCGCAAGAGGCCAAGGCGGTGAACCTTTCCACTTCTGCAAAGGCTGCAGCTGTGATTGAAACTTCCACCAAGCGAAAGTTTTTTGCGCTTAATGAAGACAAAAAACTTCCAATGGCAAGCACAACAAAAATCATGACGGCCATCACTGCCATTGAAAACTGTCCCAACCTTGACGAAAAATTTGAAATTTCTCCAAAGGCTGTTGGGGTGCCGGGCACTTCGCTGTATTTAAGGAAAGGGGATGTCTATTCCACGCGTGACCTGCTTTATGCGCTTATGCTGATTTCTGGCAATGATGCATCTGTGGCAATTGCCGAGCATGTTGCTGGCAGCACGGCAGAGTTTGTGACAATGATGAACAATCTCTCTGCCAAGATTGGTGCAAAAAACTCGCACTTTGCCAACACGCATGGGCTGGACGCAGATGGGCATTACACCACAGCATATGATTTGGCACTAATCACTGCCTATGCACTTGAAAACGACACTTTTAAAGAGATTGTCACCACCAAAAACATGAAAATCACAAACGGCGCCGGCGAGAACAGATATTTAAAAAACAAAAACAAACTGCTTTCCACTTTGGAGGGCTGCATTGGCGTGAAAACTGGCTTCACAGACGATGCTGGCAGATGTTTGGTTTCCGCTGTGGAAAGGGATGGCATGAAAATTGTGTGTGTGGTTTTGAATTGTGGGCCAATGTTTCAAGAGAGCGCAGCGCTGCTTTGCGAATGCGCAGAGCAGTTTAAGCTGTATGACCTGACAGAGCAATATCAACTTTCGCCAAGCGTTGCTGTCACAAACGGCAGAAAGGACAGTGTGCAAATTGGAACGGAAGGGCATTTTGTCTATCCGCTTTCGCAGCAGGAGCTCAAGAAGCTGAGATTTGAATATTCTTGCCCAGAAAGCTTGGAGGCTCCAATGCCAAAAGGTACACAAATTGGAGAAGTGAAAATATTTTTGGATAATGACTTGCTATTTTCTGAGAAAATCTTTACAATAGAAGAAGTGAAACCAAAGTCAGTTGTGCAGAGGATGAAAGATTTTTTTGGAAACTGGGTGGCATAAGTTGAATTTGCCTCAAAAAGCATTGCCACAGCAAGGGGCTGAAAATTAATTGTTTTTTAAAAAAGCGTTTAAGATAAAGCGCATTTAAAACCTTGCCAAAAGCAAACACAAAATCTTTTTCAAAATTTTTCAATTTCAACCTCTTTTGAAGCTGACTGCAGTTTTTTAAAAGAGGTTTTTTGTTATGAGATTGAACAAATTTTTAAGTGCCTGCGGCGTGGCTTCAAGGCGAAAATGTGACGAGGTGATTTTGGAGGGGAAGGTTTTTGTGAATGGCAAACAAATTTCACAAGTGGGGCTTTCCATCAACGAAAAAAAGGACGTTGTAACTTTGGACGGCAAAACGCTTGCTTTGCCAAAGCAGTTTGTTTATTTGAAGATGAACAAGCCCAAGGGGTATGCCTGCACGGCAAGTGACGAGCGCGGAAGAAAAACCATCTTTGAGTTGGTGGACTGTGATGTGCGACTTATTCATGTTGGTAGGCTGGATTATAACACCGAAGGGTTGATTTTTCTCACCAACGACGGCGATTTTGCCAATTTGGTGACACACCCAAGGTTTCATTTTGAAAAGGAGTATCGCGTGAGCGTGGAAGGCGAGATGAAGGAAAGCGAACTGGCGGTGCTGAGAAATGGCGTGGTGGAAAATGGCGTCAGAATGCCAAAGGCCAAAGTTAAGTTTTTGTCTTTTGACGGAAAAAACACCAAGCTTTCTGTTGTGATTGACGAAGGTCAAAATCATCAGGTGAGAAGGATGTTTGACGCCATTGGCAGAAGCATTGTGCTGCTTAAGCGCGTGCGCATTGGCGATGTGCTTCTGGGCGGCTTGACGCGCGGAAAAACCAAGCCAATGACGGCGGAAGAGATTGCCTTCTTTAAGGGAGAAAAATGAGCAAGGTTGCAGTTGTTGGAGCAGGTGCAGCGGGGCTGATGGTGGCAGGTTTTTTGGCAAACGATGGGCATGAAGTTTTTGTTTTTGACGGAAACGAAAAGGCTGGCAAAAAGCTTTACATCACAGGCAAAGGACGCTGCAATCTCACAAATTTGTGTGAAGCAGAAGAGTTTTTGCAAAATGTTGTGCGCGGAGAGAAGTTTATGCGCTCGGCAATATACAATTTCACGCCGCAGGATGCTGTGGACTTTTTTGAAAGCTTGGGGCTTTCAACCAAGGTGGAAAGAGGCGCCAGAGTGTTTCCACAAAGCGATAAATCAAGCGACGTGATTAAAGTACTGAAAGAAAAACATTGCAAAAAAGTGAAGTTTTGTTTTGGAGAAAAAGTTGAATGTGTTGAAAGCGTGGACTGTAGTTCCTTCGACGCGACTCCCGCTGACACTTTGAGCAAAGTTGAAGAATTTAGGGAGTGGGCTCAGGATGACAATAAAAAAAGTTGTCAGCCAGCTTTTATCCTATCAACAAAAAAAGGGCGCTTTGCCTTTGACAAAGTTGTGATTGCAACGGGTGGCAAAAGCTATGTTTCCACTGGCAGCACAGGGGACGGATATTCCATTGCAAAAGCGTTTGGGCATAAGGTTGTTGAGGCTGTGCCAGCGCTTTGTGCCATAAAACTGAAAGATGGCTTTGTGAAAAGTTTGCAAGGGGTGTCATTGAAAAATGTGCAATTAACCAGTGTGGCAGACGGCAAAAAAAGAAGTTTTTTTGGCGAGATGCTGTTCACCGATTGTGGCATTTCTGGGCCGATTGTGCTGACAGCTTCCAGTTTTTTGAACAGGGCGCAAAATGTGGCGCTTTCTCTTGATTTTAAGCCTGCGCTTTCTGAAAGTCAGCTGGAGGCGAGGCTTTTGAGAGATTTTGAAGCAAACAAAAACAAAGAACTCAAAACAATCTTTCGCGGGCTTTTGCCAAAGGTTGTGGCGGAGGTTTTTGCAAAGGCAGTTGGGCTGCACGAAGAGCAAAAAATCCACTCTGTCACAAAAGAGCAGCGCGCAAAAATTGTTGCGGGTTTAAAAAACTTCAGGCTGTGCTTTGGCGGACTGTATGGGCTGGATGCTGGCATTGTCACAAGTGGCGGCGTGGAACTGTCCCAAATCAATCCCAAAACCTTTGAAAGCAAACGGGTGCAAGGGTTGTATTTTGTTGGAGAAGTGCTGGATGTGGATGCGCTGACAGGCGGCTTCAATCTGCAATGCTGCTGGTCATGCGCCAAAAGCTGCGCTGACAACTTCCTTTTGTCACAAAAGTGTCAAAAGGGTGCGTATTAAGTTTTGCTTTTGTTGACTTTTTTCCAATGGATGAGTAATATATTAAATATATAAGTATAGGAGATTTTGGCTATGTTCTATATGATTTGCAAGATTTTGCTTTGGATTCCGCTTATGCTTTTGCATCCAACCAGCATCAAGGGCAAGAAAAATTTGCCAAAGGGGAAGGCAATTTTGTGCCTAAATCATCGCAGCAACTGGGATTATGTCATGTTTGGGCTGAATTCCACCACCAAATATCGCGTGCTGGCAAAAAAAGAGCTTTTCAAAAACAAGCTTTTTGGTGCAATTTTGCGAAACTTTGGCGGCATTGAAATTGACCGCGAGGCAAACGACATCAACGCCATCAAAACTTGCATGAAGGTTTTGAAGGACAACAAAAAACTGTTGGTTTTTCCAGAGGGAACACGCCTGAAAGATGAAACCCAAGTGATGGGCGAAATCAAAAGCGGACTTGCCCTGATTGCCATCAAAACCAAAACGCCAGTTGTTCCTGTTTGGATTGTGAAAAAAGCAAAACTTTTCAGAAGAAACACCTATCTGATTGGCAAGCCATTTGAACTTTCAGATTTTTATGGCACAAAGCTGGACGAGGAAGCTTTGGAAAAGGCAAATTTGTTTGTGCGAAACAAGATGCTTGAAGTGAGAGAGCAGTGGCTGGAAAAGAAAACAAAAAAACGCAAATGATTGCGTTTTTTTTAGTGGTAATTTTTAGTGGACATATTTTGTAACAAAACTTTTTGTGCAACCTTGTTGTTGCCAATTTTGTGAGGCGGTTTTTTATATGCCAATGGTTTTTTCTTTGTCTGTCAAGTGCACTCTGTTGCTGCAGATGTTGTCAATGTCGTGGATGATATTGTCATTTTTTGTGCTGTGGGGTGCAAGTGTAATTTGGAATTGCTGCTTTGTTTCGTCAAAGCCAAATTGGCAGGCGTCAAAGTGGTGGCAATATCGCAGCAAGGTGTAAGTGAATTTGTTGGTTATGTTGTGCTGAATTTTGTTTCTTTTTTCCAAAACCTTTTCAAATGCTTGATTGCTTGCTTTGTCTGCTGTGGTTTCAAAGTCTTCAATGTTGGGGGCAGATATGATGTTGGCTTTGTCGGCGCTTATGCTGGCGTCATATCGAAGGGGAAGGAAGTTTGGCGCAAGCACTTTTTGAATGCCCTCTTTTTTTATGGCGGAAAGAAAAATTGTCAGCGCAACAAGTGCGTTTGGGGAAACTTCTCCCAAGATGCTTTGCATGTCAACATCTTTGTTCACCTTTCTGAAAAATCTGTCCAATTTTTTTGGAAGAGCGCCAGTTTGTGAGGTGTGATGATTTTGAATGGCATAAACATATGCGGTTTTGTCTGCAATGCCATAGGTTATGCTGGGAAGTTCAAAAAAGTTGCTTTCTTTTTGCCAAAATTTTGTGTCAAATTGCAAAGGCCCTTCCAAATTGGAAAAAAGTTTGCTTGTGGATGCAAAAACTTCCAATTCGCCCATGTCACCAAGTTTGAAAAAACCAAGACGATATGGCGTTTCAATTTCTTTTATCTTTCTTTCAACATAGGCGTCCATGTTGTTTAAATCAAAGTTTGAGGCATTGATAATCAGCGAATAAATCAGCTTTTCAACAAAGGCAGGCGGTGTGAAAGCAAAATGAGATGGCTCTTTTTTGTAAAACTCCTTTGCGCTTTCAACATATTTTGCAACCTTTTCAACAAAGTTGTTGAGGTTTGGAATTTGCACAGTGGGAACAAAAAAATCTTGCTCCAGCACCTTTTGAGGGGCTTGGAGGTTTGAAAAGATGTTTTCTCCGTTTTTGTAAAGCCGCCCATTGACATTGGCGTAAAATTTAAGCACATATCTCCAGTCAAGCCCGTCAAGAGTTTTGAAGACAACTTCTCCTTTGCTGGCCTGTGAAAACACATTGCCCATTGCTTTTTTGATGGTTTCAAATGTTTTTGGTTCCATAAGCACATTATATCACTTGTTTTGTGCCAAAGCAATAACTTTTCTTAAAATTGTTTGACATTGAAAGCCTTTTTGTTTAATATATATCAAAAGTGTGCCGCAGTTTGTGGCATGTTGAGGGAAAAATATGAGCGAAAAATTTAATTTGGAAATGATTGACAAAACTTTCACCGCATATCGCAAAGGGCAATGCTTTGACGGCGTGGTGGTGCTGCTTAGGGAGGATGGCTGCATCTTCAACATTGGCGGCAAAAATGATGCCTTCATTCCGGCATCCGATTTTGAGGATTATTCTGCTGTCAAGATTGGTGACCGCTTTGGTGTTGTCATCACAAAGCAAAAGAACGAAGAGGGGCTGATTGAAGCTTCAAAAGCATTGGCAGACGCACTTAAGTTTGCAAATCAAAATGCACAAAGCCTGAAACTTGGCAGCAAGTTTTCTTTTGTGGCAACGGGCGTGGGCGATGGCTTGCTTTCAAAGATGGGAGATTATCAAATTCTCATTCCTTTTGATGAAGTGTCGGAAGGGTTTGTGAAAAATCATCACTCACTTGTTGGAAAGCAGTTTGAAGCGGTTGTCACCGAAATTGACAAAGAAAACAAGCGCATTGTGGGCAGTGTCAAACTGTTGCAACAGCAGACGCGCGTGGCAGTTGAAACCAATTTTTGGAACAGCATCTTCATCAACAAAATTGTCAAGGGAAAGGTGGAGCGCATTTTGCCTTATGGAGCGTTTGTCAGCGTGGACGGCTTTGATTGCTTTTTGCACATCTCTCAAATTTCTTATGAGCGCTTGGACAAAGTGGAAGACGCACTTTGCGTGGGCGAAGAAAGACAGTTTAAGGTGATTAAGCTTGACCGCGAAAACAAAAAAGTGGAGCTTTCACATAAGGCGGTTTTGGAAAATCCAAAACTTTCACAAATCAAACAACTTGTTGTTGGGCAAGTTTATGACGGTGAGGTTGTCAAACTTTTGCAGTTTGGCGCCATTGTCAAACTGGAAAACGGCGCAAGTGGTCTTTTGCACATTTCCAACGCAACGGATGACCGCACCAAAAAAATTTATGAAATTGTGAAGGCTGGCGACAAGGTGCAAGTGGAAGTGATTTCAAAAGACGAAGAAGAGATGAAAGTTTCGTTTGCGCTTGCAAAATGAAAAGCAATGTGATAAAATGAAAAAAATCTGGTGCCAAAAGCACCATTTTATGCTGCTGTGGCTCAGTTGGTAGAGCAGCGCATTCGTAATGCGCGGGTCGGCGGTTCGAGTCCGCCCAGCAGCTCCATATAAACTAAGTAAAAAGTCTTCTTTGAGAGGAGATAAAATGAAAAAAAACTATAAAGCCTATGAAAAGCCAAAAATGGAACAAGATAGATTAGACTTGCAAACAAAAAACGGTTCAAAGTTTACTCAAAATATTATTGAGAAAGCATTTGAAGAAATTCCTAAAGATGCCGTTGTAATGGATTTCGGTTGTTTTAATGGAAACTCAACGAAGACCTTTTTTAGTCAAAATGAAAATCAATGCAAAAGAATTATAGGTTTAGATTTTGTTGCTGACGCAATAGAGCAAGCAAATAAAGATACGCATGATGGAAAATATAAATTTATTTTTGCCGATTTAGAATCTTCTGATCTTGAAAAAATAATTTCAGATTGCTTAAAAGTGGAAGGGAAAAAATATATAGACATAGCCTTTATTTCCTATGTGCTTTTACATTTAAAGAAACCTGAAAAGTTATTGAAGTTAATTGCAAAGTTTTCTGATTGTAATACAGTTGTTATAATTAAGGATACGGACGATGCATTAAAAATTTGTTATCCTGGAAACGAGATTTTACAAGAAGAAATAGAGGTGTATTCAAGACTTCGTTTAATTTCTAGATATAGTGATAGATTTATTGGAAGGAAAATTCCTAAAATGCTTATGCAGGCGGGATTCAAAAATGTCGAGTGTTTTCAATCAAAAGGAACAACTTTGGGAAAAACTTTAAAAGAACGTAGAGATCAGTATGAAGTTGATTTTTCATATCGAGAGTATCCGGATTTTCCAGAAGTAGACACAGATACAACTGAATTTCAGGCATTAAATAAAAGAAATAAGGAATTATTAAGAAAGATAAAAAAATTATTTGAAAAAGATGATTTCTTTTATTTAAAATTCACATTTACATTTATCGCAAAAAAATAATGTGTCGCAAAATCTGCGAAAAAGCATAAGCAGATATACGAGAGTGCAAGCCCAGATGAACTAAGCAAAAAATTCCTATTTTGGAGAGGTGATTATGATTATATTTGAGCGCTCAAACAACAAGCAATTAGAAAAACAAATTGAAGGCTGGTTGAGAACATTTAACAAAAGCCAAAAAGAATGGTTTAGAGAAAGAGCTTATAAATCTGAAACTGAAAACTTTTTTGCCTTTGACGGGGAAAAACTGATTGGTGGGGCTGTTGGTTGTGTAAAATATAACTGGTATTATTTGGATTTGTTGTTTGTGGACGAGGTTTATAGAAATAAGAAAATTGGAAGCCAGTTGTTAAGGCAGATTGAAGATTGTCCACCTGGAATAACAGAATATCATTTAAAGAAGGTGCTATGAACATACGATTAGAAAAATCTGCTACATTCTTAAATGATATTAAAAATCTATACAAAACAGCATTTCCTGAAAATGAAAGATGCGATTTTGATTATTTATTAAATGAAAGATATTCTGATTACGAAATGTTTGCAATAACAAAAGAAAATGATTTTGTTGGATTTATTTTTGTTGCTTTTTACAAAGATATTGTATATGTAAATTATTTTGCAATTAGAGAAGAATTCAGAAATTGCGGCTTTGGCTCTATGGCGCTTGGGTTGCTGAAAGAAAAATTTAAGGATTTTAACATTTTGCTTAGTATTGAAAAGCCCATTTCGCAAGCGCAAAAAAGAAGGTTGAAGTTTTATCAAAAAAACAACTTTTTTGTCACAGGCTTTGAATTGAAAAATCGCAACACACCCTTTCAAGTTTTGTGTTATGGGAAGTTTGAAAAGCAGGTGTTGCTGCAATTTTTTGACACTTATTTTCCAAATGCAGAATATTGCACATGATTGAAATGTGCTAGGCTTTTCTTGTTGGGGAAAAGAGGTTGGAAAGTGGTGGCTGTTGTTATTAAGTTGCTCAATCAACAGTTGTGCGCCATACATGGCGTTGATGACACCGTTTGCGCCGCAACTTAGCATATAGAAGATGTTGGGGTCTTCAGATTTTCCAATCAGACCCAAGTTGTTGTCTGTTTCGTCAAAAGCGCCGCAAAAACAATATTCAACCTCAAGTTGATTTTCAATTTTTCGTATTTTTTTGTGCAAGAGGGGAGGATATTTGCCCTTTGAAAGGGGTGTCTTCGCCGCCAAAGATGATTCTTCCGTCTGGCAGCAATCGAAAATAGTGATATGTTTTTTTGTCATCTTGCAGCAAGGCGTTGGGCAGAAGGTGAATGTCTTTTATGGGGTTTGTGACAATGGTGTATGACACGCTTCTGGTGCAAATTGAAGGGGCTGGAATGACAGGAATTTCCATGTTGATTGATGAACTCTTCAATTTTTTTTGATGCTGACAAGCCCCATTTTGTAAGTTTCAACCACTTTCTCTTCGCTTAGGAGGCTTTTGAGGTTTTTGGCATAGTCATCCAGCTGATATTCCAGCAACACGGTGGCGCAAGATATGCAGCCAAAGCCAAATCTGGATTTGTCCACCATTGTCACATTGAAGTGCTGAGACAAATAATAATTTGTGATTGCGCCCACAATGCCTCCGCCAATGATGAGGATGTCGGTTTGGATGTCTGAGTTGAGATATGGATATTTCTGCAGCCTTTAAAATTGGCAAAAAAATGGATTGCCTTTGACATATTCTTGAGTTTGCTTTTTGGGCGTGAAAATTCTTTTCATGATATTAATGTTTGACGATGTGCGTTGTTTTATGCTATGATTGAAAAAGAAAGTTGATTTAAAAAATTGCTTGGGTTTAAGGCTTCAAAAAATGCTTCAAAAAAGCTGGCAAAGCGCTGAACAAAAATTGTCCAAAAACTTTGAAAGGGATTTTGAAAGAGGTTTGAATGGAAAAGATTAACATTTTGAATTATAATTATGATGCAATTAAATATTTCATCAGTGTTGCAAACCATGGCAGTTTGTCAAGGGCTGCCAGAAGTTTGGGCATTTCGCAATCTGCCCTCAGCCAGTCTATGAAAAACTTGGAGCAAAGCTTGGGAGTTGTTTTGTTCAGCCGCAACACACGCGGCATCATTTTGACGGAAGAGGGAAGGGTGCTTTATGACAACGCAATGGCAGGAGATGAGTGTTTTAAAAATGCCATCATTGAAACGCTGCGTTTGAAAAACTTCAACAGCAAAAAGCACTGCAAGATTTCCATTTCGTCCTCGCTGGCAAGTTTGTTTCTTTCGCCAGCAATTAGAAAACTGCAAGAAAAGCTGCCCAACAGCAACCTTGAAATTTACAGAGAGATTAAAGAGAGTGAAGTGGTTGAAAAACTGCAGTCTGAAGAAGTTGACCTTGTGATTTTGAAGGCAAACGCAGATTTTGACATCAAAGAAGTGGCGGTTAAAAGGCTGTGTGTGTTTAATTATGTGTTTGCTTACAATCCAAACTTTTTCAATCTGCCGCAGCAGGTGACGTTGCAGCAACTTGCAAAGCATTGCATTGTCATGAAACAGCGCACGGGCAGAAATGATAACTCTTGGATTAAGTTTTCTTTTGACAAATTTATTGAATGCCGAAACGACAATCAGTGTTTGGAGTTGATTAAAAACGGCGCGGGCATTGGCGTATATCCAAAAGAACTGCTGGAAAAAGAAAATTTGAAGATGCTTATGGTGGAAAATTTTGTGCCAACCAAAAGAGTTGTTTATGCTTGCTTTTTGTCTTCAAACGAAAACGCCAAAAGGCTGCTTAAACTGCTGTGATTTTGCGCTTGGGGGCTTTGTGTGCCCCTTTGTTTTTTGTTATTGGATATAAGCAAAGCTTATATTAATATTTTGAAATTAAATAATTCAAATTTACATTTTTGTGCTATAATTTGTGCAGTGAGGAAAAGAGATGTTTGAAAAAATTGAATTTCTTTGTGGTGCAACAGATTTTGAGAAGGCGCAAGGCGGATATTCTTCGGCACAAAAATTTTTGTTTTTGAAAGACGGAAAGAAATATTTTTTGAAGATTGGAAATTTTCAGGTGAGAGAAAACTTGGAAGAGTTGTTTTCGCGCGCAGAAATTCCACATCCAAAGGTTGTTGAAAGCGGGGCGGTGGATGAAAATTTGAATTACATCATTGAAGAGTTTTGTGAAGGGGTGCCGCTTAAAAACAGGCTGGACAATTTTGATGAAAAGTTTGTGTATGAGTTTGGCTTTTTGGTGGGTGAGAAATATCGCAAGCTGAAAAAGCAGTTTCCTGACCGTCCGGTTGATGATGAGGCTTATGCAAAATATATGAAGCAGGTGGATGCCAATTTGGAAAAGCTGGCGCTGGCTGCAAAAGCAAATGAAAGGAAGTTGTCAAAAAAGCAAATGGCTTTTTTGGAATACATAACCCAATTTTTGAAGGAAGAACGCGCGCTTGTGAAAAACAGTGTTATGGCGTTTGCGCACACAGATGTCAAGCCAAGCAACTTTTTGGTGGATGGAAGAAATCTTTCTGTGATTGATTTTGAGCATACTGATTATAAAGAACTTTCCTTGTCGCTTTTGTGGTCTGTTTGCCGCGCAGATTTTGCGGACGACAAAAATCACGCGTTTGCAAATGGATATCTGGACGCGCTTTATGGCTTTGATGTGCCAAAGGGTGTTTTGCAGTGTTGCAACTTTACATATCTTTTCAATATGTGTCAATATTGTACAGATTACATTTGCGATGGGAAGTTTGACAAGCTTGAGAGGTTGATTGATTTCATCACACAAAATTATATGAAAGACGGCAAGCTTGCGCTGGAAGAACATCTGCTTAATGTGGCAAAACTGGAAGACTTTCCAAACTTGAAGGGTTTTGAGTTCAGCCTTGTGAAAGGCAGCTTTTCGCCATACAACTTGACATTTAAGTGCACTTTGGGCGGCACAAAGTTTTTCTTAAAAATCATGAAAACAAATGAAGAAGGCTTGCAAGATTGTTTAAGCAAATATCAGTTGCTGCAAGAAAGCGGAATTTCCATCAGCCCTGTGCGAGGGTTTGGGCAGTGCAAAGATGCCGGCAGAGTTTGGGTTTTGTTTGACTTTATTGACTTTCCAGAGCTGGCTGCCAATGCGCAGACATTTGAAGAAGGAGCGCAGTTTGGCAGCGCTGTTGCAAAGCAGCTTAAAAAGCTTAAAAAGTGTCCTCCGCAGCAGTTGAAAACCTTTGACAGCAACAAACTTTATGAAGCCCTGATGACATCTGTGGACTTTGTTTTTGAAGACAAGCAGCACAACCAATTTGTAAAGTGGAGCAAGACAGAGATTGTGGCGTTTTTAAACAAATTTATTGTGTGTTTTCAGCAAGAGCCCATTTGTCCTATTCATGGGGATGTGAAGTTTGGAAACATCCTTTGTGACGGAAAGGAAAAGTTGGTGTTTGTGGACAACGAAAGCTTGATGAACAGTTTTGACATCATAAACTTTTTTCATAACATCTTGTCGGGCTTTTCGGGCAAGCATGTGCTGTTGTATCAGGGCTTTGTCAGTGCTTATTTGAAAGAGATGAATGGCGGCAAACTGCCCACGCGCATTGCTGGGCAAGCCAAGTTGCTGCTGCTTGCCAAGCTTTTGAAGGATGTTGAGGGCATCAAAAGAAAAACTGGCAGTGAAAAGAACATTGCGCTGCTGAACAGCCTCTGCGAAATACATTTGGAGAAGGAGGAAGACATCCAGTGGCTAAGGTGAAAAGATATTGGGCGTTGAAGCAAATTTTGAAGTTCTATCAAAAGCATATTTGGCTTTATGTGGGCTTTGTTTCCATCTTGCTTGTTAAAGCGGCAATTTCATTTTACAGTGCCATGCTGATTGCGCAGTTGATTGCCAAGATGATGGTGGCAGATTTTGGCGCCGTTTGGAAAGTTGCAGCAATCAACTTGGGCATCATGCTGGTTTATCAGGCTTTGTCATATCTCAACACCTACTTTTATAAAAACTTGGAAAACAGAGTGAGATTTGATTTGCAGCAAAAAATCATTGAATCGGCGCTGAACATCAAGATGTCATATTATGACAACTTTGGCTCTGGCGTCATTGTCACTCGGCTGACCTCTGACATCGACCACATTTCGGAAAGGTTTAAAACCCTGACGGAAAAAATTGTCAACATAATTCGCAGAGTTTCTTATCTGGCATACATATTTGTGCTGAATGTATATATTGGCGTCTTTGTGTTGGCATCTGTGATTGTGGTTTCGCTGGTTTACACAATCAGAATTCACTATTTGTCCAAGCTGAAGCCAAAGGTTAAGGCGCAAAGAGAGGTTGTCAATTCCAAACTGATTGAAACGGTGCGTGCGGTGAAAGACATCAAAACTCTCAACTGTGACGAGAATGTGCTTTCGCTGGTGGGGGACGCGCAAAAGGATTTCATCAGAAAGGACAATCACGAATATTATGTTGGCAGTTTGCTTTGCAAACTCACTGATGCAGTTGTGTGTTTAAGCGAGTTTGCTTTTATGGCGCTGAGCATCTTTTTGATGATGTATTATGATTTGACGGCAACAATTTTTTACACTTGCTATTTATATAAAGACCACACCTTTACTCTTGCAAACGAGTTTGGCGATTTCAGATTTAAAATTGCAGAGTGCGAAGTTTGCGCCAAAAGGTTGTTTGCGCTGGTGTATCCAAGCCAGCAGAACACCGAGCACTATGGCACAGCCTATCTGCAAAACTATGAGGGCGGAATCACCTTCAAAGATGTCAATTTTTCTTATTTGAATGAAATTGAGGTTTTAAAAGGCGTTTCTTTTGAAATTAAACCCAAAAGCACAGTGGCATTTGTGGGAGAAAGTGGATGCGGCAAAAGCACCATCACGGCTTTGATTGGGCATTTATATTACAAGAACTCTGGCGAAATTTTGTTTGGCGATGCCGAAATTGACACGCTCAGCAAGCAATTTTTGAGAAACAACGTTGCAATTGTCAATCAATTTCCATATCTTTTCAATCTGTCCATCAGAGAAAATTTTAAGATGATTGACGCTGAAATTTTGGATGACAAAATTTGGGAACTTTGCGAAAAAGTTGGCTTAAAAAACTATATTCAAACGCTTCCAAAAGGCTTGGACAGCGTGATTGGCGAAGGTGGCTGTCAGCTTTCGGGCGGGCAAAGACAAAAGCTTTGCATTGCAAGGGCGCTGTGCAGAAATGTCAAAATTTTGATTTTTGACGAGGCAACAAGCTCGCTTGACAACTCCTCTCAAAACGAGGTTATGGATGTGATTAGGGCGCTGTCCAGCCAAATGACAATCATTCTGATTGCGCATCGGCTTTCCACCATAACTTTTGCGGACTCCATTCTTCTCATCAAAGACGGGCAACTTGTGGGAGAGGGCAAACATCAAACCCTGATTGAAAACAATGAATATTATCAATCTCTCTATAAAAAATCTGTGGGAGAATAAGCAAGCTTTAAGATTGTGATGTTGGCAAAATTGTAGGCACTTTGTGAGGACTATGCTGCTTTTGGCACAAACCTAAGAGATGTTGTCAAAAAAATTTCAGTTTAAGCGGCTTAAAGCGGCAAAGGGGGCAATAAAAAAACTGCAAAAATTGCAGTTTTTTTTGTTTTAGTTTTTCTTTGTTGCTCCAAAAATTGCCAGTGTGTTTGGGCCGCAGCAGCAGCCCATGGTGTAATCAATATAGTCAATTTTAATGTTTTTGTTTTGAGTGTTTGCTTTCAAAAACTCCGCCATTTCCTCTGCCGCTTCTTTTTGATTTGTGTGAGAAATGTAAATGGTGCCAGAGCTGGAGAGGTCGGCATTTTCCAGAATGAAGTTTTCAATGGTTTTTGTGGCTTTTTTTCTGCCAATGCATTTTGCAATGGTTTTAAGCTTTCCTTCTTCATCTGCAACGATGATTGGAACAAGCTTCAACATTGTGCCAACGCCAGCTGCAAGGGCGCTTATTCTTCCAGAGCGCATCAAAAATTGTAGGTCACTTGGAATGAAAATGGAAAAATTTTTCAGCCCATTTTTGTCGATGGCTTTAAGAATTTCTTCGCAGGACTTCCCTTCTTTTGCCATTTCAAGCGTCTTTTCCACCATAAGCGCAATGCCATGGCTGCCAGTGAGGCTGTCGGCAACCCAAACATGTTGACCCATGCTTTCGTTGATTTCTTTGGCGGCGTTGAGAGCGTTGTAATAGGTGGAACTTAAGCCACTTGAAAGCCCCATGTATATGACATCAAAACCTTGCTTGACATATTTTTCAAAGATGTCTGTGAAGGTTTGTGTGTTGACGCAGCTTGTGAAGCACTTCTTTGCCTTTTCAAGATTTTTATAAAACTGTTCTGGGTCTTTGGTTGGATGTTCAAATGCATTGCAACTTTGTCCGTCGATGGTGATGCCCATTTCAACCCAATCCACACCAAGCTCTTGCATCTTTTCTGGTGACAAACTGCTGCAGCTGTCGGTGATAACTTTAATTTTGCTCATTTTGGCGCTCCTTAAATGTTTTTTATTACACATATATTTTATGACATAAAGCAAAAAACAACAAGCGAAATGCAAAAAAGAATTCTAAAAACTTTTTTTAAGTTCGCTTTAAAAGCGAAATTGGCTGTTTTTAAGCCAAAATTGCTTTGTTTTTGCTTTGAAGTGTGATAATATATCCATATGGAAGAAAAAGAAATTGTTGCAAAAAATTTGGCGCTATATCGCAAAAAAGCGGGGATAAGCCAGTTGGAACTTGCAAAAAAGCTGAACTACAGCAACAAAAATGTAAGCAAGTGGGAGAATGGAGAAACCACACCAAGCATCTTTATTTTGCACGAAATTGCCAAGCTTTATGGTGTGTCGGTGGATGACTTTTTGCAAGAGGCAACCGTGGACAAGCAAGAGGAGGTTGTGGAAAATGCCAAGGCTTCCAAGCGCAGATTAAAGATTTTTCGCATGTCCATGCTGCTGCTTTCAAACGCCATTTTGTTTGCTGTGGCAACGGTGATTATTTACATTCTTGGCATTTTTGGTGTGACAACCTTCAACAAGTGGTTGGTGTATTTTTATGTGTCACCACTTTGTGTGCTTAGCGTGGTGATTTATGTTCGCGTGCTTTGTAAATATGTCAGCATCTTGGGCGTTTCGGCCATTGGCTGGCTGCTTTGTGGCATGTTTTTTTTGTCGTTTTCAAATGTGCGCAGCATTGCACTCATCTTTGTGCTTGGGGCGGCTTATCAATTTATTGCCACCCTAATTTCCATTTTGGTGAATTTGCATCTTTCAAATTTGGTGTCCACAAAGTTCAATGAAATCAAGAAAAAAATAAGAAAAAAAAGAGAAAAGTGATTTGTGTGATAAAAAAGCGCAATCAAAAACAACCGGTTGTTTGTTTGTGGCGAAGCAACCACAAAGGCAAAGCTGAAATGTCATTCAGCCCGTTTTTGCAAGAATATCCAAATTTGCTGAACCAAAACGCCAAATTTTTCGACAAAAGAACCAGCATAAAAAAGCAGTCAAAAATTGGTTTTGGCTGTTTTTTGCTTTGCTTTTTGCTTTGCTTTGTGTTAAGATATGTATAGGAAAAATTGTAGGAGAAATTGTATGAAAAAATTGAAAGTTGACATGACTAAAAAAGAAAAAATTCTCTATCTTTGCATAACCATTTTGTTGTGTTTGGTCTTCACGCTTCCTTTTATTATTTCATCTCTTGTTTTGGCATACCCAAGGGCGGTTTTTGCAAACGCATATCCTTCCACAACCAAAGTTGGCTATGAAACGGAATATTTGGGAACGGTGGACAGAAACATCCCTGCACAGTATCAAGACGAGGGCTTGGTGGCAAACGGCACCATTTCTGCTTATCCAACCTATGGCAGAACACTTTCCAGCGTGATTGGCTCTGACCCAACAAGGGTGGCTGCGCGCAACGCGCTGATTGCGGAATCTTGGGGGCTTTGCACCATCAACACCAGAATTGGCACAGATGGCTTTCCAAAAAACACATACAACAGCATGAACAAAGACGGTAAGTTGTTTTTGAATGGGCAAGACACCGGCAAAACGCTTTATAAGCACACTTCCGCCAACGGAATGTATGGTGGCAATGTTTCTGACGAAGAAAAAGCTGTCATTAAAAGAATCACCATGGCGCCAACAAGGGGCTACACCAGAGGATATAACGTCACTGGGCTTTATGCGCCAGCTGGCGAGGTGGTGAAGATTGAAATCAGCCAAGAGGACATGGATGCCACAGCTGGAATTGCTGTTCATGTAGGGCAAGCGCTTTTCAATGGCAAGGCAAACAACATTTGGGTTGGCAAAAATGCCATGAATCGTATGCCTGTCATTCTCAACACTTGGGTTGTCAACAAAAGCACCGCCACTCTTGACGAAGAAAGAGGGGTTTACACTGCTTATGTTGGCTCGCATCTTGGCGGACCAATTTATGTTGTGAATGAAAACGTCAAGTTTTCTGTCACAATTTCTGGTGCGGTGAGATATTCTCACTTCATTTTGGGCTTCACAACCGAAGACGAGTTTGAAGAAAACAAAAATTCTTCTGCACCATATTTTGATTTGGAAGTTTTTTATAATGGCGTGTTGCATTCTGGTCCAAAAGCCTATGCACAAAATTTCTCTTATGAAGAAATTTATGATGCAGGCGTGCTTTGGGAAAAAATCAGCTTGGTTTCCACTCAAGTTTCGCATCAAGGCATTGTTTTCTTGTATGACCCATTTGTTGCAGCTGGTGCGGCAGTGGCTTTTCCGGGGCAAGGCTCTGTCAACTGCCCTGCAGGCTGGATGGCAAACTCGCTTAACGTCAGCAGCTTCACCAATTCGGGCGGCTGGGGAAATATGCACGAATATAACCACAATTTCCAAGGCGGCTGGGGTGTTGGCGACAGAGGCGAAGTGACAAACAACGCCATCAACTTGGTGGAATATTCGCTTTTTACAAAAATTTCGGCAGCAAGAAAAATGGGCGGCTATGGCGGCGAAGGTCTGAGCGGCTGGAACGCATACACCAGCGCAACTTGGGCTTTGCAAAGGGTTAAGTCTGGCAGCATTTCTTCCACAAATGGTCTGGCAGTTTATGCCACGCTTTTGCACAATTTTGGACAAGATGTCTTTATGTCCACAACCCATTGGTCTGGGCAGAACTATTTCTTGAAGTGGGGCGAAAAAACGCATCAAGACTTCTCTTATTTCAACAGCATGGTGGCGTCTTACACTGGGCAGTATGACCTAACAGCTCAGCAAGAGGCAGGCTGGCCAATGTTTATTCCTGTTTCCAGCATATACCAAACGGGCAGAAGCTATATGTTTGACGGGCAGAAAAAATATATTGAAACCATGCAACCTTACACAATCAAATATGGGCAAAGCTTCACCGTGGATTTAAACAAATACACCCTCAGCGACGGGCAATATGAAAGCGGAAGCGTGATTTTGCCAGAAGGATTTTCTTACACAATCAAAAAGGTGACAAAGCCACAAAATGGCAAAATCAAAAAAATTGGCGAAAATGTATATCAGTTCACACCAAACAAAAACTTGCTTTCGGGCAAAATTTATGTGACACTTGGCATCACAAACGACAACGATGCCAGCATGAAAATTGACGATGTGGATTTGGTGCTGGAGTTTCAGCAATCTCACGAGATGGACAAAAACATCTTGGAAAGAACCACTTACACATATTCCGCTGAAAACATGTATAAAAGTGACAACGCAAATGGTGTCAATGGCGCAATCACAGCTTATGAAAACAAGTTTGCCGGCTATGAAAGCAAGGTGACGGAAGACAACAACAACTACATCAACGGAAGATTGGTGCAAAACAGCAGCTCGGAAATCTGGGGGCTTCAGGGCGCAAAAGAAAACACAATCATGCAGCTTTCTGGCAAACTTTATGTTTCAACTGATGGGGATTATCGCATTTCGTTGCGAGGCAGAAAATCGGCAGCATTGTATGTTTCAACAGACAATGAAAAAACTTATCATCTGGCAGCCAACTTGATGCGCTTTAACAATCTGGACGCCAACTTCAAAGATGACGAAAATCATTACACCGATTTAAAAGGCTTGAAGGCTGGCACTTGGGTGCATTTCAAGGCAGTGTTGGTTGTGGACTATGGCAGTGCATTTGTGGGCGTTGGTTGGGGGCAGTTTGCCGAGCCAATGATTACCAGTCATTTGATTGACCCAAATGATGAAAGCAAGGGGTCGCAGCTTATTTATGGAGGTGCAAATCAAACAATCACCCTTGCGGACGGCACAACCAAAGTCATCACCACCAACATGGTGATTACGGATGAAGAAGCTTCGCTGCTTAAGCCAACAATTTCTGTGGGATATGCAAATGCTTACAGGAATTCCTATGACTTTGCAAACGCATTTGAAAGCGATTATTTCTATTTGCCAAAAAATCAATATAACTATAACGTTCTGTCCGGAAATGGCAGCTTGGTGGAAATTAAGGGCTTCACGCCATGGGATAAGTCCACCGCCATTGACAATCTGTTTGACGACAACAATTCCAACAAAATTCACAATGCCAGAAACACCAACGTTTCAGAAGAAAATCCTTTTGATTTAACAGTGGATTTGGGAGAAGAAATCAGAAGCAACACAATGACAATTTATGGTGTTTCGGGGCAAAAATATCAGCCAAAAACCTTTGTTTTGTATGGCGGAACAACTCGTGAAAACATGCAAGTGCTTGCAACGGTGGAAGAATCTGTTGTGACAAACAACAATGTGATTGTCACTTTTGAAGAGCAGCAAATAAGATTTTATCGCTTGCTTTGCACAGACACTCATGCCAAAGACAACGGCGCACAGTGCGCATACATTGCAATGAGATATATTCTGTTTTCATATTCGCTGACAAATGGAAATTTATATTCTCCAGACAATCAGATGTTTGAATATCGCGGGCGTTGGAACATCCAAAATCACTTGTCCAACTTTGGACATATCTATTGCGGTAAAAATGCTTCCATGCAGTTCACTTTCACAGGCACAAACTTTGCAATTTTGTCAAACAAAATCAATTTTGAAAACTTTGATGTTTTCATTGATGGCGGATTTGCAGGCACGGGCAGTATGGGCGAAAACAAAGCGCAAACGGACATTGCATTTGTTTCAAACACACTCAAAAGCGGCATGCACACAGTGACAATCAGAAGCAAAGCATCCTTCAACATCGACAGCATTGTGATTTGGTGAGATTCTTTAAAAAAAAGATTGAAACCTCTCTCTTTTTAATTTGATTTTATTTGCGGTTTGTGTTATATATAGATATAGAGGAATTGATGAATAGATTTGTTTATTTGGACAATAATGCCACCACAAAAGTGAGCGATGAGGTGAAAAGCAAAGTGCTTCCGTTTTTGGATTTGCAGTTTGGAAATCCGTCTTCACTATATCAGCATGGGGCAAAGATAAAAAAGGAAATTGAAGCGGCAAGAAAAAATTGTGCGCAATTGATTGGCTGCAAGGAAGAAAACATCCTTTTCACCAGCAGTGGAAGTGAGGCAAATTGTGCGGCAATAAACTCGGCAATTTGGCAGTTTCCTAATAAGAAAAAAATCATAACATCAAAGGTTGAACACAGCTCAATTTTGGAATATTGCAAAATGCTTGAAGCAAGAGGCTTTGAAGTTGTGCTTTTGGATGTTGATGAAAATTGTCAAATCAACCTTCAGCAATTGGCAAAAGAACTTGACAAAAACACTGCAATTGTTTCCATTCAGTTTGCAAACAACGAAGTTGGAGCCATTTTGCAAACGGCAAAGCTTTTGAAAATAATTAAAGAAAAAAAGAAACTTTTTGATTTTGTTTATCATGTGGATTGTGTTCAGGCTCTTGGAAAAACTGATTTAAAAGTCAATAAGTTGTCAGCGGATTTTGCTTCTTTTTCGGGACACAAAATTCATGCACCAAAGGGGATTGGTATGCTGTTTGTGAAACAGCCATCAAAATTTGTTCCGCTTGTTGCTGGACATCAAGAAAGAAACCTTCGTGGAGGAACGGAAAATGTTGTTGGCATCATTGCAATGGGAGAGGCGTGCAGATTGATTGTTGAAGGTTTGAAAGATAATGTTGAAAAACTACGCAAAATTCAACAATTTCTTGAAGAAGAATTACAAAAGCTTGGTGGGATTAAAATAAATTGCCAAAAAGCAAAGCGGCTTCCAAACACAACAAGCATCAATTTTGAGGGGTTTGAAGGCAATAAATTGATGTTTCAACTTGAAAAATTTGGAATTTGTGTGTCAACAGGCTCTGCTTGCAACAGTGAAAGCAGCAAGCCAAGTTATGTGTTGACAAGCATGGGGTTGAGAAATCCACAAAACACCATCAGGGTGAGCATTGACGAAAATACTTCAGTTTCACAGATTGAGTATTTTATAAAAAATCTTAAAGAAGTTTTAAAAGGAGAAGAAAAATGACAGAAGTAAAAAATCTTAACAAGGGGGGGGGAGTACCTTCTAAGTAAAAAAACAAGGAAGGTTTTAACCGACCAACAAGTTGATAAATTGAAAGCAATTGGGGTTTGTATGCTTGCAACTTCAAGCAAAAAAGGTCTTCCACATTGTGTGCTTGTTCAACCAAGCAGATATGAAAACAATCGTATCATAATTTCGGTTATTCAAATGAAAACTTCAAAAAAGAATGTTGCAGAAAATAAGAGTGTGTTCTTAAATTTTTATGACAAAAGCATTGACACTCAATATAAGCTTAATGCAAAAGTTCAATTTGAAGCTGATGGAAATTTGTTTAAAGAAATTAAACGCTTTGAGGAAATTGAAGTTGGATTGCCAGAAGGGCTTCATGTTGATGCAATTTTGATTGCAAATTTGATTGATTTTGAAGAGGTTGTTGGTTGAGTTGAAAATTCCTTCCTTTTGAAGGGAAGAATTTTATGCCAGCAATAATTAATCACAAAATTTGTGACCAAGCAAATGCTTGCGGAGGAATCAGTGTTTGCCCAGTTGGTGCATTCACTTACAATGAAAAAACAAAAAGAATTGAAATTGACAACAACAAGTGTATTTCGTGCGGTGCGTGCGAAAAAACTTGTCCAATTGGTGCAATTGGCGTTGCAAAAACGTGGGAAGAATTTGAAGAACTTAAAAAAGAAATTGACAACGACCCAAGGTCTGCTGACGATTTGTTTGTGGATAGATTTGGAGGGGACGTCATCAATGAAAAGACAATGATTAACTTCAAAAATCTTGAGAAAGAAATTTCAAAATCGAAAGTTTTGATGATTGAAGTTTTTAATGATGATTCCATTATGTGTCTTCTTAAATCAATCCCATATGCAGAAATTATGGCAAACACAAAGTATAAAAAATATGTTCGTTGCAATGTTGGCGATGCTGACCTAAAAAAATTTGGAGTGAAAGAACTTCCAAGTTTGCTTTTGTGTGAAGACGGCAAAATTGCAAAAGTTGTCAATGGCTATTATGAGGAAAAAGACAAAGAAAAACTGTTTAAACTTATGAAATAATAAAAAAAGACTGAGAAATCAGTCTTTTTTGTTTTGGATGAGGTGTTGCTGCCATGCGGCAAGGTTGAAGCGTGGGTTGGCAGAGCTGGTGGATGTAAGGCAGAAAATTGGAATGTCTTGAATGCTGCAAACGCTGCCATTTTGGGTGAGAAGGTTGAAGGCAGTTTTGCCGTTGCACAAAATCTTTTCCACTTTTGTGTGTGGTGGAAGTAAAAATGATATGTCCGCCAGTTGCTTTTCTGCTTTTTCAAGTGTGGCGTCTGCTGAGCCGTGAAGGTTGCTTTGCTGCACAACATCATAAAGGGCAATATGGTGCTTTTGAAGAAAATCCTTTTTATTTTGAATGCTATCTGCAATTTTCTCATCAAAAATTTGCGAAAGCATTTTCCAAAAGCGATTTTGTTTGTTGCCATAATAAAACCCATATTCTCTGCTTTTTACGCTTGGGAAACTGCCCAAAATGAGAATTTTTGAGTTGTTGTCATAAACCGCATCAAAGCCTTGAAACATAAAAACCTCTTATCATTGAATGTTGAATATTGGGGCACTGCCGCTCCAAATAAAACCAAAGTTGTTCACTGTTAATTCTTTTTGCTTGTTGTCTTCTTTGTTTGCGATTTTTTTGCAGTTGTTTTTGTTGCTCCGCTGCTGGTGGATTTTTTTGCAGTTGTTTTTTTGCTGGTTGATTTTTTTGCTGGTTTCTCTTCTTCAGAAGGCGCTATGCCATGATTTTTGCTGTGGTCTGTCTTCCAAGATTTTGCTTTTGCAACAGCTTTTTGGTTGTCAAGTTCTGGAATTTTGATATTGTTCATTTTCTCCAATTTTTCAAACAGCATCTTCATAAACTTTTCACGCTTTAAGCCAACCGCAATTTTGAAGTTTCCTTTGCGGTTGAACACTGCTTTTGTGCGGCCAGTTTTGATGTCCAAATCTATGAATGCGCGCTTCATTTTGAAAAGTTTTGGATATGTCAAATAATACATTGCACTGATGTCGTTGGTGGCAATACGTTTGTCGGGATAGTTTGGCTCCCAATAAGTTTCAAAGGTTTTTGCCAAAAATCTGCCAACATCGTTTGTGTTTTTCAGTTTTTCCACTTGCTGTTCGGTGAAATGTGCGTAATCGCGCCCGATGCTGGATGGCACCATAATGGTTGGAAGGTTGCTGTCCACGGTGTATTTAAACGCTGGGCTGTCTGTGCGGATGTTGAAAGAGTTGTGATTTGGGTTGGTTTTGATGCCCATTGGCGCGCCGCCCATCATGAGAATGTCCTTAATCAAATCTTTGGCGTCAGGATGCTTCATCATCAGGTGAGCAAAAGTGGTGTGAGGCCCAAGGATGCAGAAGGTGATTTGCTTTGGATTTTTCTTAAGCACCTCATAAATTGCATCAGCTGCGTCCACATTCAAAGGTTTATGGATGGTTTTCTTTGGTGGAATATAGCCTCCAAGACCTTCTTTGGTGTGCAAAAAAGTTGCGTCTTCGGTGGAAGAGCTGAGGCGGTTTTCATATCCCTTAACAACAGGTATGTCCTTGTGAAAAATGTCAAGGATGTGGCACATATTGCGCACCGCGTTGTCAATTGGAATGTTGCCGTTTGCAATGGTGAACAGTTTGATGTCAAACTGTGGGTCTTGCAGAACATAAATCAGCGCGTTTGCGTCGTCCACACCGGGGTCGGTGTCGATTATCACTTTAAATTTTTTCATTTTGTAATCTCCTTAGGAAAACTTTCAATGCAATTATACATTTTTTTCAATTTAAAAGTAAAGCAAATCAGATTATTTTATTTTTTCTTTCCGTGGCAGCTGCCGCTTTTTGAAAGAATTTCAGCTTGTGCAAGTTGAAAATAGTATAAATCATTTTGCAAATTTTTTGCTTTTATGATATTATTGGGCTATGGAGAAAGTTTTGAAAAAATCAAATTCCTTTTATTTTAAACTTTTTGCAAGCGCAATTTTTTTGGCTGCTGTGGTGGCAATGTTTGTTTATGTGAATGTGAAAGGGGACATAAATCACAACATCCTTTCCTTCTCTTGCGCCGCTGCTTGCTTTGTTTTGTCCTTGCTTTTCATCAGGCTGACTGCAAAAAAAATTCTGCTGACGCTGGCTTTGGGCGTAAACTTGGTTGCTGACTCCTTTTTTGTGCTTAGTCCAAACACAGTTTCCACACTTGTGGGGCTTTGCGTGGTGTGCGGCGTTCAGTTTTGCTTTTTTGTTTACACGCTGACGCTTTCAAAGGGCATTGGGCTTAAGATTGTCAACATTGCGCTGCGCGTGGCGCTTTGCCTTTTGGCATATTTTCTTCTGCCAAAATACATCACCATAGGCAAGCTGGAGATGATTGCCATCATGTATGCCCTAAACTGCGTTGTCACACTTTTTGTGCTGCTGTTTCATCTCAAGAAAAATTTTGTGCTGTTTTTGGGGCTGTTGTTGTTGCTTGTTAGTCACATTTTTGTGGGGCTGGCAAACGGCGGTGCGGAACTTTTGAAGGCGGGGGCAGATTTTATTAAATTCTTAAGTCAGCACAACTTGGCATTCATGCTTTACATTCCATCGCTGCTTTTGATTTCTTTTTCTTCGGTTTGGGAAAGGCAGTAGAGGAAAATTTCAGGTTTTATTTTCTTTCATTTTGGAGGCGTATTTATGAAGGAATATGATTTTAGGTCAGTTGAAAAAAAATGGCAAAAAAAATGGGTGGAGGAAAAGTCTTTTAAGGCAATTGATTTTCATCCAACCAAGCCAAAGTTTTATGTTTTGTATGAGTTTTACAACATCAGCGGCAATTTGCACCTTGGGCATTTGAAGGGCACTGTGCCAGCGGATGCTTTGGCAAGATATAAGCGTTTGCAAGGCTTTAATGTGTTGTTTCCAATTGGAGGAGATGCTTTTGGCTTGCCTGCTGAAAATGCGGCAATCAAAAAGGGCATCAATCCGCATGACTTTGTTGCCGCGGGCATGAACAGCGTGGTGGAACAATCCAAGGCGCTGGGGCTTTCTTTTGATTGGGACAGAACGGTGTGCACCAGCGACCCAGAATATTTTAAATGGACGCAGTGGATTTTTTTGCAGCTGCTTAAAAATGGCAAAGCGTATAAGAAAAAGGGCGTTGTCAACTTTTGTCCGCATTGTCAAACAGTGCTTTCCAACGAGGACAGCCAAGGCGGAAAGTGCGACCGTTGCGGCGGCGATGTGGTGCAAGAAGACCGCTGGGTTTGGTTTTTGAAGATGAAGGAATATTCCGAAAAACTGCTTGAAAATGTGCAGCGCATCAACATGGCGGAAAACTTGAAGGATGCTCAGCGCAACTGGATTGGCAAAAGCGAAGGAATGCAGGTGGCATTTGACCTTTTTGACGCCCAAGAAAACAAGCTTGGACAAATTGAAATTTTCACCACTTGCATCGAAACAATTTATGGCATCACCTTTGTGGTGTTGGCACCAGAAAATGAACTTGTGGACAAATTTAAAAACCAAATTTCAAACTTTGACGAAGTGATGGAATATCGCAAAAAGACAGCGCTTCGCACAGAGTTTGAGCGTATGTCGGACACAAAACAAAAGACGGGATGCAAGCTGGAAGGTTTGCACGTTGTCAACCCAGTTAATGGCGCAAAGGTGCCAGTGTTTTTGGCGGACTTTGTGCTTTCGGGCTATGGAACAGGCGCGGTTATGGCTGTGCCAACGCACGACCAGCGGGATTTTGAATTTGCTCAGGCGTTTGGCATTCCGATGATTCAGGTTATTGAAGGGGATGTCAGCAAAGCGGCGGTTGAAAAGAAGGAATATTTGGCAAAAAACAGCCTCATGATGAACTCTGCAGAATTTACTTCCCTTCCTGTGAAAGAAGCCAAAGAAAAAATTGCCCAAAAGGTGATTGAAATGGGCGCGGGAAGGCGTCAAACCAACTTCAAGATGCAAGACTGGCCTTTCAATCGTCAGCGATATTGGGGTGAGCCATTTCCTGTTGTGTTTTGTCCTAAGTGCGGAACGGTGCCTTTGGACGAAAGCGATTTGCCACTTGTTTTGCCACAGACAGATGATTATCTTCCAAACGCAAATGGCGATTCTCCGCTTTCAAAAATTGAAAGCTTTGTCAACTGCAAATGTCCAAAATGTGGTGGCGCTGCAAAGCGTGAAACAGACACCATGCCAAACTGGGCGGGCAGCAGTTGGTATTGGTTGAGATATATGGACCCGCACAACAATGACGCGCTTGTGGACATTGAAAAGGCAAAATATTGGGGCAGTGTGGATGTTTACACTGGCGGCACCGAGCACATCACAAGACATGTTTTGTATGCTTTCTTCTGGCAAAACTTTTTGTATGAAATTGGTGTGGTGCCAACAAAAGACCCATTTGTGAGAAAGATGGGCAGCGGACTTATTTTGGATGATACTGGCAAAAAGATGAGCAAAAGCTCTGCAAATGGCGTTTCGCCACTGGAAGTTATTGAAAAATATGGCGCAGATGCAGCCAGACTTCACTTGCACTTTCTTGGAGGCTATGAAGACAACACGCCTTGGACATATGATGGCATCACCGGCATAACAGCCTTTCTTGACAAAGTTTGGCAGCTGCAAGACATGATTGAAGGCGAGGAAGTTTGCAAGCAGCACGTGTTTATGCTTAATCGGCTCATCAAAAAAGTTGGGGAAGATTTGGAAGACCTAAAGCTTAACACGTGCATTTCGGCTTTCATGATTTTTATCAAAAAAATTAGAGATGATGGCTTTATAACCAAAGACGAGTTGAGGCAATTTTTGTTGTTGCTCAATCCGCTTGCGCCGCACATCACCAGCGAGATGTATCAGCAAGTGTTTGGCAGCCAAATTTTGGACGACAAATGGCCAGAATATGATGAGAAGTTTTTGGTGGAAGACGAAATCAATCTGCCTGTGCAGGTGAACGGCAAAATGAGGCAAGTTGTGAAGGTTTCAAAAACGGCGTCGCAGGAAGACATTTTGAAATTGCTTTGCGAAAAACACCCTGACATCTTTTCTGAAGGAGAGCAGCTTAAAAAAGTGATTTTTGTTCCGGGCAAAATCATCAACCTCCTCAAATGAGTGGACTGAGAAAGGCGAGAGTGTCAAGCGAGGCGAATGGGATATGATTGTTGTCACTTGGCTTAAGAAAGAAAAACAAAAATTGAAAACAAAAAAACACATCAATCTGATGTGTTTTTTTGTTTTTGTTTGATTTTTGTCTGCCAACAAGGCAAAAAGTTTTGCCAAGATTATTCTTCTGTTGTGTTGTCAGAATTTTCAGTTTCTTGGTTGGAAACTTCTTCAACAGTTTCTTCCACCACAACTTCTTCAGCAGGTGAAACTTCGTCTGATGTTGCAACTTCGTCTGTCAAGGTTTCAGCTTCGGCTGCCTCTTGATTTTCAACAACTTCGCTTGCCTCTGCTGTTTCTTCTGTTTCTGCCAAGTTTTCTTCTGTTTCAAAAGTTTCGGTTTGATTAACTTCAACTGTGCCAACATTGTCAAGCCCTTCAACAGAAAGCACGATTTTTGTGTTGCCATCAGCTTCAGCTTCTTTTTTCTTTTTCAAGAAGTCCACCAAAAAGGCAATTCCAACAACTGCAATGCTATAGCCAACTGCGCAAGCAAATGAAATGCAAAGCGTGTTAACCAAAGGTTGAGCCAAAACTGTCAAAAGCAAATAAATCCAGCAGAAGATTGCAATCATTGGGAAAACCACAGCGATGAGAATTGTCAGCAATGTGGAAAGTTTTTTGTGTCTTGCAAAGTAAATTGCGCATGCAAGTGAAAAGATTGTGAAGATGATTGCCAAGATGAATGATGTGTATCCTTCCACTGAAAGATGACTGAAATTCAAACTTAATAACATATTTTTACCTCCAAATTTATCCATATTCTACCATATTTGCTGTTGTTTGTCAATATTCCTTTTTAAATTATTTGTAAAAATTTATTAAATTCTCTAAAATTTTGCAAATCTTGCAAAAAAAATTGCAAAAATAAGTAAATTAATATATACTATGTTTAGAAAAGCTTATGAAAACAAAGAAAATTATTGCAATTTGCGCTGGTGTGTTGGCTGTCCTTGCAGTTGTTGTGGGGCTTTGTTTTTTCTTTCTTGGCATAAAATCCATAAAGCAAACACCTTCTTTTTTGAAGATTGAAAAGGTGGAAAATGATTATTGCCTCATCACCGAATTCAATGGCAAATATAAATATAAATTTGTGCTTGAGCAGTTTGTGGAAGACGACTATGTGGTTTTGCAAACTGTTGAAAACAATCAAAACATTTTGAAACTTTCTTCGTGCAACATTCAAATTGTGGCGGGCGCGAAATATCGGTTTTCTGTTTGTTTCTGCACCGCCGGCGCAAGCGGAAAGTTTTTGGAGCAGCCATTGATGTGGCAGGCTGCCTCTGTTTTGCCAAGTGTGGAATATTCCTTGATGAAAACAGAAGGTGAAGTGCTTTCTTGGCAGCCGGTTGCCAACGCGTCTGGCTATGTTGTTAAGTTGGTGGACGCCACGGGCAAAGTTTTGCAATTTTCAACACAAGAAGCGCAGCTTTCCTTGCAAAGTGTTCCTGCCGGAAGATTTTGGATGTATGTGATTGCTTCTTCACAAAACGATGCCTTTGTTTCTTCTGCTGCTGGGGAAGGGAAAGAGTTGATTTTGCAGCGCAGCAATCAAATTTTAAGTGCGGAAAGAAGAGGAAACTCCATTGTTGTTTCTTGCACACAAAAACCTGAAAAATTTGAAATTTATGCTGACGGCGTTTTGAAGGGCACTGTTGTGGCAAGAGAAATTGGCACAACGGGAAGCTACATTTTGGACGGTCTTAACATTCTTCTTGCAGATGTCAACAGCAATCCAAAACTGCAAGTTAAAGCCTGCGCGCAGCCATACATTCAAGAAAGCAACTTGTTTGATGTGAAATGAAAAAACTCGCAATTCTGCGAGTTAGTCAATTAAGCCTATTAAATAATCAGATGAAAATTCTGTTAGTTTACAAATAACTTCCAAACTTGGCTGTCGTTTACCGCTCTCCCATTTTGCGATGGCGGGTTGAGTGAAATCAAGTTCTTTTGCAAGTGCCTTTTGAGAAAGGCCTTTTTCTTGTCGTAATTCCTTTAAGCGTTCGGCAAACTTATTCATAATGAAATTATATGGCAATTTGTTATAAAAATGCTTGACATATGGCAAAATGCCATATATAATATTTAAAAAGGGAAATGTATGAAAAATTTAACGAAAGAAGATATTAGAGATATCATATATGAGGATTATCTAACTTTTAAAGAGGTGTCAGAGAGCGACTGGGATTTTACGGAAGCAACAATTGCTTTTGAAAAAACTTTAAGTGAAAAGCAAAAAAAAGAATTTAAAGATTTGCTTTTGCTAAACAATTATGCAGTGGATGATGATAGACTTGAGTTGATTGAGTATACCCTTAGCTTTATTAAAGCAATTTTTTAAAGCGGACAGAGATGTTCCGACACGCTCGCTGCGCTCACGGCTTATCATGACTTTTTAAGAGGAGTGCACCCGCTGTCCTGTTGAACGGAACGAAGTGGAGTTGAAACATCTCGAGTGCAACAAGTGGAAGAGGCCTGCTTGCATCTCGCTTTCGCCGGCTTCATTTTTTTTAATATTTTGCTTTGTCCAACATATTTATAGAATATGAAGACAAAAAGAATGAAAATTTGGACAATTAACGGCAGGCGTTTTTTTAGCAATGCCATCATTTTTGTTATGCTGCTTGCGGTGTCTTGCATGGCGGGCTTTGGGGTGAGTTATGTCACTTCGGCAAAAATTTACAACGGCGTGTATTACAGCGGCGATGAAACTTCCAACAAGGTGTCGCTGATGATTAATGTATATTGGGGCACCGAGTTTTTGGACGATATGCTGCAAATTTTGCAGGACAATGGCGTGAAAACCACTTTTTTTGTGGGCGGCACTTGGGCAATTAAGGAAAGTGATATGCTGGAAAAAATTTATGCCGCTGGGCATGAGATTGGCAATCATGGATATTATCACAAAGACCAAGGCAAGCTTTCTGCCGAAAAAAATTTGGAAGAAATTTCCACAACTCACAAGTTGGTGAAAGGCTTGATTGGGGTGGACATGAATTTGTTTGCTCCGCCAAGTGGCTCTTACAACAAAAAGACAGTGGAGGTGGCAAACGAACTGGGCTATAAAACCATCATGTGGACGGAAGGCAAGGACACAATTGATTGGCGTGACAAAGACAGCTCTCTCATTTTGCAGCGCGCCACCAAGGGCATCAAAGGTGGAGATTTGGTGTTGATGCACCCAACAAAAGCCACCAAAGACGCGCTGAACCAGATTGTTAAGACAATTTTGGCGCAAGGTTTGCAAGTTTGCCCTGTCAGCGAAGTGCTGGGGCAATAAAAAAACTGCAGGCGCAAAAAGCTTTATGAAAGTTTTTTGAGGCAAAACAGACAAAATTAGTGCGAATTTTTGTTAAATATGTTTGTGATTTTGAGGCTTTTGGTGATATACTTAAATTGAAGTATTCTGAGTGGAACAGCTTGAAAAAATATATCAGTATTCACCTTTGGAGGCGACGGTGGCAATTTATAAATTAACTTCAAATAAGAAAAAGCAAAGAAATCGCAACATCAAGAAGACGATTGGTTTTTCGCTGATTATTGCAGCGTCAATTATTTTCTTTTTCTTAACTCCTGTTGCGGCACCAATTCAAACCTTCCTTTTGGGAGTGTTGGGAGTGTTTGGCTTTCCGCTTTGCATCACAATGTTTGTGGTGGGTTTGGCTCTTGTCAACAACAGAAAATATGTCATGTCTTTGAAATATACCATCTGTTTGATGCTCAGCGTGTTTTTTGCGCTTTGCATTTTGCAGCTTGCCATTGTGGGTGGCAACAGGGCAGACCTTTCTTTTGGGGACTATTTGGCAAAGAACTATCTTGACAAATGGACGGCGGGCGGCATTGTGATTGGCTTCTTCACAACCGTGTTGTTGTTTTTGACAACGGTGTATGGGGCATATATCATCTTTTGCCTTGGCTTTGTGATTTGTTTTGCTTTGCTTTTGGACAGCCTCAACTTTTTGAAGAGGCAGAAGAAGGCAAAAGAGCCTGTTTCGCTTCAGATTAAGGACAAAAAATCATCGCTTGTGCAAACAGCCGAAGTTGCGCCTGCTGCTGCCAAACAGCCGTTGGCAGAAACCAACAATGTTGTTTTGAATGGAAATTTGAAGGAAGAGCAAGAAAAAGAGGCGCAAAAGCCGCTGACAGCCAGACAACTGCTTGGACTGGACAAAAAGCGCAATTCTGTTTATGAAGAAAAAGCACCTGCCAAGGCAGAACAAAAGAAGCCAAAAGAAGAGTTGCCAAAATCGCTGAAAGAGTTGATTTTGACACCGCCTCAAATTGACATTGATGAATATTTCAAAGATGTCAGAAAGCAAAATGACGTGCCTCCAAAAGAGGTGATTCAAAGCAACATCTCTTCGCTTAAAAATGACGAAATTGAGCCGTCGCAAGTTTATAAAGAAGACGAGTTTAAGGTGGAAACAACGCCGCTGATTCATCGCACGCTGCCAGAGGTGAAGTCTGAAGAGCTGGTGGAGAGGGCAGACGACATTTTGAGGTCGGCTATTGAAGAGGAAAAAATTGAAAACGCTGAAATGTTTGACGAGTCAGCCGAGCAGAATGTTTTGGACAACTTGCCAGAGCGCAATCATGCTGGCGGATTTGAAGTTAGAGAAAATTTTGCCAGAAGAGAGCTGGAAAATGACAACTTGCAAAACGATGACGAGCAAAACCAGTTTAGGGCAAGAAGAAGCGATTTTGGCGGCACTCACAACACTCAAGAGCGCGGCTTTGAAAGAAGAGGTGAAAGTTATGACGCCTCCAAAGAAGCGTTTAACCGCAGTTTGAGAGAGCGGGAAGACCGTGGCATGACGCAGGAAGACCGCGATGCCAGAAACACTTTCAATCGTGACCGTGACCGTTTGAACATGCGCAATGGCACACTTTCGCGGGAAAATCAACCAATTCAGGCAGAAGAAGAGCCAGAGCCAAGAGAGCCTTATGTTTATGAAAAGCCTCCAATTGATTTCATCACAACGCAAAGTGTGGACCTTTCCACATTAAATGAGGACGTTGCGGTGAAGCGCGTGCTTTTGGAAAACACGCTGGAAACTTTTGGCGTGCCTGCAAAGGTGCAGGGCGTTGTGGTTGGGCCGGCTGTCACAAGATATGAGCTTGAGATGCCACAAGGAATTTCCGTGCAAAAAATCAAAAATCGCTCGGATGACATTGCGCTTTCACTTGCTGCCGAGGGTACAATCCGCATTGAGGCGCCAATTCCGGGCAAGAGCGTGGTGGGAATTGAAGTTCCAAACAGCTCCATTGCCGCAATCAGCTTGAAAGATGTGCTGATTTCCAAAGAGTTCACTGGGGCAACATCTCCTTTGACATTTGCTTTGGGAAAAGACATCACTGGCAGAACAATCTGCTGCGACATGACAAAACTGACGCACCTGTTGGTGGCAGGCACAACCGGCTCGGGAAAGAGTGTGTGCTTAAACTCCATCATCCTTTCAATTTTGTATAAAGCTTCGCCAGAAGAAGTGAAGGTGCTGCTGGTGGACCCTAAGCGTGTGGAATTTGCCACATATGAAGGGCTGCCACATCTTGTGACACCTTACATCATCAACGAAACTCAAAAAGCAATCAACGCGCTTAACTGGGCGGTGAATGAAATGGAAAGGCGTTTTGATGTGTTGATGAAGGCGCGTGTGAGAGAAATCAGCGATTATAACAAAACACCAGAGGTGTTGTCTGGAAAAGTGGAAAAGATGCCATATCTGGTGATTATTGTGGACGAGCTGGCCGATTTGATGATGACAGGAAAGAAGGAAGTGGAAGAAAAGATTTGTCGTCTTGCGCAAAAGGCAAGAGCGGCGGGCATCCATCTTGTGCTTGCCACACAAAGGCCTTCTGTGGATGTCATCACGGGGCTGATTAAATCCAACTTCCCATCCAGAATTTCGTTTGCGGTTTCCAGTGCGGTGGACAGCATGACAATTCTTGACCGTGTGGGCGCTGAGAAGCTTTTGGGCAAGGGCGATATGTTCTATTTCCCAAATGGCGCAAAAGACCCATTCCGTGTGCAGGGCTGTTTTATCACAACCAACGAAATCAACCAAATTGTGGACTATGTGCGTGACAACAATTTGCCAATTTTTGACGACCAAATTGCTGAGGCAATCAACAATCCAAACAAAAACAATGGCAACTCTGGCGCGGGCTTTAACAACGAAATGGACGAGCTTTTGCCACAAGCGCTTAAGGTTTCCATCGAGTGCGGACAGGCTTCGGCTTCCATGATTAGGCGCCGCTTTGCTGTTGGATATCCTCGTGCCGCAAGAATTATTGACCAAATGGAAGCGGCAGGCTATATCTCCAGTGTGGACGGGGCAAAAGGACGCTCGGTTTACACCACTGAAGAAGAATTTAGAGAGTTGTTTGGCGAGCAGTATGACTAGGGGCGAAAAACGGGGCGAAAACTGCGCTGTTTGCTCATTTTCGTGCTTTGCACGAAAAGTATCGCTTTGACGCTTGTTTTCGCCCACTTGGGACAGACACCAAAGTTTTTAAACGGCAGCACGCCTTGCAAAAAAGCAAGGCTAATGCCTAAAACTTTGGTTTCTCAACCCAGTCCTCTTCCCTGAAGGTGATTTTCATTTTTGCTTGCACGGGCAAAGCCCTTTGCAATGCAAAATTGAAAATTGGTTTTGGGAGTGTGTAAGCGTGGCGTTGGGGGAAGCCAGCGCGTCATTATGAGCCGCACCCGCTGTCAGCCTGAGTGTAGTCGAAGGGTCTCGGGTGCAACAAGTGGAAGAATCTCGCTGGCGGTGGTCAGTTTGAAAGAGGGGCGCAATCATGTTTGGCGGGGCAACGCGAAACATTAATCATACATTATTTAATCTAAGGAAAAAATATGAATGAGATTTTGAAGGAAAAGAAAATATCTGCAATTTCGCTGGGGTGCGATAAAAACAGAGTGGATTTGGAAAAGATGCTGTTTGCTCTTTCAGACTTTGGGTTTGAAATTGTGGACGATGTGCATGATGCCAACATTGTGATTGTCAACACCTGTGCTTTCATCACGCCTTCAAAGGAAGAGGCTGTTGCAAACATCTTTGAAATGTGTTTGCTTAAAAGCAAAAACAAGCTTGAGAAGGTGATTGTCAGCGGTTGTCTTTCGCAGCGTCACAAGAGTGAGCTTATGAAAGAAATTCCAGAGGTGGATGCCTTTTTAACTGCGGCAGACAACGAGAAGATTTGCGAAATTGTGGAGGGGTTATATCAGCTGCCTTCATCAAAGCAAAAGCTTAAAAATGGGCGAGTTTTCACCAATCGCGGCAGTTTTGCTTATTTGAAAATTGCCGATGGCTGCAGCAATGTTTGCTCTTATTGCACCATTCCGCGCATCAAGGGCAGATATCACAGTTTTCCAATGGAAGAGTTGGTGGAAGAAGCCAAATATCTGGCAAGAAACAACATTAAAGAGCTTGTGCTGGTGGCGCAAGATGTCACGCGATATGGCGAGGATTTGTATGGCGCCAACAAGTTGATTGAGCTTTGCGAAAAGTTGGCAAAAATTTCGGGAATTGAGTGGATTAGGCTGCATTATGCATACCCAGAAAAGACAACCGAAAAGCTTTTGAACTTTGTGAAGAAGCAGCCAAAAATGTGCAAATATTTGGACATTCCGCTTCAGCACATTGACGACGGAATTTTGAAGAGCATGAGAAGAAAGTTGAGCGAAGAGAAAACGCGTCAGTTGATTGAAAAACTGCAAGCGGAATTTCCTGAAATTGCTCTTCGCACAACCTTCATTGTGGGATATCCGGGGGAAACAAAGAAAGCTTTTGATAAGCTTTGCCAGTTTGTGAAAAACACAAAGTTTGACTATGCAGGATTTTTTCCTTATTCTCGTGAAGAAAACACTCCAAGCTTTTTTATGGACAATCAGATTGCAAACAGGGTGAAAAAGCGCAGATTGAGAAAAATTCAGAAAATTCAACACAAGGTTGTTTCTGAAAAGGCAAAAGCCAACTTGGGGCAAGTTTTTAGGGTTTTGGTGGACTATTTTGACGAAACTGTGGGCGAGTATGTGGGACACACCGAGTTTTTGTCCCCAACAGTTGACTTTGGTGTTAAAATTGTGGATAATGAAAATGTGTGTGCTGGCAAAATTGTGAATGTGAAATTTTTTGATTTTGACGGGCAGAATTATAAAGGAGAATATTATGAACCTTCCAAATAAGATTACAATTTGCAGAATTTGCCTGATTCCGCTTTTTGTGTTTTTCTATATGGCAAACTTCATTCCTTATGGAAAGCTGGTGGCAATTTTGATTTTTGCGCTTGCTTGCTTCACAGACTTCTTGGATGGGCACATTGCGCGCAAAAATGGACTGGTGACAAACCTTGGCAAATTTCTTGACCCCATTGCGGACAAAGTGCTGGTTATGACGGGGCTTTTGCTGGTGGTTGCCTGCCCTATTGCACCAAACTATGGCAATTTGGCAGTGGAGCAAACCACATTTTTGTCTGTCATTCAGCCATATTATGTGGGCATCATCTTTGCAATGATTGTGCTGGCAAGAGAGTTTATCATCAGCGCATTTCGTCAGCTTGCTGCCACCAAAAATGTGGTTATGGCGGCTGACATATATGGAAAAGTTAAGACTGTTTTTCAGTTTATCACACTGATTTATTATTTTGTTTTTGCTTTTGTGATTGACGAGTTTTATTATGCCATTGCGGGCACTGCAAACACGGTTTTGAATGTGGTTGGCTATGTTTTGATTGTTGCCACCGTGATTTTGACAATAATTTCTGGTTTTAAATACATCTTGGGAAACAAGCAGGTGCTTAGCGATGAAAAATAAGGTTATAAATTTCTATGGCAATCACACAGTTGCGCAAAAAGTTGAACCGCTGCTTTTCAGGCGGGGATACTTTGATTTTACATATCTTTCTTGTGCCAATTTTGAGGAATTTTTGCAGGAGCTTAAAGCTGCCAAAGCGGAATGCGACCAATGCATTGTGTTGTGCAAAAATCAGCTGATTGACGATGTTTTGCAGGCTGTTGTCAGCCCGCAGGATAGTCTTTCTTTGCTGTTTGACCAAGCGGTGAAACTTGAAAGCGGGCAGCACCGAATGCTTTTTGTTCCTTCCGAGTTGGACGTTGAAAAATTTTTGGATGAATTTTTGGAAAAGCGCGAAGTTTGCACTTTTTCGGTGTTTGGCAAAAGCGCGGCATTTATGGAAAAAATCCTTTCTGCAAAAGAGGGGCTTGGTTATAAAATCATAACAAGGTCGCAGCTTTTTCATACGGTTTATTGCCCTGCAGATGTTGACAAAGAGTGGCTGGAGGCAGTGTTTGGCGAAGGGCTTTTGTATGGCTATTCGTTGGCGGACGAGTGCAAAAAGTTTATGAGAGAACGAGGGCTTTCGCTGGCGGTGGCCGAGCAAATTACGGCGGGCGGATTTTCTAAGCTTATGGGCAGATTTTCCAATCTGAGAAAAAGCGTGATTTTGTTTAAGGAAGACGATTTCAATTCCATTGGCGTGAAGGGCGAACTCGTGCGAGAGTTTGGCAGTGTTTCAAACGAAACCTCTTTTGAGGTGTGCAAGGGTCTGCTTAAAACAGCCGATGTTGTTTTGAGCGTGCTTGGAAACGAAAACGGCAATGTGAATGTTGCAGTGGGCAATCGGGATGTGCTTTACAACCGCACTTCGCACTTTGAGGACGAAAATTTTGCGGATGTGGCTTGCGATTTGGCGTTGTTTAGGCTGTATCGTTTTTTGAAGGAAAATTATGAATAAATTTTTGCGTTTTGCTTTGAAAAACTGAGGACTTTGGGGTAAAATATATTTAAGAATAAAATTAGGAGAAAATTATGGCAGAGAAAAAAGACCCAAGAGAAGAGGCGCTTGAGCAAGCACTTCTTAAGATTGAAAAAGATTTTGGAAAAGGCGCAATTATGAAGCTGGGTGACAACCCATATCAAAAGGTGGAGGTGATTCCAACAGGATGCTTGACGCTGGATATGGCACTGGGAATTGGCGGCATTCCAAAAGGAAGAATTGTTGAAATTTATGGGCCAGAATCTTCTGGAAAAACCACGGTTTCTTTGCACATTGTGGCAGAGGCGCAAAAGAATGGCGGCAAGGCAGCATTTATTGATGCAGAGCATGCGCTGGACCCAGCATATGCTGAAAAACTTGGCGTTGACACCAGCCAACTTTATGTTTCGCAACCAGACAATGGTGAGCAAGCACTCAACATCTGTGACACGCTGATTCGCTCTGGCGCTTTTGATATTATTGTTGTGGACTCGGTGGCTGCGCTCACTCCAAAGGCGGAAATTGACGGCGAAATGGGCGACAACCATGTTGGCTTGCAAGCCAGAATGATGAGCCAAGCGCTGAGAAAGATGACCTCCGTTTCTTCCAAAAGCAACACGGCTGTCATTTTCATCAATCAGCTGCGTGAGAAGATTGGCGTTATGTTTGGAAATCCAGAAACCACAACTGGTGGCAAGGCTTTGAAGTTTTATGCCAGCGTGAGAATGGATGTCAGAAAAACTGACACCATCAAAGACGGACAAAACATGATTGGCAATCGCACAAAAGTTAAGGTTGTGAAAAACAAAATGGCACCACCTTTCAAAGTTGCCGAATTTGACATCATGTATGGACAAGGCATTTCGCAGTCTGGCTGTGTGCTGGATATGGCACTTGCGCTGGGGCTTATCAAAAAGTCGGGCGCTTGGTTCTCTTACAACGATGAAAAGATTGGTCAGGGAAAAGAAAACACAAAGATTTATCTTGAAAAGAATGCCGAAGTTATGAAAGAACTGGAAGACACAATCCGTTCCAAGATGAGCGGAAATGAAGAGCCAGAGCTTTGCGAAGAAATTTCAGAACAAGAATAAAAAATGAAATTGCAAATGAAAATAGGGTGTTGACAAACCCTATTTTTTATGATATAACATTGTTATATTAAGGAGATATTATGAGAATTGATGAAAGCGGAAATTTGGTTAGTGTTTCAATGGAAGATTTGAATTCTGACTTTAAGGTTGTCATTCCAAAGAATGTCAAAAAGGTGACCACATATGCTTTTTCTAACGTGAAAATGGCGGTGAAAGGTGTGGAATTTGAAGAAGGTTGTGAAGAAATTGGCAACTATGCTTTTGAAGATTGCATTCAACTTACGAATATTTTTCTTCCACGCAGCCTCAACAAGATTGGCGTGGGTGCGTTTTATAAGAGTGCAATTGCACTCGTCAAAATTCCTGAAACGGTGAAATATATTGGCGAATGCGCATTTTGCAAGTGTGAAAAGCTTAAGGCAGTGTGCTTTGAAGGTAAAGTGGATGTTTTGAAAGACAAAAACCATTGTTCTGACGGAACGATGATTGAAAAAGATGCTTTTTCTGGGTGCAAAGCCGTGGAAACTTTCTTTTTTGCCAAAGAGCCATATGTTTTTGGCGAGGAAATTTGGAAGTTTGAAAAATTGAACCAAATTATTGTGGCTGATGACGCCATTGCAGAAAGCTATTGGTGTAAAGTTTTGTTGGAAAATCCAGAGATGTATAAGTTTGTGGATGACTGCCGCGTGAGAAATGCAGGCTTTAGGGAGCATTGTAGAAATGTTATGCAAGAGCATTACATCAGAAGCAATGACGGTGTGATGGCAAACCAAAAAATCACAACAATCATGACTGATAAAAAGGAAAAATGTCTTGCTGGCGGAGGAAAGAAGTTTTAAAAATTTCATCTATAAAAGAATGAATGCAAAAAGACCAAAATTAAAAATATCAAAATAAAAAAACTGGAATGAAAAAAGACTGAAAACACTTTCAGCCTTTTTTTTGATTTGTTTTAGCTTTTGTTTTGGGGATTGCTTTTTATGCTTTGTTAGGCAGCCAGCAATTTGTTTGCAATGGAATTGTCAACGCAGTCAGCCCAGTTTGATGCTGTTGTGATGACCTTTGCGTTCAGCATAACTTTCATCAAGTTGTCAAAGCTTTCTTGAGTTAAAACCATGTTGTTTGACCAAGCATTGATGGCTTTGTATGAGATGATTGCAGTTTTCATGTCTTCCAAAGTGTTCCCTTCAAATGATGGCAAAAGTGCAGCTGCAGCTTCATCCAAATCGCCTTCATTTAACAGGTCATAACCTTTTGCAACAGCTTTCAAAAACTTTTCAACAACATCTGAATGTTCCTGCAAATAGCTTTTTTTGGTTGCAAAGCAGGTGTATGGAATGCTGCCCGAAAGTTTTCCAACGCTTGCCACAACATGGCCTTTTCCTTCTTTTTCCATGTTGGTTGCTGTTGGCTCAAAAAGAGTGCAATATTTGATGCTTGCATCTCCGTCCCAAACGCTTGCGGTGAGGTTGAAGGCAACATCTGTTCTTAAATTAATCTTGTCTGCGCCAGTGCCAAGGGAATAGCCGTTGCTTTCAAGAATGTATTGAAGCGTCATTGCAGGAAGCCCGCCTTTGCGCCCGCCAATGATTGTTTCACCAACCAAATCGTCAAGTGTGAAATTGGTGTTTTGCTGTTTTGAAACAATGAACGAGCCGTCGCAAACTGTCAACTGTCCAAACACAACAGGTGCATCTGCAACTCCTTCTTGATTGGTGTAAACCACAGTTTCTGGCCCTGCCAAGATGATGTCTGCCGAGCCCGTCAAAAGCGCTGTCATGGATGTGTCCGAGCCGCCGCCATTTGTGAGGGTTACCGAAAGTCCTTCATCCTTGAAATAGCCCTGATTGATGGCAACATACAGTGGGGCATAGAAAATGCTGTGTGTAACTTCATTCAGCTGAATTTTGTTGTAATCTTTGTCGTTTCCACAGCAAGCCACTGCCCAAAATGCAGCAGAGCAAACCATAAGCAGCACCATGCTGGATAGTGCCAATTTTTTGAAAAGTTTCATTTGTCCTCCTTATACAATTTCATCTTATGCCACAAATTTTATTTTGGTTTTTATTTTATTTTGAAATCTTGAGTTTTTGTGCTAAAATAAACTGAAAAATATGTGAAAAAGAGGGAAATATGTTAGACAAAAAATATAACGTTCAAGAAAAAGAAGCAAAATGGCAAAAATTTTGGCAAGAGAAGGGAATATATAAGTTTGACCCAAAATCCAATAAGCCAGTTTTTTCCATTGACACTCCACCTCCAACAGTCAGCGGAAGGCTGCATATGGGGCACATCCTCAGCTTTTCTCAGGCGGACATGATTGCCAGATTTCAGCGCATGCAGGGCAAAAATTTGTTTTATCCTTTGGGCTTTGACAACAATGGCTTGCCAACCGAGCTGTTGGTGGAAAGAGAAAAGAAAATCCGCGCACACACCTTGCCAAGGGAGGAATTTACAGATATTGCCCTTAAGGTTGTGGAACAGTTCAATCAAGAATATCGCGACCTGATGGTGGAAAGCGGCACTTCTTGTGACCTTTCTTTGGGATATAACACCATTGACAAGCACAGCCAAAAAACCAGCCAAAAATCTTTCATTCAGTTGGCAAAACAGGGGATTGCATATCGTGAAAACAAGCCTTCTCCTTGGTGCTGCAAGTGCCGCACCTCTGTTGCTGTTGCCGAATTGGAAGATAAAGAGCTGGACAGCGTGTTCAACTATCTCAACTTCCGCCTTGCAGATGGCAGTGGAACCATTCCAATTGCCACCACAAGGCCAGAATTTTTGCCAGCCTGCGTGGCAATTTTTGTCAATCCTGAAGATGAGAGATATAAGCATCTTATTGGAAACAAAGTGAAAGTGCCTCTTTTTGAAGAAAACGAAGTGACAGTGCTTTCTGACAGCAAGGTTGGCATCGAGAAGGGCACCGGCATTGTTATGTGCTGCACTTTTGGTGACCAGACTGACGTGGAATGGTGGAAAGAATATAAACTTCCGCTTAAGCAAGCCATTGACGAAGGTGGCAAGATGACGGAAATTGCAGGGAAATATGCCCAGATGAAGACCACTGATGCCAGAAAAGCCATTTTGGAAGATTTGAAGAATGAGGGCTATTTGTTTAAGCAAGACCCAATCAAGCACTCTGTGAAAGTGCACGAAAGATGCGAAGAGCCAATTGAGTTTTTGTCAAAAAAGCAGTGGTTCATCAAAACCTCCACACCAGAGCTTAAAGAAAAGTGGGCAGAACTTGGAAATCAGCTGATTTGGCGTCCACAAACCATGAAGACAAGATATATGGCATGGGTGAGCAATCTCAATCAGGATTGGTCAATTTCAAGACAGAGATATTTTGGCGTGCCATTTCCTGTTTGGTATTGCAGCGAGTGCGGAGAGCCAATTTTTGCAGAAGAAAGCGAGTTGCCGCTCAATCCGCTGACAACTCAGCCAAAAAATGCCAAATGTCACAAGTGTGGCTGTGCTGAGTTTGTGCCAGAAAGCGATGTTATGGACACTTGGGCAACTTCATCTGTGACTCCACAAATCAACTGCGGCTGGGCAGAGGATGAAGAAGCTTGCGCAAAGCGTATGCCAATGGATATGCGTTTTTGCGGACGCGACATCATCACAACATGGGGGCTTAGAACCATCATCAAGGCACATTATCATCAAAACTGCCTGCCTTGGAAGATGCTGATTGTCAACGGCTGGGTTATGGCAGACAAGGGGGTTAAGTTCAGCAAACATCTTGCAAACTCCAAACTTTCTCCACAAGAACTTTTGAAAACCTATGGCGCAGATGTCATCCGATATTGGGCGGCAATTGGTGCCTATGGACGCGATGTGATGATGAGCGAAGATGGGCTTAAGGACGGATATAAGCTTTTGAACAAGCTCTGGAACGCTTCCAAATTTGTGCTGTCATTTTTGGAAGATTATTCTCCAAAAAAGCCAAAAGAAATTTTGCCAATGGACAGATTCATCATGCACAAGTTTAATGAAGCATACAGCAAAACCTTTGCTTTTTATGAAAATGTGGAGATGGGCTATGCAAAAGCAGAGATGGAAAAGTTTTTCTGGAATTTCTGCGACAATTACATCGAGCTTGCCAAAAACAGACTTTATAAGCCAGAGGTTTATGGCTTGGCGGCAAAAGAATCGGCGCAGTGGGCGTGCTATAACACGCTGCTGGGCATGTTGAAAGTTTTTGCAATCACCATGCCACACATAACAGAAGAGATATATCAAGATTATTTCAAGCAGTTTGAAAAGGCAGAAAGCATTCATCTTTCCAAACTTTTCAAAATTGAGATGGAGCCTGAAGAGAACATCCTTGCAAACGGAGACGAAGTGTTTGAAATTGTTTCAAGGCTGAGGCAATTTAAGAGTGAAAACAAACTCAGCCTTAAGGCAGAAATTGAAAGCATCACCATAAGCACTCACAAACTGGATTTTGTTAAGTCAGCCGAAGCAGACATCAAGGCTGTGGCTTCGGTGCGCGAGGTGAAATATCAAGAAGGCGATTTGGATGTGCAAATCACACTTGGCGAAGTTATGCAAGAAAACTGAGAGAGGGGGAAAGCATGCTTGAGGTTAAAAATCTAACCAAAATTTACAAAACCAAAGGGGCGGAAAGCTTTGTTGCGCTTAACGATGTTTCGGTGTCCTTCAACAGCACTGGCATGGTGTTTTTGCTGGGAAAGAGCGGAAGCGGAAAATCCACACTTTTGAATGTTCTGGGTGGGCTTGACAATTTTGATAAGGGCGAAATTGTTGTTAAGGGCAAAAGCTCTAAAGAGTTTTCAAGAAAAGATTTTGATTCTTATCGCAACACATATCTTGGCTTTGTGTTTCAGGAATATAACATTTTGCCAGAGTTTACGGTTTATAAAAACATTGCGTTGGCGCTGGAGTTGCAGGGCAAAAAGCCAGACAAAGAAAATGTCATGTCGCTTTTGCAATCGGTTGACCTTCAAGGGTTGGCAAAGCGAAAGCCAAATCAACTTTCTGGCGGACAAAAGCAGAGGATTGCCATTGCGCGCGCATTGATTAAAAATCCAGAAATCATCTTGGCGGACGAGCCAACGGGCGCACTGGACAGCAACACTGGAAAGCAAGTTTTGGACACATTAAAAAAGCTTTCCAAAGACAAGCTTGTGATTGTGGTTTCGCACGACCGTGAATTTGCAGAGCAATATGCAGACCGCATCATCGAACTTAAGGATGGCAAAATTATTTCGGATGTAACCAAGCGCAAGATGCCACCGCAAGTTGTTTCAAGCGGCTTTAATCTGATTGGAAAAAACATATTGCACCTCAAAAAAGGGCATAAAATCACTCCAAATGAAACTGCACTCATCAACGAGCTGTTGGAAACCACAGACGATGGCATTTTTTTGAGTGCAGACGAAAAGGTGAACGAAAACATCAAAAAAAGTGCGCGCATTGACGAGCGTGGCAACAACGAATATTTTGATGCCACAACTTCTGCTGACCGCGAAAAGCCGGTGCAAGCAGAAAAAATCAACCTCATAAAAAGCCATCTGAAGTTTAAAGACAGCTTCAAAATGGGCGCAAGCGGGTTGAAGACCAAAAAAGTTAGGTTGGTTTTCACAATCATTCTCTCGGCCATTGCTTTGGCATTATTTGGCGTCTCTGACACCATGGCAAGCTTCAATGTGCAAAAGTGCAGCTTTGAAAGCTTGATGAAAATGCAAAGTGGCTATGTCAGCGTTGAGAGCCAATATAAGCGATATTATTCTGAAAGTGATGCCTATCGTTCGGGCATTGATGTCAGCAAAGCAGACAAGTTGGAACTTGAAGATACATATAAAAACAAAAGTTTCGTTCCTGTTTTTAACTCCAATTTGTCTTTTGAAAGATTAACAGAAAAAAGCGTTACAAATCGAGAATATTACAGAACCTATGCAGAAGGGCTTGTTTCGCTGAATGAGGCAAGTTTAAAAAAGTTTAATCTGAAGATGCTTTCGGGGGTGTTGCCAAAGGCTGAAAATGAAATCGCGCTGACGGAATATCAACTGGAATTGTTCAACAAATATGGCCTGAAAAACTTTGTGGGCGAGGTGAACAAAAACACCATTCTTGGCAAAGAACTTGATGATGGCGGCACTTTATATAAAGTTGTGGGCGTGGTTGACACAGGCTTCAATTCTTCGCAGTTTCAAATTTTGAAGGCTGACTCTTCGGGATTTTCCAAAGAGGTTTATGCCGCATCTTCAAAACTGCAAGAGCTGCTTTCAAATTCTTTCACAAATCTTATTTTCATCTCAAGCAAGCAGCAACAAAAGCTGGAAACCAAGGTGAATTTTAATTATGACACTTATGGCGATGCGGGGTTTAAAATTGGGGATGAATATGAGGGCAACACGCAGTATTTCTCTTGCGACGGAGAAAGCTTGTATGCTTCCACTGTGTTTTTTGACCCAAGCAAAACCTCTCTTGCAGAAAATGAGGTGATTGTGGGCGCACAAACATACTTTGATGGCGCTATGCTGTTTGACAACTATAATATATACAATTCTTGGGTTTGGGACGAAGAAACGCAAGAAGAAGTTAATAGATTGGTATATCAGTTTGATTATCAGACATATAATTCAAAATCGGAGTTTAGTGCGGCGGTTTCCAACAAGTTTTTCAACAATTATAATAAGTGGTCCACTGGCGTGACAGTTCGTGTTAAATACGCACATCAAACAAAAGAAGTTGACAACTTTGTTGTTGTGGGAGTTTGTTTTGGGCGCATGAATGAAAAAAACAATTTTTCTGACGCCGCTTCGCTTGTCTTCAAAAATTCAGAATCGGCGCCAAAGGAGCTGTCGCATTTGTTTGGGGTTTATCAAAGGCTGATTGTGGATATTGACGAAACCGACCGCGATATGATTCTTGCCATGAGTGATTACACCAACAATGATGTGAAATTTCTCATCAGAAGCGAAGTTAGTGGCACCTTGGACAACTTTTCTTCCATGATTTTGCTGATGGCAAAAATCTTCCTTTATGTCAGCATTGGCTTTGCCGTTTTTGCAGCGTTGATGCTGATGAACTTCATCTCGGTTTCCATCAGCCACAAAAAGAAGGAAATTGGAATTTTGCGCGCACTGGGTGCAAGGGGAAAGGATGTTTATGGAATTTTCTTTAACGAAAGCTTCATCATCTCTGCCATCAACTATGTGGTTTCGCTGATTTTAACCATTGCGGCCACCATTGTTGTCAACAGTTTGGTTCTGAAAAGCTTTGGGGTGAAAATCACACTGCTTTCCTTTGGAATTAGGCAAGTGCTTCTGATGATGCTTGTCAGTTTGTTGGTGGCTGTTGTGGCAACCTTCTTGCCAACGCATCGCATTTCCAAAATGAAGCCAATTGACGCAATTCAAGAGCGAAAGTGATGTCTTTTTAATGAAAATGTTAAACTAAAAAAAGAGCGGGATAGTCACTTACTTTTGAAACTAGCGGAATAATTAAAGAATAACATAGACAAAAACAGCCTATGTTTTCTTTTTGCTCCAAACTCTCTCTTATCTGCCCAAAAAGCGAATACTTCTGCCGTTGTCATAGGTTGTTGTGAAAATAACTAATTTACAAATCTTTCGACATGCACTTTAACCTTGACAACAAAGAATATTCGTTTACACTAGAAAATAGAGAGAAGAAAACAAAAAGCAAAAGAGCGGGCTGCGTTATGCTCTGCCAGCAACCGCTCTTTTGCAACAAAGTTGTTAGGCGTGTGCTTGGTTGGTGGAGCGAAGCGACAGCACTTGTATAAGACAAGCACACGCCTAAATGCCAAATTATTTTTCCAGTCTTATGTTATTAAGATTTTTTATTATTTTTTTATAATATTCATTGTTCTTAAAAATACAATCTTTCTCACTTTCTACCATTTTTATAAAACAACTTAAATCTATCCATTTTAATTCTTCAACTTCTTCGTCTTGCTTTCTAAAAAAACTTATAGGTTTGTTAATTATTTTATAATAGCAAGTTGCAAAACATTTATTATCTTCTCGTTCGTTTCTAGTTTGTTCAACTAATAATTCCAAATCGTCTTCTTTCAAGTTCAGTCCCAATTCCTCATTTGCTTCCATCGTTGCTGCTTCACGAGTATATTGATTGCCAACTACATGTCCAGCACATAAAGCCCAACAATTTGGGTATGACTTTTTATTTTTACTTCTTCGTTGTAAGAGAATTTGCTTATTTGAGTTAACGGGTATAAAAGCGACTTCTCTGTGATATAACCCGTTCTTATGAACTACACTTCTTTTTTCAAAAGTTTCTGTTGAATTGCCATTATCATCTAGCACCAATAACAATTCTTCCTTATCTGCAACTAACATCTTTCACCTCATTAAATTTAGTATAGCACAAATGAATAGAAAATGCAAAATATTAAAAAATGAACTAAATAATATTAGTCCATTTTTTGCTAGTTTCAAAGTTTATAACCCTTAAATGCCGCTTTTTTTGTTGTGGCAGAAAACAGTTTGAATGTTTCAAAAAAAATTCACGCCAACCTTCAAAATGGCAAGAAAGCAGGGCAATTTTGTCTGTTTTGGCAAGAATGTGGCAAAAAAATGGCAAAATTGGGGTTTACAAAAGAAAGTATGTATGATATAATATAAACATGAGAAAATCAAAAGACATGACAAAGCCACACAAATTTAAGTGCTTTTATGACAGAATTTCTTATGCAATTTGGCCTTTTGCCATTTTTCTTGCAGTGTTGATTTTGACCTTCTATGGCAACGAATTTGTGTTTTGGCTCAGAGGCGGGCAGGGGGCTTCGCAGTTTCATCATCTTCCAATTGACGACCAAATTCCCATTGTGTCTTGGTTTATATATTTTTATTATCTCACTTTTCCGCTTGGCATTGTCACATTTTTTTATGTTGCATATTCCAATAAAAAAGCGCTTTACAATTTGTTTCATACCATGGTTATCAGTTTTGCCATTTCGGGAATCATCTATCTGTTTTGGCAAACGCATCTCACAAAGCCAGAGTTTATTCCAATTTCTTTCACCGACAAGCTGGTGGTTTCAACTTGGGGCGCAACAGACCCAATCAACAACTTCCCAAGCCAGCATGCCTTTATGGCGATTGCCATGATTATTGGTTGCCTTTCTGCAGGCAAAAACATGAAGTGGTGGTTTAAAGCGCTGACAATTCCTTGCGCGCTGATGATAATCATGTCCACATTCTTCACAAAGCAGCACTATTTTATTGATTGGGTGATGTCCACTTGCATTATGGTTCCAGTTTATTTGGGTGTGCTTTTCACAAAAAAAAGGCTTAAAAAAAAGAAGGCTGACAAGCAAGCCTTGAAGTCAGACAAACAAAACAAAGTTGAAAAGGCTTAAAAAAAAGAAGGGAGCTTTTCTCTTCTTTTTTTGTGTTTTGTTTTCTTTATTCTGCCTTTTTTTTTGTTTTGTTTTTAAGGGCTTATGTTTTTTTTGTGCACTGTTGTTTTTAGGCTGTTTTTAAATCAGCGCTTTTTCAGCCATGTAACAAGCAAAGGAATGCCGCCAGCAAGCACAAAAATCATGCCCATAAAAGTCATCAGGATGCTGGAGGTTTTGTTGTCAATCACATCGAGTGGATTGTTTGGGTTGACATAAATGGTGATGGTTTCTCCAACGGCAGGGCAGAGGGATGGGCTTTGTGATATGGAGGATTCTCTTTCAAACTTTTGTCCGTCAATTACATATTCATAGGTTGCTCTGCCCATGCGGTCGCCATCGCTGTCATAATAATAATAAACTGAAATGACCGTTGCATCGGTGGCAACATATGAGGATGTTTTAATCCAAGGTTTGATTCCAAACAAAATGGAAACGCACAAGCCTGCCACAACAAAAACTGAAAAGAAAAATGAAAGAAACAATTTGGCAGAGATGGAGTTGCTTCTGTTTCGGCGGTTTGTTTGTCTGGTGATTTCCGCTTTCATATTTTCTGGAATGTCGTTTGCATCATCCAAGCTTTCTTCCTCAGGGGCGTTGTCTTGATATTTCGCAAGGATCTCATTCATACGCTTTTCAGGGTCAGACACAATTTTTTGCTGTTTGATTTTTTCAATTGATGATAAAGAATCTTGAAGAGTTTCTTTTGATTTCTCATCTTTATCATACAAATCCATCAACTCATCTTTGTTGTTTGCATCTGAAAATCTGTCGCAAAGGGCACAATATTCGTCAAATTCCTCATCTGACAACTCTCTTTCTTCAAGATAGACCATTCGTTTATAGTCTTCCAGTGTGAAATTGTTGTCGGAATTTGAGGTGGCAGGATTATTGCGCAAATTATTTTTCGTTCTCTCGCAATTGTCAAAATCGAAGGCATGATTGTCTGAGGAGGAAAGATATTCTTCGTGCAACTTGTCTATGTGGTTGTCTTTCTCTTCGGCAATCTCTTTCAACTCTTCTTCAATGGTTTTCTTTCTCATAATTTTCTCCCATCAATACTTTTTCATCAATCTAGGTTGTTGTCTTATTTAATTTTCTTGCTTTAACGGCCTGTGTAATCAGTGTGATCTGTAAAATGATGCCAAATCCAGCAAAAACTGCACCAATAATCAGAGGTGGCACATAATTGCCGTTGCCGCGAATTTTTAAATTTAATGGGTCGGCAGGATTGATCTCGATTGTCAGCTTTTCTCCAATGGCAGGTGTGGGTGAGTTGGTGATGTCTCTCTTCACATAGGCATGATATTTAACTTGGTTATATTCAAAATCCACGCCCATGGTGGCAATGGTTTTGGAGTCGTTAAAGGAAACGCCAACGCTTGTGATGGTGCTTTCAACTTCCACATAGTTGATTTTTGAGTTTCTTATCATGGGAAGAATGCCTGCAAAAAGCATGACGCAAATTCCTGCTGCCACAAAGATGCAAAGAAACAGGGCGCCAATCAAACTTTCTTTCACAGATGCTGTTTTGCGGCTGCGATTGCTTGTGTTTTGAGCGTTAGAATTGTAATAAACCTTATCATTTTTTAATGCTCTGTTGTATTTGTCAATAAGCTGATTATATTCGTCCCAATTTGCATCGTCTTCAAGGTCAATCTTGCCATGGTGAAATGCATCCAGTCTCTCTCTGTCCTCTTTGGTGAACACTTCGCTGTCTGAGGATTTTGATTCCTTTATGGTGCAGTTGTCAAAATCAAACGCGTGGTTGTCGTTGGAGGAAAGATATTCGTTATGCAAGGTTTCAATGTGGTTGTCCTTTTCCTCGGCAATCTCTTTAAGTTCTTCTTCAATGGTTTTCTTTCTCATATGGTTTGCTTCCTTTTAAGTTTTGTTATAAGCGTTTTTAAAATTCCAAAAAGTCCCAAAAGCATGATGAAGCAACCAATGATGATGAAGCAGCCAAGGGCATATCCGCCGCAGCCAAGCCCCAAGCATAATTGAAGCAGATTATCTCCGCCGGCGGCGTGCACTCCAGCAAAAAATGTCAAGCCAAAACCAGCAAAAAGTCCGCCAAGTGCCATTGCTGCAACATTGCCACGGCTGAAGGTTTGATTTATGTCAAACAAACTTAAGAAGGCAAGCAGGCTGCAGGCGATGAAGAATCCGCCAACAAGATAAAGCATGATTGCTGTGGATGTGGTTTTAATTTGCTTTGGACTGTTAATGTTGTAATATATTGTCACTTTGTTTCCTGCGCGCAAGGTTAGCCCTGCAAAGTCTGCATTTCCATCTGCGGCAATTTTGTTGCCCTCGCCATCCAAAAACACATATTGAAGCACTTCAAATGGTTTGTCAAGTGAGGGGTCTTCATTTGTGTGATGGGTGACATATTCAATGGTTGCCACCGTCTTCACCCAGTTTGAAGAGTTGAGTTTTGCAATGTTTGAACCTGCAGCCCACACAAATGCGCTTCCAGCCCCGCCAAACACCAGCAGAATTCCCAGTCCAATCAAAGTGTTTTTTATGTTGATGACAAAGTGTTGATGAAGCCACCATTTAAAGCCGCCTTTTGGCTTTTTTGAGCTATCAATATTTTGTGGCGCTTGCTGTGCGTCATTTTCAAGCCCAAGGCTTTGCAAGTTGACTGCTGCTGTTTCTTTTTGCTTCTTTGCTTTTGCAGAAACGCTCATTTTCATGGACAAATACATCACTACGCAGAAAGTTGTGCAAATCAGAATGGTGATGAAGATGTCGATGATGGAGCCAAATGAAAAATTTATACACTGATATACAATCTCTGCCACTGCATAGACGCAAAAGATGCCAATTAAACAAAGCTGAAAAATTGTGTGTTTGTTGATAAGCTTCTTCATAGTTTTAATTATACAACTTTTACATCAAAAATGCAATATTTTTAAAAAATAAATTGTGCAATCAAAAACCACACTTTTCGCCCACTTGGGTTTGCAAAAATAAAAATAAAATTTCATTTAGTTTTTCAGTCCATTTGTTAGGCTGTGCTTGTCTTTCGGCGAACGCAGTGAGCCGACTTGTATAACCAAGCACACATCTCAGTGTCAAAATATTCTTTATCATTCGTTTGCTCAATTCTTGTAATTCATGTTATACTACAAAAAAGTGAAGTAATATTGGAGTATTTATGTTTCAAATTTTTGCTGCGTATAGAAGTATTTGGAAAGTTTTAAAACTGAAAGAAAAATGTTATTTTATTTTCATTTTTTTTCTTTGTAGTTTGCGTGCTTTCAGTTATTTAGGGTTTGCCCAAATGATTGCTTGCTTAACTGCAAAAGCATTAGGTAATCCAACATATCTTTTTGGAATATTTCTGCCAAGCGATTTAAATTTTATCGCTGTCAGTGCAATATCTTGTGCAATGATAGCGCTTCTTTTGATTTATAACATATTAGCACGAAATTTGATGCAAAGATTTGCCGATGGTTTAGCCAAGCAAAGATATAGAGAATTCGCTTTACAAGAAATATTGTCCCTAAGAAAAATATGGATTTAAAGCGTTCCAATGGTGAAATTATATTTATTGTTGAAAGTTCTTCGGATGCTGTGTCAGCATATATTAAAAGCATTAACTTAAATATTTTGCCATACGTAGTGTCAACGATAATTGCATCAAGTTATTTGTTCAGCATAAATGCATTTATGGGAGTCTTAGCATTTGCGGTTGCAATTATTATTTTTTGTGTTGCTATGTGGAGAACACAGCAGGACAAAAAATTGTTTCAAGAAATGGATTTTATAAATTCAAAAGTCAACAATAACATTTCAAATTGCATAAATAATTTACCATTTATTTCTTTTACTAATTCCTCTGTTCATGAACTTAAAATTTTAAAAGAAAAACATAAAAAAATTAGTAAAGTTGTGACAAAAAGAATGAATATTCACATGGCTTATTGGACAATTTTATATATTTTTGAATATGCTTTTATGTTTTGGGCAATCTATTTTCTTGCTTCAAGATATGGTATTGCTGTTATTGGCATTGATACAATAATTTTGTTAGTTTCCTATTTAGACAGATTGTTTTCTCCAATAAATGATATGGGCTACAACTTAAATCAACTTGTAAATTATTCAACAAGAGTTTGCCGAATAAAAGAACTCTCTCCAATGGCAGAGGAAAGGCTTGACCAAGAAATAAGACTGAAAAATGAACAGAAGAAAATACATTATTTGCGTGGTCACAAAATATCAAAAATTGAAATGCGCGATATTGAAATAGAAATTGGACAATTTCATAAAAAGAATATCAATGCAACTTTTGAGGCTGGGAAAATCACTTGCATTTGTGGCTCGAGTGGAAGTGGAAAGACAACTTTAATTGGGTGCTTGCTGGGCATAAAAGAATATAAAAGCGGACAGATTATAATCAATGAGAGTTTTACAATAAGTTCCTTATTTCAACTTTCAAATAAAATAAATTTAACTTTGCAAAACTGCACAATTTTTGATAGAAGTGTAGTGGAAAACATAGCATATCCAAATTCAACACTTACATCATTCATGAAAAAGAATGTTAATAAATTTCAGCTAGAAAAAGCAATTGAAAGGACAAATAATGCGGAGCTAAGCTTGTTAGGACAGCTTTCTGGTGGAGAAATGAAAAGAATATCTTTTGTTCGAGCCGTCTCTCGTCGCGGTGATGTTTACATATTTGATGAACCAACAAATGATTTGGATTTACAAAATGTATCCAATGTGATTGAGATGATGAAGAAAGTGGCAAAAAATGATATTGTTATTGTCATTTCCCATGATAAAAGAGTTGTAAATATTGCAGATAATGTTGTTAATTTGTAAATTGTAAATATTGTATATAACTTTGATTTATAAATAAAAAAAACCGAACACCTCATTCAAGTGTTCGATTTAGTTTTCTTTTGGTGCGGATGAGAGGGGGCGGCGTCGCAATCTGCGCTTAGGCTTATTTTTGCCAAGGGTGGCAAAAAGTTTCGCTTGGCTGCTTGATTGCTCCTTATTCCCAAAAATGACTTTGCATTTTTGGGAGCCCTGGTGTGCGTGGAGGTTCGCCCCCTTTTTTTTAATTATAACAAAAAAAACAGCACACAAGGTGCAGTTTTTTCATTTGGTGCGGATGAGAGGGGTCGAACCTCCACGGTTTCCCACTTGCCCCTTAAACAAGCGCGTCTGCCATTCCGCCACATCCGCATATTTTTGCCTTTTGGCACTTTTGCAGCGCCTTTAAGCAATGTGACTTCTATATTTTACATCTTCTTGCTGGCAAAGTCAACAATTTTCACGAAAAATTTTGAAATATGGCAAAATTTTGCTTTTGGCAATATGATGATAAGGAAAGGAAATTTTTTTGAATGTATGGGAGATGACATGAATTTTGAAATTGTTGAAGCCACAGTCGCCGACAAGGATTTTATTTTGGAGGCAAACAAGCAGATTGACATTGTTTCGGACATCAATTTTTCTGCGCTGAAGGACAATGTTGTGCAAGATTTGTTTTTGAAGTCAAAAGCCGTGTGTTTGATTGCAAAGCACAATGATGTGCGCATGGGCATGGTGCTGTTTTCCAAAGTGTATTGGGCTGACAGAGGCGAAGGTGTGTATGTTTCGCAAGGCTATGTTGAAAAAGCCTACAGAAACAAAGGGGTTTTTAAGAGTTTGCTTAGGGCGGCGTTTGAATTTTATGCCGAAACCAAATTCATCACTTTGCTTGTGGCAAATGACAACATTGTCATGCAGGCAAGTGTCAAAAAGCTGGGCTTTGAAAAAGAAGAAATGCTGTCTTATGTTGTCAACAAAAGCGATTTTGATTTGTGAGGATATCTATTTAAGAAAAATGCAGCTTTATATATTTTCTTGTTATTTATATTGATTTTTTGTCGTGTTTGTGTTATACTATGTGCATGAAGATTTTGAAAAATCTTAACAAAATATTGCTTTCATTTGCGGTTGTTTTGATTCTTTTATTTGGTGTTTTCACAATC
>CAMRSX010000004.1 GCA_947053595.1 uncultured Clostridia bacterium
CAGAGCGACGAGTGGAAAGAGAGCCAGAAGCGTTTGAGTCGGTTCAGTGCCGGTGTATTTAAAAATATTTAATTTATTAAGTTATCCTTAAAAAATTTTTCTTTCAGTTTTTTGAGTGCGTCTTTTTTGTTTTCCAGCACCAGCTTCAGCTGTTTCTTAATTTCTTGGTCGTCAATTTTGCAAAGCAAACTTTTCAACTCAATGACATTAATCTCCAAAAACTCGATGTCCGAAAGAAACATTTTTTCAAAATTTTTGACATAGTCCACATTATATCCCGACAAAAACTTGCGCGATGCCGAAAAAAACTTGTTGTCGCCGTTCATTTTAATCAGCAGCTGACTTAGGATTTTGCAGTTTTCAATCTCGGTTTCATACAAATTTAAAAAACACTCCGAAAGTGAAGATTTGAAAATCACGCTTTGATTATATTGATAAAAAAATTGCATGAGGGCAACCACACAACCTTTTGAGCCTCCATACAAATTTTGAATCAACCCCTCATAATATGAGTTGACTTGAAATATCTGATTTTTCATATTTTTGAATATGCGTCAAGTGTTTTTTATGTCACACAAAACCATTTTGGAAATTTGACAAACTCCACAAACGCCAGTTCTTTAATGTCCAAAAACCCAAACTTCAGCTTAAAACACGCCAATTTTTGCCTGTTTGCACCAAATTTTTTGTTGTTTTCGTTTTTGCCATATTTTCCGTCGCCAATGATTGGATGCCCCAAAAACGCCAAATGCGCGCGAATTTGATGCGTCTTGCCCGTCAGAAGTTGCACCTGCAAAACGCTGCTTTCCTGACCCGCCTTCAAGGTTTTGATTTTGGTGGAAATTGGCACAGAGCCTTCTTTTTTGTTTTGAAAAACTCTCACGGTTGAAAGAACGCTGTCCTTCAAAAGAAAAGCGTCAAAGGTTTTGTCGGCCACAAAATTTCCCACCACCTCGGCAACATAAAACTTTTCCACTGCTTTCTTTTTGAAAGCGTCAAGCAAAACTTTTTCTGCGCGCGCATTTTTGGCAAAAACCATCAGCCCCTCTGTGTTGCGGTCCAGCCTGTGCACAGCCTTTGCTTTCAGCACGCTTTCCAGCCCTTTTTCGCCTTCCGTTTCAATGCCAGCCGCCTTGTAAATCACCACCACATTTTCGCTTTCAAACACCTTGTCAAACTTTTTGCCCAACATTTCATCAGAAAAGAAAAAAGTGACAACATCACCTGCGCACAACATGACATTTTCTTTTGTGGGCTTTTTGTTAACCTTCACATCTTTGTTTCGCAGCATCTTGTTGACGTCGGAAAAAGAAAAGCCATAATCTTGCAACAACGTAATCAATTTTTTGTCTTTTTCGACTATTACATCTTTTTTGTTCATATAAATATATTACAAAATCTGCATCAAAAAAACCAAGCAAAAAGGAGAAGAAATGGAAAGTATTTTGATTGAAGACAGAAAAAAGCTCACCCTTATGGGCGCAACAAAGGTGATTTCTTCCACAAGCACGCAGGCAGTTGTGGAAGTTGCCGGCAGCAATGTTGTCATTTCGGGAAACAACATCGAGGTTGTCAAGCTGGATTTGGACAACAAACAGGTGATTTTTGCTGGCAGCATTGTCATGGTGAAATATGTTCAAAAAACCGAAAAAACTCCAATGTTTAAAAGGCTGTTTAAATAAGCATGCTGTATGAAGCGCTTGCTCAGCCACTCATTTTTTTGTGCATGTCTGCAGCCGGTTTTTGCTGCGGCTTTCTTTTTGACATAAAAACCATCCTTTCATATTTCTTGAAAAACAACAAAATTTGGCAGCAAGTTTTGCTGTTTTTTGCGTGTTTTGCGCTGTTTTTTGTGTTTTTTGCAGTCAATTTGAAAATAAACTATGGACAATTTCGTTTTTTCACCGTTTTGGCTTTTTCGCTTTCTTTTTCCATTCAGCGCTTTTTCATCAGCAGTTTTGTTGCAAATCCAATCAAAAAATGCTACAATAAGATGAAAGTCAATCGGCTGGAAAGAAAAGCAAAGAGGAAAGCAAATGAAACTGGAAATGAAAAAATATAGCATTTTTCAAATTGTCAGCGCCGTGCTGATTGCGCTGCTTGTGATTGGCATCATTGTGCAAATTGGCCTTATGATTCATCTAAAACTGAAGAAGGACGATTTGCAAGACAAAAACGACAATTTGTCTCAGCTGCCAGAAGAAGAAACCTCGCTTTTGTTTTGGCAACAACAATATTTGCAAAAAATTGAAAAAGAAGCCGCTTAAAACTTTTCCAAGCGCCTTCTTTTTTTTATCATTTTGCTAATATATCAAATCCAAAAATTTCACAATGAGGGTGTTGTAAAGCCAGTTTGAGATGTTGCCGCTTTGCACAAAACTTAAAAGCGCCTCGTTAAGCAGCAAATTTGCAAGCGAGGTGAGCACAAAATAAAACACTCCAAACATTGCCAAGCCCTTAATCAGCCCAACAGCGCCGCCCAAAATGCGATTGCCCGTGCCCAGCCCACACTTTTTGACAAAGTGATTTATGAAAACAAAAACAAACTTAAGCAGCACATAAATGCCCACAAACAGCAGCGCAAAAGTGACAAGTTTGACAACCAGCGCGCAAAGCGTTGGCGCCAAAATCTGCCCCGCCGTCATACTGCCGTCAATGGAAAGATTGCCAAGCACCTTAAACAGCAAGACATTAAACAAAAGCGCATATTTGGATTGTGAAACCGCCACCTGAAGCTGTGCTATGCTTGAAAACTGCCCTACAACGGCACCATCCAACATCTTTTCCAGCGTGCGCTGCAAACTGCCGCCAATCCAGTTTTGCGAAAGCGGCTGCACAACTGACACCAACTGCCAAGCCACAAAAATGGCAACCACAACCCCAAGCAAAGAAAAAAGCATGGAAACAAAGCCCCTGAAAAACCCTCTCACAAAAAACAGAACGGCAAAACCCAAAAGCACCCAATCCATGCCAAAATTTTTGTCAACACAGGCGCTTTTTAAACATCATCAACTTTAAAATAACGCTTAAACACAAACAAAAAAAAGAAAAATGCCAAACGGCATTTTTATTTCAACAATCTTTCCAACTCTTGGCACTTTGCTTTGTCCATGGCTGGAACATCTTGCAAGCGATAAGCAATTCCAAGCTGTTTATATTTCTTTTTTGCCATGTCATGATATGGCAGCAACTCAATTTTTTGGATGTTTTGGAGGTTTTTTGCAAAGTTTTTCAGCTTCAAAACACTTTCTTTGCTGTCGTTATAATTGGGCACAATCACCTGCCTAAGCCACATATTTTTGTGTTTTTCTTGACATTTTGCCAAAAATGCGTTGAATTTATCCATTTTTTGCGCCACAAGGCTTTCATATCTGTTTTCGTCCAACTCTTTAACATCCAAAATCACAAGGTCGGTGTTGTCCAAAAGCTCGTCAGTTGCCTCGCCGCAGCCAGAAGTGTCCAAACAGGTGTGAATGCCCTCTGCCTTGCAAAGCTTGAAAACCTCCGTCACAAACTCTGCCTGCATAAGTGGCTCGCCGCCCGAAATTGTCACTCCGCCTTCCCCCTTAAAATATGGCTGATATCTCTTGATTTTTTCCACAAGTTCTTGCGGCGTTGTCAAAAACTTTTCTTCCCTTGCATTCCACATCTCGGGGTTGTGACAATATGCACACCTCAGCGGGCAGCCCTGCAAAAACACAACAAATCTCACGCCCGGTCCATCCACCAAACCCATGCTTTCAAAGCCCGCAATGTTGCCTTGCACTTCCTTTTTTTGATTTTTCAAATTTTTCATATCTTTCAATTTTTCTCTCTCATCTTTAAATCAATTTCTCTTCCGCCCATGCAATGGCTCACAAGTTCCATGCAATGCCCACAGGACAGTCAAGCTTTTTTGATTATATCACAAAAACAAAATCCCCACAAGTTGTGGAGATGTTTTTTCTTATCTGTTTTCGTGGAAGGTGCGCGCAATAACTTCTTGCTGATGCGCCTTTGAAAGGCGGTTGAAGTTCACCGCATAGCCCGAAACACGAATTGTCAGGTTTGGATATTTCCAAGGGTTGTTCATGGCGTCAATCAAAAGCTCTCTGTTCAACACATTAACATTGAGGTGCTGTGCGTGCTGTGCAAAATATCCGTCCAAAATGTTGACAAGGTTGTTGATTCTGCTTTTTTCGTCGTGCCCAAGCCCCTCTGGAACAATGGAAAAGGTGTTGGAAATTCCGTCTTGGCAGCAGCCGCAATATGGAATTTTTGCCACAGAGTTAAGCGAGCAAAGCGCGCCAGAGCAGTCACGATTGTGCATTGGGTTTGCACCCGGTGCAAATGGCTCGCCGCTTTTGCGCCCGTCCGGAGTGGAGCCCGTCTTTTTGCCATACATGACATTGGATGTGATGGTGAGAAGTGAAAGCGTGTGCTTTGCGTCACGATATAACTTATGCTTTTTCAGGCAGCCAAAGAAGAATTCTGCCACCTCAACGGCAAGCTTGTCCACACGGTCGTCATCATTGCCATATTTTGGAAAATCTCCTTCCACTTCAAAATCGGTGATGATGTCTTGCTCGTTTCTGACAGGCTTAACCTTGGCAAACTTAATTGCAGAAAGGCTGTCCGCAACCACAGAAAACCCTGCCGCGCCAAATGCCATCAATCTTTCAACCTTTGTGTCATGCAGCGCCATTTGCTCTCTTTCATAGGCATATTTGTCGTGCATAAAGTGGATGATGTTCATGGCGTCAACATAAGTTGCAGCCACTTTGTCCAGTGTCTTTTGATAATTTTTCCAAACTTTGTCAAACGAAAGCGTTTTGTCTGTGCATTTTGCCAAGCCGTCCACAACTTGCTTGCCACTTTTTTCGTCCACGCCGCCGTTGAGAGAATAAAGCAGTGCCTTCGCCAAGTTGCATCTTGCGCCAAAAAATTGCATCTGCTTTCCAACTTGCATTGCCGAAACGCAGCAAGCAATGGCATAGTCGTTGCCATAGATTGGGCGCATAACTTCGTCGCCTTCATATTGAATGGCGTCAGTTAAGATGGAAATTTTTGCGCAGAACTTCTTGAAGTTTGCAGGCAGCTTTTCCGACCAAAGCACTGTGAGGTTTGGCTCTGGAGATGGCTTGAGGTTGACAAGCGAGTGCAAATATCTGAAAGAGTTTTTTGTCACCAAGCTCTTTTTGTCGTTTGCCATGCCGGCAACGCTTTCGGTAACCCAAGTTGGGTCGCCCGCATAAATTTCATCATATTCTGGCGTGCGCAGATGCCTCACGAGGCGAAGTTTGATGATGAATTGGTCCACAAGCTCTTGCGCTTCTGCTTCAGTAAGCAACCCTTTTGCCAAGTCGCGCTCCACAAAGATGTCCAGAAAAGTTGAAGTGCGCCCCAAACTCATTGCTGCGCCATTGTTTTCTTTCACAGAGGCAAGATATGCAAAATAAAGCCACTGAAAAGCCTCACGCGCACAAGTGGCAGGCTTGCTGATGTCAAAGCCATAGCCCTGCGCCATCTTTTTAACTTCGCCCAGTGCCTTGATTTGCTCTGAAACTTCCTCGCGAAGACGGATGTTCTCTTCGCTGGAAACATCAATGCCAAGCTGGTCTTTTTTCTTTTCTTCAATCAAGCGGTCAATTCCATAAAGTGCCACACGGCGATAGTCACCAATAATTCTTCCTCTGCCATAAGCGTCTGGAAGCCCAGTGATGAGCCCAGCCGAGCGCGCCTTTCTAATTTCAGGCGTGTAAGCATCAAAAACGCCATCGTTGTGCGTTTTGCGAAATTCCACAAAGTGCTTTCCAATGCTTGGGTCAAGCTTTCTCTTATATGCCTCCAATGCCTTTTCGGCCATTCTTGTGCCGCCATAGAGGTTGACAATGCGCTTGAGTGGCTTGTCCGTTTGAAGCCCAAACACAACCTCATTTTTCTTGTCAATAAAGCCAGCCTTGAAGGTGTTGATGCCAGAAACCGCCTTTGTTTCAACATCCAAAAGCCCCGTCTTTGCTTCTTTTGCAAGCAAACTTTCCACCCTTGCCAAAACCTTGGCTGTTTTTGGTGAAATGTCCGCAAGAAAAGAATCATCCCCACGATATTCTTTAAAGTTCTCCAAAATAAAGTTGGACACATCAATGTTGTCCTTCCAAGTGCTTCCCTTAAAACCTTCCCAAGCATCCACTTCAATGTTTTGCGTTTTTGTTTTCATAAGTTTTGTTTTCTCCTTAATGTTTTTATTGCCCATTTGTTTCATAAAAAAACAATATACAGGCAGTTTTTGATGCCTATATATTGTAAGTGAATCTTGCAAATAATGTCAAACAATTTTGTTATATTTCTTCATCTTGTTTTGCATCTTTTTGCTCTTGAACAGGCATAACGCTTAAAGCACTTTCTTCCACCTGCTCTGGGCTTTCAACGGATGGCACATTCACATCTTCCAAGCCAGACAGATTGCCCAAAAAGTCATAAAGCTCTTGCATGTTTTTCTCCACCAAGTCGATGTATATGCAACGGCCTTGAAAAACGCCGCGCACACCGCGATATAAATTGAAGCCATAATAATCTGGCTCAACGCGGAAAACAAGTTCGTCAAAAGGCAAGCCGTTCACTTCCAAAAGACGCCCAAACTTCAAAGAAACAAACTTTCCATTTTGAATTTCTTCGCGATACATCTCGTCAAACATCACGCCAAAAGCAGGCACCGTGTGAGAATTTTCAAAAAGCTCAAACACCTTTTGCTCCAAAGCATCTTGCTCTTCTTCTGTCAAAACAACATCGTGCCCGTCCACAATCACATCAATGGATTGCGCATAAGGCAAAACATCCACAGCTTCAAAAAACGACATAATCATCATTGGCACTCCCAAAAAGAAAAATAAAAACTTCATAATTCACCTCACGCGGCTATTATGTGACATTTCTTTTTTATTATACCACATTTTTTTCAAAATCAAAAAACTTTTTCTTTGGCGCATAAGTCTGCTTACTTAAGGCTTTAATATAGTAATTTGCAATCTTTGCTGCTTTGCATATTCCAAAGTTTTCTTTGTTCCACCTGATTTGCCATCAAATAAAGCAATAATTTTTGAAGATTGGTTAACCATATAATAATTTCTTTCAAGCATACACCCATCAACATAATAATCTTTCCCACACCAAATAATATCCGCTTGTTTTAATATATTTTGATATCTTGTTTGAAGTTGCAAACTCCATTTCTTTTCTTGGTTTTTGCAAGCAATAGCACACTCTAGTATTATGTTATATTTGCTCTTCAATTTTAAAACAATTTCAGCTGCAATCATATCAAACCCAATTGCCATTCCACTAATGAAATGACAATATCCTTCTTTAATTGTATTTACAATTTCTTTCTCAAGAAGCTTAGTCATCTGCAAACACCTTTCATTTTTTTCATTAAACCCCCAAGGGAGCTTTTGACTTCTATAACCAGTAAAACAAGCGACTAAATTTACATTTGCCTTTCTAGATATCATATTCTTACTCCTTAAACAAAGCAACGATATATCCTTGATATTAACATATAAATAAACAAAAGTCAAGGATATATCCCCGAATAATTTAAAAACTTAATGATAAACTGATTTAAAGGATATATCGTAAGCACATGAAAACAACAGAGGCAATAACAAATCGAATATTGCAACTATGTGATGAAAGGAATATAACTCCAAATAAATTGGGCACAATTTCTGGAGTTGAGCCAAGCACAATCACAAGCATTTTTTATGGCAAAAGCAAAAATCCAGGAATAAACACAATAAAAGCTCTTTGCGATGGGCTTGAAATAACTTTATTTGATTTCTTTAATTGCGAAAATTTTAAAGTAATGCTTGAAGATTAAAAATCAAGGATATATCCCTGATTTTTCTAGTTGCAAGATGCTAGAATAAAGGATATATCGTAACCACATGAAGACAACAGAAGCAATCTCAAAACGAATACTGCAACTATGTGATGAAAGAAATATAACTCCAAACAAATTGGGTACAATTTCTGGAGTTGAGCCAAGCACAATCACAAGCATTTTTTATGGCAAAAGCAAAAATCCGGGAATAAACACAATAAAAGCACTTTGTGATGGGCTTGAAATAACATTATTTGATTTTTTCAATTCTGATTTGTTTAAACAACCACTTGAAGATTAATAAAAAAGAAATGGCAATCATTTCTTTTTTTATTGTGTGGTAAAAAAAGTGATGACATTGTTAGTCATCACATTATCATTTTAAGTCTTTAGAACATGGACAGCCGTCAAGAATGCCCGTCAGTGTCGGATGCTGCGCTCATGGTGGCAGCGGGTGCTCTATTGTCATGTTGAGCGAAACGAAGTGAAGTCGAAACATCTCTCACCAGTTTGCCAGCGAGATTCTGGGCACCCATCAAGAAAGCCCGTCAGTGTCGGTTGCTGTGCATCACGACACGACTGCGTCGGCTCAGAATGACCGCTGGCTTGCTTTCTCACTCTCTCCTTCTGGGCACCCGTCAGGATAGTCCGTCAGCGTCGGTTGCAAGCAACACGACTTCGCTCAGCATGACATTTTTATGTCCGCGTCTAGGGCTCCCAAAAATGCTTGTCATTTTTGGGAAGAGGAGCAACCAAGCGTTTCCACGAGCGCTTGCCATTTTGGCAAGCCGAGTTTTCAAGCGCAGGTTGTGACGAGGTGTCTGTCCCAAGTGGGCGAAAACAAGCGTCAAAGCGCAGCTTTTTGGCAGAATGCCAAAAACAAGCCACCAGCGCAGCTTTCGCCCCGTTTTCGCCCACTTAGGCCTATTCTTCAAATTGTGAGTTATACAAATCTGCATAGAAGCCGCCCTTTTCCAGCAACTCTTGGTGATTTCCTTTCTCCACAATGTCGCCGTCTTTTAACACCAAAATGAGGTCGGCATTTTTGATTGTGGAAAGGCGGTGTGCAATGATGAACGAAGTGCGCCCTTCCATAACCTTATCCATGGCCTGCTGCAGCAACACTTCTGTGCGCGTGTCAACCGAACTGGTGGCTTCGTCCAAAATCATCATTGGATTGTCCGCAATCATTGTTCTGGCAATGGTAAGGAGCTGCTTTTGCCCCGCAGACAGGTTGCAAGCGTCGTCAATCACAGTGTCATAGCCATGCGACAACGTTTGAATGAAGTGGTCAATTCCCACCTTTTTGCAAGCATCCACAACTTGCTGGTCGGTTACAGCCGGATTGTTGTATTTCAAATTTTCTTTTATTGTGCCTTCAAAAAGCCAAGTGTCTTGCAGCACCATTCCAAAAAGGGCGTGCACATTTTCTCGCTTGATGTCTTTAACGGAAACGCCGTCAATTTTGATATCGCCAGAGTTAACTTCATAAAAGCGCATCAAAAGGTTGACAAGTGTGGTTTTGCCCGCACCTGTTGGCCCAACAATGGCCACCTTTTGCCCTGCCTTGATGGAAGCTGAAAAATCTTTGATGATGATTTTGTTTGGATTATACCCAAACACAACATTCTGAAAGTCCACATCTCCCTTCACATTTCCCAGCACAAGGGTTTTGTCGCTTTCGTCTGGAAGCTCTTCCGCTTCCAAATATTCAAACACCCTCTTGCTGGCTGCGGAAGCAGACTGCAACCTTGTGAGGCACTGCGCAATTTGTGCAAGCGGATTGGAAAACAATCTGACATAAATCATAAACGCAGAAATCACTCCAATATATTCAATGCCTCTTTTGCTGGCAAGCACTGCGCCCACAATGCACACTGCAACATAGCCAAAGTTGCCCACAAAACCCATGAGTGGCTGCATGACGCCAGAGATGAACTGCGATTTCCACCCGCTGTTGAACAGCTTTTTGTTGATGGAATCAAACTCCTTGCCCGTCTGCTGCTTGGCGTTGAACAGCTGAACAACATTGTGCCCAGAATAAGTTTCTTCAATATGGGCATTAACTTCCGCCAAGTGTTTTTGATTTTGGTTGAAATATTTTTGCGATTTTGCCATAAACACAACAGAAAATCCAAAGCCCAGAATGGTGGTTGCAATGACGGTGAGCGCCATAATCCACTCGGTGACAAACATCATAATCAGCACACCAACAAACAGAAGAATGCTGGAAAACAGTGTGCCAACGCTTTCGTTTAAGCTTTGCCCAATGGTGTCCACATCGTTGGTGACGCGGCTTAAAACATCGCCATGAAGATGAGTGTCAAAATAGTTGAGCGGCAAACGATTGGTTTTTTTGGAGATGTCCAACCTCAAATTTTTGCTGACCCTTTGTGTGACAGTTGCCGTGATGAAGTTTTGCATGTAAGAAAGCAGCACGCTTGCGGCATAAATTCCCACAAGAAACAGGGCAATTTGTGTGATGCCGTCAATGTCCATTGGCAGCCCAAACTTTATGGCAACTGAAATTTTGGTGGTGATGTCTTGAATTTTGTTTGGTCCAATAATTTGAAACACCACTGCAACAGCGCCAAGCAAGATGGAAAGTGCAAACCACAGCCATTCGTGCTTGCAATATCTGATGAGTTTTGCCATAGACTTTTTGAAGGTGCCTTTTTCGGTCTTTTCAGTTGCAGAGATTTTGATTGGTGGCATATTATAGTTCCTCCTTTGAAAGTTGTGACAGTGCAATCTCTTGATAAACCCCGCATGTTTTCAAAAGCTGGTCGTGCGTGCCCATGCCCACCATGTTGCCATTGTCCAAAACAATAATTTTGTCCGCATCCTTGATGGTGCCAATGCGTTGTGCAACAATAAACTTTGTCACGCTGGCTGTGTGCTTTTGAAGCGCCGTGCGCAATTTTCTGTCAGTTTTATAGTCCAGTGCAGAAAAACTGTCGTCAAAAATGAAGATTTCTGGCTTTCTTGCCACTGCGCGCGCAATGGAAAGTCTCTGCTTCTGTCCGCCAGAAACATTTGTGCCGCCTTGCGAAATGGCACTATCAAGCCCATCCGTCATTCTGGAAACAAAGTTGGAAGCCTGCGCCACCGAAATGGCACTTTTTATTGTGTCTTCATCTGCATTGTTGTCGCCAAAGTTGACATTGCCTCTCACCGTGCCGCTGAACAGCACACCGCGCTGAGGCACATATCCAATCTTTCGATTGAGCGCTTCAAGATTATATTCCTTCACATTCACGCCGTCAATCAAAACCTCGCCTTCTGTTGCGTCATAGAGGCGCGGGATGAGGTTGATGAGTGTGCTTTTGCCACTGCCTGTGCTGCCAATGAAAGCCACCGTTTCGCCTTCATTTGCCACAAAGCTTATGTCTTTCAACACATATTCGTCTGCATCAGGATATTTAAAAGACACCCCCTTAAATTCCACGCTGGCTTTGCCGTCAAAGCTTTCGGCCATAAAGCTGCCCGAAACAATGCTGTCAGTGGTGGACAAAACTTGATTGATTCTTCGTGCGGAAACAAGCGCCCTTGGCATAAGAATGAAAATCATAATCAGCAGCATAAAAGCCATCACAACTTGCACGGAATATGACATGAACACCATCATGTCGCTGACGCCCTCGGAGGTTTTGACAATGTATGCGCCAATCCAATAAATTGCCAAGCTCATGCCTTGCATAATCAGATTGATTCCCGGCCCCATGATGCCCATCACTCTGCTTGCAAACAAGTTGTTTTTTGTTATGGCATTATTGCTGGCCTCAAATTTTTCATTTTGAAAATCTTCGGCGTTTGATGCCCGCACAACTCTTATGCCTGTCAAATTTTCTCTTGTCACTCTGTTGAGATTGTCTGTGAGAGTTTGAATTTTCTTAAACTTTGGCAGTGCCAAAACCACCACAAAAAAGATTATCAAAAACATTGTGCCAACCGCCACTGCTGTTGCCGTGGACCACTGCCAACTGGTGTTTAAGATTTTCAAAATTGCCCAAACAGCCATGATTGGCGCTTTGATGATGCACGCCAAACCCATTGAAAGAAACATCTGCACCTGAGTTATGTCGTTGGTTGTGCGAGTGATGAGGCTGGCTGTGGAGAACTTGTTGATTTCTGTAAGCGAAAAGTTTTGAATTTTGTTGTATATCTTGCCCCTGAGGTTGAAAGAAAGCCTTGACGAAATGTTGGCTGTGAAAAAATGCACCACAACCGCACAACCCAAGCTGCCCACAGCACACGCAAGCATATAGCCGCCATTTGCAAGAATGACGCCCATGTTGATTGTTCCAGTTTCGTTGAAAAGTTCGTTGGTGATGGCTTTCATATAGTCTGGCAATTTTAAATCCACCCAAACTTGAAGCACAATAAAGCCAACCATCACGCAAAAAAACAGATAGTCAATCCACTTCAAATTTCTCAAAAGCTTAAACATAGACGCCTCCCAAGTTGATTTGTCAAAAAACAAACCGATTATAACATAATAATTAAATTATTACAACAAAATTTCAATATGAATTGTGCAAGCTTTTTGTCCGTTTTGTAAGCTTTTTTATGCAACTTTTGACATCCACGCTGTATTGTCACCTACAAATTTTGCCCAACCTGTGCTGCTTTGTCCCAATTAAAACTTTAAGAGAAAAAAAGATTTGCTTTTTTGCAAATCTTTTTTTTACTCTTCCCACAACAAAATTGGAAGGGCATCTTGTTCAATTTTCCAAACCTGTGTGCTGAACTCAAACGAAGGATTGTAAAGTCCTTCTTCCAGCACTTTGCAGTTAAGCTGTCCGCCAAAGCCAACAATGCTTCCCACCACGGTTTCGCCAACCACAGCAAAGCAGTTTGCCATTCTTCCGCCAAGTTTGCCCACCAAACTTCCCACAACAAAATTGGAGGAAAGGTTGGAGGCTATGTTTACATCGGTGTAAGAATGCAAAATCTGTTGGCTGAGATTGGAGTTGACATAGCTGCCATAAAGCCCGCCAACAAAGCCAGCCGCTGCCAGCCGTTGGGTGTTTATGTTGCCAAAAACCCGATTGTCTTGGCTGGCGCTTTCAGCTTGCCCCACAAGCCCGCCAACAAGTGCGTTGGTGCTTGCACCTTCCACAACAATATTCGCCGCAATGGCATTTTGGCAAATTTCGCTTGCCCAGCTTATGTCTGCAACTTCAGCCACAAGCCCGCCAACGTTCAACTTTTTGGAAGCGCTTGCAAACACGCTGAGGCTGTTGGCTACATAATTTTGGCTTATTTTGCCGTTGCCTTTGCCATTTTTTACTGTGCCTGCAATTCCGCCCACCTTCACAACGTCCGCTGCTGCAGAAATGGAAATGACAAGATTGCTTTTGCAGTTTTCAATTTTTCCGCCAACATTTTCTCCCACCAGTGCGCCCAGCACCAGATTGATGTTTGTGCTGATGCTCAGCTTGCCGCTGACTGTGCAGTTTGTTATGCTGCCGCTGTTTTTGGAAGCAATCAGCCCAAAAGTTCCCACATTTTGCAGCTGCAAATCATCCACATTCAGCTGAAGATTGACAACCTCTCCACTGTTGCTTGTGAAAAGTCCGTCGTTTTCAAACTTGATGTTTTCAATTTTATGGCCGTTTCCATTCAGTTTTCCGCTAAATTTTATGCTTTTCCAGCTGTTATTTTCAAAATTGATGTCGTTTTCCAGTTGAAAACTGCCATATTTGGCATTTTTAAGCAACATTTCAAACTCTTCTTTGTTTTCAATCACAATTTTCACCGGAGCAAGATAGAAGCCCACGCAAAACAGCACAAGGTTGAAAAGCCCAATGCACAAAAGCAAAACAGAAAGTGTGCCTGCTTTTTTTGTCAGTTTGGCTTTTTTTGCCAAATAAATCCCAAAATTTAAGAATGCCACAAACATGCAATAAATCAGCGACGCAATCAAAAACTCTTGGCTGAAGTGCGCAAACACGCCTTTTGGAAGAAAAACACTGAAGCAAAACAGCAAGGTGGAAAACAAAAGTGGAAAGAATTCCAAAAAAATCACCACAAACTTCTTCAAAAACTTGTCGTCTTTAAGGCGCTTTTTTGCAGGCTTTTCTGTTTCTTCTGCAGAAATTTGCTTTGCGGCACGCATTGTTGGCAACACATCTGTTGCCCCCGCGCAGCGCTCTGCCACCTTGATGGCGCTGACAGAAGCATCCAGCGAAAGTTCCAGCTGCGCCAGTCTGGTGTCAATTTTGTTTAAGATTTCTGTGTAAGACTCAAACTCTTCCACCAATTCAAGTTCTTTTAAATAACTTTCAAAAGGTTGCAGTTGAAGTTGAAAATATCTCACGCCAGCATCAATGCTGGCATCCCCTTGTTTTTCCAACTCCAGCAAAAGCTTGCTGTTTCTCAGCAAGAATTCTTTCAACTTGGCTGACAGCTGATTTTTGTCCAAAAGTTCTGGCGCAAAGGCGGTGCGCTTGCCCTTAAACAGATTGTTTTTGCTGACAATGCCAGCATACACCTCGTCTTGCGCGTCACTGGAAAGTTCCAGCAGCGTTTGCCACTCGGGCATCTTCATGATTCTGACATCCGACATGATAAGCTCGCTGTCAGAGCGGCAGTGCGCCTTAATCTGAATTAAAATCCAATACAGCGTGCCGTCTTGCTTGCTTTTGGAAATGGCAATGGAGATGTATTTTTCTGCCAGCGTAAACAACTTCATCTGCTGCAGATGCTGGGCAACGCCTTTGGAAAGCCTGACAATGTCTGCATCTGAGGAGATGTATCCCAAATAAAAATCCAACTGCTTTTCTGCTTTTTTGACATCCAAAAATGCCACTGGCACAATCAAATCTAAAATGGTGGAAACAAAATTTGCGCGCTGAGTTTTGTCAAAATATTTAAGCACGCCCTCCACTTCTTCCGCGTTGCAATAAGAAAGTTTTGCATCGGTGCTGGAAAAGTGACGAAGAAACACTGCAACATTGCTTTGAAAGTGCCCCGCATCCAACTCCAAAATTTTTTGATAATATTTGCTGTCATCGCTTTTTTGCGCCAAAAGAAAATAGAAGTTCACAAAGCGGTCAACTTGTGATTTGTCAAAACATTTCAAAACTTTTTCAATCAGGTCTTCATCCAAAGTTTCAATGGCAACACGCTCTGCCTCTGTCACAAAGTTCTCACGATTTGGGGTTTTGAAGCCAGCAAGATAAAGCAAATATTTGCAATAATGCTCTGCGTCCCTGATGCTGACAATCAAGTTTTCCCACTTGTTCACAAAATATTCTGCAAAATCCTTTGTGGCATAGCGCAAAATGCTGTCAATTTTTTCTTTATCTGTGAAGTTTGAAATGTTGGAAAAGAACGCTTCGTCTGTTTTGATTTTCTTTTCTGCCATAAGCTGCGCAAAAAGCAGCTGGCTGTTGTATGGGTCTTTTTCCAGCTCTTGCTGACAAAGCTGGCTGGCAGTTTGAAAATCGCCGTTTTTTAGACTTAAGAAAATCCATCTGATTTTTGCTTCGTCGCTTAGGCTAACATTTTCAACCTGATAGTGCCCCAGTTCGCTTGGGATGACGGTGTCAATGTCCACATATTCCTTTTTGTTTGGAGCCACCCTCTCCACCTTCACCGTTTCAATTTTTGCGGTTTTTGAAGCAAAACTTTCAAGCTCTTTTTCAATCAAAAGGCTTGTGTCTTGCAAAAAAGAAGTTGAATTGACATCAACAATGCTTTTGCAAAACACAAAATCTCGTGGAAGCTGGCTTTCATTAAGCTTGCTTTCGTCCAGCGCCAAAATAAAGCTGGACGCAGCCCGCTTTCTTTGCGAAATGAGAAATTGAAATCGGTCAGTCAGGTGCTTGTGCTCTGCAAAGCCCCCGTTTTTGCCCACAAAAAACAAAAACACTTTGGCTGTTTCCAACGCACGGAAGGTTTCGTTTTCTGTTTCTCTTGGTTTCAAAAAATATACGCTTTTGCCACTTTGCTTCAAATTTTCCAGCAACTGCGCCAAAGTCTTTTGCTGCTTGTCTTCTGCTGGAAGGGTTGCGCAAACAATCACGTCAAAGTTTTGCTTTGAGGTGGAATCTTCATAAGCTTTCTTAATTCGGTCAATCCGCTTTGCCACCGCCTGAAAGTTTGCAGCAGTTTCGGCTGGGGCAAGTGAAAGCGCTTTTTTGAAGTCTTCATCCTGTGAAATGGAGTTGATTGTCTGCCCAAAAAACCTTGGGCGCTTGAAAGTGCCCTTTTGGCTGGTGTATAAAATCACCTCGTTTTTTGCAAGAGCTTTGCCAAAGTGCGCCTCAAAAGACAGCGGAAAAAGTGCCAGAATTTTGTCAAACTCTGCCACCGCATCTTCAAAACGCAGCGCTCGCAAAATTTCATAAGCGCCAACCAGCAAAACCTCTTCTTCTTTTGAGGCGTGCTCGTCCACATATAAAGTTCCGCAGAACGCACATTTAACCATGTTCTGCCCAACAACTTTATATTCTCTTCCTCCGCAATTTTTGCAAACACGCTCTCTCATAAATTTCCTATTTCTTGTTTTTCTTCAAAATGCTGTCAATTTCATTGTTGTAATTTTCAAACTCTTCCAACTCTTTTTGCGTCACGCTTGGTGGAAAAGTGCCCAAAACCCTGTCAAAATCTTCATTTGTGACAAGAATGATTTTGTCTGTTGCAATGGCCTGCAACAAAGGCTCGTCCTTGGCACGGTCACAAAGTTCTTCAATGTCAGCGCCGCTGTAAAGCTGGGTTTTTTCCACAACCTTGTCAACATCAAAATCTTTTGCCACTGGCACGCCCTTCATGTTTTTTTCAATCATAAACTTGCGTGCAGCCGCATCTGGAAGTGGAAGATAAATCTTTTGCGAAAAGCGTCCCGAACGCATTGCCGCGCTGTCAATATCCCAAGGTCTGTTGGTGGCACCCAGCAACAGCAAATTTGGATTTCTGCCTGAAAAACCGTCAATCTGCTGCAAAAACTCGTTAACTCGCTTATCGTTGTGCGTGTCCACGCCGCGCTTGCCAATCAAACTGTCCATTTCGTCAATGAAGATGATGGCGCGCTCTTGCTTGTTGGCTTCTTCAAACAAGCTGTTGATGTTCTTTTCGCTGTCACCCACCCATTTGCTGACAATGTCGCTGCCCTTGACAGCATAAAACTTTGCGCCAACTTCATTTGCAATGGCTTTGGCAATCATGGTTTTTCCTGTGCCCGGTGGCCCATAAAGCAGCACGCCGCCGCCCGTCTTTTTGCCATACAGCCGATATTTTTCTGGATATTTCACCGGATTTATCATCTTGATGGTTATGGCTTTTTTCACGTCCTCCAACCCCGCAACATCTGCAAACGAGATGTTTGGAATTTTTGCCGCTTGCCATTTTTTTATGTCGTCATCTTCTTCTTGGGCTGCGTCATTTTTTTTGTCATCCGCCTTTGTGGCTTTCACAGGAGTTTTCCCCACATTTTCTGCAATGTCCACCAGTCTTCTGGCGCGCTCAACTCGCACCTGTTTCAGGCTGCCTTCACTGAGTTTTGCCATTTGCATCATTGCCTCACTTGCCAGCAAAAAGTTTCGCTTTGCAAGTGCAAAATTTCCTTTGGCTTTGGCTTCCTTTCCCTTTTTCATATATAAATCAAAGGTGTCGGAAAGCACATTTATGTTTTTCTCCCCCATAAAATTTCCCTCTAAAGTTGAAAGTTTTAAAAATTTTTCATTTTGTCATTTTGTTTTTTTTCAAAATCCGATTTTTAAAAAAGCTTCAAAATGCTGACAAAACCCTTGCAAGGCTTTGCAATTTTGTTATTTAAAGGCGCTTTTTGCTTATTTTCCAGAATCGCTTTCAATTTTCTTTCTGATTTCTGCCATTTCTTTGTCCAAACTTTCTGAAGAAAGCTCGTCTTGGCTGGCTTGCTCCATAATGAACTTTTCAAGTTCATCATCGCTCATCTGCTTGCCGCTTTTGTCAATGCCTTGATTGTAAAAGGTCTGTTGGCTCATTTCCATAAAGTTGTCCATTTGGTCGGTTTGAGTTTCAACTGCAGCCATTGCCTCTTCAAACTGAGTTTGAATTTTTGCAAACTCTTTGGCATCTGCCAATTTTGACATCTCTCTGGAAATGTCGCTCATGCCGCGCAAAAACTCGCCTGTCATCATGGTGACATCTCGCATTTGAGAGGTAATTTCAAAATTCAAAAGCATCTCTTGTGCACGCTTTTGCTGCTGAACTGTCATCTTATAGCCCGAAAGCGCAAGGTTGAATTGTGCATCCAAATCTCTTTGCTTTGCGCGCTTTGCAGCTTCAATAAACACTCGCTTTTGGTCTTCCAATTTGTTGATTTGCTTGTTCATGGTGTTGATTGTCCTTTTAATCAACATCTTCTTTTCAATTTCCTTTTGTTGTTTGCTTTTAAAAAGTCCCATTTTTTCATTCCTCCATTTTCATTTTTTTTCTTTTTATTGGCTGTTGAGTTTGATTTTCCATCAGTTCGTTTTCTTCACTCAACTGATTTTCTTTTTCAAACATTGTCAAAATTTCTTCTTCGTTTTTTCCAATGCCATAAATTGGCTGATTCACCTCATAAGCCGATTGCACTTCTGCAAACAACTCGTCTGCCGATGTCAGCACATCCTCGCTTTTCACCCTTGTCACCAAAGCTTTGTTCAAAAACTTTGCCAAACCACGCTGGTCGGCCAGCAAGTCCGAAAGCGGCACCTTGGTTTGAGTTTTAAAGAAAGTGTTGCTGTCATAGGCGTCTTTAAGTTTGTTCATCAGGCGGATGTTGTAAAGCAAATACATTCCTCTTTCCATGCAAGTTGCCTTCTCTTCATTCAAGTGCGAAATTTTCTTGGCATAAAAAAGTTGCAAATCCTTGCTTTTTTCGTGCTTCCCCTTCTCCAAAAGCGCGTCAATTTCTTTGATTTTTTGAAACACCTCAGCTTCCACCGTGCGCTCTTGCCTTTCAAGCTCGCAGATGGAGTTCACCAAGTCTTCCCGATTTAGGTTTTTATATTTGTTCTTAAACGGCCACATATTTTCTCCTTTTTATTACTGCAAGTTTTTGCCTTAATAGTTTTCTCCTTCTCGGATTTTGTAAATTCTTTCCAGCAAATCCAAATATTTTTTTCTCAGCGATTTGTCCGCACTTTCCAGTGCCAGCTTGCACTGCTCCACATCCAACACGCCTTTGTATGCAACAGGATTGGAATATAACTCGTCCTCGTTTTTGCATTCAAACTGCACAAGCATCAGCCCCCAAAACGCGTCAGCACAGGCTTTGTCCAACTGCAGCGCCAACTTAAAGTTCACCTCCGCCTGTGGAAAAAAGCCGTCGCTTAGGTTGAGGTATCCCAACTTCAGCTCTTGCAGCACCCTCTTTTCAACTTCTGGCAAAACGCCTTTTGAAGCTTGAAATGTCCTTTTCATCAGTTGATTTCATCCTTCTTTCGTTGAATTATGTATGCCTCAATTTCTTCCAAAAGCCTAAGGCAGGTTTCTTGCGTGTTGTCTTTGGCTGTTGCAAGTTTAAGGTCGTCCAAGCGACTGGCAAGTTTGGCATCCGTCAAAAGCACTTTCTCGTTGGTTGTTGGGTTGAAAAATCTGATGCTGTCCTTAACTTCCACCAGCCTGCGGCAAAGTGCATCGTTGCCGTTGGCATACACAATTATGCTTTCCACATTTGCCACCATGTTTTCAATAAATTTTTTATTTTTAAGCACTCCCTTTGTGCCACCGTTTTTCTGTTGATTTGGCTTGTGATAATATTCCCTAAAAATATAAAACCCCGCAAAGCCAATAATCAGCAAAATAATTATGATGTAAAGTGCAATCATTGTTTTTTCCTCCTCAACTCAACTTTTCTCCGCAGTTTGCACAAAAAGCAGCTTCGTCAGCATTTTCTGTTTTGCAAACTGGGCAGACATTTGGCGCTGTCACCTTTTTGCCGCAACGGAAGCAAAACTTATCTCCTTCCTTCAGCGTGGCGCCGCAGTTTCGGCAGACAAGTGCGTCAACATTTTTAATGGTATTGCTCAAGCGATTGAAATCCGCCTCGTCAATAATAATGTTTGCAATATTAAAAGAAAAAACCGCAATACCATATTCGCTTTGAAGTTTGTGCCCCAGCACACTTTGCACCTTTTGCGAAATTTGTTTTTTGTAAAGCACCACCTGATTGAAAGGCACCGAATTGTCACGCACAAAATCCACCACCACGCCTTCCATAACTGAAACCACATTGGATTGCAACCTCTCTTGCAGTGCATCGGCAGTGAGGTCGTTTGAAGCGCCAACAAGATATAAATAACACTTTCGTGGGTCACCAACTTGCACCTCAAAATCGCCGCTCAGGCCAAGGCGATAGTTCTCTTGCAAGGTTGTGTCAAACATAAACAGCCTTTGCGGAGTGCCCCAGCGCATCTTAAGCTTGGCGGTTTTGGACATAAACAAAACTTCCAAAGCGGTGTCTCCCTCTGTCTTGAGGTCAACAAAATCGTCAATGAAATATTTTCCAGATGACAATGTTTGCAACATCTGTCCATCCTTAATTAAAATGGCATTGTGAGTTTCTGGCACAATGAGGGTTTGCTTCGGCTGCAAGCTTTCCACAATCACCCTTGAAAAAAGTTTTTCGTTGTTGCCCACAAACTTGATGATGTTTTTCATAAAACTCCCATGGAAAAAAGACCTTCCCTTATGTTGATTTTAACAAAACAAAAGCAAAATGTCAAAAAGAAAACGACATATTAAAGCTTAATTTTACAAAAAAACGCGCTTTAAGCCAATATCACAACAAAAAAAAGTGGTTGTGCCACTCTTTTTGTTTGCCTTAAAAAATTTTGTTATTTTTCAGAAGGAAATTTGACATCCGAAAAATCAACTGTGTAAGTGACTGCATCCTTGTCCTTTTCGTTTGAAATCACCTTAAAGTTTTTTGGGCCGTCTTGCTTTATGCGCAAAATCAAATCCAAAACATCTGCCTCGTTGGAAGTGTTTTCAACCTTCTTAACTTGTGTTCCATCTGGGTTCTCAAAATCTGCACCTTCCCTGTCAAAGCCATACACAATTTTCTCTCCAGCGGCAAAATCGATGCTCAGCACAACAAAGTTGTCTCCTTCCTTTGCCTCTCCTTTCCAAAATGCATCTGCTTGCTCTTGCGTCATGCTGTTTGCTTCGCCTTTGGCTTTGTATGTGTTGTCGCCTTTGTAATCAAGCGCAAACGAACTGGTGTTGGAATATTGAACAGCGCTCTCTCCTTCTCCAAGTGTGGCCGTTCTGTTTGCCATGATGTGAGTGTTCATTCCGCAGGCAGCCAGTGTCAGCCCGCTTGCCACAACCATTGTAAGGCAAGCAATTTTTGTCAAAAGTTTTTTCATCTTTCCTCCTTTTTTTTGCAAGTTTTTCTTGCTTTTCGACAATTTTATTGTGCCTCAGTTTTGCCTTTTCTATGCAAAGCTTTCAAAAAGCATAGCGGGCGAAAAGATATTTTTTTCATAAATCTCGTCACATTTTTTGCCCAAGGTTAATACATTGTTAATGTGTAGGGAATTTCCTGCACAAAAATAAAAGTCGTACATAAGTAAAATTTTATAGGAGGCACAAATGAACTTTTTCGGAGGCTCAAATTGTGGCGATGTAAGAAATGATTGCAACTGCGGATGCGATTCCTGCTCTCTCATCTTCTTACTTTTGCTCTTACAAAACTGTGGCTGCGGTTTCGGTTTCGGCGGAAACAAGGGCGGACAAATCTGCATTGATTGCGACACCATCCTGTTTTTGATGATACTTTCAAACCTTGGTTGCGGATGCAATCCTTGCAAATAATCTTCCAATCAAAATTTGATTGTCATAAGCAAGCGCTTCGCATTTTCACAGCAAAAAAAATCCCCATCTGCGGGATTTTTTTCATTTCAGCGCTTTCAAAAGCTTGCTTAAACGCCCATCACGCTTTTGCCAAGCACAAAAAACAATTTTTTTTATTAAAACTGTTTACTTTTTGCAATTTATATTGTAAAATATAACTGAAAATAAGGAGAAATACAAATGAATCTTAAGAAATACGGCGGAACTGAACTGATTTGGAAGGACAGAAAAAGATTTTTGGGAATGCCACTTTCCTTCACAAGATATCTTCTCATCAAAAAAGAAGGTGTTTGGATGAAGATGTTTGCAGATGTTGGCTTTTTCTATTCGGTGATTGATGAAGTAAATTTATATCGAATTTGCGACATCTCTTTCCGTCAATCGCTTATGGGAAAACTTCTCAACACAGGCACAATTGAGTTGAAAAGCAACGATGCTTCAAAACCAGTCTTTTATTTGAGAAACATCAAAAATCCATTCCAAGTGAGAGAAACCATTTCAACTTTGGTTGAAGAGCAAAGAAAAATTCATGGCGTGCGCTTGGCAGAATTTCATTCTCACGAATGATAAAAAAACTTTGCGTGAAATTTCAGGCTTTCAAAAACCCCAGCTGCATTTGCTGGGGTTTTGTTTTTTGAGGAAAACTGCTTTTGAAGTATTTTATTAAGTATGTTCTCTGCAAGTTTTGCTTACAGATTTTTAAGTTGTATTTGCCACAAAAATGTGCGCAAAAAATGCAAAAGAAAATTTTTCTGTAAAGTTTTCAATTTCTCTTGACAAAACATTTTGTTTTGTGATAAAATGCAAGAGCAAATGGGGGTATGGCTCAGTTGGCTAGAGCACCTGCCTTGCAAGCAGGGGGTCATCGGTTCGAATCCGATTATCTCCACCAAAAACTTCGGCAAGCAACTTGGCTTGCCGTTTTTTATTGCTTACATCACCGCCTTTGTCCTGCGTTTTTTGATAAAGCTTATTAAAAACTAAACCCAAAGGCAGTTCATATCCAACAAAAAAGCAGACGAATGTCTGCTTTTGTTTTATTCGGATTTTGCTTTCTTTTTTGAAGTTGGATTTTCTTCCACAACTTCTTTTGGTGCATTCTGCTTTTTAAGTTCTTCCAAAATGCTTGCCAAAAGTTGTTCTTGTGTTGGCGCTGGTGGCATTGGAGCTGGCTTGTTCCTTTCGCGAAGTTCTGCTGTTGCAGCCAGCACAGCTTTATAATCCTTCATGTTGACGCCTTCTGCCTTCAAAAGTTTTCTTTCGGCTTTGGTTGGACGAGCCTTCATGTTTTTTGTCCAAACGCCTTGTGCGCTCATCATAACCTTCAAGATGATGAAAAGCACCAGTGCAATCAGCAAAAAGTCAATTATTGCGGTGATGAATGCGCCCCAATCAATGTAAATTGTTGCCGACCAATCAATTGCGCCCGCGTCGGTGAACACAGGTTTGCCCAAGATTGTGCGTGCTGATTCCAGCCCATTTCCTCCTGCCAGTGAAAGCAGCAAGTTGATGAGTGGCATGATGATTTTGTTTGTGAGTGCTGTCACAATGGCGCTGAACGCACCGCCAATGATTACGCCCACAGCCATGTCGATGACATTTCCTCTGGAAATGAACTTTTTAAAATCGCTGAAAAACTTTTTCACTCGTTTCATTTTTTCTCCTTTTTGTGTTTATTCTCTGCTGATATGATAAAACAAATTTTTTCAAAAATCAAGCGATTGACGCGTTGCAAAATTTTTTTTAGAAAAAAGCCCAGTTTTGGGCTTTTGTTTTGGTTTACAAAAAGTTTGATTTAAGGTTCAACATTCCATTGAAACCTTTTGAGGTTGATTGAGCCGTCACTTTCAAACACCACGCCTTCACCTTCCAAAAGTTGTCTTTGTGCCTGCGCCCCGCCAAAGGCAAAGCCACTGCACACTTGTCCAAATCTGTTCACCACCCTGTGGCAAGGAATTTTTTGCGCGCATGGGTTGACATGCAGCGCATAGCCCACAATTTGGCTCCACTTTGGCGCACCCAACATTTTGGCAATTTGTCCATAGGTGGCAACCTTCCCTTTTGGAATGGAGGCAACAAGGTTGTAAACTCTTTCAAAAAATTTTTCACTCATGAATGCTTACCAACTTAAATTCTTTCACTTCGTTCAGCCAGTTGATGTCCGAAACAACAAAGGCAAACACACACTCTTTATCTTCGCCCACAACTGTTTCTTTCACAAACTGAAGCTCTCTAAACACAACCGCATCTTCAATGGTGAACTTGCTTGTGTCCAAAGAATCAGTTGCCGAGACAAACAGTTTAAACAGCACCAGCTGCCCTGCAAACACACTTTCTTCAGATGCTTCTGTCAGCACGCGCCACTGCGAAGGGTCAATTTCTTCATAGTTGTTTGCAATTGCAAACTCCACTGCCTTTGTGAGGTTTATGCCCTCAAGCGAATGGCTTACAACAACCTTCTTCACTGCTGCCACAAAGCCTTCAACAGTTAAATTGGAATCTTCTTGGCAGGCAAACTCCAACTGAAAGGTGTCAAAGCAGTTTGTCTTCTCATCAAAAATTGCCCTGAGCGTATATCCATTGTCTGTGAAAACAACATCTTGCAAGTTTTCAAAATTGTTGGTGGCAGCAGAAAGCATTTCCTTCAAGTTTATGGCTTTTTCTTTGTTGATTAAGATGTCATATTCATAGATGTCATAAGGGAAGTTATAGCCCTGCGCATTCTCCACAATTTGCCAAGAAAGCGCAACTTTTTGGTCTCTCAAAGCCAGCTGTGTGCCCTCTTCGTCAAAACCAAAGTTTCCCATTTTGTTGCCGTGTTCGTCCACAATAAACAGAGAGTGTTGCAAGAAGCCTGTTATCACCAAATCTTGTCCAATGGTGAAGGCGGTGATTTTTTGCACTGGGCGCTGATATGTAATGCCCAAAACTTTAACATCCAAAACATTTCCTTGTGCTGGGCGGGTGTGTTTGCCAATTTTGTAAACAACATTTTGCTCTGTTTCATCCACTTTTTCCAGCTCCACGCCGTCAAGCAGCACCCTTGCAGAGGAATAGTTTGCCAAAGATGCGTCCAAATCTTTTGCCAGCATAAGTGTGCCTTCTTGTTCATAAGAAATTTCCTGACTGCTTGTGGAAACGGAATATGTAAGATTTTCTTCTGGAAAACTGAAGGTGTATGGCAGATATTCCAAAACTTTAAAGTTGAGCGAAAGGGTGTAGTTTTGTTCTCTGCCAACTTTTCCAAAGGAAATTTCATAAATCTCTTCATTCAAAACCCAGTCGTAAAGAATTTTCACTTGCTGGTCTGGCATAACAAGTGACAGCACGGCACCATTGTATGGATTGAAAATGTTGTTTGCATCAAACTTCACCTTCAGCTTGCTGATGGTGTTTTCTGTGTCAGAAAGATTGGCAAAATCCGCCACAAGCGTTGGATTTGGGCTTTGCATCAGTTGATGAAGGTTGACATAATTTTCGCCGTCAAAGCTTACACTTGTGATTTGCAATTTTTCTTGCACGCTTTCATCTTGCAAGTCTGCTTCATTTTCTGTTTTGAAAGTGATGGAAGATTGCAACTTTTTCATGCCCGAAACGGAGATGTTGGTGTCCTTCAAAATTGGAGCCACAAGAAAATATCCTGCAAGTTTCACATCTTCGGCGTTCAGCGCCTGATAATCGTCACCGCCCTTAAGCTGCATGGCAGCGCCGTCCACCAAAACTTGGGCTGAAGAAAAGTCCACGCCAAACACAGTGGAATAAACCTCAAAGCGCACCTTGGAGTTTTTTGCCACCTTTGTTGTGCCGTCTTCCTCTTTTGCAACCTCTTGATTGTCCACCAAAATTTTGACGCTGGCAAGAGAAGCATCCACATCCACTGCAATTTTGAAAGTTTCGCTGTGTCCGCAGCACGCAGACAAAACAGTGCCGCAAAGCAGCATGCAAAAGCAAAGAGTGAAAACACCAAAAAACTTTTTCATAAAGCCTCCAACTTTCGTTTTTGTTATTTTAACACAAAAAAAACAAATTACAAAGCTATGCGCGAAATTTGTAAAAAACAAACAAAAAAAGTGGAAATTTTTCTAACTTTTTTCACTTTTTCTTGCTTTGAATTATTGCGTTCCACACTGAAGCCGTTTTTGGTTTTCAACTTTCTTGAATGCATTGTAACATCACAAGGGGCATTGCCCCTCCTTCAAAGCAAAAGCTTAAAGAATTTTTATGTCAAACAAATTTTCCAACAAAATTGTCAGCCTTCCCACACAAAGCCGCCCCTCTTCCAAAATCAGCTTTGCTTTTCCGCTGGCAGGAAGATAGTGTCCATTTTCAAAATATACAACATCCACCACGCTTCCCTTTTCAAGCGCAAGCAACGTTTTTGAAATTTTGTTTGCCTTCTCTTCGCTTATCTCCCCTTTTGAAACGCGCTCGTGCAGATATTCCTTCATTCGAAGTGCTTCTTGCAGGCCTTTAAGCGCATCAAAAGGCGCAAATTGCTTTGCCCGCTGCGCCCTAGGCATCTTCATTCTTTCCACTATTGTGCCCTCCAATCATGTTGTTCCTCTCTTTCTGCGTGGCATTTTTGTGCAAGTCGATGCCCTTCAGCACAGCGTTTTTGCCATATTTATCCTGAAGCTGCAAGATGCTGGAAATCAGCCGCTTCTCTTTTTCCACTATTTTTGTGTCTGTGAAAAGGTCATAACTCTCCCCTTCCAGCGGCAGAAGCTCGCAAAAAGAAAAACTTAGTTTTCTGATTGGTCTCCCTTTGTCCACAATTTGGTCAAAAAGCTTGTTGGTGTATTGCACAATCATGCAAAAAAGGTTTGTTGTGACATGCATGCGCACCGTGCCCTTTGCACCCTGATGCCTTTCATCGCCATAGCCCACATAAAGATGAACAAGCTGCGTGACGTACCCTCTTCGTATAAGGTCATAGCAGCCGTTTTCCAGCATCTCTTGCATCACCAGCTTGGCATCCTTAAAGGAATAATTCTTTGGCAAGATTTGCGAGCCAGAGATGGATTTGGATTTGCCTTTATAATTTTTTATGTCGCTCATAAGGCAGCTCTCTTTGCCCCAAGCGTGGTCAATCAAAAGTTCGGCGTTGATGCCAAACTCTTTGTAAAGCAAGTTTTCGTCCACACGTGTTATGCCTTCCATGTCATAAATTGCATATTTTTCCAGCCTTTGCGCTGTGCCGTGGGAAATTTGCCAAAAATCGGTGATTGGCCTGTGATTCCAAAGCGTTTTTAAAAAACTTTCTTCATCAAGGCAGCCAATGCGGCTTGGGCTTTTTTTGGCGGTTATGTCCAAGGCAATCTTGGCAAGATATAAATTGCTGCCAATTCCCACCGTGGAAGGGATGTGCAGTTTTTGGTCAATCTCTTCCATAAGCTTTTTTGCAAAGCTGTGTGCGTCGGTTTTGTAAAGTTTAAGATAGGTTGTCACATCAATGAAGCTTTCGTCAATGGAATATACATGAATGTCGCTTTTGTCAATATATTGCAAATATATGCCATAAATTTCGGCGGCATAGTCAATATATTTTTGCATCCTTGGCTTGGCAATGATGAAGTTCAAGTTTTGCGGAACTTCAAACAGCCGACAGCGATTTTTCACGCCCAGCGCGCGCAGTGCTGGCGAAACGGCAAGACAAACCGTGCTTTCGCTTCGCTTTTCGTCTGCCACCACCAATCTTGTCTTAAGGGCGTCCAAGCCGCGCTCTGCACATTCCACAGAAGCAAAAAAAGATTTCATGTCAATCACAAAATAGGTGCGCTGTTTTTCCAACCCTGCCTCCATATTAAGTATTATGTTCAGGGTTTAAAAAAAATAATCCACATCAAGTTGATGTGGATTTTGTGTTTTTTGGTGCAGCGCGTCATTCAGACAAAAACGCTAACAGGGTGGAGGAATCTCTTGGATGGCAAAAATGAGAGCGATGTGACCATTTTTATTTATTCTTCAATGTTGACCATTATTATTAAATATTCATTATTCATTGATGCAATATCAATGTGTCAGCAACCTTGCTTATCTTCCGTGGCAGCCGCCACCGCCGCCTCCGCCTCCAGATGACCCTCCGCCACCGCCGCCTCCGCCGCTGTGGCCACCTCCTCCAGACGAAACTCCTCCTCCCATGCGTGACATGCTGTGACAGATGTGCGCACACACAATATGTGTGGACGCACCATTGCAATATTCTGGAGGCACCACATGCAGTGCAGCAAACTTGCTTTCCATCTTTTTGGTGATGCCAAACACATAGCAATATGGAAGAATGTTGTAATAATATTCTGGGTTGTCCTCCAAAAGCGCGTTCAATTTGTCCAGCTCGGCCTTAACCAAAAACTGCTTAAAGCCCAAAATGCGTCCACGCACCTTTTGCTCCTCTTCTGTGAAAGCGCGAATGAATTTTGCTGCATAACTGCCCACAAGAAAAATTGCAAGCACAAACCAAATAAGATGCAAAATGTCATAAACCGAATTAAACATTGCGACAACGGCTGCAAGCGGCATCCCTCCAAACCCACTGCACCAAATGATTTTAAAAAGCCACGGCATAGGCACATAGGTGAACACCAAAATGGCAATGATTGGAAAAATGATGATGAAAATCAAGCCAATTGCAGAGCCTCCCAGTGCAAACTGTGCCCAAATGAGGAAAAACAGAAAAGGAACTGTTGCAAGCACATGAATCAGCATTCTCAAAAGCAAAACTTTCTTCTTTTTTGTGGGATCTTTTTCATACAGCGCTTTCACGCAATGTGACAGCCTTTTGTTCACTTTGTGCTTTTCTGTCTTGGTGTCATAAACCTTTTTCTTGCCTGAAAACAGCGCGTTGAAATAATCCTTTTCTTGCTTTTGCTGAAGCGCAATTTCTTTTTTCCACACAATTTCAAATTCTTTCAGCTTGGTTAGCACCATGTGCTTTTTTCCTTTCAGCCTTATGGAAACCAAACCTCTTGCATGCCAGTCAATCACCAGCGCCGCAAAATCTTTGGGCTTGATTTGCCCACGATATGCCCGCGCAACACTAAGTGGAGAATATCCCTCTGGTGGATAGAACTCCGGCGTAATCACCACCTTTTTGCCTTTGCGAGAAAAATATATGATTGCCGTGATGGCAAGAGCGCACACAACAGAAATCACAAGCAAAACATAATAAAACGCAATGGGTTTATATTTTGCATCAAAATAGCCTTCTGGCAAAATCAGCTGCATTGTCAAACCCTCTCCCGCGTGAAGGTGAGAGCGCGACACAGAAATGGAAAGACTGCTTTCATCAAAATCCAAATTTGCTTCTTCATAAGAAAGCGGCGCCATCTCGTTTGTGCGAAAACTCAGCGCATTTTGCAAAGCACCTTCATCCACAAACGCCTTTGGCAATGTAATTTTTGCTGAAAAACTGTCCACTGGACTGCCAAAATCATAGTCCATCAAATCAAAAGTGAAGTCGTCAAAAGCATTGATGAAATCGTCGCCCATGTCATACAAATAGTTGAACTTATATGTGTGCTGCCCAACTTTGTAATCAAAATCTGCGCCCGTGTTGATGTAATAATAGTCAGAACTTGTTTCCAAAAAGTTATATTCTGGCTTGTCATCCATTGTCACCGACAGCAGCTTAAGTTTGTTTTTGGTGGTTTTGACATATTTTTTGCCGTTGACAATTCGTGTGATTTTGTTGGTGCGCGAGATGTTTCGCACCAAGCCCACATTGATGCCTGCTTGCGTGTATGTCACCGTGATGATTTCGGTGATGTTGCAAACCTTTTGCTCGTCAATTTCAATGATTTTTTCCACGCTGTCATACACAATGTTTGTGTCTTTGTCGTTGGCAAAAGCCTTGCCTGTGCCAAAAGAAAAGCCAACAAAACAAACTGCCAGCAGCGCCATCACAATCACGCTTATAAACAAACTTGTTTTAAGTTTTTGCATAAATCCTCACAAATCCCTTCCAATTTCGCTTTCGTCAACATTTGGGTTGACATAGCGAAACTTTTTCTTTTTGTTTTGATATAAAATTGCCTTGTTTGGGCAGCGGTGATAACACCCAAGGCATGCCACGCACTTATCGCCAAACACAATTTTTCCGTCCTGAAGCGAAATGTTGCCAACAGGGCAAAGCGAAACGCACTTTTGGCATTGCACACAATTTTGACTTGTGCAAAAGCGCTGCCCAATCAGGTGCCAGTTGCTTTTGTTTTTGAGATATTTTGCCTCTTTTGTTTTCTTTTTCTTTGGAACATGTGGCGTGCCAGTTTCAATTTGATTGAGCACCTTGTCAATGGCTTTTCCGCAGTTTTTAAGCACGCTTTTCAAATAAAACTTTGGCACGGTGAATGTGAGTGTGAAGTTTTCTGGCATCTTGATGACAAACACGCTTTTGATGTTAAGCCCCAGCTTTGTGGCGTAGGAATAAAGCAAAAAGTCTGCCCCGCCAACCATGCCGCCATAGTTTTGAATGACAATCAGCTCTCTTTGTTTGTTCAGCCTTGAAAGAAGGCTGTGCACATGCGTTGGCATGCCATAAGAATATATTGGCGTGACAAGCACAAGCTTTTCAAACTCACTGCCGTCGCCTTGATATTTTGGAATGTAAACAATTTTGCCGCCAAAGCGCTGCTGCTCCTTTTTGGCAATGAAGAGGCTGTTGCCCGTGGATGAGAAATACAAAATTCCGTTCATGCTTCCTCTCCCTTTTTGATGTCTGCCGTGCCATTGATGTGTTTCTCAATTGTGCAGTTGCCAAAATATCTGCCTGTGCAAGCACCACTGCAGTCCACCTTCAAGCTGGTGTTGCAAGTAAATTCAAACTCCATTGCGCCGTCCACATTCAACTCTGCCACATTTGTTACAAAATTTTTGTCCTCAATTTCAACCGCGCCGTCACAATCCACAAAAAAGTTTTCTGCGCTGCCGTTTATGCTTGCCATCAGTGCGCCATCCACATCCAACCTAATTTCCTGAAAGTCTCCTTCAATTTTGCAATCTGCAGCGCCATCCACAATGGCATATAAATGCGTTATTTTGATTTGAGAAGGCACAACAATCTTCAGCTTTTTGCTTTTATATCCCACAAGCGCTGTGTGCGAATTGAGCTTTTGCCTTACAATCAGCATGCCGTTGCCTTCAGCAAAGGAAAACTTCTCTTGGTCGCTTTGCGTGTAGTCAATTGAAAGAGTTTGGCCATACGAAAACTCAAAATCCACCCCGCCATTTATGTCCAAAGAAATTTTGGAAAATTGTGTTTGAGCGGTGTAACTTCCTTCCACAAGGCCAGTTTCTTTTTCCATAGAACAGCAAGCGGCAAGCGATGCTGTGCAAAGTGCAAGGCAAAAGCCAATCAAAAGCACGCCAAGAAGTTTTTTTGTTTTCATAATTTTTTCCTCTTTCATTTTTTAAGCCCTTCGCAAGTGCAAAGCACAATGTCCTCAAGCAGTGCGTGATTTTCCAAGTCTTCAATCATATACATGGGTTTTGCTCCCTTGTAAGGAATTTCTTGCGACATATTGAACTTTTCATTTGTTTTTGTGATTTTGACAAGCACGCGGGTGTCATAAATTCCGCCAAACAAAAGATTGTTGTGATATAACAAATAACCTCCCATCATTGGACGGCAAGTTATGCCATCAATGTCACAAAACTGCTCCACAACAAAAGCTTTAAATTCCTTTGGTGTTGCCATTTTTTTCTCGCCCCCTTTTTATCAAAAATTTTTGTCTTCAACTTTATTTTAAAGGAAAAGCGGCATAAACACAAAAAGTTTTTCACAAAAAACACAAAATTTAGGGCAAGTTTAAAAAAAATTTTATTCTTTTGCCAAGCTTGGCGCAAATTTTTCAAAAATTTTCAAACTTTTTTGCACATTTTCAAAAAATTGAGAATTTTGTCTTAACATAACGGACAACTGCTGCTTTGGGAACGGGTGAGAGAACTGGTCGTTGCCCAGCTCAATGGTTAGCGCGGGAATTTTCAGTTTTTCCACACACCAATCCTTAAAGCCTCCGCTGCTGACCTCTTGTGTGGGTTTGATGGCATAGCCCGTGCTTTTGGCAAACACTTGAGCAATTTTTGCATCCCTTTCAAGCCGCTTGCCCTCTTGAAAAAAGTCAAAATAAATTTCTTCGCCCTTCAAATGAAAGCTGACAGACAAAAACAGGTTGAGCTTGTTTGTCAAGGCTGCCAAAGCTTGCACCTCTGGCTGTGACATTGGTGCATTTCCATAAAACCCCTGCGACGAAGGAGAGGTTTTGTTGGAAAACTTGGTTTGCCAGCGCGCATCCCAGTTGTTGTTTAAATCCACTCCGTTGGCGTTGGCTTTGAAAAGTGAGAAATCGTCGCTGCCGTTGATTTCAATCAGTTTGCGCCTATCTTTTGCCTGCAGCCAGTTTGCGCCCAGCGTACACAAATTTGCCCCGTCAGGGTTCACCAGCGGCACAAAACAAAAGTTGCAGTTTGCCTTTTGGCTTTCAAGCTGCTTAAATAAGTGACAGACAACATCGCAAGACAGATGCTCTCTTGCGTGCATTCCAGCAGTGACAAGCGCCCATTTAAAGCACGGATTGTTTTGTTTGCAAAGCGCAAAGATGTTCTGTCCCAGCACAGACTTTCCAATCACACTCACCTCAAGTTTTGGCGCGTGGCAACACAAAAAATTTTCTAACTGAAATTGGTTCATAATATATATTTATTAACATCAATGTGTTTTCTTGCGTATTTTCGTTCGCTTAAAAGGAGAGTTTGTACTATAATTTTGGATATGATTTTGCAAAAACACTATCAGCAACTTTTGCCAGTTGCCAATGCCGTGGTGGAACAATTAAGCCATCAGCATTACGTGCATTTTTCGTTGAGAGAAGATGTGCTTTCTTCGGCGCAGCTTAATGTTTTGGAGTTTTGCAATTTGGAATATGACAACTTTGTGCAAGCTGACAGCAACTTGCAAAGCGGCAACCCTTCACAGAAAGCCAAAAGCGTTGAAGAGCGGTGCTTTGAATTTGTATATAACAACACTCAACGCTTTTTTAGGACAGAGCGAACAGCGGCATTTTTGAAAAGCACCAACACGCCATTGAAGGGAAAGTATAATGAAACTATGCAACTTCAAGACGCACTTGTCAGCAACGAACCTTCGCCACAGAGTGCGCTGGAAGACAAGCACGCACAAAGCGAAATCAAAAAGCTTTTTTCCAATCTTCCCAAAAAACAGCTCTTGATTTTTAAAAGTGTGATTTTAAACAAAGACAGCTCCACCGAGCAGCTTGCTGAAAACTTTCACATCACCACGGCGCAGCTGAAAGAGGTGGTTGACAGCGTACTGAAAAAGATTTTTGACGAGGCTGGTGAAAGCGCCTATGACAAATATGCGCACGCGGTTGCAAGGGCAAACAACTTTAGACTTATGACAAACATAAAGCAAAATTGGCAGTTTTTGACACGCAAGATGCAAGAAATTTTAAAATCGCGATATGTGCTTAAAATGAAGCTGTGCGATGTTGCAAAAAAGTTTGGATATTTAGACCCCAAAATTGTTGGCTACACAAAAAACATCCTCAAGACTTTGGCAACCAACTCTCCGCAAAAAGAGGCATTGCTTGCGCGTCTTTCAAAAAAGAGAGCAGAGGAGGATTTTGTCAGCTTTGTAAAGCGCGACAAAGCCTGTCTTTTGCTGCTGGCAAGCATCCGTCCAACACGACGGGACATTTTTGAGCGGCATTATTTCCAAAACGAAAGATTTCCTGCCATCGCAAAAACTTACAACAAAAGCAAGCTTCGCGTTGCGGACATTTGCAACAATGTGACAACGCTTCTCAAAAAATTCATCAGCAGCACTCCGCAGCAAAAGCAAGACATCTTGTCTTCCATCAGCCGAACAGGAAAGCACCATGCTGTGGAAAGGGCAGACTTTGCAATGAAAGGCATTGTGAGAGAGTTCATCTCGCTTAAAAACTGGCAAGACATTGTTGAAGCATTTCCAAAAAGCGACCAAATCATCATCCGAAAGTTTTTGATTGAGGGCATGCCTGCCAGCGCAATCGCAAAACAAACAAATTTTGCAACTTACTCCATTCCAAAGCGCGGCGACCTTATCTGCAAAAAGCTGGAAGTGTTTGTGCGTGGCACAGAACCAGAAAAAACGCGTGCGCTTCAGATGCTTCACAAAAACCATTGGATGCCGCACAAAATCAAAGACAATGTGGCACTGTTCATGAAAAACAAAAACTTTCCAAAACTGGTGAAAAGTTTTCCAAAGGTTGACCAAATCATTTTAAAAAAATATATGATTGAAGGCCAGCTTGCGCCAGATGTGGGAAAACTGGTGAACTTGGGAAAAACTGGCGTCAACTTTCGGGCAAACAAAATTTCTGGCATCATTGACATCATAAACACTGGCACGCAAGCGGAAATTGAGAAATGCATGCGCAAACTTAAGCGTGCTTACATTGCAAAAGCAAAGCCAAAACAAGACCTTTCAAAATCTCAAAAAGAAAAAACATAGAATTTTTTCTATGTTTTATTTTTTTATGGCTGTTTGCGCGTTAATTAGCATTTAAGTGTTTTTGCAGTTTTTACGCTATTTTCCAAAAAGAAAGCTCAATTTGGCGCCTTTTTATAAACATTCTCCAGTTTTTCTTGGATGTTGACATAGTTTTCAATCACAAGTTTGCAAAAACTTTCCATCTCTTCTTTGTGAGCCACATTAAATTTATTGATGACGCCAACGCAAAAAACGCCCAAGGAGTTTGCACTTTTAAGCGAGCCAAAAGAGTCTTCAAACAAAATCACTTCTTGTGCTTTCACGCCCAACTTTTCAAAGCTTGTTTTATAAAAGTGTGGGTCACGCTTTGGTGCACCAATGTTGCGTTCTGTCAAAATTTTGTCAAAAACATCCAACCCAAGTGGTTTCAAAATTGCATTCAACAAACTCTCTTCTGTTGCGGAAGCAAGCACAAGCGTTTTGCCCTGTTTTTTTAAACTCAACAAAAACTTTTCCACTCCTTCAATCGGCTTCACTTCGCTCTTATATTTTTCTTCCATGGCTTTGCACCAGAAGTCAATCACTTCTTCGCAAGTGGCATCCAGCCCAGCAAACTCAATGAATGCCTGCGCAAACTCTGGATTGGTTTTGCCTTCCCAAATGTCCTTCAACTTTTCATCCACCTCAAGGCCATAGTGTGGAAAAGCCTCTTCCGTCATCACTTTGTGCCAGTGTTCCAGCGAATCCACAATGGTGTTGTCAAAGTCAAAAAAATATGTCGTTTTTTCCATACATCTCCCTTGCATTATATGCATTCTTCTTTCCCGCGCATTTTGCGCGCAATTTCACATCTTTACATGCAGTTTCAGTTTTGACCGCACGTCATTTTTTTTACAAAGCATTGCGTTCTTAAAGCATGGTTTTAAAAATTTCAAAAACAAAATCATCTTGCGTCTTTTCTGTATGCCACTGCACGCCAAGAATTTTGAAAGCTTTGTCTTCAATCGCCTGCAAAGTCACTTCATCCCGCCTTGTGTTGATGTTGCAAACTCCACTCATCATCAGTGTGTGGTTGGAATCCTGTCAATGGCATCCAATATGTATTTTTTGTCAAACTTAAAATCATCATATCCAACCATAACGCGTCCAAGATAAGCTTTGTCAGGATATTTTGGATGTGTGTCGTTAATTACATAAACTAGAGCTTCAATCTTCTTGCCATTAAACTCAATATTTACGTATTCTTTTCGATATAAAGTTGGATACCCCTCAATGATATCCAGTTCTTTTTCTGCCAAATCATCAATTTGCCAAACCCCAACAGGAACTTGTCCCCTTTTACAAGGCTCAACTGTAATATATCTTTTGAATTCAATTTGCCAATCTTTCAAAACAGCTTTGCCCACTAAGATACAGTGCAGACTTCTCTTTCATGCGAACGAGGAAGCAATATATCTTTGATATTTTGCGACGAAGTTTTGATTTTGCGATAATCAAAATTATTCAAATATAAATCCATCTGTATTTAAAATTTTAAATCGACCTTTTGAGAATTCAATTTCAGCACATGCAACATCTTTAATATCCAAGAGTTTTCTTTTGTCTTTCAAAATGACTTGAAAAATACTTCTCAAAACTCCTCCATGAGTTATGATTGCAATTCTGTCCATGCTTTTGCTTTCTTTAAGAATGTATTTCATAACAGACTTTGCACGTTTATCCAGTTCATCAGCAGTTTCGCCGCCAGGCATACATTTACGATTATAATAACTTGCGTTTTGATATTCTGGTCTTTCCAATAAATATGCAAAAAGCTCTTTTGCCAAGTTTTTTTCAAGTCCCGTCAAATATCCATAATGATTTGTTTCGTGCAAATCAAAAACCTTTTCAACTGGCTTTTTTATCTTTTTATTGAGAATGTCTACTGTTTTATAAGCTCGTTTCAGCGGGCTGACATAAATTTTGTCAACATTCATTTTCTCAAATGTTGGTCTAAATTTTTCAACTTTTTTGATGCCATTCTCTGTCAAGTCCCAGTCAGAAGCACCGCCATAGCAATTTATCAAATCATCTTGCGATTCACTGTGTCTTATCAAATATATTTTCATCAGTTTCTCCTTTTAATTAAAAAAAGACTTTTTGTATAGTATAGTTGGTGCTCCCGTCAGGACTCGAACCCGAACAAATGGTTCCGAAGACCATTGTGCTATCCATTACACCACGAGAGCAAGGTTTCTGTTTGCTTATTTAATATATCTTTTTTCTTACAAAATGTCAAATTTATTTGTAAAATTCTTCGTTTGCTTGCTTTTTTTGTTAATTGCGGTTAAAATAAACTTGTACATATTTTTTGAGGAAGGTTTTATGAAAAAGTTCAAATCAGTTCTCATCTATTTGATTGTCTTTACAATCCTTGGCTATGCTGCTGGTGTGGCACTTTATTATTTCACTCAACATCCATCCAGTTTTACTGACGCCTTGACAAAAGACTATGCTTGGCTTGGGGCTGGCGGAGGAGTAATTCTTGGGCTTTTGTTTGCATATCTTGCCAAACCAAAAAGCACCAAGCCTGAAAAATCCAAGGGCAAAACTGCCAGCGGTCAAGAGATGGATTTGGCATATGACGCGCAGTGGTTGTCGGTGGAAAAGATTAAAGACCAAAAGGGCTTGATTTCCACCACTTGGAGCCAGCTTCCTCAGCTTAAAAACACTGGTATTGTGTTTAGAAATCAGATTGCTGGTGGAAAATATCAGATTGCAATGAAAGACGAATATCACTGCCTCATCATTGGAACAACAGCATCCGGAAAAACCAGCGCATGTTTGGTTCCAACAATCAGAATTTTGGGACACTCTGGCGAAAAGCCTTGCATGGTGATTTCTGACCCTAAGGGCGAGCTTTACACCATGACCAGCAAGATTATGGAAGACGAGGGATATCGTGTGCTTACCCTCAACCTGCGTGACGCATTTTCCTCCACCCGCTGGAACCCTATGGACCACGCGTTTGAACTTTTTCACAAAGGAAAGAACTGCAAAAACAACATCAAAAAATGCTCTAATGGCACCAAGCCTCAAGCGGCTGGATATCAAGAGATTCCTGGCGAAACCTATGGACAAGAATGGTTTGGCTTTGAAAATGTTGCATATCCAAATGAAGATTCGCTTCGCGTGGCTGTGAAAAGCGCCGAGCAGGTTTATTGTGACCTTGCGCAAAACGAGTTGAGAGAAATTTGCAACACCATTGCGCCAAAATCCAAAGCGCAAGACCCAACTTGGGAAGAAGGTGCACAAGACTATCTGTATGGCTGCGCACTTGCCATGCTGGAAGACAGCTTAAACCCAGAGCTTGGCATGACAAGAGAAAAGTTCAACTTCTATAACCTATATAAAATTGCAACCTTCCGTGACCCAGATGCTGACGCGCCATTTGAAACCGTGAGAAAATATTTGTTGCAAGGGCGTGACGAATCCACTTCCAATGTTCCAAACCTCACATCTGCAGTCATCAACAACAGCCCAAACACCACAAAATCTTACATTGGTGTGTTGAACGGAAAGATATCTTTCATGAACGACATTGGAATTTCTTATCTGACTTCCGAAAGCGACATCAACTTTGAAGAGTTTACGGACAAGCCAACAGTTTTTTACCTTATCATTCCTGACGACCGCGAAGAGCGTCACAACCTTGCAATTTTGTGTTTGTCGCAGCTTTATAAGCGCTTGGTGGACAAAGCCAACACATATCACACAAAAAAATTGCCAAGTCACGTTTATTTTATCTTGGAAGAATTTGGTAACTTGCCTCCAATTCCAAAGTTTGACAGCATGATTACCGTATCCCGCGGACGCAACATCTTGTATGAGATGGCAGTGCAGTCTTACACACAGCTTGAAACAAAATATGGGCAAGACGCTGCAAAAACCATCATTGGAAACTGCAATGCTCAGATTTATCTTGGAACGGACGACCAACCAACGCGCGATTCGTTTTCTAAGATGTGCGGCGAAGTTCAGCTTTTGCATGAAGAAACCAGCGTTTCAAAGTCTGACAAAGACAAGGACAGCAAAAACACTTCCACCAGCACACAGCGCACCACAAGGGCGCTCATCACATCTTATGAGCTTGGACAGATTCCTCGCAACACCGTGATTGTGAAATTGTTTAGGTATAATCCAATGAAAATTCAGCAGACGCCTGTTTATGAAACACCATTCTTCTATAAGAAAGACGCTGAAACTCCAATTGGCATTATGAAGAGTTTGGACACACAAAAAGTTTATTATGACATAAAGATGAGAAACAAGAAAATTTTGAAGTCTTCCAACCCTTTTGACAGATTTTAAAAAAAGAACGCGCTTGAAAAAACTTGCGCGTTTTTTGTTGTTGTGCTTTGCTATCTTATTTGGTTTTGCTCTGGTTTTGCGTTTTTTGTTTTGTTTTTTCAAACTTTCATGATGTTTTCAAAAGGCATCAAAGTTTTGTGCTGCATTTTGCTTTTGCCTTTTTATTCCACCACAAAGCCTTCACAAGGGAAGCTTTCTGCAAAGATGCCAGAAATGGAGGTGATTATGCTGTTGCACGCCTCAAACTCTCCGCTTTTGACAGACAAAAGCATCAGCTTGATTGTCAGAAGGTTTTCAAGCGCCACAAGTGTGAGAAAGGTGGTGTTTTCGTCTTGAGTGCACCTAAAGCGATGGTTTGCGCTTGTGCCAAACGTGCACTGCAGGATGTGCTTTGCCTCTTTTATGCGCTCCTTTAAAAGCTTGGCATCCAAAATTTTGTCCAATCGCACAAGGCATGCCTGCATCTTGCAAAGGATGACAGCCACCTCGCTTAGCAGCAGGTTGAACTCTTCTTCCTCTAAGCGAACAAAAACAAACCCTTTGTCTTTTAAGGATTTTGAATATGCCTTTGCAATTTGCTCGAAATTGGTGGGCAAAAGTTGGTCGTCATAGATATTTTCCATGTGCTTATTTATGTTTTGCTTTCAAGTTGTGTGAATTTTGCTTTAGACAGTTTTTCAGTGCATCAAAAAGCGGATGACATCCATCAGACAGTTTTCCATGGCGTCTGAAAACACGCGATGTCTTTGGGAAGAATATGGCTCTGGCTGCTTTTTGATGTCAATCAAATTTTTGGCTTCAATACCCACAACATCCACAATCCCCTCGCAGATGAGGTTGGAAATCATCATCAGGGCATTGTCTTTGGTTATGGTTCTGTTGTGAAGAGCGGTCATCAAAATTTCTTCATCGTTGACAATTTCTTCAAGGGCGGGATTTAAGAAAAACTCCATCTTTTCCAGTGCAAACTCGTTGCCATTTGCCCCTGCAAGAATTTGCCAAGACATGTAATATGTGTAATTTTGCGACAAGAGATTTGGCACACCCTTGTTGAAAAAATATGCCACACAATCTTGTGCAATGCAATCCCCCGACAGCGCCTTTGCGCACAAGTCTGCAAAAACATCGTTAAACGAGCCGTCAGAAATGCTGTCCAAAACCTCTTTTCGATTTTGAATGAACCCTGCATATGCGTTATTGCGTGATGTGAAATCTTTATATTCCATTTGATTTTTGTGCCTTTTCTTACAATCATTTTAACAAACTTCAGCAAAAAACACAAACAAAATGACGCGCAGCGCCAAATTTATGCTTCAGCTCTTGCAAATTTTTGATTTTTTGCCAACTCAAACGCCACAGAAATGCGCTTTTTCAACATTGGCTTTGCAATGCAAAAAACATCCAGCAAAGTGACAAGCGCGGCAACAAAAACAAAAATTCCAATTGGAATATTTAGAAAGCAGTTGATGCCGGCAAGCACAAAAATGGCAAAACTGAAGGAAAGTAGCGCTGACAAAAGCCCCCAACAAAGGCAAACAAAAATTTTTAGGCGCTGTCCACAAATCAACTCTTTGCTGAGAAGAAGCGCGCCTCTCACATCCATTTGCTGGCTTTGCAAGCAAATGCTTGGGGCAAGGCAGGAGTTTAGAAAAAACAGCACCCCAGGAACAACAAAAAAGCATGCCCAAAACAGCGTCAGAAAAGCCCTTATCGCCCAAAGCCAAAGCAGTTTGCCCAGCCACAGAAGTTTTTGTTTTGTTTTGACTTTGGCTGTGGCAAGAAATGTGAAGATTTTTGTTGCTTGAAACATAACAAAATTATTACAAAAAAAATGAGGTTTTATAACCCCATTTTTTTAAAGAATTGGTGAAAACAAGCGCATCACTGCCTGAGCAAACTTGTTGAGCCATTTCTTTCTTTTAAAATACATCACGTCGGCAACTTGGCTGTGAGCAATGTCCTGTTGATAATATTCTTGATATTGCTGATTTAAACTTTTGGAATACATGATGACAGTGTCCTCAAAGTTTAAGCCAAAAGAGCGATAATCCAAATTGCAAGTGCCCACAGAAAGCTTGTCGTCATCCACCACAATCACCTTGCTGTGCAAAAAGCCGTCATATAAATACACATCCGCGCCAAGCTCGGCAAACTCTTTCAAATAAGAAAGCGAAACCCAGAAAACGGTGCGATGGTCTGGCTTTGCTGGAAGCATAATCTTCACCGAAACGCCACTTGCAATGGCAATTCTTAGGGCAGACAAAAAGGTTTCGTCTGGCACAAAATATGGCGTTTGAATGAGAATGCTTTTGTTTGCACTGGCAATCATCTTGATGAACACCTCTTTGATTGCCTGCACAGGGCTGTCTGGCCCTGAAACCACAACTTGAAGATAGGTGTCGCCATAGTTTTTTGGCACAGGAAACAGCCCATCTTGATAATATTTTGCCGAAGAATAGCTTTCTTTCTTGACATATCGCCAGTCGTTTAAGAAGATGTTTTGAAGTGGATAAACCCCCGTGCCTTCAATTCTGATGTGACAATCTCGCCACGGAGAAACTTTCTTCTTTTTGCCCATGTGGTCATCGCGGATGTTTATGCCGCCTGTGTAGGCAATTTGTCCGTCAATCACCACAATCTTTTTGTGATTGCGATAATTAAGCTTTAGGTTAATCATGCGGATTCTGCCAAATGGTGGAAAAAACTCTGCCACTTCGCCGCCCGCTTTTCTCAACTTTTTGAAAAAACGTCTTGGGGCGTGCAGGCAGCCAATGCTGTCATAAATCAGCTTAACCTTCACGCCTTCTTGCGCTTTTTTAATGAGTGTGGACATAACCTTTTTGCCCACATTGTCATCTGCAAAGATGTAATATTCAATGTTGATGCTTTCTTTGGCATTTTCAAGGTCTGTTAGCAGCGCCTCAATCTTGTCCTCGCCCCAGCAAAACAATTTGACATCATTAAACGGACACAACACGCTGCCATAGTTATAACAGCAGTTGATTAACCCCTCCTCCTTTGCCAGCTTGTGCTTTGCTTTTTCGTCAATGCGCAGATATTCTTCAATTTTTTCATTGTATTCCAGCTCATAAAGCTTGTGATTGACAATCAGTCTGCGCACGCGCACCGAAAGACCGCTTCCAAACACAATATAGAAAACATATCCAATGATTGGCATAAATGTCAAAACAACCAGCCAGCTGATGATGGTGGAAAGTTTTTTTCTTTCAAAAAACACCATGGAGATGAACAACAAAAAGTTAAGCCAGATGTATGTGATGAAAATCCAAAACCAAATGTTCATTATGCAGCGTCCTCCACAAGGGCAATGGAGATGATGTAAAGGGTTTCATCTCCCGCAAACTTCACATAAATGGTTTTGCTTGTTTGCCCATCTGGCTTTGCAACGGCTGTCACTTTTTCCAGCCCTTTTGCGGTTTGATTGTAATAAGAAATTGCGCTTTGCTCTTGCGAAGTTTTTAAAGCTTCTTTCACAGCGCCGTCCAGCACTTTTAAATCGATGGTTTCACCAGCGTCGTGCGCGGCAACACGTCCAACAAACACAACTTCAAACTCATATGCGTTGGCATCGCCCTCAAACTTGACAAACACAGTTTTGCTTGACACGCCAGCTTCTCTTGTGATGCTTTGCGCAACAACAAGGGTTTCTTTGTCAGAAACATAATATGTCACTTTGCCTTCTCTTGTGCCAGAAATTGAGGTTTTTGCCCAATCGTCCAGTGTGTCAAGTTGAAGCTGTTGCCCAACATTAAGCACCACTTGTTTTTCAATGGCTGGCTTAACCTTGAAGGCAATGCTGAAGAGATAATAAGTTTCTCCTGCGTTCACATAGTAAGTTTTTGGTGCAACATTGCCTTGCAATGCCACATTTTTAACCACCTGCAAAATGCCGTTGACAAAATGATTGAAGGTTATCACCGTGGTGGTTGTCAGTTTGTCTTTTTCGTTTTCAATGCCCGCGTTGATGACGCTTCTCACATCTGCCGCAATTTTTGAAATGTCAAATGCGGTGTATTCTTTGTCTGCGGTGTAAGTGAAGTTGAAGACGTCTGCATCAGAGTTGTAAGAATAAACCGAGCCGTCCGCAAGCACACCTTCCACATTTTCTGGCTTCTGCGCTTTTGAATATACATAGATGTTAAGCATCAATGTTGTTGTGACAAGCTCGCGGTCTGCCGTTCTGTAAGTTACAACATATTTCTTTTGAATTCTTACATCTTTGCCATTGAATTGCACGTCATTTGAAACTGAAAGCAGATTGTTATCTGCGCGCTCTTGAATCAGCACAAAGGTTTGTGGTTTTTCTGGATATGTTTCTTTCCAGTTTGGTTTCACTTTGCCATCTGCATAGCCCAACAAGTTGGTTTCTTTAAGCCCCAACACAGAAAGGATGGCATTGTTTAAATCTTCCTTTGCAAAATATTGTATGTTTTCATTTTGGTTTTCAGACAATTTTTGGCTGACAGCAACATATGAGTTTTCTGTCCTTTCGCTGGCTGTGCTGCTGCCAACAACTTTAAACTTGACAACAAACTTCAAAACCTTTTCAGTCTCAGCAGCTGCATTTTTGACAATCAGCATATATTCAGCATCAAAGTTGGAGCCCACGCCCATGTTTGGAAAATGAACTTCGCTGAGCGCTCTGCCGTTTGAATCGAAGAAGGAATAGGTTTTGACAACGCTGCCGTTTTCGTCCTTTAGAACAAAGTTCAGTCCGCTGTCTTCCAAAGCCGTTCCCTCATCACCAAGCACGTTCTTAAGCTTATATTTGTTGTTTTGCCCCAAAGAAACGGAAGCAAAATTTGTCTGCCCATAAACAAAGATGGATGCATTTGCAATGTAATATGAAATCACACCGTCTTCTTTGCTTTCAACCAAGAAACTCAACTTGTGAAGATTGGTGCCTTTCAAAATAACTGGTGTGTCAGTTGTGGTGACTTCTGTGGAAGCTTTGTCAACGGTTTTGATTTGTCCGTTGGTTTTGATTGCCTTGCCTTCGCTCAGCAGCCACCATGTTTCTTCTTTGCCTTCTTCAACAATTGAAGCGGTTTGATTTTCTTCATACTTAAATTCTTTGTAAACATCTCTGATGGAAGAAGCGGAAGAGTTGTAAACCATGACATTAAAGTTGAAGGCTTTATATTTAATTACTGTCTTGTTGTCATCTCTGTAAGTTAACACCACAGAAACGCTGAAGGTGCCAGCCGTGTTGAATGTCCAGCTGTCAACATTGTTGAAGTAAGCAAATTCAGTTTTCTTGTCAGAGTTGTTTGTAAGCATAACAACATGATATTTCTTGTTGTGAAGTTTTGAGAAATCCACTTCTCCAATTTCTGCACCATCAAACAGCTGATGCAAGTCAAGTGTGGTGCCCACGGTGCAAGCAAGTGTGTCTTGATGGGTGGCAGCAAATTCAACCGATTCTGAGTCTTCCAGCGCACCGCCTTGTGTGCCTTGATATATATAATATCCCTTTGGCACAACCACAATTCCATAATTTGCGTTGAAGTAAATTATGTTGCTCTTCAAGCCGCTGGAACCATTTTCCATCTCGCTGGATTGTGGTGTAAACAAGATGTTAAGTTGATGGAATGTGCCACCTGCCTTAACAACAACATCAATGTCGTCCACGCCAGCACCGCGCACATACGCTTCGGCTGATTTAAGCACGTTGTTTTCGTTGAAGAAGAACTCAAACGAATTTCCTGTAATGCCGGCGGCACTTAATATTTCGGCATCAATGGAAGCAAACTCCAGTCTTTCTCCAATCATGCACTCCATTGCAATGCCATATTGCGCCTTAACAACTTCGTTAAACGCAAGTTTCACCACAAACAACTGCTTGTCAATTTGTGCATAAACAATCTTCACATTGTCGTTTGTGCGATTGATGGATGCAATTGGCCTAAGGCTGCTGTCAAAATATTCCACCGCTCTGTCTGCAAATGTTCTGCCGGCTGCCACAGCTGCACTTGCCAAAACCTCTCCATCCAAAGTTGAAAGCACAAGGTTGTCATAGGTTGTCACAAATGGATAGCACTCAATTTCAAGTTTCTGCAAGTTTTGTGTGTCCGCAATTGTCACTGTCACATCAAATTTGTTGCCATTGCTTGAAACTGCCGAAACAGCAATACCTTCTTCTGGCTTGACAATCAAAATGCCGTCAGACAATGCAACGCCTGCGTTTTTGAGAAGAATTGCCACTGTTTCTGTTCCAACATATTTAAACTCAAAGGTTGTGAAGGTGTTTCCAAGATATTCAAATGTGACATCGCTGCCCAAAGTTGAAACCACATCCATAGAGCTTGCCTCAACAGTGTTGCCTGCCGCAAATGAAATTTCTGCTGCAAACTTTTGGGCATTGAAATCGGTTGCAACCTTAATCACGCTTCTGCCGTCTGCTTGCTTGACATACACTTGGGTTTGCAAGCTTGAAAGCTGTGCAACAACAGCGCCTTGATATAACAACTGCAATTTTTTGTCAGCCGTCAGTTTGACTGCCGAAATTTGCTTGTCTTGCGAGCACGCAGCATCCACAAAGCATCCCGCAATTTGGAAGTCTGCGCCCAGCGCTGTCACCAGCGCTTCGTCAAGCAAGCCGTCAGTTCCTGCAATTTGATTGTTTTCGTTAAGACTGCCAATCAGCTGATAAACTTTGTCAAACTGCAAGGTTGACTCAACTTTCACAAATTGCACTGCAAAATTCAACCTCACAAATTTCTCGGTGCCGTCAAGCAGACGCGCAACAAAGTGAATTGAATCGCCTTGCTCCAAAGTTACTTGCACTTCTTCTTTGTCTTCCACCATTTGGAAGAAGATAACAGAATATGTGTAATTGGTTTTTTGTGTAAACTTGATGAGGTTAAGTTCAATCTCTTTTCCTTCATCGTTGATGTAATAATATCTTGTGTTTTCGTCAAACTTGCCATAAAGCTCTTGGCTTAAGCTGCTGCTTTCGCCCAGCGCCGCATTGATTGACAAGTTTTCAAACTGGGTGCCAGCCAAAACAAGTTTAACTGTGCCCAAGTTTACATTGTGTGTTGAAGTCACCAAAAGCTGAACTGCCTCACTGCATCTGAGCATTTTTCCATTTTCCAGCACAAACACAAAGCCAATGCCGTCATGTCCAATAAGCTCAACTTTTGCCGTTGCTCCGCCAGCTGAAATGGAATAGCTTCCAATGTTTTCTGTAGTGGTGTTAAGCGCCTTGGCAACCATGGAAGACAAACCTTTCATCTTGGTGATTGTCACAAAATTGAAGTTGTTTTCCAGCGTTTCTTCGGCTGGCTTTTCTTCGGTTTCCAAAACAAATTGCTCTTTTGAAATTTCAATGCCCTTGCTCATGTCAAACACAAGTGCAACATCAATCACGCTGTCGCCAACTTCCACCTTAATGGTTGCCCGTGTGGCATTTTGAAGAGTTGCAACCACTTCAAATGCCACCTTGTTTTCTTCGCCGTCAGTTCCTTCGCCGTTTTCGTCAGTTTGGTCATTCTCGTCTGTTGCGTCTGGGGTTTCTGGAGCTTCCACTTGTTTGAGGAAGTTCACCCTCAGCGCGCCGTTTTCATACACAAACTGCATGTTTTCAAACAAAATTGTGTTTGTGCCGTTTTTGAGGCTGAAGTTGCAAAGGGTGCCCTCTTCAAAGCCCAGCAGTGTTTTAAGCATTGCGTCCAGCTCTGCCTTGGAAAGTTCTTCGCCAAAATATGATTTGATGTTCAGCGTTGGGTTGTATGCGCTTTCAAACGTCAACAGCGCTCTGCCATTGTTGTTTTCTGTTTCATATTCCACAAAGGTGTATGACAAATTTTTAAGCGAAATGAATGAGTTGTCGGACTTCTTAAGCATAAGCTCATAGCCACCCTCGCCATCTTCGCGCAGCTGAAGCGCAGAAACTTCTGTCCTCACGCCGTTATATTCAAAATAGAAATGTGTGTTGGAAGAATTTACACTTTCGCTTGCAAGTGAGTTTTGCAGCAACTCCCAAATGGAAACCGCATTCAAACTTGAAAGAGTGAGTTTTTCACCCACAACCACATTGGAAGAAAGCTGCAGATAGTGATAACCAATTTGATTGCCACCTTCTGTTGTCGTGCGTGTTTCCACAGGAATGGTTAATGTGCTGTTGAAATCTTGCATCTCAAAGGTGTGCACAACAGCATCGCCTTTTTTAAGTCTAAATTCAAAAGCATTTTTTAAATGTAAATAATTGGATGCCACTTTGTCAAACTCAACTTCACTGTTGCCCTTTCTGAAAATGTAAGTTGCGTTGCAGTCTGCGGTTTGATTGAATGGCACATCCAGGGTGATTTCGTTGCGGTCTGGAAGATTGATGTCTTTCAGAACTGTGCCAAAGCTTGTCTTCACGCCGTTTAAGTTGATGCTCATCTCCAATATGCTGTCGTCAACATCTTCTGTTGTGCCATCTGCAAACTCCAGTCTGAATGTGCTTGCATAAGTGCCAGCATTTTCCCCCTGCAGTTTCGTCAGCACGCGAGAGATTTTTGAAACTTTTTTGTCAGAGTAATAATATTCCAACTTCACAGCTTCGCCAAGGTTGAGCGCAACCCTAACTTTTGAATCATATTCCATGTTGCCAACAAGGCTCAGGCTTTGCCCAATGGCAAGTGGATTATACACCATCGAGCTGCCTGCGCCCGGCTGCCAGCCATCTTCCATATCGCCGTTTGGCATCAGGCGGATGACAAAGGTGCTAAGCAAAATGTTGGTTTTGTCAGATTCATAATGTCCGTCATTGCCCGAAACTTTCATAAACACATTCACGGTGATGACATTGTCGGTGATTTTGAAATCTTCCGCAGTGGTGATGAGCCCGTTCTCGTCAATGAATGCCACACCATCTTCTTTGTTGATGACAAACTTAAACTGATATGCGTTTGAAGTTGTAAGTGTTCCGCGGTCAGCAATTGATTGGTTGTCGTTCCATCTCAAAAGTTCAATCTCTTTGCCTGCAATGCTTGCCCAGTTTTCAAGTGAAATCATGTAATATTGCTTGCCAGTGCCACTGTTGCCCACCTTGATGTAATTTTCCACAACAATCTCTTGTGGGTTGACTGCCCTAACATATTGTGGATGGATGGTGAACACCTCTTGATGTTGATATACAAATTGTGACTTTGCATTGCTTTCTGGGTTGTTTGCAATGTCATTGTTTGTGTCCTTATCTTTTGGATTGTATTGAATGAGGAAATACAAAATTTGTGTTTTTGTCAGCCCATTCAGCTCGTCAATGTCCGCAATGTGAAGTTTCATATTATTTTCATATGATGCGATTTTCGTGCCATTCAAGTTGTAAGCATAAGTCACAAGTTTTTCTTCTTCATCCAAAACTTCCAGCCTTGTTGTGTCAGAACTGGTCAGCGCGCTGCCATTATACAAAATTGTTGGAAGTTGCTCTGTTGCCTCGCCGCCAATGGTGTGCTTGGTGATATAAACAAAGAAGAAGCTTTCTTTCTTAAGGTTTTTCTGAAGGCCCACAATGTTTTTGGAAATGCCTTCAAACTTGGTTGTGGCATAGTCTGCTGCGCCCGTTGCCTTCACAATTTGGCTGTCCAAAAGGTCATAACGCTCAAACCAGCCTTCGCTCAGTTCTGCGTCGGTTGCCGTAACTTTGGTGTAAACCGTGCCAGTTTTGATGTAATATGTTTTGCTGTAGTCACGCTCAGTGTCTGCAGTTTTAACATACATTGTCTTTTTGCCATTGCTGTTTGTGACAATGCTGTCAATTTGTCTGTCGCTGACAACAAACTCAACATTTTCTTTCGGCTTAAGTGAAATTTCAAGCGTGTCATTAAGCACCTGTTTGTCGTCAGAGCTATTAGCCTCAGGAGCATCTCCGTCCAAGACATCTTTGGAAGAAAAGATTTTTTCATTAAACTCTCTTTGAATGGTGACAGTTGTTTCAATTTCGGCTGTTTTGTCATCATCTTCGCTCAGGCTGTCATCTTGCAAGGTGATTTTCATGACAACATTTTCAAGTTGTCTGCCTGTGCCAAACAAGATTCCGTCAATGTATGGCACAACAAATCTGCTTGCAAAGGCACCTTCCGTTTTTGAATATGAATAAATTGTCTTGCCCGTCCAAGTTGCATCCTCATACCCCATATATTCAAACGAAACATATTCGCCATTGTCCGCTTGATAATAATAAGTTGCGCCGAGTGAAAGCTCGCCTGTTTCCACCACTTTGTAAGAGTATGCTGTGGAATCTGGCGAGGATTTTCCGGTGATGACCTCCCAGCTGTTGCCAGCTTTCTCAACAAATGAAACTTCTTTGCTGGTCATCAAGCTTGCGCCAATGGTGGTTTCACTTGCGAGTCCTTCCACATAAGAAGTGCCAATCTGTTTGCCATCGTGGAAGAATTCCACTTTTTTTATGGAAATTTTGTTGACAGAAGAGGTGAAGTTTGACAACTTTTTGCTGTCTTGTTCTGTTGCAGTGCCAGTTATTGAGTTTATGTCCACAGCGCCAAGATTGTTGTCAAAAGCATACGCCTTGATGCCGTTGAGGTTCACTTTCACGCCATCGCCTTCAATGGTTGCAGGTGTTTCGTCCGCATTTGCAGTGTAAACACAAGCAAGCGTTTTTGTTACAACGTCTGATGAACCAGCTTCAACAGAAACACCAAATGTTCCAACTGGGTTGAAATTTTTCGCCTTGCCGTCATCAGACGCTGGCTTAACAAGCAATCTCAATGTGATTGTGGAGCCTTTAAATTTTTCTCGTTGAAAATCTTTTTGCTGTTTGTTTGGAGGAACGTTCAGTATATCATTATTAAAGTTCTCTTTATTTCCAAACACAACAGCATTTTCCGTTCCGGACAACTTCCATCCGTTTAAATTGGCATCGCCAACATTGCCCGTGTCAGATTGACAATCACTGTCACTTAAAATTTTTAATAATGATATGTCATCTGCTGAAGATGGTATGTCATCTGCTGAAATTGTTTTGGTGATGGTTTGTCCTTCTGACAAATTGATGGCCTCGTTGTTTTGTTTTCCGCCAATGTAATAAGCGCCGGCATGTCCACTTTCATTTTCTTCAATTTCGCTGCCAACCTTAAGCATCAGCATTGCGCCTGCAATTTTAAATTTTGCATCATTGCTTTTCTTTGTAAGCTCAATTGTATTGTAATACCAATTACTGCCTTCAGCTGTTGGTGCGTCATATTGGAATGGCTGATATACCATATATCTGGAATCGTCAGAAACGCTGGCTGATTCTGGTGTCACAAGGTTGTAATTTGCGCCAAACACAAAATCTTGTCCTTCACTCATCACACCAGAGTTGCTGACTGACGCAACCTTTGGATTGTTGGAAGAAACAATTTGGAAATAGAACCTGCCCTTAAAGCCAAAGGCGTCTTCAAATTCCACCACAAAGTGTCTTTCACCCAGTGGCAGGCTGGCAACGCCAATAAGCAAGCTTCTGCCGCTTCCGCTGCCATTGTCTTTTCCCACGCCAACATACACTTTGTTTGCAACAGGCTCTTTATCATTTGTTGTCCAATACCCATTGCTATTTTCAATCCAGTTGTTGACTGAAGAATTGCTGTTCCAGTTGTTGTATGTGCGCGAGCCTTCTGTGAGGCTGGTGGTGTATGTGAAGGTGAAGGTGTTTGCCAAGTTGTCTGACTGCCCTCTCATGTAAGCCACAATTTTTGAGTCTTCGCTGGAAGCGGTGTTGTAAAGCGTGATGACTTTGTTGCTGCCCAAACTTTCCAGTTCTTGCTGCATGATTTCGTCTGTAAGCATAAACATGGACGCCTTGTTTGTGGAGATTGTTCTGTTTTCCACAACTTCATCCACGCCGCGCTCTTCGGTGTTGAACACATTTTTGAAGCGAATCTCTGAATTTGGCAAAATTCTGAACAGCAAGTTGTGTGCAGTTGATGCTCTTTCGCCGTTGCCCAAATCCACAGAATAGGTGAGTTTCATCATGACAAAGTTGCCGTCGTTGCTTGCGCCTTGTGCCTGAAGCCTCCAGTCTGTTGCACGGTCACTTGTGCCCTTGTTTCCTGTCAGGGTGACATAGTTAAGCTCGTTGGCTTCGGTGCTTCCAATTTGATTGATTTGTTCTGCCGCTTTTCCAGCACGTGGTGTTAAGCCTGTTTTGTAAACCACGTCCACATTGTTGGCATTTGGGACGGCATTTGATGTGAGGAAGTTGTGAACCTTGCCTGCGGTGAGCGCAAGTTGATAATCCCACGAGCCAGCCTCATAGCCATAGCTTTCTGCCGAAAGATTTTCGTCCAGCACAACCTGAAGGTTGTAGAAGCCATATTCTTGAAGCGTCAGTCTGCCGCCTGTGGTTTCCAGCAAATCGCTTGTCAGCGCTTCTTGCTGTCCGCGCACTCTTCGGATGTCAAAGCCGTTGTCCAAAGAAAGCAGCCATGGTGCTTGCGAGAAGCTGTTTGTTGGAATGGCATTAAGGTTGTAAGGCGTTGGCAAGCTTTCGGCTGTCAAGATGTCCGCCACGGTGTCAGCGCTTTTGCCCAAAGAGAAGTCCAGTGCCAGCTTGACGCCATATGTGCCAGACGTGTTGATTGTCTGCCCGTTCACGCAAAGCTTGATTGTCAGCGACCTTGTAATGTCTGTTCTGCTGCCCAGTGTGAAGGCAGAAAGTTTTCCAACGGTTTCGCCAGAAAGCACGCTGGCGTTTTGAGATGTTCTCTCAAAATATTGCAAGAATGTTCCCACACTTTCGTTTTCTGTTTCTTTCAAAAGAATTGGAGTGCCGTTTTTATATTGTGCCACCACCCTTGCAGTGAGGATGGCAACGCCGTCGTCGGTGTATACATCCGAATTGTTGCAACGGGTTTCTTCGTCCACGCCAATGATGTTTCCGTCGTCATCCAAAATGGCAACATTGTATGTGCCTTCAATGCGGCAGCCTTCATATGATTTGCCAAGGTCGATGCGGCAAACTTGTCCTGCTGCGCCTGTGATTTTTTCAATCTTGTTGTTGGTGCCGTCGGTGATTTTGATGTAATATGTTCCACCAGTGCGAAGAACATATTTCAAAATTCTGTTTGTGGCAAAAATGTTTTTCTCTTGCGATGCAAGGTCTTCTGCATAAATTGTTTCAACATCCAGTGTGTAATTGAGTGGATTTGTGACAATGTCAACCACGCTGTCCTTAACAAGGTTAACTTCATATGAAATCTCAACTTCGTTCACAATAAGCTTAAACACAAGTTTTCCGCTTTCGCCGCTGACAAGAGTGAACAGTGCGTCAAAGTTTGGTGCATCAAAGTTGTCTTCTGTCATATCTGCGCTTGTCAAAAGCACATCTGAAGAAGCGCTTTCGTTGGCGGAAGTTTTGTCATAGGTTTTGCTGTCAAATGTCAGCGAAACGTTGTCGGTTGTGTTTGTGGTGTCAAGATATATCTTCCAGTTTTTCTTGACATTGACAAACTTAACGTCGCCAGAACGCTCCACATTGGCAACCTCAATGCGCTTTTTCTGCGCGCCAGTGTTCCAATCTTCCACCTGCGCAAACAGTGCCGAGGTGTTGAAGAAGTTTTGTGCAACAAATGTGAAGCTGCCATTTTCTACTTTTTGCGTTGTGGCAACATATTCGCAATTTGCTGAAGTTTTTTGGTCTGGCATTGGATAGTGGTTTTGCAATTTGACATTTGGAAGTGCGGTGTATTGATATGTAAGAGGAATGTTGAAAATTTCCACATCGCCAAACATGCAAACAATGCTGTTGTCAGAAATTGTGAACTTTTCGCCAATCTGCTTGCCAGAAAGTTGTGCCACTTCGTTCATTGTTTGAGAGATGACATCCCCTTTCTTGAACATAAACTTGCTTGTGACATTTTTCTTGGTTGCAAGGAAGTTGTTGGCAGATTCGATGGCATTCATGCTGGTTTCAATTTTGTCTGCGCCATAGAACACCACGCCGCCATAGGACACGCTTTCTCTTGTAAAGCTTGGCTTTTTGATTTCAATTTCAAAATCGAATGTGTAAGAGTTTTGCACCTTGAAGGAAGCTTCGCGCGCTTCGTCCTCTTCAGCAAAGTTTCCACTTTCATCTTTTTCATAAACCAAAACGGTGGCTTTAAATTTGAAGGTGACGCGCTTGAGCAGATGTGTGAACTCCACAGTGGCATTCTTCCAGTCAAAGCTGCCGTTTTCAAGCGTTGCATTGTTGATTTTTACCAATTGACCAAGGCGCAAGGTTTGTCCGCCAAAACTTTGAGAATTTTGAATTTCTTCGTCTGCGTTTGCAAGTTCAATCACAACATTGTCAATTGGGGAAGCGTTTTCGCCTCTGCCGTCTTTCAGCACTTCAAACAAATAATTATTGTCTCTTGAAACAGTTGTGTTGTCATTTGGATTTAAGAACTTATATACATTTGCGCCTTCAAATTCAAATGGTGCTGTTTGATTGAGCTGTTTTACATAAAAACTTGTCACGCTGAAGTTGATTTTAAACACAACCTTTTGTGTTGTGAAGAAGCCCACAACAAAGTTATAGTCCTTTTTGACTGTTTCTTTTGCCTTGATGTGAAGCGTCCTCTTGTTTTGCCCTTCTTTTTGTGTGAGATATGCATAGGTGTATTCTTCAATGTCACCCGCTTTAAGAATGTATGTGTATTCTGTTCCGTCAATGTTGATGGAAATCTGTTGCCCAACGGCAAAGTCTTCGGATGTCCAATCACCAAACACTTCGCCCTTTTTGATGGTTACGCCTTCTGCAACCTCAATATCTTTTGCTGCAATGGCTTTTTTCATCAGTGCCTCTTCTGGCTGGTCGGCAAATACATAAGCCGTGAGGTCTTTCACTGTGTTTGTCCAATCGTCGTTGCCGTCAACCTTAATTTTGACATCCACGCTGTATTGTCTTTCGGCCTCGCCAGCTGTGAGTGTGTGAACATACACATCTGGGTTGGAGGCAAGTGTGCCCACAAGTTTGCCGTCGGCGTCATATCTCAGTTCGTGAATGTATTGCTGACCTTGGTTGAAAGCAAAGGTATATTCCAACTGGCTGCCAACAGCCACTTTTTTGTCCACATAATAAGTTCTGGAAATGGTGACTGCAAGTGCAGCTGTTTTGTCAACAGGTTTGATGTTGAAGATGATGTGCCCATCTTCTGCTTTTGTGAAACTGTGAGTGAACAAGCTGGAGTTTCCGTCAACAGGCTTGCCATTCACTTTTGTCACTGCAAAGTGGGAGATTTCTGCTGCATCAAAGGCTGCCGCATCCGCTGTTGGAGCAACAAACCTTGTGCCAGAAGAAAATCTGCTGTTGCCAAGGTGAAAGTTTTCGTCGAGGTCAATTTCATAGCCCTTTTCTTCGCCCTTGAAGGCATCGGTGTTGACATTCAAATATTCCGCCCTTGCTTCAACATCATAAGGATAAAGCACGCTGCCAGCTTTGAAACTTGGCAAAACCTTGATGCGATATAACCACACTTTGTTGCCTGCGCCATTGGACAGGGCAAACCTAAGCACCACATAAACTTCTTCATACACGTTTTCTGCCAAGTGGTTGATTGTGATTTGATTGGTTTTTTCGTCCACCGAAACCAAACCTTCAATGTCCACCTTTCTGCCGTCCAAAATGCCATACACTTTGTCTTTGGAAAGTTTTGCAGAGGTTGTTCTCAGTTCGCTGTTATAATAGAAACCATATATATTGTTTAAGTCAAGTTCTTCATCTTCCGCATCGCCTGCTTGTTTTGTGTCGTGCACCATTTGATATGTTTTGCCGGCACTGAGGGTTTGGAATATGTTGTTTGCTTCAAGGTCTGCCGCGTTGGAGGAAATCAAGGTTTTAAAGTCCACGTCGCCAAAGGTATTGTAAACAAGTTTGCCGTCCACAAGTGTGCCATCGCCATAATAAACAAACTGTCCACCCACTCTGCTGACAATGGCGCTCATTCTGATGGAAACAGCAAGATTTGCAATTTGCTTTTTGATGCTGAAGGTGTTTTGCGCCACGCTGAACACGCCTTCAATGTTTTTGGCTTGCAACTTGCCGCCTGTGCCAATTGAAAGGTCTCCCGTCATGGAGTTGCTGTCTGTGTCCACCAAGCCAGTCAGAGGCTGATAGGTTTGATTTGCAGAAAGCAAAAGATGCACTTTGCCTTCATATTTAACAAGTGAAATTCCGTCGCCAAAAATGGCCTTAACTGTTTCAATTTCGTCCTCGCCAAAGCCCAGCGAAACAGAAATTTTGGTGTGTGCAACTGGCTCGCACTTTTGCTGGATGAAGTCGCCTTCGCCTTCCACAGATTTAATTTTGATGGCATCCACAGCAATCTCTTCCGAGCCCTCTGTGTAGTACATCAAAAACTCTTGCAAGAAGGTTGTGCCCAGCACCAGCGAAAGTTTGAGGTTGTTGGAAGAATTGATGACAAATTTTCCGCCTTGAATGTTGATGAATTGCTCGCCGCTGGACGCAAGGTTTTTGTATGACATTGCCTTTTCAAACTTGGTTGAAGCAGCAAAGTTGTGTTCGTTTGCAATGTAAGCTGTTGCCCTGTGAAGTTCAAACGCCGACGCAAGCTCAAGCGAAGTTTCTGGCTTATCTGAAAGTTTTTCAACGTCCACAAATGGGCTGTTGTTTTTGTCTTTCACAATTTGCCTTACAACAATGTTTGGATTTGCATATAATGTCACCTTAACATGAGGTGCCAGCTCGCTGCGCACACCATAATATAGGGTGAAGGAAATGGTTTTGCATTGATATAAATCGTCAATTCTAAGCACGCCATTTGTGATTGTGTTGCAAACGCCGCTGTCGTCCACAAGCATTCCGTCGCGGTCGGCAGTGATGACGCCAAGGTCTTCCCATTTATATGTATACCTTCCAGAAGCGGACCTGATTTTTAAATATCCGTCCGAGCCGTCCGAGCCGTCCAAGCTGTCAAGGTTGTAAGTTGTGCCAGCAAACACAACTGCCATGGCAGAATCTTTTGGATTGTCCAAAAGATAGTCATGCTGCGCGTCCTTGTTGATGGATGCCTTATATTTGACAAAGTTGTCCGAAATGGAAGCATCCACCTTGAATGTCAAAGCAAAATCAATTTCAAAGGTGCCGTTTTCGTTGCTGACAGCAAAATGAATTGTGGTGGCTGTGCCAAATGGAGCATTAAACTGCATTCCGCTGACAAGATTTTTCTCTTCGTCCTTAAAGGTGAAGTTCACCATTTTCATCAGCTCTTGATTGGACAAAACTGCAGCGTCCAAGCGGAAGTTGAGGCTGGAGACAGGGTCGATGTTTGTGCCGGTGTAAACCTTAATCAAATCATTCAAATCTCTGATTTCTTCGCCCTTATTGACAACCTTTGAAACTTGTGCAAAGCCAGTGCTGCTGCTTTGGGTGTATTCGGTGTTGACATCATAGGCGTCCTTCAACTGGTCTGTGCTGTTTTGCATGATTTTTGAAACGCCTTCACTGGTGATTTCAAACTTAATTTTTGGCAGTGTCATTCTGGTTTTGGTTGCTTCGTCGGTGTATACATATGGGTCTCTTGATGTGACAGGAATGTCAGAATCAAACCTCTTGTCCACCACATAGGCTGCCAAATAAACCGTCTTCTTTTCTGATGCAGAGAAGTTGGTGATTTTTGTGGCAGAGCCGTCCAGCCCAATAATTGGTTTTCCTGCCTTTGTGAAGCCTGTGGCAGTTTTTTCTTCTTCTTCCAGTTGAATGTTATACACACTTGGGTCAATTGCTCTTCCAAATCTGTCCTTCAATGTGAAGGCAAGCAGTTTGTTGAGGTTGGCAATTTTGTCGTTGATGGAAGCACCTTCAATGGAAGAGATTTCATTTCCGTTTTTGTCATACCACTTGACAATGATGCTGTCGTCTGTGTTAAGGACTGAAATATAGTCGTCCAAAACTCCGTCAGTGGCAGCAGGATGAGAGTTGAGATATTCCGCCGTGAATCTGGCAGAATCTGGGCGCTGATAATACACAAAGAATGATTCCGCACCAGTGTTTTTCATTGTGATTGGATGAACAAATTCTTCTTTGCCATTGTTGTAAACAAGCTGCAGTCTAAATTCTTTGCCGTCATATGGCTTGCTGGCAACAAACTTGGATTCGTTGATTTTGATTGTGCCGTTGAATGTCACAATGCTGTCAGCATCACTTGGGTCGTTTGCAACAATTTGAATGCTTTCTTTGTCCACCACCAGCCAATCACCTTCTTGATTGCCGTTGGTGCCGTCCACAATGCGCAGGTCGCCATCCTTAAACGCTTTTTCAACTTTGGCGTCGTCCTTGCTGGTTTTGGTGTCCAACTTCAAAGTGAAAGACAGCATGTTCTTGCTTTGTCCTTCTTCAGTGAGGTTGATTGCAGGGATGTAATATCTTTCTCTTCCGCCTTCCACAACGGGCTCGATGCTGGCGTCAATGCCAAAAGAGTATGTCATGTTGGAAGTTGAGAGGGTGCTTTCCACAACAATTTGCTTTGCGCGGCTGATGGAAACAAGTTTGTAAGCGCCATCTTCCATTTCTGGCTTAAAATCAGCATCCGTTTTAATTACGCCCGCAACAACATAAATTTTGGAGTTGTCGCTTCCATCCATTGGCTTGAATGCCGAAAGCAAAAACTCGTCGTCAATTTCATAAAGCAAATAGCCGCCCTCTGGCATGGCAATGTTTTCAACAGAAAGTGGACTGCCCAGATAGTTGGTGGCATAAGCTTTGGCAGCTTTGCAGGCAAAAGAGTTGGTGATTTCGCTGTCAAACTGCCCTTCCATCATCAGGAAATATTTCACAGCGGTGTTTCCGCCAACGCTGTTTAAAAGTTCTGTCAAGTTGGCGCGCGCAGGAATTGCCTGCCCGTCTTGATTGTAATTGATTTCCAAGTTGATTGGCGTGTTGTCCTTCCAAGTTGGAGGCTCCTCACTAAGTTTTTGTGTGACATTGATGCCCACAACGCTTTCGTCTGCAGCGTCAAAAAACATCTTCCAGCCACCGTCTTCTTTGAAGAAAAAGTTAAGCGAAGCTTGTGTTGTTACGGCGGTGGCAGAAGTCAACCTCCAACCATAGTTGGCATAGTCGTTTGGAGTGGTGTCTGCCAAGATGTAATATTCGGTGCCTTCTGGCGCGCTGGAATAATCCACCTCGCCCGAAAAATCTTCTTGTGAGATTTTTGTTTGTCCATTGACAGACTCCACCTTCATCACTCTTCCGCCCACAATCTTAAGTGGTGTGCCTTTTGGCACCTTAATGCCCACATTGGCAAAAAGCTCGTTGCGGTCTTGTCCCTGCGTGTCCTTAATCACCAGCCCAAGTTTGGCGTTGCCAGAGTTGGCTGTCAGGTTGAAGTGAGTGTCTGTCACCAGTTGCAGCGGATTGGCTGGACTGATGTTGTTGATGTTGTTGAAAAGCACATCCTTAACCTTGACAGAAACAATCTTAAGCTTGAGAGTGTTTTGTGCACAATATGCTGGATTGTTGATGAGATATGTAATTGCATTGTTGTTTAAAAGTGCGTTGGATGCGTTTGGATATTCGGCGCCAAACTTATCCAAAAATTCCTTTTGATGATATGCATCCGCAAAGGTGTAAGCCGTCACTTCGGCTTCGCCAGTCATTTCCGACGCTTTAAACTTGCCAGTTGAAAGGTTGTAAGCAAGATTGGCGCTTGGAGAGAAGAAAACGCGCTTTTTGTCAAGTGAGTTGGAAAAGCAGTTTTGGCTGTTGCTTGGCAAAAAGTGTGTGTCCAATGTGAACTCGGTGCCAACAATCACCTCTTGCACGCCCAAGCCTTGGTTTCCATGCACAGAAAGCCCAAGGCTGCCCACAGGGGTGTCCACCGCAATGGTGGCAGTTTTTTTGGAAAGCAAAACATTTTCTGAAGATGCCGTTATGGTGGAAAGACCACCCACAATCAAATCGTCAGTTGGGTTTTTCATAAGCGTAACTTCAAAAGGACGATTCAACAAAACCTGTTGTGGAACGCGAATGATGCCGTTTGAAAGAAAGCCGTCCACAAGCACGCCGTTATTTAATGACAACGTCACCTTGTTTTGAGTTGCGCCTTCTGTGGAAGAAGAAATGGTCAGCTTAAAATCTGACGCAACCTTGAAGTAAGACGAATTGCCGCTTGACATGGTTGGGTCATAAAATCCCAAGCCCTCATCCAGTTGCGAAACAAAGCCCATGTCTTCTGGCTTAATCACCTCGTCTTCAAATCTGCCCATAAGAAAAAGAGTTAGGACGGTGACGCCCACAACCCCCACAAGCCCAGCAAATGCCAGAATTATTGCCATCCATAACTTAAGGACACCTCTTTTCTTTCTCATAAAAAAACTCCAAAATAATTTCTTTTGTGTTTGAAATAATATGCGTAATTTCGACAAGTTTATTTTAGCATTTTTTAATATTTTTAATCAAGTATTTTTATTAAAATATAATATATAATTTTTAATTAAATTTTTTGCACATTTTTAGGTTGACAGAAAAATAAAAATCGTCTATACTTAAGGCATGAAGACAACAAACATTGAAATTTACAATTTTTTAAATCTCACCAGCCACCGTTTTGGCAAAATTTACAAATACACCGGCTCTTCGCCGCTGCCAGCAGGTTTTGAGATTACTGAACAAAAAATTAAGGAAAAATTGTTTTTATATCAACTTCACGACGAAAATATTTTTCCAAGTTTTATTGTTGAAGACAAAAATCAAATTAAAAAATATTTTAAGAATTCCATAAAAAATTGCAAAAAAATAAGGCGAAACAATTATTTTTGCAGCAATTTTTCCAAGGATTTTGCAGAAAAAGTTGAAGTTTATTTTGAAATGCGAATTCTTTTAACTTCCACAATTTTGAAAGAGTTCAAAAATCACGCTTTTGACGAGGCTGCAGCTTATCGGGAAGTTTATAATATTGACCCAATTTTCGGGCAGATTTTTGACCAATTGTTTTTTGAAAAAATAAATTTTGAAGCGATGTTTGATGGTTTGGAGAAAAAATATAAAACCACCTATTTGCAAAAAGTTCAACTTTTGGAAAAGGCAAACGCGCAAAAAGAAAAGAAAAAACAGCAGCACGAAAATCAGGCTGCGCTTGCAAAGCAAAATGCAAAAAACAAAGAAAAAGCCAAAGAAACAGGTAAAAAAGCGGACAAAATTGCAAAAAACAAGCAAAAAACTGTTCAAAAGCAAGAAGCATTAAAAACAAAGCAAGAAATTAAGAAAACAAAAATGCAACAAAAGGAAAGAGAAAAATAATATGATTCAGGCAATCAATGTTTCGCTGAGTTTTGGCGGAAGAACACTTTACAAAGAGGTTAATTTAAAATTTACAAAAGGCAACTGCTATGGCATCATTGGCGCAAATGGCGCGGGAAAATCCACTTTCTTAAAAATTTTGACAAGCGAACTGGAGCCAAACACCGGCGAAATCATCATCACCCCGGGCGAAAGAATGTCGGTTTTGGAGCAAAATCAAAACAAATATGACGCCGAAACCGTGTTGGACACAGTGCTGCTTGGGCACAAGCGCCTCATGGAAATTCAAAAAGAAAAGGATGCGCTGTATGCCAAAGAAGATTTTTCAGAGGCTGACGGACTCCGCGCGGGAGAACTGGAAACAGAGTTTGCCGAGCTTGGCGGCTGGGAAGCAGACAGCGAAGCAAAATCTTTGCTGCAAAGCTTGGGCGTGGAAGAGGCAGTTTTTTATGACCTCATGTCCAGCTTGGACGCCAAAGTGAAGGTGAAGGTGCTTTTGGCGCAGGCGCTTTTTGGAAATCCTGACATCTTGATTCTGGACGAGCCAACCAACAACTTGGATTTTAAAACCATTCGCTGGCTGGAAAACTTTTTGCTGGATTTTGCCAACATCGTCATCATTGTGTCGCACAATCGTCACTTCTTGAACAAAGTTTGCACCCACATTTGTGATGTGGACTTTGGCGAAATTAATATGTATCTTGGAAACTATGATTTTTGGTATGAAACCAGCCAGTTGCTGCTGCGTCAAAGCAAAGAGCAAAACAAAAAGGCAGAGCAGCGCGCAAAAGAACTTAAAGACTTTATTGCTCGATTTTCTGCCAACGCTTCCAAATCTAAGCAAGCCACCAGCCGAAAGAAAGAACTGGAAAAGCTGACGCTGGACGATTTTAGACCTTCCTCAAGAAAATATCCATATGTGGATTTTAAATATGAGCAAGAAATTGGAAAAGAAATTTTGAAAGTTGAGGGCTTGACAAAAAAAAGCATGTTCAAAAATTTGTCCTTCACTGTGGAAAAAGACCAAAAAATTGTGTTTTTGTCCTCAAATTCGCTGGTTTTAACCACACTTTTCAACATTTTGGCAGGAAAGGAAGAGCCTGACGCTGGAACTGTGCGCTTTGGAAAAACCATCAAGTGCAGCTATTTGCCTCAGGACAATCGCGAGTTTTTTGACGGCTGTCACCTCTCCATTGTGGACTGGCTGCGTCAATATTCCAAAGACAAAACCGAAAGTTATGTCCGCGGCTGGCTGGGCAGAATGTTGTTTTCTGGCGAAGAAAGTTTGAAAGAAGTGAATGTGCTTTCCGGCGGCGAAAAAGTGAGGTGTATGTTGGCAAAACTGATGCTGGAAGCCGGAAACTTTTTGATTTTGGACGAACCAACCAACCACTTAGACCTTGAAAGCATCACTTCCCTCAACAAGGGCATGACCAACTTTAAGGGCGCAATGCTGTTTGCAACTGGCGACCAAGAAATCATTGAAACAGTTGCAAACAGAGTGATTGATATTGTGGACGAAAACACCATCATTGACAAGCAAATGACATACGAAGAATATATGAACTTAAAGTTTGGGGGCTGAAAACCCCTCTTTACAAAAGAGTGCATAGCCAAAAAAAATTTGCATATCATAATGATTGTGCAACACTTCTTAATAAAAAAAAGTGAAATTAAAAACAAAAAACCCACGGACAGCATCCGTGGGTTTTTTCTTATTTTTCTTTGGAAGGTTGCACAGTTGTTTCTGCAAACTTTGTCACCTTGTTGCCCTTCACTTCAAATGTAAATGCCTTGTTTTTTTTGCCGTCGCAAACTGTCAGAGTTGCCATTTTGCTGCCAACTTCGGTTTTGAACCTCAGCGCGCCTTCAAACTGACGCAATGTGGCTTCTTCAATTTTGCCAGCCATCTTACTTTTTAAAACATCTGAATGGTTGATGTGTTCAAACACAATTTCATTCATTGGCTCTGCGTTTCCCTTTGCCTTTCTGCTTTTGGAAACCGTCATATATGAAAGCAACTTTTCTGGCTGGTCAAACTTGCCAACTTTGACATCGTTTTTGTTAATGTACATCACTGTGGTTTTTGCGTTGCCATATTTGGTTGTGTATACAAAACTTTTAACCTTGCCATAAAAATCCTTAAGCACTGCATGCTTGCTTGCTGCCATGGCTGTCAACATTTCTTCAAATTCTTCACTTAAAACAATCATCTTTTTTCTCCAATTTCTTTTGATTTATGTATTATACAATATGACAAATCAATTTTCAAGTGTTATTTGAAAACTTTTTGCCAATATTTGCAATTTTTTTTGTTGCAAAACATGTTTTAAGCAACTTCCCTTTTAAAATTTCCGCAGCCCTAGCAGAAATTAATTAAGAAACCGCTTTCAAAACATTAAGACAATAATTTTTTTCAAAATTTTGAAAAAAACTTGACAAGGCGGGAGCATATTGCGTAAAATAAACTCAAGCAATGACGGAATTGGCAACTCCAACAGCAAAGCGCGTGTCGGCGTAAAGACAGGAATGAAGGTGAAGTTTTTTCACGAAATAGGGTGGAACAGCGGCTTAAAAATCGCCCCTATGCACAAAGTTTGCATAGGTTTTTTTGTTTTAAAAAACCTTGTGCAAAAACGAAAAAGGAGAAGGTTATGGAAGAGAAAATGAAACTTACAATGGACAAACTTGTCAACCTTTGCAAGGCAAGAGGGTTGATTTTTCCCGGAAGCGACATATATGGCGGCATGGGAAACACTTGGGATTATGGCCCAGTGGGCGTGGAACTGAAAAACAACATCAAGCGCGCTTGGTGGAAGAGATTTGTGCAAGAAAATCCAAATGCCTATGGCGTGGATGCTGCCATTTTAATGAACCCTCGCGTTTGGGATGCCAGCGGCCACACGCAAAGCTTTGCCGACCCAAAGATGGATTGTCGCTCTTGCAAGCAGCGCTTTAGGGCGGACAATCTGATTGAAGCGCACTCAAAGGGCAATCAAAGTGCCGAGGCCATGACAACGCAAGAGATGGAAGAATACATCAGCCAAAACAAAGTTAAGTGCCCACACTGTGGCAACTTCAACTGGACGCCAATCCGCCAATTTAAGCTGATGTTTGAAACTTCCCGCGGCACAGTGGAGGGAGAAAAAGACGTGGTTTATCTTCGTCCAGAAACAGCTCAAGGCGAATATGTCAACTTTTTGAATGTGCAAAGAAGCATGCGCGCAAAAGTGCCTTTTGCCATTGCGCAAATTGGAAAGGCTTTCCGAAACGAAATCACCCCAGGAAACTTCATCTTCAGAACCATTGAATTTGAGCAAATGGAATTGCAAAACTTCTGCAAAGAAGAAAGCTCGTTTGCGCTTTATGAAGAGTTTAAACAGCGCTCGAAGCAGTTTTTGCTGGACCTTGGCTTCAGCGAGCAGCATCTGCGTTTTCACGACCACGAAAAACTGGCGTTTTATGCAAAGGCTGCGTGCGACATTCAATTTTTCTCCCCTCTTGGCTGGGAAGAACTGAACGGCATTCATCATCGCTCGGCGCACGATTTGACAAGGCATCAAGAGTTCAGTGGCAAAAATTTGCAGTATGTTGACCCCGTCACAAACGAAAAATATCTTCCAAATGTGATTGAATATTCCATTGGCTGTGACAGATTGGTGCTGGCAGTTTTGACAGAAGCATATGATGAAGAGCAGCTGGAAAACGGCGAAACCCGCGTGGTGATGCACTTCCACCCTGCCCTTGCGCCATTTAAGGTGGCTGTGCTTCCGCTGCAAAAAAACCTTTCAGACAAAGCCAAAGAAGTTTATGCAATGCTTTGCAAAGAGTTCAGGTGCGATTATGACGAGGCTGGCAGCATTGGAAAGCGCTATCGCCGACAAGACGAAATTGGCACTCCATTTTGCGTCACCATAGATTTTGATACGCTGGAAGACGGCACTGTCACCATTCGCCACCGCGACACAATGGCGCAAGAGCGTTTAAAAATTGAAGAACTTGTGCCTTACATTTCAGCAAAAATCAAGTTTTAAGCAGAAAAAATGCGTGTTTTCGACAAAAAATACGCATTTTTTTTAGTATTCGCTTGACTCCCCCCCCCATACCTTTGTTAAAATATTTTAAATAAATTATTTTTTAATTTGGGGAGAAAGCTTGCTATGAATGTTTGGCAGATTATTTCTTTCGTCTTCACCGCACTTATGAGCCTTGCGGTGGCGTATATGTTTTTGTATGTTGCCATTGGGTTGTTTGCAACCAAAAAGTTTAAGAAAGCAACCACCCAGCACTCTTATGGTTTTTTGATTGCGGGCAGAAACGAAGAGAAGGTGATTGGTCAGCTGATTGACAGCATAAGAAAAAACAACTATGACCAAAGCAAATTGGAAATTTTTGTTTGCGCCGACAACTGCAGTGAGGGAGACCGCACGGCAGAGATTGCGCGCAGCATGGGCGCACATGTTTATGAGCGTCACAACCCAACAAAAGTCAGCAAAAGTTATGCGTTGGATTTTTTGTTGAAAAACATTGCCAAAGATTTTCCTGACTATAACCCCGACGGCTTTTTTGTTTTTGACGCAGACAACCTGCTTGAGAAAAACTATATTCAAGAGATGAACAACGCTTTTGACAGCGGTGAAGAGATTGTGACATCATATCGCGCTTCAAAAAACTATGGCGACAGCGTGTGGGCAATGGGCTCTTCCATTCACTTCATTCGCGCTTGCCGCTTTTTGCACAGCCCAAGAGCGGTGCTTAACATCTCCACCAATGTGCAAGGCTGCGGCTTTTTGGTGACAAGCAAAATTCTCAATCCAAAAGACGGCTGGAAATATGGAAGTTTGACAGAAGACGCCGAATTTTCTTGTGACAGCCTAATCAAGGGACACAGGGTTTCATATTGCGATTCTGCCGTGTTTTATGACGAGCAGCCTGTCACTTGGAAACAAACCTATCGTCAACGCCTGCGCTGGCAAAAAGGAATATATCAGTGCTTCAACGCTTTTTCTCTTAGCTTGGTGTTTAAGTTCTTCACAAAGTTCAACTTTGCCTTTTATGACTTTTTTGCATATTATTCTCCATTGCCTGTGTTTTCCACTTCTTGGGCAATCACAAATGGCATCATTGCAGTCATTCAGGGCATCATCTCTGTGTTGGACGGCGCTGCAGTGGGCGGGGTGCTGCTGACATTGTCACTTTCGCTGCTTAAATATTTTGCGGTGCTGTATGCGGGATTTTTTGTGTATGGTTCGCTGTCGGTGCTTAAAGACTGGAAAAGAATTAAAGCCAGCACCACAAAAAAGCTTTTGTCCATGCTGGCATATCCATTGTTTATGATTTGCATCATTCCAATTTGCTTCATTGCCATCTTCAAACATGTGGAATGGAAGCCAATCGAGCGCACCTCCACTTCCAGCATTGAAGACCTCTCAAAAACCAACTGATGCGCAAAAAAAAGCAAAGACTGTGGTTTTGAAAAAGCACGCTTTCTGTACAAACTTGCTGCCAATTTAAACTGACTGAAAATTTAAATTGGCTGCAAAGCAAACTGGCTGCAGTTTAAAGAAGCAAAACTGGCTGAAAATTGGCAAAACTTTCAAAAGAAAAAACTCTCCCAAAAGCGGGAGAGTTTTTGTCTTGGTTTTTAGTCAATCCAGATAACTTTTTTAACAACAAGCAAAGTGAGAATGTCGATAAGCCAGAAGATTGCTGGGCAAAGAAGCAACATAACAATTGCCAGAATGATGCCAACAGCATTGTTCTTGTTAAGAGACCTGCAAAGACGATATACAGCCCAAACTACGTCAAGAACTGGCAAAGCCAAAATAATCTTAACAATAAGTGGCAGATTGTCAAAGAACTTAATGATATCCTTCATCTTAAAAACTCCTTTTAAATAAATTTGTAATTTAATTGTTACATTATAATTTTAGCCTTATAAAAATAAAATGTCAACAATTTAGACAATAAATATATATGAAATAATGGAAATTTTTTATAACCTTTTTTGCATAATTTCTCTTTTTGGATGCACACTATTGTTTGGGGAGGAGAAATGAAAGAAAAAACAAATTGCGGCGTCAATTGCAATGTTTGCGATTGCGCTTACAACGAAAAGGGCTGCAAGTGCAGCAAAGAAGTGATTGATGTTTCTCAAGGAGATGGCAAGGACATGCCAAACGGAATTCAAAAGCACTTCTGCAAAAGCTTTAAAGAACGCTGCAAATAATTTTGCAAGCTTAAAGCGCTTTAAGACTTTTTCCTTTTTGTAAAAAAGATAAAACAAAAAACAGCTGACATCTTTGCAGCTGTTTTTTCTTGTCTTAAATGTTTTCATCTGAACATGACATCTTTTTTTGTGAGCAGCGTCCAAGACAGCAAGGTGCGGATAAGCCCGCCCCAATATGTCAGAAGGGCGCTGTGAAGAAAGTCTTTGCATGTTTTAAGTTCTTTTTCTGTGAGAAAGTCTTGCAAAAACTCCAGCGCAAACATGGATGCCTCTTTTTCAATTTTCACTTCCAGATATTTAAGCACAATGGCAAACACAAAAATGGCAAGGGCGCTTGCCACACAAACTGCGCCAGCAATCAGAAAGGCAATGTGCGGCAAAACTTGAAACACCCACAAAAGGGAAAGCACAACGCCAACAAGCAGCAGCGGCATAAAGAAAAGTCCACACATTCGCCCCTTCCTTAGCATCTTCCAATGTTTTTTTAAGGTTCCACCAGAGGCGTCTTGTCTTGCGTGCCCCAACTCGTGTGAAACAATGGACAAAGATGCCAAGCTGTTGGAAGACATGGTTTTGTCCGAAAGCGCCACAACACCAGAGGAATAATGGTCTTCCCACTCAGCGCAGCGCCTGATTGCCAGCCGCCCAGCAAAGCGCGTTTTGTTAATTTCTGCCACATATTCCAGCGTGGAGATGCCAAAGGTGTTTTTTGAAGAGCTGACCTCTTTCAGTTTTGCGGCATAGTTTTCAAACGAAAAACTTGCAACCGCCAGCGCAAAGCACAGCAATATTGCAAACAACACAATAGCTCCAATGATTATATATGTCCACATAAAATTATTTTACAATTTTTTGCCGCTTTCTTGCAAACTTTTTTGCAATTTATGCAAACTTCAACAAAAAAAAATCTTCACTTTTTTTGTGTGAAGATTTTCTTTTTTAATTTTTTTGCGCTTTGGCGGTTTGTTTTTCACTTTACAGGGCACAAGTGTGTTCTCTCTTCCTCTGCTGTTTGCTGTCCTCTGGCACATACATTGAAATGGAAGAAGTGGCGCAAAGCAGTGCCCCCGCAGCCATAACTGGCAGGCTTATTGCTTTTGATGCAATATCCAGTTTTTTGTGCTGCTCTACCATGGCTGCATATTGCTGCTGCACTTGTGCCGAAGCATATTGCCTTACAAACTCTTGGTGTGAAAGATTGGGAATTTTGTTGTATTCTTCAAAAAATTCTTCTGGCGTCATTTGCTTAAATGCCACCTTCAACGCAAGAGCAGTAACTTGATTTTGTTTCAGTCTTGCATTCACGCTTTCATATCCGTTGTCAATCACAAGCTGCTTTTGCGTTGCCTCTGTGTGCTTTGCCTTTGCAGAAAAATGAAAATAGGTTGCAAATCCGCACAAAAGTGTGGCAGTGCCCACAAAAATACCTGCAAGTTTTAAGCGCTTTTTGGTTTTTAAACTGAGTTTTTTCATTTTTTTCCTCTCTTGCCTTTAAGCATAACACACAACGGTGCTTGTGTCAATCCCCATTCTTGTTCCTCTTGGCTTGGCTGCAAGCATCAGGTCACCAAAAGCACTGTGTCGCCTTTGTTCAGCATTGTGCCCGCCGGAGGAAGTTGCTTGACAATGGTTCCGCCGCTGCCGTCAATTTCGCATTCCAACCCCACTTTTTTAAGCTCTAAGATGGCGTCTGTGAGGCTGTAGCCCGTCACTTGCGGCATAATCACTTGCTCAATCACCACCGATGTGTCATCCTTTGGCATGTCATAAAACTCAAACAGCTGACTGAAGAAGGCTTTGCCATATGGCGCAGCAACAATGCTGCCATAATAAGCCCCTGCGCTTGGCTCATCCACCATCACCATAAACAGATATTGCGGCTTGTCGGCTGGATATGTGCCAATGAAAGAAGAAATGTATTTTCCTTGTGCAATCTGTCCGCCCTCGCCATACTTTTGCGCCGTGCCCGTTTTCCCGCCCACGTTGTAGCCTTCCACAAAGGTGAAATCCCCCGTCTTGTTTTCTGCAAACTGCAAAAGTTGATTCACCGTTTTGCTGGTGCTTTCTGAAATTATGCGGTGCTGCTCCACCTTTGGAGTGAAAGTGACATTGCCGCCCACATCCACAATCTGCTTAATCACCGTGGGGGTTTTCAGCGTTCCGCCGCCCGTGATGCCTGCCACAATGGAAAGCAGTTGAATTGGCGTGACGGCGATGGCGTGCCCAAAGCCCATGCGCGCAAGGTCCACCGTTTTAACTTGGCTTTTTGCCATCATGATGCCGCCGCTTTCCCCTTTTATGGTTATGCCCGTCTTTTTGCCCAGCCCAAATTTTTGCATATATTCATAAAATCTGTCCACGCCAAGGCGAAGCGCCAAATCCATAAAGCAGCAGTTGCATGAGTTGGCAAACGCCTCAGTCAATGTCTGGCTGCCGTGCCCAATGGTTTTCCAACACTTAATTCGCTGGCCGTCCACAACCCTAAAGCCGGGGCAATAGAAGCGGTCAGACAAATTTGTCACGCCCGCTTCCAGTGCGGCTGCCAGCGTGAGAATTTTGAAGGTGGAGCCCGGCTCATATGTGTCTGTGACGGCCTTCATCTTGGACTGCTCGAAAAGCTGAGAAAGATTATCTCTTGGCGGAGAGTTGAGGTCGAAGCTTGGCTTGGAAGATATTGCCAAAATCTCACTGGTTTGGGCGTTCATGACAATGCCTGTCACCGCCTTTGCCTGTTGCTGGGTGTAAGCCTCCTGCAGCACCCTCTCCATCAAAATTTGAATTTTGCTGTTGACTGTCAGCGTGACATTGTCGCCTGCAATGCCGCCAACATAATATCTGATGCTGCCGCCAATTTCTTTGCCCTGCAAATCACTTTGCACATAGGAATATCCATCCGTCCCCACAAGATATTTGTCCAAATACGCCTCCAAACCCGCTTGCCCCACGTTGTCCACCGATGAAAAGCCCAAAAGCTGCGTCATCAGATTGCCATAGACATAATATCTTCCCACATTTTCTGTCAGATAAATTCCGTCCAGTTTGGCGTCATAAATTTGGCTGGCTTTTTCCGCTTCCACCTGAAGCTTCAAAAGCACCTCAGAAACATTTTTTTTGGAAACCTTCTCCAGCGTCTTGGGAAAGTCCAAACCCAAAATGGAAGAAAGCACGCTTGCGGTGTGAGTGGGAGAAGTCACTTCTCGCCCACGCACATAAACATCATAAGTGGTGTAAGAAACCGCCAAACTGTCGCCAGTGGCATCAAAAAAAGAACCTCTTGGCGCAGTCAGTGACAAATCACGCGTCCACTGGTCTGTTGCCTTCAGTTGAAGTTCTTTTCCATTGATTATTTGAACAACAAAAAGCCTTAAGCCAAGGCTGCAAACAACAAAAGCAAAAACAAGCAAAATTGCTCTGATTCTTTTTTGCATGGAATGTAAAGTGTAGGCTCTTTGCAAAATCAACCTCCAAACAGCCCTCCCAAGAAGTTGCAAAGCTTGTCAAACCAGTTGGTTTTTTTTCCCAAATCCCCCGCATCCAGCAGCTCTTCTGGATATGTTTCCACCATCTCCATGCTCTTTTTGGTTGCATCCAAATTGCTTATGTTTTGAAGATATCTTTGCAAATTGAGATGATAAGTGTCTTCCAGTTGAAGGAAAGAGGAGTTCATTTGATCCAAAATGATGGTGTTTGTCACGCACAAAGCTCCGCAGCCACCAAGTGCCAGCGCCAAAACAAGCGCAGCAGTTTTCTTCTTTTTCACCTTTTTGGAAGCGGAATGATTTTTAAGTTTGACAACCTTCTTGTTCTCTTCCAGCAAATCCCAGTTGGGCTTTTCAATGACATTTGTGCTTTTTGCACACTTTTCTTGTTGCAAAACTTGCTTTTGCGGTTCTTCTTGCTGTTCTTGCAAAATTTCCTCTTGCTGCAAACGCTCTTCTTCCAAAAGTTGCTCACGCTGCTCTTTGGCTTGCTGTTCTTGCAAAAGCTGCTCTTCTTTTTTGACGTCGGCAACAGTGAGGTTTTCAAAGTTGCTTAAGTAGTGCGCGTTTGCCGGAGGAGCCTCTTTCAGCACAACTTCTTTCTGCTTTTCTTCCAGCTTTTCAACTTGCATTTCTTCCAGTTTTTCAGTTTGTGTTTCAGGCTTTGTTTCGGTTGTTTTTTCCACAAGTGTCTGCGATATAGTCTTGTCCATATATGTATATTTTCCTCCTTTGTGCAATATTCAAATTTCAGTGGTTTTTGTGTTCAAACAAGTTGCTTTGGTTTTAAGGAACTTTTGAAAGGGTTACTTTGCCTCCATAGTTCCATCAGATCTTTTCCACAATTCTCAACTTTGCGCAGGTGCTGCGGCTGTTTTGCTTTTGCTCTGCTTCACTTGCCGTGATTGGCTTTCTGCAAATCAGCTTCACGCTTGCCTTATGCTTGCAAATGCAAATTGGAATTTTTGGCGGACAGATGCAATTGGTGGATTCCAGCTTAAAAACATTTTTGACAATGCGGTCTTCAAGGCTGTGAAATGTCAGAACGCAACCTCTGCCGTTTGAATTTAACATCTCAAGCATCTCTTGCAAAAAGGTGTCCAAACCTGTCAACTCACCATTGACAAAAATGCGCAGCGCTTGAAACACTTTTTTGGACGCTCCGCCGCGCGAAAACACCACTTTTTTTGGCATGCTGTTTTCCACAATTTCTTTCAGCTGAAAAGTGGTGAAAATTTCTTGAGTTTGCCTTGCCTTCACAATGTTTTGGGCAATGCTTTTGGCAAACTCTTCTTCGCCAAACTCATAAAACATCTGCATAAGCTGCTGTTGCGAAAAAGTGTTGACAATTTCCTTGGCAGTGACAACATCTTCTGTTTTGTCCATGCGCATATCCAGCTGCCCGTCGTGCACAAAAGAGAAGCCGCGGCTGCCTTCATCAATCTGAAAAGAGCTGACGCCCAAGTCCACCAAGAAGCCGTCAATTTTGTCAATGCCCATCTGCTGCAAAACGGAAGGGGCATTTTTATAGTTATCCTTGATGATTGTCACTTTGTCAAGATGCTTTTCCAGCGTTTGGCTTGCCTTGGCAACTGCATCGGCGTCGCGGTCAAAGGCAAAAAGATGTCCGCTTTTCAGGCGCCCCGCAATTTGCAAAGAATGCCCACCGCCGCCAACTGTGCAATCCACATAAATTCCGTCTTCTTTGATGTTGAGCCCTTCAATCACCTCTTCCAGCATGACAGGTGTGTGTTTAAATTCCACGCGTTCTCCTTTTTTTTCTTGTTTTTTTAGTTTAACACAAAAGTTTGACTTTTCAAATTAAAATCTTGATGTTTTTGCTGCCAAAACAAAAAAGAGCAGATTTTTCCGCCCTTTTTGTGTGTTTTTCAGTTGTTTCCAGCCGAAATGCCCAGCAGTTTGAAGATGGCATCCGAAAGCCCTTCTTCGTCTGCAAACGCCATGTTGATGGCTGTGATGACATTTTGGTTTGTCTTGTCCGCCTCGGTGATGAAGTCATAAACCCCTTCGCGGCCGTCAATGACATCTGCCAGTTTGATAATCAACTCTGTTTTGTCAACGCTTTCGTCCAACTGATTGAAGCTTGCCTGCAAGCCATTCACAAACGCTTCAACATTTTCTTTGGTGTTGAGTTCGGCAATTGGTGGCATGTTGTCCAAAAGTGCCTTTGCAAGGCTGACAACATCGTCCAGTCCAGCCAAGATTGAAGCATAATCGGTGGTGTAATATTCTTGGAAGTTGTTTTCGTCCGAAAGGTTGAGCAGTTCGTTGATTTCGTTGGTGTTTGGATTTGGCTGATTGGTGCCATAGTCCACACCATTGATGCTTTTTCCGGTGAGATACCAAATCAAGTTTGCAAACACATTGTTAAACACGCCGTCCTTGGTGCCGTTGGCAACGCCGTCATCTGTTTGGTCGTTGAACGCATTGTCTTTCAAGATGTTCAACATCTGTCCAATCACTTCCAGTTTCAACTCTTGCATGTTGGCGCCAACAGTGGATTCCATAATCTCACAAATTGTCTTGATGGTTTGAGTTTTTGTTGCCTGAAGGTTGGAAAGATTGGTGTTTGGATTTACGCCCGTCAAGCTTTGGATGGAATTGTCAATTTGCGCAAACACATCCTCAACAAGTGGAGCAAAAGCTTTGGAATCAAACACTGGCTGCAAAATTTCTTCCATCGCGTTGCTTTCCACCATGGCGTTTAAGAGGGTTTCTAAATTGAAGTTGTCTGACAAAACATATTTGAGGAAGGTTTTCTTTTCAGTGCTCCCTTGTGTTGTCACTTCAATTTCGCCTTGATTGAGCGCATTGATTGTTCTGCCCAAAAGCGTCAGTTCAGTTCTCCAAGTTGCAAGTGAATTTTCTGCCTTCACGCCTGAGAAGTCCAACAGGGTTATGCTTTCTGCCAAATAGTCCACAATCTGATTGAAAACCATGTCTTTAAGGGTTTTGCCGTTGATGTTCACTTTTTCAAGTTGATAGAACGGTGTTAAAATTTTTGCAAACAAGTCTTCTTCCGTTTTGAGAGTGTCCAGCATTGTGTCAATCAAAGTGTCCATCTGAACGTTTTCAAAGTTCAAAAGCCCAAACTGCTGCGCCTTTGCAATAGGCACCGACAAAAAGTCAAACAAATGCGAATAGGTTTTGATTTCTTCGCTTTCAGTTGAGTCGTCTTTATACACCTTGTCGCCCAAAAGCGTGAAGTTGTAAGCTGACAAAACGTTGTCCAACACATACACTGGCTGTGGCCTTGTTTCAGTTTGAGGAAGCACAAAAATTTCCAGTTCTCTGAAGGTGTCCAAAACTGCGCCCAACTGCTTTAATGCCTTTTGCAAATTTGGAATTTCATTCAGTTTTTCAAGCAAGTTTTTTGTCTTCACCAGTTCTGAAAGGTTTACGCTGTCATTAAGCGCCACCAGCTGATTGAAACCGCCCAAAAGTTCGTCCACCAGTTTGTCTTTGTCTATGTTGGAGTTGAGAGAAACTTCCAAGTTGTCTTTGTTTATTGCTTTTTCCAATTCTGTGGAAGCAAGGTTGCAAATTGGTGAGAAGCAATCGCTTACAAGGTTAAGTTTGAAAAACTCTTTGCCCATTGCTTGCACGCTTTGCATGTTGCTTTGTTTGCCTTCCTCTCCTTGTGGAACATCTTCTTTCAGCACAATTTCCATGATGTCCCAAACATCAGTGCTTTGCCCCGCTTGAACATCTTTCAAAATGTCGCTTTTAAACAATATGTCTGCAATGTCCAAAAGTTTCATTATGTCGTTTTTCAGATATTCAAACATATTGAAGTTTTCTTCGGCAACTTTTGCTTTAAGCGCAAGCATAAACTCGTCCAAAACTTGGGTGGATGGTGCGCTTGGTGTGCTTTCTTCTGGCACATCACCTTCTTCCACCTGCTGCGCGCTGGAATTTTCTTCCTGCGCTGGCTGATAGTTTTCAATATAACTTTTTGCTGTGTCTGAAATAAGTTTCTTAAACAGTCCGCCATCCAAAATCTTTTCAATGGCAACTTTCAGTTGTGTCAAATCAATATTCTCAAAGTTTCCACTGCCCACGTTGTTGGCAACTTGCGCCACTTGGTCATATGTCTTGGCAATTTCCAAGCCTTCTTTTCTTAACTTAACATTTTCATTATCCAGTTTCACTCTGGAAAGCCCATCAAAAATGGCATAGTCAATTTTGGAAACATGCACAACTTTTCCAATTGCGCAGTTATTATAAGCCGTCAACATTTCGTCCACAAAGTCTGGAACATTATTTTTGACAACTTCAGACAGGCTTGGAAGGGTTCCAAAGTGCTGTTCTTCTTCCATAGCCGCTGTTTGCGCTTGACTTTGGGCAACATATGTCACCTCTTCATAGGTTTTTGTCAGCGCCGTGATTGGGCAAAACATCACAACCAAAATAAAGAAGCCTTCCACCATGCCAACCATTCCGCCAACCAAACGGCGAGGCTTGTGCTCTTTGAAATCTTTCTTTTTCTTTCCAAAAGCAATTCTTGCAACAATGGCATACACAATGTCCAAAAAGATGCAAACCAAAATGGTGACAAAAATGAAGAGAATTGGCGAAACAATGGCAGCAGGCAACTTTTGCACAAACTGGGAGGCGGTGCCGCCCAACGATGTCAAATCAAACTGGCTGGCAATTTGATTGAGAATGTATTGCTGAAGCGTTTCGCCGCCCGTGAAGCCTGCCCTTATGCCCAAAATGGCAGTTGCAATCACTCTGGTAACCGAAAACGCCACCAGCACGCTTACGCCAAAAAAGACAGCGTGAAGAGCCGACCTCTTCCACCCTGTCACTGCTCCGGCAAGAAAGCCAAACAGCACAAAAAGCAAGAAAACTCCAATGCTTGCCCAAAGAAAAATTGTTGTCATAATCAAAACCCCTTTAACTTATGTGAATTTGCTTTGTTATTTATGTTTTTATTTTACATCAACTTGCATTTTTTAGCAAGAAATTTTGCTGCCCTTCACCTGCCCCCGCTTGCCCTTTTTTGCCAATCGACAAAATTCAGCAAATTTTTCCGTCCACAACATTGAAAAGTTTGCCATCAAGCTGCCTTTCGTCTGTGCAGGTGATGAACGTTTGCGTGCGTCCAACAAACTTCAAAAGCCGCTTTTGCCTTTCGGTGTCAAGCTCTGAGAACACATCATCCAGCAGAAGGATGGGATATTCCCCCGAAATTTGTTTCATGTTTTCCAGCTCTGCCAGTTTTAAGGAAAGGGCAACAGTGCGCTGCTGACCTTGCGAGCCAAAGTTTTTCACTTCCACGCCATTTAAGAAGATGTCGATGTCGTCCCTATGCACTCCAAGGGTGGTGAAGCCAAGACGAAAATCTTTTTCCAAATTTTTCTTCAAAAGCTTGTCCATGTTTTTTTCAAAAGCTTCATCCAAAGTCACGCCGCATCCGCACTTATAAGCCAGCAAAAGTTCTTCCTTTCCGCCGCTTAAAAAGCTGTGAGCCTTCTGCGAAAATGGCAAAATTTGCGAAATGAAGTTGTTTCTTTCAAACGCCAAAAATTTTGCGGAAGAAATCAGCGCTCTGTCCCAAATGTCCACAGTTTCTTTCAGGCTGTCAAGCGTTTTGCTGGTTTTGAGAAGCTTGTTTCGGTTTGCCAAAATGCGCTCATATCTTGAAAGCTGATAAAAATATCTTTTGTTGTTTTGACAGATGTCAATGTCCATAAACTTTCGGCGTTCTTCTGGGCTTTCACGCACCAGCCTCATCTCCCCCGGAGAAAAAAACACAATGTTAACTTCGCCAATAAGCTCGGCAATTTTTTTGATTGGAATGTCGTTTATGCAGACGCTCTTTTTCTTTGCCTTGGAAAGTTTGATGTCAATTTTCACATCCCGATATTTCTTTTGCACCAAAAGCTGAATGGAAGAAAAGTCGCTTTGCCAATTAATCATCTCTTTGTCTTTGCACACCTTGAAACTTTTTCCAATGGCGGCAAGAAAAATGCTTTCAAGCAAGTTTGTCTTTCCTTGGGCATTTTTGCCAATGAAGACATTCACCTTCTCGTCAAAGTCCACCTCTGCAGAAGTATAGTTTCTGAAATTTTTGATTTTAAGCGATTTAATTTTCACCCTTATATTTTAACACAAATTTTAAACATTTCAAAGTTGCTTGACAATTTATTTTGTTTTATTTTATAATTTTTCCATGAAAGCCACTTTGGTTTTTTTTAATGGGAGAAAATGATGCAAGAAATTTCTGTTTTATGGCAACAAATTTTGGAGAAGCTTGAACTTAGGGTGTCGTCCGTTTCATATATGCTTTGGATTAAAACCATCAAGCCAATTGAAATTGACGAAAAAGACAACCTCATTCTTGCTGCACAATCGGTTTCTGCAAAAAATCAAATTTTGCGCAACTTCATCGACAAAATTGGCGACTGCTGCTTTGAAGTGGTGGGCAAGCCCTTCAAAATTGTGGTGCTGGACCAAAATGAAGAGATTGAGTATCTCAAAAACAACAAAGTGGAAGAAAAAAATGTGTCTGCCAACGAAGAGAAAAACCCTTTTGTGGAAAAGTTCACCTTTGACAACTTTGTGGTGGGAAAAAGCAATCAGTTTGTTTATGCGGCTGCACGCACCGTTGCGGAAAACCCAGGAAAAAGGTATAATCCGCTGTTCATCTATGGCGGCGTGGGGCTGGGAAAAACTCACCTGTTGCACTCCATTGGCAACTATCTCCGCCAATTTTCTCCCGATTTGAAAATCATGTATGTAACCTGCGAGCAGTTCACCAACGACTATATCTCCTCTTTATATTCTCCCACAAAAAACAAGGCAATCATGGAGTTTAGGGGAAAATATCGCAAGCTGGACGTGCTGATGGTGGATGACATTCAGGGCATCTCCAACAAAAAAGAAACGCAAGAAGAGTTTTTCAACACTTTCAACGAGCTTATGCTTTCCAACAAGCAAGTCATCATCTGTTCTGACCGCCCACCAAAAGAAATTGCCACACTGGAAGAAAGGCTGCGCTCTCGCTTTTCGATGGGGCTGATTCATGACATTCAGCAGCCAGACATCGAAACCCGAATTGCCATCCTTCACAAAAAGAGTCAGCTGGAAAAATATTATGCAGAAGATGAGGTGATTAACTATATTGCCGAGCAAGTTGACACCAACATCAGAGAGCTGGAAGGAAAGCTGAGTGAAGTTTACTTCTTGGCAACCCTCTCTGGAAAGAAAGTTGCCACCATGGAAGAAGTGGAAGACATCTTCACAAATCAGAAAGAAGAGCACAAAAACGAGCTTTCTCCTGACAAAATCATCTCGGTGGTGTGTGACTATTTCAACATTTCTTACAACGACATTGTGGGCAAGAAGAAAAATAAAGAGATTGTGGAACCAAGAATGATTGCCATATATCTCATCAGCGAAATCCTAAACCTTCCACTTGTCAACATTGGCAAGCTGTTTGGCGGAAGAGACCACACCACAATCATGCACTCAAGGGACAAAATCACTGAAGAAATCAAGTTCAACAAGAAAACTCAAACTCTTGTAAACGAAATCAAAAAAAGCCTATGACAACAATTTTGCCATAGGCTTTTTAAGTTATCAACATTTTTCTTGTGCATGTGGACAACCTTGCCACACTTGTCCACAACCTTATCCACAACATCCGTCTCTCCCCTCACACAACATACAGAGCAATTACCTTCCCAAAAGCACAACATCTTCCGCTTTCAGCCAATTTTTTGAAAGTTATGCACAATTCCACAGCCCCTTATTATGAGTATTATTACATAAAAAATAGAATAAAAAACTTAATAGAGGGCGCCCAAGCACAAAAAAAAATCCTTCAAAATTTCTCAAATTTTAACATAATTGTTTGAAATATTCCTTGAGTTGTGTTATAATATCTTCATAGAGAAAAAGGAGAAAAATTATGTTAGTAAGTTGCCACGGAATTGAACTCTCAGATGCCTTCTTAAGCGTAAGCAAAGCCATCTCAAACAAAGTTACAAACCCAATTTTGGAAGGAATTAAAATTGTTGCAGAGGATGACACCCTCACCCTTTGCGCCACCGACACCGAGCTTTCCATTGAAAAGAAAATCAAGGCCAACATCAAAGAAGAAGGCGAAGCAGTTGTTCCGGGCAAGTTCATCACCGAGTTTGTCAAAAAACTGACAAACGAAATGATTGAGCTGGAAGTGAACGAAAAAAATCAGATGCTGATTAAATATGACGACAGCCAAACCATCATCTCTTGCTATAATGTGCTGGAATATCCATCCTTCAAAAAACTGGAAAGTTTGGACTATTTTGGCATTTCAAAGAAAGACCTGAAAACCATCATCAACAAAACCATCTTCTCTGTTGCTGTGGATGACAGCCGTCCAATCTTGAAGGGAGTGCTGTTTGACATCGACAAAACCACGCTGAACGCCATTGCGCTGGACGGATATCGCTTGGCAAAGGTGAAGAAAAACATCACCTCTTCACTGGTGATGAGCATTGTCATTCCTGCCAAAAGCTTAAATGAAATTTCTCGTTTGTTGGACGATTCTGACGACGTCATCAATGTGTATGTGGACAAAAGCACCCTGATGGTGGATTTTGGCGGCACAAAGCTGACAACCCGCCTTTTGGAAGGAGATTTTGTCAACTATAAGCAAATCATCGCTGCCAACTATGGCACCGTGTGCATTGTTAACAAGGCTCAGTTTGAGGACGCGCTGGAAAGAGCGTCGCTGCTTTCCAAAGTGGGACAAGGCAACTGCGTGAAGTTTGATGTGAAAGAAAAGAATCTGTGCATAACTTCCAATTCTGAGCTTGGAAATGTGAAGGAGAATGTTCCTGTCAACACCACTGGAAAAGAGCTTCTAATCGCCTTTAATGCCAGATATTTCATAGAAAACCTTAAAGCCAACAGCGACGAGTTTGTCAAGATTTGCTTCAACGCCCCTGCCAACCCTTGCGTGATTGTTCCAGTGGACGGAGATGAGTTTTTATATCTCATTTTGCCAGTGCGCATGATTGGGTAAGCGGTAAGCCACGCATGGAATTTTAAAGGAATTAAAGTAAAATTGACAGCAACAAAAAAACATTGCAAAAAAAATAAAAAGCGGCAACGCCGCAAAAAAAAACACCAATCAAAATCAGACTGGTGTTTTTTGTTGATTTTGTTATTTGCACAAACCAGCGCGCATAAGCTGTTCGTTGTTGATTTGGTTGACAGCTGGTCTGTAGTCGGTGTTGTTTGAAACAACTGCAATAACTTCGTTGGATGTGCCTTCTGGAAGTTCAACTGTGGCAACCTTAAGTCCTTTAGGACCAGTGACAGCCACACGCACAAAGCTTGGAAAACCTTTGGCTTTCACTTCTTCATACAAAGCGCTGTCGTCAACCCAAGAGTTAAGTGCAACATGGTTATATCCCTTGATGTTTTTGATGCCTTTTGAAATGGCAATTTTTGCAGGCGCATTTTTTGAAGTTTTTGAAAATGGTTGTCTTTTGCTGTAAGTGATTGCTCTGTCTGCTGTGCTTCTCAAAACGCTTTTTGCCTCTTCCAGCCTTTTTGCAACTTCTTCTTTGCTTTCGTTTACTTCTGGCTTAAATGCAATCAATGCTTCAACTGCTGCGTTAAATTCAGCAAGAGCTTTCATATATTTTTTATGATTGATTTTGATTGCCTTTCCTGTCACCATTTCTTTCAAAGCTTTTCTGCTTGCAAAAGTTGGAGCCGCAATTTTTTCTCTTTGGCTGACAAGTCTGCCTTTTTCTTCAAAAGTTTCTTCTTGAATTTCAGTTGCCATCAGCTTTCTTCTTTCTTCAGCGTTTGGCTTTGCGCCAATCACTTCTGCAACTGTTCCAATTATAATTCTTTGAACAATGTGTTGGCCTTTGATGATGTTTTCGTTCATATTCTTTCTCCTTTGATAAGCGCATTATAACACCAAAGTTTTTCACTGTCAATACCCAATTTTCAATTTTTTTATATTTTTTTCGACCTCTTTTAAAAAAAACAGACACCAAAAGTGTGGTGCCTGTTTGATGCCTAGTTTTCTCCAAGGGGAAGTTTGATTTCATTGCCTCTTGACCTTGATTTAAAGCAGCCCTCGTGAGGAATCATTGCATCCCTGAATGTTGCCGCACAGCGGCTTTCTTTTCTTTTGATGTGGGAACGAGTTTCGCAATCATTCTTTTTCCGATTGTGTCTGAACTCTGAAAATTTTTTTACATCGGTGGCGAGTTTTCCAACATAATGAGTTTTCAATTTTCCATTTGCCCTTCTCAAGCGCTTGACACTTTCTCTTCTGGATTTTTTTGCGCAGCTGTCTTCCAATGTTGCTTGCAAAGCTTCAATGGCTTGTTCGTCGTCAATGGCAGTCACTTTAATTTTCATCATTTTTCTCCTTAAGTGAGAATCATTATATCACGACGCTTTGCCTTCTGTCAATATGCAAACAAAAAACTGTTGCAAAAAGCCGCGGCGCTTGGTGTTTGACAAATAAACTGCTTTTTCGCTTTGCTGCGCACGGCAAATTATGAAAAATTATCTGCAACAATTAATAATAATGAGTTGACAAAATCAAATTTTTAAATTATAATAGACAAGTAAAACTTTGACCCTAACATGACAACATGGGCAAGATAAGGAGAAAAAAATGAAAAGAACATATCAACCTAAGAAAAGAAAAAGACAAAAAGTGCATGGTTTTAGACAACGCATGAAAACCAAAGGCGGAAGAAACGTTTTGCAAAGAAGAAGAAACAGAGGCAGAAAACACATCTCTGCTTAAGGTTTTTTTATGAATCACAGACTAAGCAAAAACAGCCAATTTAAGTTTATTTACAAAAAGGGTGAAAGAGTTCACAGCGAAAACTTCACTCTGTTTGTTGTCAAAAGCAAATTTGAAGGGTATAAAATTGGCTTTTCAATAAGCAAAAAGCTTGGCAAAGCAAACAAAAGAAACAAATTGAAAAGAAGGATGCGTGAAATTGTGAGAAACATGGACATTCCTTCTTTTTGTAATTATGTGCTTTTGGCAAAAGAAAACGCCACTTTGCTGGAGTTTGCACAACTGAAAAAAGAATTGGAAAAACTGTTTGAAAAATATGAAAAGAAAAAACATTCTTAAAAAAATTTGTTTGCTGCCCGTTTATTTTTATAAATTTTGCATTTCGCCGCTGCTTCCGCACTGCTGTTTGTTTCATCCCACCTGCTCCAACTTCATGATTGGTGCAGTTTTGGAGTTTGGCTTTTTTAAGGGCGTGTGGCTGGGCTTGAAAAGGCTGGCAAGGTGCGTTCCGTGGCAAAAAAAGCGAGGCTATGACCCCGTTCCAATCAACATCAAAGGAGATAATCTATGGATTTTGTAAACACCTTGCTTGTGACATTAAATCCGCCCAAGGGCTTTTGGCAAAGCATCTTAAACACTTTCAAAAATGGCATGGGCACATACATTTTGGCCGTGATTGTCATTGCGATTCTTGTGAGAGTTGTGTTTTCGCTGGTTGACATCATCAGCAAAAAAGTAAACATGAAAAACAGCGAAATCAACGCCAAAATGAAACCAGAGTTGGATGCAATCAAAACCAAATATGCCAACGACCCTCAGCTGATGCAAAAGAAAACTTCTGATGTATATAAAAAATATCAATTCAGCATGATGGGCAGTTGCATTCCAATGCTGGTTGCCATGGCACTTCAACTCACTGTGTTTTTGACACTTTGGAACTCGCTGCAAGCCGTTGCCAGCTTCAACATTGCATCGCAATATCAAGAGATGAAAAACATCTATGCCAACGTCATCAACATCAACACCAACTCCACTGCGCTGGATGTTGCTGGCTTTGAAGAGGGCGACAAACTGCTGGTGGAACTGACCACAGACAAAGATGGCAATCCGGTTATGAACTTAAAACTTGGAAAAGCCGCAGAAGAAACTTACAGCGAAATTGGACAAGTGGCTTATGACCCAAAATTGGCAGAATCCAACGAAGCGGTTTACAGTTTGCTTGAAACTTATGTCATCAAGCCAGCGCCTCCACAAGAAGACGCGGAAGTGACGGAAAACGCTTATGCTCCAACCAAATACAGCGCTGCGCTGCAAACAGCCGCAGAAGACGCAGTGAGAACATATTTTGAAGCCAGCAAAGAGGGTTTCCTTTGGATTAAAAACATATATAAATCCGAATCACCAACCAGCCCAATGTTCTCCAAAAAAGAAATAGTGGCATATTTGTCAAGATATTATTCCGAAGAAGAAAAGACCGAAGAAGAAGAGTTCAAGTTTGAAGAGAAAATTTTTGATTGTGTGGTGGATGGGAACGCTCAACTGGAAAACATCAAAAAGCAAAAGAATGGATATTACATTCTCACAATCTTGGCAGTGGTGATTTGCTTCTTGTCATTGTGGCTTTCAAACAAGCTTATGCAAAACAAAAATCAGCCAGCGCAAAAGCAGTCTTGGGCAATGTATGTCATCATGCCAGTCATATATGGCATCTTCACATTCACTTACACCAGTTTGTTTGCAATATATCTGATTGTTGGGCAGCTGGTTATGATGGCGCTCACCCCTCTCACAACCCTGATTGTCCGCAAGTGGATTTCGTTTGACGAAAAGCGAAAAAACAAAAAGGACGGCGGCGTTGAAGTTGTGGACTATCGCAGAAAAGACATCTAAAAAAAAGAGATGAGTTTTCATCTCCTTTTTTTTGCTTTCTATTGGTGCGCAATGAAGAAGCAATTTGTGCCTTGCGCTTGCTTAATCAAAACAAGGGTGCTGTCGGGCAAGTTGACCGTCAAAACATCTTGCACACAAACAAATTGCACAGGCTTTGTCAAATCGTCTGGGTTGTAATATAAAAGACGGCTGGCAGTTTTGTCATACTTAGACAGATAAGCTGCCACCAGAAGCTTGTTGTCAAAATGCCCCACAATTTTCATGTTGCTAAAGGTTTGCTCTGCCAGCGCAACCTTCCCAATGGCAGTGCTTGTTTGCGTTTGCGTATTTTGAAGGCTGCCCTCGCCTACTGTGTAAGAAAAGTCTCCAAACTGAAAGGTCTGATTGTTTTTCACAGGTCTGATGGTTTCAATCAAAACGCCGTCGGCATACTTAAACCAAGTTTGATTGTAATAATTCACCAACACAAAGTTGCCAGCCTCTTTAAATTTCCCAGTTTTTTCCAGTTTGTTGGAAGGGTTGTTGAAATATAGGTCATAACTATATTCATCTTTTGTGAGATAAGAGTTTCCCTTCTTGTCGGTGTAGCGGATGAAATAACTGCTTTTTCGCACTTGTTTTTTTGTTTGAAGGTTGTAAACATAGCCATAGTTGCCGCGGTCGGAGTATTCAGTGGCGTTCCAATAAGCAAAGTTGCCATTGAAGTTGATTGACAGCCAGGACTGATAAAAATTGAACTGCTCAATAAGTTCACATGCGCCTGTTGCAATGTTGCAGCACGAAAATCTGAACCAAAACGAAGAGCGCTTATATGAATAGAACACCTTTCCGTCCACCACATACACGCTGTCCAGCCCAGAGCCAGCATTGTCGCTGTCCTTAAAAGTTTTCAGAGCAATGGTTTTGTCAAGCGTAAGGTCGGCGTTGTAAAGGCTTAATGTTTCGCCAGATACGGAATATATATAGCCGTTTCGATAGGTCAATCCGTCCACAACCTTGCTTTTTTCATCAAACTGCAAAGCATCCGTTTTTTCCAGAGTTTGTGGGTTTAAATAAGTGATTTCATCTTCTGAAATCAAGCAAAGCTGATTGCCGTTTTCAAAAATTTGCTCTTCAAACAGCCTTGCCGCTGTGGAGGTTTCGGTCAGTTTCTCTGCAGCGTTTGAGGAAAAGTTGCTCAAAAACTGGTCGTCCGACAGGTTTTGCGCAGGCAAGCTCCAAATTTTTTGAGAAAGGCCCTCGTGTTCAATTATTGGCTTTTCGTCCAAAAAGTGGCAAGCGGTTTCAATTTCAAAAACTTCGCCGTCAAGTTTGTTTTTAATCTTTGTTGCAACCGACATGTTTTTGAAGGCGCCGTTTTCAATCAATATGTTTCCAAAAACTTTTCCAAGCTTGATGTTCTTAAGCTCGGCAGGCGTAAAGCTGTTTGTGAGGAAGGTTTGGCTCAATTCAAAATAAAAGCCGTTGGAAGTTTTTCGAATGTATTTAATGTCTTCAACCTTCAAAAGGTTGTCATCTTCAAGGTGGGAAAGCTGGCTTTCAAACAAATCAAGCAAGGTGACAATTTGGACAGGTTTGGCATAATCAAACTTAAACGCACCGCGTGAGCGAATGTTGTCTGCAATCACCTCGCTTTCAGAAGGCAGCCCATGGCTGGAGCGCACATATTTTGCGCGGATGTTGCCAGAAGCGTCAAAATAGCCCTGAAAGGAAATTTCTTCCTCTGTCTGTCCGTCCAACTTGCTGACAAACAGAACATTATAAAAGCCGTCATCCAGCGCCGCAGAGACGCTTTGCTCCACTGCTTGCAAACTTCTTGTTCGAGTGGCAGCCGGAATGATGCAAAAATGCAAAAGCAAGGCAAAACCCGCCACAAACGCTGCCCCAACAAAAGCCCCCAAAGAAATAAGCAAATTCTTAAAGAGCTTGCGGTGGCTTAAAGGGGTTTTCTCACTTTGCTTTTCTTCAGCGAGTTTTTCTTCAGCTGGTTCCCCCAGCAGTTGAAGGGAAGTGAGGTTTAAAGCCTTGCAAAGCGCCTCAACATATTCAAGCGATGGCACGCTTTCTCCTGTTTCCCACTTGCTTATCAGCTGAGCAGAAACATTAAGCAGTTTTGCCAACTCTTTTTGCGAAAGCTTCAGCTTTTGTCGTTGCTGTCTGATTATGTTGCCAATGTTTGAAACATCCATAACTGCCTCCTTTTATATGCATCATTATATCATAATAGTTTAATATTTTTTAAACTTTTTAACTCCACAATCAGTGGAATTGTTCTAAAAAACACAAGTTTGAAAAACAAGCCAACAAAAGAAGTGCTATAACCCCCAAAAAACAGCTTTAAATAAAGTTGAAAGAAGGTTGAAAAAAAAGGGTTGAAAGAAAATTTAAAACTAAAAAAAGCGAAAAAAGTTTTGGCTTATCATCCTCTTCTTTTTCGCTTCTTTCAAATTTAATTCCTTAATTTTTTTTGCATCATTCGCATGACCAAAAATTTTCTTACAGTATGTTTTGTGCTGTTGTTTTTTTAGGTTGTAAGTGCGTTCCAAGTGCGTGGACCCACAATGCCATCCACAGCAAGGTTGTTGTTTTGCTGGAATGTGCGCACCGCATTGGCTGTTCTTGAGCCAAACACGCCGTCAATTCCGCCCATAGGCACAAGGTTGCTTTCCAGCATGCGCTGCAAAAATGCCACATACACGCCGCTGTTGCCTTGCCTCAATGTTGGATATGGTGGCAAGAAAAGCAGTGTTTTCCATGTGTTATTGCCAACCACACCATCCACAGTCAGCCCATTACGCTGCTGAAAAGCGCGCACAGCTGCCTCGGTGCCGGCTCCAAAAATTCCATCCACAGCAAGGTTTGCGCCATAGCGATTTAAAATAAACTGCAGCAAAAACACAAAGTTATTGTTTGCTCCTCGCCTCAAAAGCGGATAGTTTGTCAGGTTGTTGCGAGGCAAATATTCCACCCCAACAAAATCACAAACGCCTTGGCAAGCCTCTTCGCCCACCTCAATTTGAAACAGCGGATTAATCATAAGACGGGCTTCGCGCAGGTTTGTCATAAAGCCGGCCTCAATCAGTGTGGATGCGCAGTTCACAGAAGAAAGCACGCCCACATCCAAAGTTTTCACCCCTCTTCCCGTTTGAGGAGTGCCTTGAACAATGCGAGAATAAACATCATTTGCCAGCGTGCGGCTTTGCGCAACCTTTTGGTTGGACAGCGAATAAAACACTTCCACGCCAGATGCGTTGCCAAAACTTGTGCCATAAGCGTTGTAAGCAAAGGTTACGAGTGCAGTCAAGTTTTGGCGATTGATTCTTCTCACACGCTCAGAAATTGAAACATCATAGTCTTCCGGCTTCACATCATAGGTTGAAAAGCCGTTGCGCATGCACGCCTCAAGAAAATAGTTTTTTGCTGCGTTGTTAAATTCGTTTTCATAAATCTGTCTGTTCAGCCCCGGCACAACGGGAGTTCTTTTTCCGGGGGTTGGCGGAGTGATGCCATGTTCGTCATTTCCACCTATGTAATAAATTTCGTTTGCCATAATTTCTCCTTATTCAAAAGTTATGTATGACAAAATCTCAAAAAAGTTTAAACGTCAAAAAAGAAGATGTCAAAAAAGGATGACACAAAATTTTTGCAAACCCCTCACAAGGTTTTTGAACAAAGCCATCCTTAAAAAAATTTATCAGCAATTTTTTGCTTAATTTTTTGTCAATTAATTTTGTTGAACAAATTCGACAAAAGCGGATAAAATAACAAAGGAGATTTTGTAAAATATTGGACAAATTATTGGATTTTTGTCGAGCACTTTGCTATAATATTTTCGTGTTTCTTATCTTCTGAAGTGCACCAGAAAATATCAAATGCAATATTTTATTGAATGGAGGAAATGAATATGCACAACAAATTTGAAGAAGAATTAATGTACATAGACAAGCTGGACAGCTTCAACCATCATCAAAAAAACTATGCATTAATGAATATGATTTATAATTCATATTTTATAAAAAATAATAAAAATTAAATTTATTTAATTAAAAAAAATATTATTTGATAAAAAAAATAATATTTAATTTTGTAAATTAATTTTTTAAAGAAATTTGAAA
>CAMRSX010000005.1 GCA_947053595.1 uncultured Clostridia bacterium
GCTGGGTTCAGAACGTCGTGAGACAGTTCGGTCCCTATCTATCGTGGGCGTAGGATATTTGAGAGGGCTTGCTCCTAGTACGAGAGGACCGGAGTGAACGCACCGATGGTGCACCAGTTGTCACGCCAGTGGCACAGCTGGGTAGCTATGTGCGGTTGAGATAAACGCTGAAAGCATCTAAGCGTGAAACTTGCCTCAAGATGAGATATCCCATAACATAAGTTAGTAAGACCCCTTACAGACTATAAGGTTGATAGGTCGCATGTGTAAGCACAGATATTGAATGTGTTCAGCTGAGCGATACTAATAGGTCGAGGGCTTAATCACGGATTTAAAGTATTTTAAGCTTCTTTCTAAAGTGTGTAGTTGTCAGAGGACTTGTTCTCTGATTGAATATTGTCTATTATCCTATCCTCCTTTCTTTTTAAAGGGCAATATTCAATTATATTGTTAATTCCAATCGGCGTAAGCCAGTTGAAATTATACCATAACCAGTGGAGATAGAGAGAAGGTCCACCTGTTCCCATCCCGAACACAGAAGTTAAGCTTCTCATCGTCGAAAATACTTGGCTGGCGACGGCCCGGGAAAATAGAACACTGCTGGTTAATGATGGAAGCATCCGCATGAGGGTGCTTTTTTCTTTTAAAAATCCAGCAGTATTCTGCACACTCTGTGTGCGTTTTGCTTTGCAAAACATTTTCCCGATGCCGTTGGCCCGAGAAAAACAGCCAGAGCGCGAGAGTGTTCGTGGCTGGCGAGGCACTTTGTGTCTCTAACCCCACTGCTGGTTAATGATGGAAGCATCCGCATGAGGGTGCTTTTTTCTTTTAAAAATCCAGCAGTATTCTGCACACTCTGTGTGCGTTTTGCTTTGCAAAACATTTTCCCGATGCCGTTGGCCCGAGAAAAACAGCCAGAGCGCGAGAGTGTTCGTGGCTGGCGAGGCACTTTGTGTCTCTAACCCCACTGCTGGTTAATGTTAAAACTCACCGCATGAGGTGGGTTTTTTCTTTTATATTTTTGCGTTGAATTTTAACATGACTTTGTCGCACTCACTCTTGCGAGCAAGTTCGTGCTCCGCGTCAGCATCAAAGTAGGCTCATGAGCTATATGCAAAATAAGTTTGCAACTTCTCAACAAAATTTTGGATGGATATAATAATGTCAGCAATAGAACATTATTCAAGATTGCAAATTGCCTAAATGTGCGCTATCATCATATCTCTTGGGGCTTGAGGATTGAAAATTAAGGCATAGCATTGAAGTTATGTCCTTTTCTTTTCTCAAAATTGCTATTGACAAAGCATTTGAAATTTGATATGATTGTTATGAGATGTCGAATTTAAGGAGGGTACGGATGAAGGGAAGGTTGAGTTACAAACAAATTTGTGCAGAGTTGGTTGCAAAAAACTTTGCAGACGATGGCATGATTGCTTTTGGAAAGCTGGATAAAGGCAACAATTTCAATGGCGGACTTGTTGGAGTGAACAGCTGGAGATATTCCATTGCAAAAGCAGGGGATGACCTTGTGTTTGTGCCTATTGGAACCACGCAAATTTATTACAACAATATGTACGCAATGCACAAAGCAAAGATTAAGTCGCTTAAGATTGGCGGATTTTTGTGGGGGTCTTATCTCGAGTTGGTTTCCACAGAAGGCGGCAAGAAAAAATGCGTTATTTTAAAAAACAAACGCGTTGTAAGAAAAATTTTGAAAGCGTTTGGCTTTTAGTTTTGTGCGATGAGAAGAAAACTAAAAAAAATCTGCGATTGCAGATTTTTTATTTTTCTTTGGTTTTTGTGCGTTCGTAGGTGAAATATGTGTATGGAATTTCGCCGTTCACTTTTTCTTCATAAGTTTTTTGCATATCAGAGAAGTCTAGTTTTGGAAAATAAACATCACCGTTTTGCACTTGCATATCAATTTCTGTGATGTAAAACTTTTTGACATATGGCAAGGCTTGCTGATATATCTGTGCGCCGCCCACAATGAAAATCTCCTCTTTGGTGTTTTTGTGCGCATTCAGAAATTCTTGAAAGTCTGGCGTGGAGATGCAGTTTTGGGTGTGTCTTATGTGATTTCTGCTGATTAATATGGTTTTTCGATTTGGAAGCTCTTCCTTTAACCCGGCAAAAGTGTTCCAGCCCATGACAATGGTGTGACCTGTTGTCAGCTGTTTGAAGCGCTTAAGCTCGCCGGGGATGTGCCATGCCATCTTGCCTTTTGCACCAATGCAATGGTTTTTGTCATATGCTACAATGAGAGAAAACATTTTTTCTTCCTCCTGTTGATGTCAGTATAACATATTATTTGGCATAAATTTTAACAATTTTGAAAATTTTTCAATTTTTTATTGACATAAGCCTTTCAATTTGATAAAATATTGCAGTAACTTAATATATTCCGGAGTAGCTCAGCGGTGGAGCAGGTGGCTGTTAACCACAAGGTCGTAGGTTCGAATCCTATCTCCGGAGCCAAATGAAAAACGGGCGAAGGCTTGTTTTTTTTATTGCGGCTGACCTTGTGGCGCATCACAAAAGTGATGCGGGCTTGCCTCTGGCAAGCTTAACAGCCACGTGGCTGGTCGCATGCGTAACGAGCGAAGCGAGGAATAAACCACAAGGTCGTAGGCTCAACCCATAGGCACGAGGGTGTTCGTGGGTTGGCGGTTGACTTTTTGGAAAAGTCAACCTGGGACGAATCCTATCTCCGGAGCCAAATGAAAAACGGGCGAAGGCTTGTTTTTTTTATTGCGGCTGACCTTGTGGCGCATCACAAAAGTGATGCGGGCTTGCCTCTGGCAAGCTTAACAGCCACGTGGCTGGTCGCATGCGTAACGAGCGAAGCGAGGAATAAACCACAAGGTTGAAGAATGCCTTTGAAGGGGCGTGTCAGGCCAACTTTGTAAATTAAAATGTTTTGAATGCCCTATTGACATAACGAGGCTTTTGGTATAAAATCATATATATGATTGATTTAAACAAACTCGACACATTTGGCGAAGGAAAATGGATTGCTTTCCCGTCAAAAGTTGACGAACCATAAGAATTTGAAAATAATTGTAAGGCAATATATAAATATTGCCAAAACACTGTCTTATGTTTAAACAGGCTTGATAAAGTTAAAAGCTATTTGGCAAAGGGAGAAATGTTTTTGTTTGTAGACAATTCTGATAAACTTCAAATTGTATGTGACATAAGGCATAACTGCGTAAAAAATATGCGTGGGGTTGCTGACGGTTTTGAACTGAATATCTCTGGAGAATATTGTGGGCAGGCAAACGATTTTTTGGAGAAGAATTCAACTTTGGGGTTGGCAAGCGATTGGCAAAAACAGATTGATTGGATTTCAAGGCTTAGAGAGTATTGCAAGTTATATGACTCTAGAAAATATGACAGCATTGATGCTGAACAACTTGTGAAAGATATTGCCTACAATGGTTATGACCTTCATTGCAAGAATTATCAAAAAATCTATTCAAGTGGTGCAATTTATTATCCTATAATCAAACGCGAACTTCTTTTAAAGCCTATGTTGAAGCCTATGGTTGCAAAATTTTTGAATTGCTCAACACGCGAAGTGTTTGTTGGTAAATACAACGGCAATGGCAAAGATATAAAATATATTGTTGGAGATTTGGTGTCTTCAAATATTGCGGTTGACAATTCTATTGAAAGAATTTATGGGAGTATAAACTTTAAATGCTTTGGATGTGCGGCTTCAAAAATTCCTGCTGACAGTGTTCATGCTGTTGGCGGAAATATTGATATAAATTTGGTTGATATAATGCGAACAAATTGTTTTGATAAACATGATAAGGAACAAACAAAAAAAGTGTGAGTTTTTCACACTTTTTTTGTTTATGAGTTGAGTTCGCGATTTTTATTTTGAGTTGCAGGCACTGGTGTGTACAATTCTTTTGTTTGTTGTTGGTTTTTTATGAGGTTTCTTGTGACATTTTGAATGTCATAATCGTTTATGCAAAATGGAAACTCTGACGGATTGAAGTTTACAATCAAGTTTCTTGGGTTGCCTTTAAAAATTAGATGAGTGGTGTTGTGATATTCTTCAGATTTTTGTGTTGAGACATGTTGTTTGATTGGTGAGCCATCAGAGAGTTTGTCATCCGGCATCATTTGAAAGCTCCCTCTGAAAATGTCTTTGTTGCCATTCAAGAAAGTGATGTAAAAGAGTAAGCCTTTAGAAAGTTTGTCTTGCAGGTTTTTTGAAGACTTGGCTTCTTGAAAAAGTTGCTGAGTGTTTGAAAAAGTTCCGTCCAAGCCGCCCATGATTATGACTTTGATTTTGACATCTTGCTTTTGGACATAACCCATTGCAACGTATTCATCCAAAACATCGCCAAGGGTGAATTTGAAAAGCCCAGCTTCATAGGCCTTTTGATTGAGCAAAGTTAAATTGTTGTAGTTATGTGTGCGTTTTTCTTCAATTTTTCTTAAGTTTTCTTGCGCTTTTGCCAATTTTGCAGCAGCAAGCCTCTCTTGATACTTAAGCTCTAAGGAAGTTGTGGCAATGCTTTTTATTGCTTCGTTAAATTCTCTGTAATCCATTTTAACCCTCGTTTTAATTCATTTAATAATAGCATATTGCGCGCAGATTGTCAATGCCAAAGTGGCGTTGAAAAATTTTTGTCTTTTTAAAAAAAATGCTTGAAAACCGTTGACATCAAAGAAGGGGTGTGATATAATAAGCATGCTGTACATTAAGGGACGAAACACAAGGTTACTGCAACTTATTCAAGCAGTTGACAGAAAATTTGTGTGGACCAAGTTTCGGACAAAAGAGTCGAAGCGCCCAAGATGACATTTTTTTAAGTCAAACAGCATGACACACGCGGCATCGTGTTCGGAAGTGAGATTTTGTTTGTGGGAACAAAAATAAGCTTTTTAAAACACATATTTCACCGCAATAAAAAATGCAACATTTTGGTTGAGTTGTTACAGGAGGTATAAAATATGGCAACACAAAAAATGAGAATTAAACTTAGAGCCTATGAACACACACTCATTGATGAAGCATGCAGAAGAATTATTGACACTGCAGCAAAAAACGGAGCAAAGGTTTCTGGGCCAATTCCACTTCCAACAGACAAAGAAGTGGTGACTGTGATTCGTTCTCCTCACAAATACAAAGATTCAAGAGAACAATTTGAAAGCAAAACCCACAAAAGACTTATTGACATTTATAATCCAACAAGCAAGGCTGTTGACGCGCTGATGAAGCTGGAGCTGCCTGCCGGTGTTGAGATTAACATCAAGCTGTAAGGGAGGGAAGAAAAGTGAAAGCAATTTTAGGTAAAAAACTTGGCATGACACAAGTCTTCACCGAAGACGGCTTGGTTATTCCAGTGACTGTTGTTGAGGCTGGCCCAATGACAGTTGTTCAGAAAAAAACAAAAGAAGTTGATGGCTATGAAACTTATGTTTGCGCCTTCGACAAGAAAAAGAAAAATGTCACAAAACCTGAAAAAGGAATTTTTGACAAAGCAAAGACAGAACCTTGTAAAGTGCTGAGAGAACTTGCTCTTGACGGAGAGTTGGAAGTTGGCGCTGTTGTGAAGGCGGATGTGTTTGCTGGTGGTGACAAAGTTGATGTTATGGGCATCACAAAGGGACATGGTTTTTCTGGTGTCATCAAAAGATGGAACCAACATCGCCTTAAGATGACTCACGGCACAGGCCCTGTTCACAGAGAAGTGGGTTCTATGGGTGCAAACTCTTCTCCATCTCGAGTGTTTAAAAACAGACACATGGCTGGGCAATACGGAAACGAAAGAGTGACCATTCAAAACTTGGAAATTGTTAAAGTCGATGTTGACAGAAACTTGCTTTTGATTAAGGGCAATGTTCCTGGAAATAAGGGGGCAATCCTCACAATCACACAGTCTGTTAAGGCTTAAGAAGGAGAAAGAAAATGGCAAAGGTTAAAGTTTTCAATATGAAAGCCGAAGAAGTTGGGTCAATTGCACTTAATGACGACATTTTCGGTGTGGAATATAACGAACCTCTCATTCACCAGACAATTGTTGCTTACAATGCCAATCAAAGACAAGGCAACAAAAGCACATTGACAAGAAGTGAAGTTAGAGGACATGCTGCAAAGCCTCACAGACAAAAAGGCACAGGCATGGCAAGACAGGGCTCAACAAAAGGCCCACATTTCACAGGCGGTGGAGTTGTGTTTGCTCCAAAGCCAAGAGACTTTTCAAAGAAAGTCAACAAAGTTGCAAAGAGAACAGCGCTGCTTTCAGCACTCAGCCAAAAGCTTGCAGACAAAGAAATCACTATTTTGGACAAGTTTGAAATTGCTTCTGCAAAAACTAAGGATGCAAAAAACTTCCTTGATGCATTTAAGTTTGCTGGCTCGGTTTTGGTGGTTGGCTCCAACAACGGCGACGCTGAAATCAAGGCTGTAAGAAACATTCAGGGGCTCAACATTGTTTCAATTGAACTTTTGAACACTTATGATGTTGTTGCAAACAAGAATGTTGTTCTCACAAAAGAAGCAATCAAATACTTAGAGGAGGCAGCAGAGTAATGGAAGCAAATGAAATCATCATCAAACCAATCATAACTGAGAAGGGTTTAAGCGGTGTTCAAAACAAGGTATACAGCTTTGTTGTCAACAAAAATGCAAACAAAGTTGAAATTGCTCAGGCAGTTGAAACAATGTTTAATGTTGAAGTGGCAAAGGTTAACACTTTGATTGTGAAAGGACACAAAAAATCTCAAAACACAAAACAGGGAAGAACTGTTGGCAAAACAAGTGACATCAAAAAAGCTGTTGTCACATTGACAGAAAAATCCAAGCCAATCGCATTCTTCGAAAGTTTGTCATAAAGGAGAAGATTATGGCTATTATGAAAAGTAAACCAGTGACAGCTGGAAGAAGAGCTTATTCAAAGTTGTCAACTGAAGAATTGACAGACAAAAAGCCTGAAAAATCTCTTCTTGCTGTAAGAAAAAAGCACGCTGGAAGAAATAATCAGGGCAGAATTACTGTTCGTCATCAGGGCGGCGGTAATAGAAAAAAATATCGCATCATTGATTTCAAACGCAACAAAGATGGCGTTCCTGCAAAAGTTGTTGCAATTGAATATGACCCAAACAGAACATCATATATTGCACTTCTTTCTTATAAAGATGGTGAAAAAAGATATATCATCGCTCCTGTTGGGCTTAAAGTTGGCGACATTGTCATGAGCGGAAGTGGCGCCGAAATTAAAGTTGGAAACAACCTTCCACTTTCTGACATTCCTGTTGGCTCACTTATCCACAACGTTGAACTTGAGCCAAAGAAGGGTGGGCAACTTGCCCGCGCTGCCGGAGCTGAAATTCAGCTTGCAGCCAAAGAAGGAAAGTATGCAACCCTCAAAATGCCTTCAGGCGAAATGAGAAAGGTTTTGCTTGTTTGTCGTGCAACACTTGGCACGGTTGGAAATCAAGACCACGAACTTGTTTCCCTTGGCAAGGCTGGAAGAAAAAGACATATGGGTGTTCGTCCAACCGTTCGCGGTGTTGTCATGAACCCTAACGACCACCCACACGGCGGTGGTGAAGGCAAGAGCCCAGTTGGTATGGCATCTCCTCAAACACCTTGGGGCAAGCCAGCTCTTGGACTTAAAACCAGAAAAAAGAAAAGCAAATCTAACCGTTTGATGGTTAAGAGAGTAAATTAGGAGGCTTAGGATGAGTAAAGAAAGAAAAATGCCTTATGTCAGCCCAAAACTTATGAAAAAGGTGGAGGCTATGGCAGAAAGTGGCGTTAAAAAGCCAATCAAAACTTGGTCAAGAAGGTCAACAATTTATCCTGAGTTTGTGGGTTTCACATTTGCTGTTCACAACGGAAAGAAACACATCCCAGTTTATGTGACTGCAGACATGGTTGGTCATAAACTTGGAGAATTTTCATTAACTCGAACCTTCAAAGGACACGCGGGTCAAAAACAAGCCGCAAAAAGGAAATGAGGTGAAGTATGGCTACAAGAATTAAACAAAAAGCAGAAAGAAGAAAAGCAAATGCTGACAAACGCCCTTTTGCGATTGCCAAGGGCATTCGCATGAGCAGTTCAAAAGTGAGAATTGTGCTTGACCAAATCAGAGGCAAAAAAGCAAACGAAGCTGTGGCAATTCTTTCATATATGCCACAAGCTGGCGCAGCTGAAAGCTTGAAGGTGCTTAAAAGTGCCATTGCAAACGCAGAAAACAACAAAGGGCTTTCATCTGACAACCTTGTTGTTGCAGAATGCTTCTCCACTCCTGGCCCAATGATGAGAAGGGTTAAGTTTAGAGGAAGAGGCAGAGTTGACAACAGAGTATTGAAAAGAACTTGTCATATTACAGTTATCCTTGACGAGTTGAAGGAGGCAAAATAATGGGACAGAAAGTTAATCCTTATGGACTTAGACTTGGTGTCAATAAAGATTGGCAATCAACTTGGTATGCAAACAAACAAGATTTTGCCGCAAACCTCAAAGAGGACCATGACATCAGAACATATTTCAACAAAAAACATGCAAACGCTGGTGTTTCAAAAGTTGAAATTAAAAGAACGGAAAACAAACTTGAAGTTGACATTCACACTGGCAAACCGGGCATGATTATTGGCCAAAAAGGTGCCGGAATTGAGGCAATTAAGAAGGATTTGAACAAAATTGTTCGCCCTGTTAAGAACCTTGTTTTGAATGTTAAAGAAGTTAAAAAACCAGACCTTGATGCTCGCCTTGTGGCAGATTCAATTGCTCAACAACTTGAAAAGCGCATTGCTTGGAGAAGAGCGTTGAAGCAGGCCATTCAGAGAGTTATGAAAGCAGGCGCAAAGGGCTGCAAAGTGCAGGTTAGCGGCGTTATTGACGGCGCAAACACCATTGGAAGAACGGAAAAATATATGGAAGGCTCTTTGCCTCTTCACACAATCCGCGCTGATATTGACTATGCAGAAACAGCTGCTTACACAAACTATGGAAAACTTGGCATCAAATGTTGGATTTATAAAGGCGAAATTTTGTCTAAAAACTCTATGAAGGAGGAAAAGAACAATGTTAATGCCTAAAAGAGTGAAAAGAAGAAAGGTGATGCGTGGAAGAATGACTGGCAAAGCAACCCGTGGCAACACTCTTGCCTATGGCAGCTTTGGCATCATTGCAACCGAGCCATGCTGGATTAAGTCAAATCAAATTGAGGCTGCTCGTATTGCGCTGACGCGTTACATCAAGAGAGGCGGAAAAGTTTGGATTAAAATTTTCCCAGACAAGCCTGTCACAAAGAAACCTGCTGAAACCAGAATGGGTTCAGGTAAGGGAAACCCAGAATTTTGGGTTGCAGTTGTAAAGCCAGGCAGAGTGCTGTTTGAAATTGAAGGCGTTTCAGAAGAAATTGCCAGAGAAGCTCTCAGACTTGCTGGACACAAACTTCCTTGCAAAACAAAATTTGTGAAGAAAGAAGAAAAGACAGAAGGTGGTGAGAAGAATGAAGAATGAAGAAATCAAAGCTCTCAATCTTGAACAGTTGGACGCAAGACTTAAAGAGTTGAAAACAGAACTTTTTAATCTTCGTTTTTCACACGCAACAAGAAATTTGGCAAATCCTCTTGCAATCAGAAATGTAAGAAAAGAAATTGCCAGAGTGCAAACTGCAATCAGAGAAAAAGCAAACGGAGGAAACAACGATGGAAAGAAATAAGAGAAACACAAGAACTGGCGAAGTTGTAAGTGCCAGCATGGACAAAACTGTCGTTGTTGCGGTAACTTACAGAGTTAAATCTCCAAAAATCGGAAAAGTCGTAAAGAAATCAAAGAAATTTAAAGCACACGATGAAAACAATGAGTGCGGAGTTGGCGATACAGTCCTCATCATGGAAACTCGCCCAATTTCAAAGGACAAATATCACAGAGTTGTTAAAATCGTTGAAAAGGCTAAGTAAGGAAGGTGTGAATTATGGTACAACCTCAAACAAGACTTAAAGTTGCTGATAACACAGGCGCAAAAGAACTTATGTGCATCAGAGTTCTTGGCGGTTCTTTCAGAAGAAGTGGAAACATTGGCGACATTATTGTTGCATCTGTCAAAAAGGCAATTCCTGGCGGCAGTGTAAAGAAAGGTGATGTTGTGAAGGCTGTTGTTGTGAGAACAACAAAAGGTTTGAACAGAAACGATGGTTCACACATTCGTTTTGACGACAACGCAGCTGTCATCATCGACAATCAAAAACAGCCAAAAGGCACTCGTGTGTTTGGACCAGTTGCAAGAGAGCTTCGTGACAAAAACTTCATGAAAATCATCTCTCTGGCATCCGAAGTTGTTTAAAAGGAGAAAGCGAAATGAGTATGACAGTTAAAAAAGGCGACAACGTTGTTGTTATTGCCGGAAAAGATAAAGGAAAAACTGGCAAAGTGCAAGAAGTTTTCCCAGAAAGCAACCGAGTTTTGGTGGAAGGCATCAACATTGTGACAAAACACAAAAAAGCAAGAAGCCAACAAGAAAAAAGTGCAAAAGTTAAGATGAACGCTCCTATTGATGCTTCAAACGTTATGGTGGTTTGCCCATCTTGCGGCAAAGCAACCAGAGTTTATCACAAAGTGATTGACGGCAAAAAAGTGAGAGTTTGCAAATGCGGCGTCAGCCTGGACAAAGCATATGTTAAGGCAACCAAAAAGGACGCAAAAAAGACAAAAACTGAATCTTCTGTGAAGGAAGAAAAAGTTGAAGTTGCAGCACCAAAAACTGCAAAAACCACCGAAAAAGTGGCAAAAAGCACTGAAAAAACAGTGAAAACTGCTGCCAAAACAGAAAAAGCGCCTGCAAAGGCAACTGAAAAGACAGCTGTGCCTGCTGCAAAATCTGCGGCTGGCAAAACAACAAAAACAACAAGTGGAGAAAAGTCCACAACACAAAAGTCGAACAAACAAACTTCTAAGAAAGATGCTTAAGGAGGCTGCAAATGAAAGAACAAAACCAAACAGCAAAGCGTTATAAGGAAGAAGTTGTTCCTGCTCTTATTAAGGAATTTGGATATAAAAATGTCAATGAAGCTCCAAAGCTTGTTAAGATTGTTCTCAATATGGGGCTTGGCGATGTTAAAGACAATTCAAAAAGCTTCAACATTGCAGTTGACGAACTTGCTTTGATTGCAGGTCAGAAGCCTGTCACAACCAAAGCCAAGAAGGCAATTTCCAACTTTAAGGTGAGAGCCGGAATGAAAATTGGCGCTAAGGTTACACTTCGTGGAACAAGAATGTATGAGTTTTTTGACAGACTTGTTGGCATTGCACTTCCAAGAGTGAGAGACTTCCGTGGAATTTCAGACAAATCTTTTGACGGCCGTGGAAACTATTCTATGGGCATCAAAGAGCAACTCATCTTCCCAGAAATCTCTTATGACAAGGTTGAAAAAATTAGAGGGCTTGATGTATCTTTTATTACCACTGCAAAAACTGATGCAGAGGCAAAAGCACTTTTGAAGGCACTTGGCTTGCCTTTTGCTAGATAAGGAGGAACACAGTTATGGCAAAAAAATCATTGATTGCAAAACAAAAAAGAGAACCTAAGTTTAAATCAAGGGGCTACAGCCGTTGCTCCATCTGTGGCAGACCTCACGCAGTGCTGAGAAAGTACGGAATTTGCAGAATTTGTTTCAGAGAAATGGCTAATCGCGGGGAAATTCCTGGCGTGAAAAAGTCAAGTTGGTAAGGAGGGAATTATGTTTGTTACAGACCCAATCGCAGATATGTTGACGCGTCTTCGCAATGCAATCTCAGCAAAGCACAAGACTGTTGAAATTCCTGCATCAAAGGAAAAATTAGAAATCACAAAAATCCTTTTGGAAGAAGGTTACATTGCAGAATATAAACTTGTTGACGCTGGAAAGTTTAAGAACATTGAAATTTCCATCAAATATGACGAGGAAGGACAAAGTGTCATCCAAGGTTTGAAAAGAATTTCAAAACCTGGTCTTCGCATTTATTCTGAAAAAGAAAATCTTCCAAAAGTTATAAGCGGGCTTGGAATTGCCATCATCTCAACAAACAAAGGCATTGTAACTGACAAAGTTGCACGTTCTTTGAATGTTGGTGGCGAAGTTCTCGCTTATGTATGGTAAGGAGGGCGGACATGTCAAGAATAGGAAATAAACCAATCAAACTTGAAGCAGGCGTCACTTTTGAAAGAAATGGCGACGAAATCACAGTCAGTGGCCCAAAGGGAACACTTAAAGAAATCGTTGACAAAAACATTAAAACTGAAGTTAAAAACGGAGAAATTCACTTCACTTTTGACAAGCCAGAGTTCAACGCAAAACAAGGGCTTGCAAGAGCGCTTACAAACAACATGGTTGTTGGCGTAACCAAAGGCTGGGAAAAGAAGGTTGTGATTGCTGGTGTCGGCTATAAGGCACAAGTGAGCGGAAACAAACTTGTTTTAAACCTTGGATATTCTCATCCAATTGAAGTGGAAATTCCATCTGATTTGAAAGTTACATGCACTTCCGTTACAGAAATTCTTGTAAGCGGAATTGACAAACAAAAAGTCGGACAATTCTGTGCCATCATCAGGACAAAAAGACCTTATGAGCCATATCACGGCTATGGTGTTCACGTTGACGGTGAACACTTGGTTAGAAAAGCTGGTAAGGCTGCTGGCAAAGGCAAGAAGTAGGAGGAAAGATAATGATTACTGTTAGAGATAAAAACAAAGACAGAGTTATTCGTCACAAGAGAGTTAGAAAAACAGTTGTTGGAACTGCACAAAGACCAAGATTCTGTGTCAACAGAAGCCTTGTCAACATCTATGTTCAAGTGATTGACGACTCTAAGGGTGTGACACTTGTTTCTGCTTCCACTCTTGAAAAAGAAATTGCTGCAAAAGTTGCTGGCAAAACCAAAACCGAAGCTGCAAGAATTGTTGGTGAAATTGCTGGAAAGCGTGCGGTTGAAAAGAAAATCAAAGAAGTTGTTTTTGACAGAGGTGGTTATCTTTACACAGGCCGCGTTCAAGCAGTTGCTGATGGTGCAAGAGCATCAGGGCTGAAATTTTAGGAGGACAAAATGGCTGAAGAAATTAAAAAGAAAAGAGAAGATAAGCCAAACAACAATCGTCGTGAAAGACCTGTCAAGAAAGAAGACGATGGTCTTGACAAAAGACTTGTTAAGGTTAGACGCGTAACCAAGGTTGTTAAGGGCGGTCGCACCATGCGTTTCTCCGCACTTGTTGTTATTGGTGACGGCAAAGGCAATGTTGGAATGGGAATTGGAAAGGCTGGAGAAGTGCCAATTGCCATTGATAAGGCATCTGTTGCTGGAAAGAAAAATATGAAGAAAATTGCGCTTGTTGAAGGCACAATTCCTCATGAAATTGTTGGCAAATTTGGCACAACCGAAATTCTCATGCTGCCAGCTCCTGTTGGTCATGGAGTTATTGCCGGTGGTGCTGCCAGAGCTGTTTTGGAAGTTGCTGGTGTTAAAAACATCGTGACAAAAATTCATGGCTCAACCAACAGCATCAACGTTGTCAAAGCAACCTTAAATGGGCTGTTCTCTTTGAAAACAAGAGAAGAAATTGCTGCACGTCGTGGCAAGAAGCCTGAGGAAATTTAATGGGAGGGCGACAATGAAAAAAGATAAAACATTGAAAGTGACTTGGGTTAAGAGCGCGATTGGTTACAACAAAAACCAAATGAAAATTATTGAGGCTCTTGGCTTTAAGAAACTTAATCAAACAAGAATTCTGCCAGACAACGAAAGTGTTCGTGGAAGTTTGCACCATGTTGCACATCTCGTTGAAGTGGTTGAGGAGTGAGGTGAAAATATGAGACTTGAAAATTTGAAACCTGCTGAAGGTTCAACCACAAAAAAAGTGAGAGTTGGTCGCGGAACTGGCTCTGGAATTGGCAAAACTTCTGGCAAGGGCCATAAGGGTCAAAATGCAAGAAGCGGCGGCGGTGTTAAGGCTGGATTTGAAGGCGGAAACATCCCAATGATTCGCAAAATTCCAATTCGCGGATTCAACAACAAAAACTTTAAGAAAGTGTATTCAACAGTCAATGTTAAAGACCTTGAAATTTTTGAGGCAAACACAGAAATCACCGAAGAACTTTTGTATGAAACAAGAGTTGTTGGCAAAAGACAACCTTATGGTTTGAAAGTTTTGGGCGATGGCAACATCACAAAACCTCTCACCGTTAAAGCACAAAAGGCAACAAAAACTGCAATCGAAAAAATTGAGAAAGCAGGTGGAAAGGTTATCCTTGGCGAATAAAACATTTTTATTCCCAAAAATTTGAGAGGAGTATTCTATGTTTAAAACTCTGTTTAATGCCTTTAAAGTGAAAGATTTGAGAAAGAAAATTCTCATAACACTTGGACTTTTGATTTTGTTTAGAGTTGGCTGCGCTTTGGTTTGCCCCGGCTTTGATTTGTCTGGTGCAATTAAGGACAGCAATCAAGGAGGCACAACCTTCTTTGGACTTATGAACATGCTTTCCGGTGACGCACTTTCAAACGGCTCAATTTTGGCACTTGGTGTTTCGCCTTACATCACGGCGTCCATAGTTATTCAACTTCTGACAGTTGCAATCCCTGCACTGGAGAGGTTGTCAAAACAAGGCGAAGACGGAAGAAGAAAAATTCAATTCTACACCCGCATTGCCGCACTTGTGCTTGCGCTTGCGCAGGCTGTTGGAATTGTCATAAGCTTTAAATCATACATCAACACAAACTTCTTGGGAATGCCTTTGTGGGTGATTGCAACAGGAATTGTGCTGATTTTGACAGCAGGCGGAATGTTCACCGTTTGGCTTGGCGAGAAAATCACTCAACTTGGAATTGGAAACGGCATGAGCCTTCTGATTTTTGTGGGAATTCTCTCATCTGCAACTTCTGGACTTGCTCGCGCAATTGGTCAAGTGAAAGACAACATCGAAAACCTTTGGATGATTATCATCTATTTGGTTGCACTTGTGCTTATCTTTGGGCTTATTGTGTTTATCGACAATTCAGAAAGACGCGTTGGCGTGAAATATGCCAAGCAAATCAAGGGCAGGAAAATGTATGGCGGACAGGACACATTCATTCCAATTAAGTTGAATGCGTCTGGCGTGATGCCAATCATTTTTGCAACTTCCCTTCTGACATTGCCACAGCTTATCATGAGCATCTTCTGGCCAAATTCAAAAGCATTTTATTGGTATCAAACCTATATGGGCACCAGCTCTTGGGTTTACATTGTGCTTTTGGCAGCGTTGATTTTTGCATTTGCATTCTTCTACGCGCAAATCACATTTGACACAGAGGACATCTCAAGGCGTATGCAACAGCAGGGCGGTTTCATTCCGGGCATCAGACCGGGCAGAACAACTGCTGACTATTTGAAACGAATTTCTCACAGAGTGACACTCTTTGGTGCAGTGTTCTTGGCGTTTATTGCTTTGGTGCCATCTTTGGCGTTTAAGGCAATTGATGACTATACACTTGCAACCCTCATCAACGCATTCTCAACAACTGGTCTTATGATTATTGTATCGGTTGCGTTGGAATTTGACAAAAGTTTGAACGCTCAAATGCTTATGAGAAACTATAAAGGATTTTTAAATTGATGTGAGGCATCAATTTAAAAATTCATTAAAGTGCAAATTAAAAAAATTAAGGAGATTATATGAAATTAATCTTACTTGGTGCTCCATTTTCTGGAAAGGGGACGCTTGCAAGAAAAATTCAATCAGATTTTAATTTGGTACAAATTTCAACTGGCGACCTCTTTCGCGAAAATATTAAAAATGGAACTGAAGTTGGCAATTTGGCAAAGACATTCATAGACAAAGGGCAACTTGTTCCAGACAGCGTAACCATTTCAATGCTGAAGGCAAGAATTGCAAATGAGGATTGCAAAAATGGTTTCATTTTGGACGGCTTTCCAAGAACTGTGCAACAGGCAGAAGCTCTTGAAAATCTCACCAAAATTGACGCTGTGGTTTTGTTGGATGTTCCGTTTGATGAAATCAGACGCAGAGCATTGGGAAGAAGGACATGTTCTAAGTGTGGTGAAATTTACAACACTTCTTCCTATGATAAGACAACCTGCTTAAAATGCGGGTCACCACTGTTCCAAAGAGATGACGATAATTTGGAAACAGTCAACAATCGTCTGGAAGTTTATGAAAGACAAACAGCACCACTCATAGACTTCTACGCTGATAGGTTGTTTGCTGTCAAGGGACAAGATAATCCCGAAGACACATACAAACCTGTGAAAAACTTTTTGGAAGGGAAGTTATGATTCAAAAAACTCCCGCTGAAATTGTCTTGATTAAAAAGGCCTGCGAAATCACCCGTGATGCGCTTGTATTTGCAAAAACGCTGATTAAACCGGGAATTTCCACCTTAACCCTTGACAATGCGCTTGAAAAGTTTATAATAGATTGTGGTGGGTCACCTGCGTGCAAGGGCTATGAGGGTTTTCCGGGGGCAACCTGCATTTCTGTGAATGAAATGGTGGTGCACGGCATTCCATCAGAGGACATTGTGCTTGAGGAAGGTGACATTGTCAGCGTTGACATTGTTGTGGCATATAAGGGATATCACGGCGACGCTGCAAGAACCTATGCTGTGGGAAGTGTGTCAGAAGAAAAACAAAAACTTATGAAAGTGACAAAAGAATGTTTCTTCAAAGGCATTGAAAACATACGCATTGGAGATAGGCTTGGAAAACTTTCAAACGCCATCCAGACACACGCAGAACAAAACGGATTTTCGGTTGTCCGAGAGTTGTGCGGCCACGGAATAGGAAAGCGAATGCACGAAGCTCCATCGGTTTTAAACTATGGCAAGCCAACCGATGGGCCAATCATCACTGAAAATGCGGTTTTGGCAATTGAGCCAATGATTAACGCAGGGAAGAAAGAGATTGGAATGCTTTCAGACGGCTGGGGAATTGTGACGCGGGATGGAAAACCATCTGCACACTATGAAAACACCGTGCTGTTCACTCGCGAAGGCTTGCAAATTCTCACCTTGGAGGAAACAGATGAATATCACAAGTGGTGATGTTGTTGTTGCTCTTGCAGGAAAAGAAAAAAATCAAATTTTTGTTGTGTTGTCAGCCGACGAAAAGTTTTGCTTTTTGGCAGACGGCGACAGATTGAAAATTTCCAAACCGAAAAAGAAAAGCCTAAAACATGTCCAGAAGGCTTCAAAAACTGGGTTTGATGCAAATCTGCTTGGAACTGGACAAGAAAATGTTAATGCGGCCATCAGAAAATTTTTGAAAGAAAGGAGCCTTGTATGTCAAAGGAAGATGTAATTGAATTTGAAGGAGTTGTCACTGAGGTTTTGCCCAGTATGACTTTCAAAGTCACACTCACAAATGGGCATGTCATCACTGCATACATCTCTGGAAAACTCAGACAAAACTTCATCAGAATTATTGAAGGCGACAAAGTTAAAATTGAAATGAGCCCTTATGACCTCTCAAAGGGAAGAATCACTTGGAGAGAAAAGGGCAATTAAAGGAGCAAAGAAATGAAAGTCAGAGCATCGGTTAAACCAATGTGTGATAAGTGCAAAGTCATCAAAAGAGATGGCAAAGTTATGGTGATTTGTTCTAAGAGCAAGAAGCACAAACAAACACAAGGCTGAAAAATTGAATATAGTTCTTCGTTTTGCTGCGTTTGCTGTCACATTTTATAAGCAAGTCATGTGCAAGAAAGCACACTTCTTGTTATAAAATGTGCCGAGCCTTGCAAAACTTGACTCTCTTCAAAAAAAACAAAAACAAAAAAAGTGGCAGTGCCACTGCATAAGGAGATTAAAGATTATGGCAAGAATTGCTGGTGTTGACCTTCCAAGAGATAAACGTTTGGAGTATGGTTTGACTTATATCTATGGAATTGGCGTTGAAACTTCTCGCAACATCTGTAAAGAAACAGGAATTTCTATGGATGTTCGTGTTAAAGACCTTACAGAAGACCAAGTTGCCAAACTTAGAAACTACATCGAACATAACCTCATCGTGGAAGGTGAACTTAAATCAAAAGTAAGCATGAATATCAAAAAGCTGAACGAAATTGGATGCTATCGTGGTATTCGTCACAGAAAAGGACTTCCTGTTCGTGGTCAAAGCACCAAAAACAACGCAAGAACAAGAAAAGGTCCTAAGAAAATCGTGAGCGGAAGCTCTAAGAAAGGTAAGTAAGAGGTAAAGTGATATGGCAAATGTAAAATCAGCAGGAAAAAAGAAAACTGTTAAAACCAGAAAAAGAGTTTCAAGAAACATTGAAAAAGGTCAAGTGCACATCACAACCTCTTTCAACAACAATCTCATTGCTTTCACAGACATGCAAGGCAATGTGATTTCTTCGTGCTCGTCTGGAAGACTGGGGCTGAAAGGCTCTAAGAAAAGCACACCTTTTGCTGCTCAAACTTGCGTTGAACAGGCAGGAAAAGTTGCGCTTGACAACGGAATGAAATTCGTTGAAGTGTATGTGAAAGGCCCAGGCAATGGAAGAGAAAGTGCCATCCGTGTGCTTTCCACCCTTGGCTTCACTGTTACACTTATTAAGGATGTTTCTCCAATCGCACACAACGGTTGCAGACCTCCAAAAAGAAGAAGAGTTTAAAAGGAGATAAAGTTATGGCAAGAACAATCGAACCAGATTGCCGTCAATGCCGAAGAGAAGGGCGTAAACTCTTTCTTAAAGGCGAAAGATGTACATCCAAAAAATGTGCAATGGAAAGAAGACCTGTCATTCCTGGTCAACATGGAGCTTCCAGAAAGAGAGTTACCGAATATGGACTTCAGCTTCGTGAAAAGCAAAAAGTTAAGAGAATGTATGGCATCTTAGAAAAACAATTCAGAAAATATTATGAGGACGCTGTTCGCGCTAAGGGCGCAACAGGTGCAAATATGTTGTCCCTCATCGAAAGAAGACTTGACAACGTGATTTACAGAATGGGCATTGGTGCTTCCAGAGCAGAGTGCCGTCAAATTGTAAATCACGGACACATTTGTGTGAACGGAAAGCGCGTTTCAATCGCTTCCTACAGAGTTAAGGTTGGAGATGTTGTGACTGTTAAAGAAAACAAACAAGAAAAAGAAATGTTTAAGCAACTTAAGGGCATGAAAATTGTTATGCCAAAGTGGTTGGAATTTAACAGTGAAACACTGACTGGAAAGATTCTTGCTCTTCCTGAAAGAGAAGATGTTGACAGTGACATCAAAGAACAACTGATTGTCGAGTTGTATTCAAGATAATAAGAGGGGGATATTAATATTATGATGGAAATGGAAAAACCAAGAATCACTTGCGAAGAAACAAATGGTGGAAACTTTGCAAGATTTGTGGTTGAGCCTCTTGAAAAAGGTTATGGTGTAACCCTTGGAAACTGCATGAGAAGAACACTTCTTTCATCTCTTCCGGGCTCGGCAGTCATTGCTTTTAGAATTGCAGGCGTTGCACACGAGTTTTCAACAATTCGCGGAGTTACAGAGGATGTTGTGGACATTGTTTTGAATTTGAAGTGCCTTGCTGTTAAGTGCACAAATTCTGACAGAAACTTCATCACATATCTGAAGCTTAGAAAGAAAACTGCGGGCGAGGTTACTGCAAAAGATTTTGAAACAAATGACCAAGTTGAAATTTTAAATCCAGACCTTCACATCTGCACCATGGACGAAGGCGCTGTGCTGGATATGGATGTCATGATTGGAAATGGTCGTGGCTATGTTTCAAGTGATGACAACAAAGCAAAATATGACGACATTGATTTTATTGCAGTTGACAGCATTTTTTCACCTGTCAAGAAAGTGAACTTTGAAGTTGGTGCCACCCGTGTTGGGCAAAGCATTGATTTTGACAAGCTTACACTGGAAGTGACAACCAATGGAACAACCTCTGCAAGAGAAATTGTTTCTTTGGCTGGAAAAATCATCAACGAGCATGTGAATGTGTTTATTGAACTTTGCAGTGAAATGAGTGATATGTCCATTCTTGTTTCAAAAGAAGAAGACAAACAAGTGAAACTTATGGAACTTCCAATTGAAGAGATGGACCTTTCGGTTCGTTCTTACAACTGCTTGAAGAGAGCAGGCATCAACACCATTCAAGACCTTCTTAAAAAATCCAAGAGCGACATGTTTAAGGTGCGCAATCTTGGTGCTAAGAGTGTTGAAGAAGTTATTCAGAAACTGGAAAGTTATGGGTTTACTCTCCGCAAGGACGAAGAGTAGGCAGAACGCATAAAATGGCGAAATGCGGTGTTTCTGCGGTATGTCATGGGCGGTCATTTAGGGAACTAAACTCCCTTCCATTCCACACCGCGAGCCTTGCCTTTCATCCATTTTCTGTGTTCTGAAGGCTCAATCTGCGCTTTGGCTTATTTTTGCCTTAAAAGGCAAAAAGTTTCGCGGTGACGCTTGATTTCGCCTGCTCGCGACCAAACGCAATTCGCAACAAAGTGCGAATTGGTCGCGTCTCTCTTGCGAAGTTGGGCGCTGAGAGAAAAATAAGAATTTATAATTTTCAAAAGTTTAAATAAAAAATCAGGGGACGACCCCAAAAAAGGAGAAAAGTTATGGCTATAGCAAAATTAGGCAGACCTTCAAAGGAAAGAAATGCAATGCTTCGTGGGCAAGTGTCCTCTCTTCTTTGGAATGGCAAGTTGGAAACAACTGTTGCCAAGGCAAAAGCCACTGCAAGAATGGCAGAAAAAATCATCACTCTTGCCATCAGAACACATCTTGACACTGTTAAAGTTGAAAAAGAAATTAAGGTTAAGACAAAAGACAGCAAAGGTGTTGTGACGGAAAGCAAAGTGAAGAAGCAGGTGCTTAATGATGGACCAAAGAAACTTGCTGCAAGAAAGAAAATCATGAGCTATGTTTATGATTTGCAAGAACAGAGAAAGCCAAAAGAATCTGTTGAAGCTTTTAAGGCAAGAGTTGAAGGAATCAATCATCCACTTCTTGAAAAGATTTTCAATGTTTACGCTCCAAAATATGCAGAGCGCGCAAAGACATCTGGACAGGGCGGTGGCTACACACGCGTCACCAAGCTTGGAATGCGTCGTGGCGATGCAGCTGAAATGGCAATTGTTGAATTGGTTTAAGGCAGTATTGTGTCATGCGTTCCGCTGTCATCCTGAGCATAGCCGAAGGGTCTGGGGGAACGCATCGTTGCAACTGTTTATTAAAAAATATCGATTTCAATGTCGGTATTTTTTTATTTTGTTTGGAGGATGGTGGGGAAATGCGCTAAAATATGCTCATGCAAAAGATAAAAAGATTTTTTGGGTTTTTCACAATCTATGAATATTGCTGGTTTATAACAATCACCGTGCTGGCTTTTGTGTTTGCCTTTTTGTTTCCTGAGGAGGACATTGGCGGAGTGAATGGCAAGGTGATTTTGGCGCTGTATCTTGTGGACATCTTCAGCAACATTCTTTGTGAGCTGCTTATTTCCAAGCAAAGCAAGTGGAACTTTGTTGTGTCACTTGTGGTGGAAGCCACAGAAATTGCAATTTGTGTGGTGTGTGCATATCGTTTTGCCACAATGGCAACCACAATTTTCTTTTGGATTCCTGTGGACATTGTCAGCTTTTTTATGTGGAACAGGCATAAGCAAAAGGACGACGAAAGGCTGACAGAGGTGAGACGTCTCAAGGGCTGGCAAGAGGTTGCTGTCATTTCTGCCATTGTGATTTGGACAGTGGTGGTGGGCTCAGCTTTGTCTTTGATTGATGTGGAAGAGGGCATATTGTCTGGGCAACCGGTTTTGCAGAAGGTGGTGTGCTATCTGGATGCTTGCTGCAGCGCGGTGGGCGTGGCAAACGGGCTTTTCATTCTCTTTCGGCTGCGAGAGCAGTGGATTGCATGGTATATAAGCACCTTTTTGGAGGTTGCCATCAACATCATTTCGGGGCAGTGGATTTTGCTGGTGCTGAAGTTTGGATATCTCACCAACACCACCTATGGTTATATTATGTGGACAAAAAGCATACATAAGGCGGAAAGAGAACAGGCTGCTGTTGACAGAAAGATTTTGAAGATTTTGAAAAGCAATTTGTAAAGGGACGAGAATGTCCCTTTTTTCATATATAACCTTATGTTTGAAAACTTTGAGAAACTTGAAAATGTGGAGCTTAAAAATTTTTCCACTATGAAAACCGGTGGCAGGGCGCGGGTGATTTTGTTTCCAAAAACTCATCTGGAGTTGATTAAAATTTGGGAAATTTGCAGTCAAAACAACTTGCCGCTTTTTGTGCTTGGCAATGGCAGCAATGTGCTGTTTGATGACAATGGGTTTGACGGAGTGATTGTTTCGCTTAAACATTTTGACAAAATTTCAGTTTGTGACCTCTGTCATTCGGCCAACCATTGTTGTCATTTTGAGCGAAGTCAGAAAATCTCAAGGGTTGGTGACGAAGGTGTGTTTGTGCGCGTTGGCGCGGGCATCAACCTTTTTGCACTTAACTTGAAGTTGAAAGAACTGGGTTTGTCTGGGCTGGAATGGAGTTATGGAATTCCTGCCACTTTGGGTGGCATGGTGGTGAGCAATGGAGGCTGCTTTGGGCATGAAATTGGCGAGTTTGTGGAAGAGGCAACTGTGCTGTGCAATGGGCGAATTAAAAGGCTGAAAAAAGCGCAGTTGAAATTTGCTTACCGCGTTTCAAACCTAAGAAGTTGCATTGTTTTGAATGTAAAACTGCGTCTAACGCGTGAAAAACCCCAAAAAATTGCGGGAGATATGGCATTTTTCTTGAAAAAGAAGAGAGAGACTCAGCCGTGTGATTTGCCGTCGCTGGGCAGCATTTTTAAGCGTATTGCGGGAGAAGAAACAATTTTTCCTGCAAAGATTTTTGACCAGTTGGGGCTGAAAGGCACAAACATCAACGGGGCAGAGCTTTCAACAAAGCACGCTGGCTTTGTTGTCAACAAGGGCGGTGCAACAAGCGCTGATGTTTTGCAGCTGATTCGGCTTTTGGAAGACAAACTGAAAGAACTTGGGTTGCCTGCAGAGAAGGAAATCATCATCTTGAAAAAATGAAAACCCCTCAAAGCCTTTAAAAAATCTTCAACAAAACTTTAACAAAAATCAAAAAACGGATTTAAGACTTTTACGAAATTGCTTCAAGCGGCTTTTGTCACTTAATGAAGCATTAAAATAAAAAACTCACAGCTGTGAGTTTTTTATTATTGTTTGTCTTTTTCGCTTTCTCTTTCAAGACAAGTGTCAATTTCTGGCTTCATGTCTGGTGTGTATAAGCTTTTCATTTCTTTTTCTTCGCCTAGCACATAAAATAATCCGTTTTTTGTGGCAAGCAGGCGGGTGTAGCTTTCTGATGTGAGATATTTATAACTTTCCATAACAACGCCGTTTTTGGCTATGGTGTCAAGGTGGTTGCTCATCCTTAGCAGCTTTTCATGAACTGCATGGTGCAAATTTTCATACAGTTTCATCTTCTCCAGTTGTTGCAGTTTGATGCTCTCAAGTTTTAAAAAGCTGTCGTTTAAGCCGTTATGCTTTGAAAGTTTTGTCACTTCGGCTTTGAAAGTTTCTTCCAGATGTTGTTTGTGCATTTCAATGTTTTTTTCAAATTGTGGGTTGGCAACCACTTTAAAGGCATATAAAAGATTGTCCTTTCCATCCATGGCTTTCACCAGTGAAATGTATTTGGCCTCTGCGCTGAATCTGGCAACACTGTAAAAAGCAAACATCACAAGGCTGTTTGGCATTTCTTTGATAAGTTGATTGAAACTTTTCATTTTTTCTCCTTTTTTATGCTTATAATATAACTTAAAACAGCCAAATATGTCAATATCTTTTTTGTTGCGTGCAAATGTCAGCAACTTGTTTGGAAAAAACCAAATTTGTTGATATAATATAATTGAATTTTGTTGCAAAAAATTTTCTTAAAAAGAGTTTGAGAAAACGCTTGAAAGTTGATAAAATATATTGAAGGAGTTTTTATGCTTTTGTTTGGAGATTATCACACCCACACCACTTATTCTCGCCACAACCATGGCAAGGGAACGGTGTTTGAAAACGCGTCGGTGGCTGCCGACAAAGGGTTGAAGCAAATTGCCATCACTGACCATGGCTTCAACCACGAGTTTTTTGGCATTAAGCGAAAAAACATTCCTCAGCTTCAAGAAGACATTCTCAACGCCAAAGAAATCACAGGCGTGGACATCTTGCTGGGGGTGGAGGCAAATTTGATTTCGCTGAATGGAGAAATTGATGTGCATGAAGAGGATTATGATTTTTTGGACATCTTGCTGATGGGATATCACAAGTGCGTGCACACGCCAACCATGAAGGACAAGGCAATGCTGTGCTGGGCAAACAACTTGGCAATGCGTCCTTCAAAAGAGCGCACCAGCAGAAACACCACTGCGCTTTTGAAGGCACTGGACAAATATCCAATTGATGTCATCACGCACCTCAACTATGGCTTTTTGACAGACACCATGGCAATTGCCAAAATGGCAAAGCAGAAAGGGGTGTATGTGGAGCTTAATGGCAAGCGCATCAACTTCACCGATGAAGAAATTGACATCATGACCGCAGAAGGAGTGAAATTTATTGTCAATTCGGATGCTCACACCCCAGAACGAGTTGGCGAAGTGAACAATGGCATGAATTTGATTTATAGACACAATATTCCACTTTCTCAGGTTGCAAACATTGACAAGTTGCCAAAGTTTCATAAAAACAGAAAGTGATATGAGGAGAAAAGGAAATGGAAGAGATGTATGACCCTTCAAGAGGAAGAGGTGGCAGAGGTTAAGTGGCTGTCTTATGAGGATTTTCTTAAACTTTTATATTCCAAAGATTTTGTTGGCTCAGACAAAAAATACAAAGACTGGGTGGCAGAGATGTTGAAAAAATTTATATAATTTCAAAAAGGGGAAAAATGAGTTTTTCAAGAGAGACAAAAGAAGAGTTGCTGTTGCAAAGCATTGAGGACGACACCACCGCCCTTGCTTTTTTGTCGGGGCTTTTTCATTCGGCAGGTCAGATTTCAAAAACTGGCAGCAAAATTTGCATCAAAATTGTGTCGGATGTGGAAAGTTTGTTTCCTTATTTGCAAAATTTGGTGAAAAAGTTTTATGGCGACGAAGTGAAGATGGAAATTTCGGAAAGCTATAACATAAACAAAAACACATATTATGAAATTTCTTTTGATGTTGAAAAATTTAAAACCCTTCTTTTGGATGCGGGTGTGTTGGACTTTGGAGATGATGGGCTTTCTTTCAGATTTGAAATCGACAAAAATTTGCTGCACGAAGATGAAAACAGGCGTGCCTTCATCAAGGGGGTGTACATTGGCTCCAGCACTTCCAGCATCAAACTTTCCAGCGACTGTGCACAAAGCTGCGGCAGCGGCTATCATTTGGAGTTTGTTTCGCAAAGTCACAACTTTTTGGTGGAGCTTTCGCACATCTTGGCAGAATATTCCATCATTGGCAAAATCTTCGAGCGCAAAAACTCTTTTGTGCTTTACATCAAGGATGCCACTTCCATTCAAGACCTCTTGGCGCTTATGGGTGCAAACAACGCGGTGATGGCGCTTTCAAACGAAATTGTCACGCGGGAGCTTCGTAACAAGGTTAATCGTCAGGTGAATTGCATCAACGCCAACATCAACAAAACGGTGGAGGCAAGTTTGAAGCAAATCAACGCCATAAAGCTGATTGAAAGCACCATCGGGCTGGAAAGTTTGCCAGAAGATTTGCAGGAAGTGGCGGTTTTGCGGCTGGCAAATCCGGAGGAGAGCTTGGACGAGCTGTTGAAGCTTTCCACCATCGAGCTCACCCGTTCGGGGCTGAATCACCGCTTTAGAAAGCTTATTAAAATTGCCTCAAATTTGGAAGAATGATTTTTATTGAAAATGCCCACGGGGCACTGACCATGGAGGAAAGATGAAAGAATTTGTTCATTTACACGTGCATACGGAATATTCGCTTTTGGACGGCGTTGCCAGAATCAAAAAACTGGTGGAGATGACCAAAGAGCGGGGGCAACGCGCAGTTGCAATCACCGACCATGGCAACATGTATGGCACGCTGCAATTTTTTGAAGAGTGCATTAAGCTGGGCGTGAAACCCATCTTGGGCTGCGAATTTTATGTTTGCAACGACCTTCACAACAAGCAAGGAAAGTCCGACACAGGTCACCTCATTTTGCTTGCCAAAAACAATGAGGGCTATGCCAATTTGATGAAGCTGAACGAAATTGCCTTTTGTGAGGGGTTTTATTACAAGCCAAGAATTGACTATAAAACATTGGCGCAGCACTCCAAGGGTGTGATTTGTCTTTCTGCATGCATTGCGGGGCACATTCCTTCCCTCATTTTGCAGCGTCGTTTTGACGAAGCCGAGGCGTTGACACTTTCGCTTAAGGACATGTTTGACGAGGGCGATTTTTATTTTGAAATTCAAGACCACGGCTTGGAAGAGCAGAAGATTGTCAATCAACATCTGGTGAAGATGTCCAAAAAGTTTGGCATTAAGCTTGTTGCAACAAACGACGTGCATTATCTCAACAAAGAAGACGCCGAAATGCAGGATGTCTTGATGTGCGTGCAGATGGGGAAATATTTGGATGATGAAGACCGCATGAAGTTTTCCACCGACGAGTTTTATCTCAAAACCTATGACCAAATGTTGGAGGCGTTGCCGGGATTTGAAGAGGCGCTTGACACCACGCTGGAAATTGCAGACAAGTGCAATGTTGTCATAAAGACAAAATCGCTGGGCGAAACCTATGGCGTGGACGAAAAATATGCGCTGGCAGCAACTGAGAACTTAATTCCTGTTTACAAAACCAGCACCGGAGAAGAGCCTTATGAGTTTTTGAGAAGAATTTCTTATGAAGGTCTGCACAAAAAATATAAAGAGGTGACGCAAGAGCTGATTGACCGATTGGAAATGGAACTTGGCATCATTCACGAGCAAGGCTTTGTGGAATATTTCTTGATTGTGTGGGATTACATCAACTATGCCAACGAAACTGGCATCCCTGTTGGACCAGGAAGAGGAAGCGGCGCGGGAAGTTTGGTGGCATACACTTCTGGCATCACGCGCGTGGACCCAATGAAATATAACTTATTCTTCGAGCGTTTCATCAACCGCGAGCGCGTTTCCATGCCCGACTTTGACGTGGATTTTTGCATGGACAGACGCGGCGAGGTTATTGAATATGTCAAGCAAAGATATGGTGCCGACCATGTTGCTGGCATTGGCACCTTTGGATGTATGCAAGCAAAAAATGCCATTCGAGATGTTGCCAGAGTTTTGAGAACGCCAATTCCGGAGGTGATGAAAATCACCAAACTCATACCGGGGAAGTTGCCGGACGGCATCAAAAAGCCACCAGTTTTGAAATATTATTTTGGCACCACGGGCAAGCCCGAAAATGACAAATTCATCATTCCAGAACTGAGGGAGATGTATGAAATCGACCCAAGCATAAGAAAAATTGCAGACATTGCCATCAAATTGGAAGGCGTGCCAAGAAACGTTTCGCAGCACGCGTGCGGCGTTTTGATTTCGCCAGAAGCTGTGGCAAACTATGTGCCTGTTGCCAAGACGGACGACGAGCGCATCACGCAATACAGTATGATTGAGCTGGAGCATCTTGGGCTTTTGAAAATGGATTTTTTGGGCTTAAGAACGCTGACAGACATCAAAAAAGCGTGTGACTATGTTTATGAAAATCATGGGGTGAAACTGGATTTTTACAACATGGACTATGACGACGAGAATGTGTTTGCCCTGATTGCTGCCGGAAAGACGGACGCGGTTTTTCAACTTGAAAGCGCAGGCATGAAGAAGTTCATGAAAGAGCTTAAGCCAACCTGCTTGGAAGATATCATTGCGGGTGTGTCACTTTATCGTCCGGGGCCCATGGATTCCATTCCAAAATTTGTGCAAAACAAACAAGACCCTTCCAAGGTGACCTATGCCGACCCTTGCCTTGAAAACATTTTGGATGTCACCTATGGATGCATTGTATATCAAGAACAGGTTATGAAAATTGTGCAAGTTATGGCGGGCTACAGCATGGGGCAGGCGGACAACATCCGCCGCATTATGGGCAAAAAGCAAGTGGACAAAATTGACCAAGAGCGCGGGAAGTTTGTCAATGGTTGGACAGACCCAGCTGGAAAGAAAAGCATTCCGGGCGCAGTTAATTTGGGACATGACCGCGATGTTGCAGAGAAAATTTTTGACGAGATGAAAGAATTTGCCAAATATGCGTTCAACAAATCGCATGCCGCTGCTTATGCATACATTTCATATCAAACTGCTTATTTGAAGTGCTATTATGAAACAGAGTTCATCACCGCTGTTTTGAATGACAGAATCAACAACGGGGACGACATCAAAAAATATGTCACCTTTGCCACCAGTGAAGGCATTAAGGTTTTGCCTCCAGACATCAACAAATCGTTTGCCTTCTTTCGTGTTGAAGACAACTCCATCCGCTTTGGACTTGGCGGCTTGAAGCATGTGGGAGTGGCGCTGACGGAAGCCATAATTGACGAAAGACAAAAGAATGGCACCTTCAAGGGCTTTGATGACTTCATTTCAAGAACGGTGCAAGCGGGCATCATCAACAAAAAAGCCATCGAATGTTTGATTTTCAGCGGGGCGTTTGACTGCTTTGGCAAGACGCGTTCGCAATATATGGCGGTTTATGAGACACTTGTGGAAAGAGCCAATAAAGACAAAAAAAGCAATACGCTTGGGCAAATTTCTTTCTTTGGCGAAAATCAGCTTGAAGACATGGTTGTATATCCAGACTTGAAAGAATTCAACAAAAAAACATTGCTTAAAAACGAGCGTGACATCGTTGGTGTTTACATGTCGGGGCATCCGCTGCAAGATTATAAGAAAAAGTTTGAAGATTTCACTCTGACATCAGACATGCTGGTGGCGGCGGACGAGGGCGAAAACTTTGAGGAAGGTGAGTTTTCTGAAGAAGAGGAAAGCTTGGATTTGGGCTTCACTGACGGGCAACCATTTGTGTGCGGAGGCATCTTGACAGAGGTCAACCGTAAGCGCTCCAAAAACGGACGAGAGATGTGCTATTTGAAATTGGAAGATTTGAAAGGCACCATGGAAATCACGTTGTTTTCAAATGCCTATGGAAAATATCGTCATCTTTTGGAAGAGGACAATCTTGTCACCATCAAGGGCAGAATAAACTTGCGCGATGGCATGGCTCCATCTGCTGTTGGAGAGGTTGTCATCCTTTGGAAGGACGACGAAGAAAAACCAGAAGCAGCGGCGTCAAAGCAGCGCTTGTGCCTGAGATTTGACACCAAAAATCCTGATTTATACAGCAAGGTTAAAGCTTCCATCGCGTCCTATCCGGGCGATACAACAATTTACATCAAGTGCTCGTCATCTGACAAGGCGTTTGTATATCAAGACAAAGTTAAAATCAACAACTATCTCATCAACGAGCTTTCAGGCATAATTGGCAACGAGAATATTGTGGTTCAGGGCTAAAAAAAAATGTAAGCGCGTTTGCAGCTTGCGCAAAACAAAGGCAAAGCATGAAAAACCCAAATGCCAAAAACTTGCGCAAAAAGGCACAAAAAAAATATAAAAATCCACACAAAAAAATGAGGTTTGCCTCATTTTTTTGTTTTTGTTTTCGCTTTTGTTTTGTTAACCCAGCAAGATTTTGCAATAGCTGAGTTTAATCAGCGAAGAGAAGGTTTGTGTTTCGCATACATAGTCTTCTGCAATCAGCTTTGAAAGCTGGCTTTGGATGCTTTCCAGTTCTTTGGAAATAATTTGCAAATCTTTGTTTCCAAACATGGTTTCAAAATTTGCCTTGGTGGTGACAAAGCCAGAATATATGTTGTTGCACTCCAATTTTGCTTTGGTGGTGTCAAGCACGGCGGTGTCCAAACTGATGGCAACATCATAAAGCTTTTTGAAGGTTTGATATTTTGCCTTCAGGCAATCATTCAAAACGGTTTTCTCTTCGCCAGAAAAGTTGCCTTCCAGTTTGATTTGCGAAGTTTTAACCGTCACAATTTCGCTGGCGGTGCCTTGATTTTGAAGGTTGTCTTTCACATGCTCGGCATCGGCTTTGTTTTCATATATGCTTGCAATCAGGTGAAATTTGTTGTCCAACTGGCAAACAAAACCTGCGCCGTTTTGTGCTTGCAAACTGGCAGACAAACTTTCAAGCTGCTGGGCACTTTCGTTGCTTGCCATGGAGATGGCATAAAATTGCTGCTGATTGTTGTTGACAGTTGTGGTGGTGGAAAACAGTCCGGTTGAAATCAGCACATTGGAGAAAAACCAACCGCACGAAACGCAGCAGCAAACTCCAAAAAAAATCAGTAAGGTTGAAAGAATGGAAAACTTTTTCATGCTGTATTATATTTTTGCTTTTGGGCTTATATGAATCAAAAAATTTTGCTGCACAATTTGTTTTTAAAAATAACTTTTTTCTGATATAATAAAAACATGAGAAATTTTCTTAAATTTTCCAGCAGAAAACCCAAGATTGGTGTGGCGTTTGGAGGCGGCGGCGCAAGAGGAATGTCACATATTGGGGTGATTAAGGCGTTTGAAGAGTTTGGTCTTGAGTTTGACTATGTTGCTGGCACAAGCGTGGGCAGCTTGATTGGCAGCGCCTATGCCAATGGTATGACAAGTGAAGAGCTTTATGTGATTGCAAAAAAGTTGAAGGTGAGTGACATTCGCACCAACAAGTTGTTTTTCATGCCTTCCAAAACAGAGGGGCTGGAAAGGTTGATTGTGGACACCTTTGGCGACATCAACATTGAAGACCTTGCCAAGCCTTTTTCTGCGGTGGCGGTGGACATCAAAACAACAAAAGAAATTTGCATCAGTCATGGCAACCTTGCCAAGGCGGTGGCTGGCAGCTGCTGCGTTCCGGGAATTTTTCAGCCAGTGGAGTTTGACGACAAACTGCTTTGCGATGGAGGGCTGCAAAACAACATTCCTGCCAACATTCCAAGATATTTTGGCTGCGACTATGTGATTGCGGTGGACTGCAACAGCACCCGCATTTATGGCACCGAAAGCACAAAGGTTTTGGATGTGCTTGGATGTGCGCTTAGGACGCTTATGAAAAGTAACTCCATCAAAGGCTATATGTGTGCCGACCTCACCATTGCCACCGATAACAAGAGGTTTAAATCCACCAAACTTGTGGGCATTGATGAAATGGTGGAGCAAGGCTATCAAAATGCCATTGACATGATGCCGCAGATTATGCAGATTTTTCAGGGCAGAGTGCCAAGGAGAAAACTTAAAGACTTTGACAAGGATGACATGGAATTTATCTAATGAAGAAATTTTTATATCGTTTTTTACAAAACCCATACAAAAACACGCTTAAAGGCATTTGCATTGCAGTTTTTGCAGTGCTGATTTGTTTGCTGGTTCTCAATCAGGTTCCGCTTTCTTTTGCTGTCAACAAATTTAATGGGCTTGCCAAGCATGGGCTGCAGGTTTATTATATTGATGTTGGACAGGCAAGCGCAACCTTTGTTGTCATGCCAAACAATGAAACCATGCTGATTGATGCTGGCACCGAAGAAAGCGCGTCCGAGCTTGTGAAAAGCATCTCGTGGATTTTGCACAAAAACAAGCTGAAGGTCATCAATCACTTTTTGATGACACATTCGGATGCCGACCATGTTGGCGGAGCAGTGGCAGTTTTGAAAAAGTTTGAGGTGAAGAAGGCATATCGTCCAAAGGTGCTTTCCAGCAGCGAAAAGCATTCGCAATATTCTTACCAAACGGTTTACACCAACGCTTACAACAATACCATCAAGATGCTTTATTCCGAGCCAGATTGCGTCATCACTTTTGTGGACAACTTACATACCACTTTTGGCAAAGATTTTTCGCTTGACATCTATGCTTGCAAAAAGGAATATTATTCCGAAACCAATGCTTACAGCCCTTTCATTGTCATGGAATATGCTGGCAAAAGTTTTATGTTCACCGGCGATGCAACCTCAGCGAGAGAAAGAGAGTTTTTGGCAGACCTTGATGGCCAGCTGCAGGTGGACTTCTTGCAGGTGGCGCATCATGGCTCAAAATATTCTTCCACCAACGCGTTTTTGCAGGCGGTGAACCCAAAGCTGGCAATCATAAGTGCGGGAGATGACATTCATCCTGCCCAAGAGGTGATAAGCCGTCTGGAAAACTTGGGTGTGAAGGATGTTTGCGTCACCAAAGAAGTGGGCACCATTGGCATTGCTGTGAATGCCAATGGAAGCTTTTATGTTTGCGTTTGCAACATTTTTTTGGATTTTCCTTTGATGTGCGTTTGCTTATTTCTTGCTTGCTGTGTGATTTTGGTTTTGATTGATTTGAAAAGCCCTAAAATTTTTTACGCCAAAAAGTGGCAACAACATCAAAAATGTTTGTAATATGCAAACTTTGTGTTAAAATAAGGATATGGAAAGGAGTTTAAACAAAATCATCCTTGTGTCTTTGTGCGATGCCTTCACACGAAAAGTGGGAGAGATGTTGTCGCATGATTTGGATATGTTGTATTGTGACAGCAAAGACCTTTTGGAATATGAACTGATTGACAAAAATGCAATAAAAAAATATTGCACGCAGCAATATCTTGAAGATGCTGAGGCGATGGTTTTTAAACACATTGCATCTTTTGAAAATGTGCTGGTTTCCATAAGTTTTGACAACCTAATTCACAATCTTGGCATATTAAAGCAAAGCAGCCTTATTGTTTTTTTGAAGGTGCCACGCCAAATGGTGGAAGAATGCAAAGAAAAAGTGAACTTGATTGCATATTCCAGTCGCAGCAAACAGCTTGGAGAAATTGCCCAAGTGTCCATTGCCATCAAAAAGACGGAAGAGAGATTTGTGTGCGACAAAATCATTGACGCACTTGGAGGAAATTTATGAAACTTGTGACAAAGGCAATCAACTATCTTAAAGCTCTGTCAGCAGAAACAATCACAAATGCAAAATCGGGACACTTGGGGGTTTGCCTTGGGGCGTCCTCAATTTTGTTTGCGCTGTTTAAGGACCATCTCAATTTTGACGTTTCAGACACCGACTTTTTAAATCGCGACCGTTTTGTGCTGTCCGCTGGGCACGCAAGCGCGCTTTATTATTCCCTTTTGTCAATGTTTGGCTTCAACATTTCGCTGCAAGATTTGAAGGAATTCAGAAAGCTTGGCTCCAAAACACCGGGGCATCCAGAATATCGCGTCACTGAAGGCGTGGAAGTTTCCACTGGGGCGCTGGGGCAAGGCGTGGCAAATGCTGTGGGAATGGCAATTGCAGAAACGGTGATGGAAGAGCGTTTCAATACTGTGGGCTTTGACATCATCAACAACTTCACATATTGCTTTTGCGGCGATGGAGATTTGATGGAAGGCGTGGCAATGGAAGCTGTCAGCCTTGCTGGAAATTTGAAACTGAACAAACTGATTTTGCTGTATGACAGCAACGAGGTGACAAGTGACGGCTCGCTTGCTTTGTCCAACAAAGAAAACATGGCAAGAAAGTTTTCTGCCATGGGTTGGAATGTGATTAGGGTGCCACATGGAAACAGCTATTTCTTTTGCTCTCATGCCATTGCAAGTGCAAAGAAAAGCAAAAAGCCAACCATAATCATTTTCAGTACCACCATTGGCATTGGCACGCAAAAAGAGGGCACATCTGCTGTGCACGGCGCCGTGCTTTCAGAGCAAGAACTGGCATCCTTCAAGGCAAAACTGTCTGTTAAGGAAAGCTTTTTCATTCCAAGTGATGTGCGAGAACTTTGCATGGCAAGCACCAGAAAAGGCAAGCTTAATCACGAAAAGTGGAATCAAAACCTTGCAATGTATTCCAGCACTCATCCCGAGCTTTACAAATCGCTGATGGCATTTTTTGACAGGAAAAAGATAAATTTTGAGCGAATTATGCGCAATATTGCAAAATATGACGGACAAAGCACGCGAGAAATCAATCATCATGCGTTGAGTGAGCTGGCATATCAGTGCCCACAACTCATCGGCGGCACTGCCGACCTTGCGCCTTCCACGAGGGCATACATTGACAATGCGGGCAACTTCTCTGCGGGCTATAGGCGAGGCAAAAACATCCACTTTGGCATCAGAGAGCACGCAATGTCTGCCGTTGCAAACGGAATTGCGCTTTATGAAGATTTCATCACCTTTGACAGCACGTTTCTTGCTTTTGCCAACTATTGCTTGCCTGCTTTGCGAATGCGCTGCGCAATGAAGGCGCCTGTCATGTCCTTCTTCACCCACGACAGCATTGCAGTGGGCAAAGATGGCACTTCGCATCAGGCGATTGAGCAGTTGGGGCAGCTGAGAAGCTTGATTGGCAACACAGTTTTCAGGCCTTGTGACTTCAAAGAACTGGTGGCAGGATATTGCGTGTGCTTGAGAGATTTTTTGCCTGTGACGTTTGCGCTTTCAAGGCAAGACATACTTCAGGTGGAAGGCACATCTTTTGAAGGGGCGCTTATGGGCGGATATCTTTTGCAAAACACAGCAGCCAAGCCAAAGGTTGTGATTGTTGCCACAGGCACAGAGGTTCCGCTTGCTGCAAAGGTGGCAAAAGAGCTTGGCAAAAAACATGCAGTGAACTTGGTTTCCATGCCTTGCATCGAGCTGTTTGAAAAACAGACAACCGCATACAAAAACAAGGTTGTCAGCAAGGATGCAGATTTGGTGCTGGTGATTGAGGCAAGCAATGACACCAAGTGGTTTAAGCTTTTTGGCAACTGCAGTATGTTTGGCGTTGAGGATTTTCAAGGAAGCGGCGATGGCGACGAAGTTTATGAAAACGCAGGTTTTTCTGTCAAAAACATTGTTAAGTTTGCCGAATCAAAACTGAAAGAGAAAAAAGGAAAATAAACAAAAGAGTTGAAAAATGTGACACAATCAGGCATTTTTCGACTTTTTTTTGTGTCACAAAACTTTCAACATAAAACCCAACTTTTTATAATAAGAATAAAGAGAGAGGTTTTATGAACATCAAAAAAAGTATTGTGCTTTGTGACACAAAAAACAACACCGAAAGAAAGGCGGTGCTTTCCCTTCAAGAAGAGCTTGGCAGCGTGAAAGGGTCGCTGAGGTTATACAATTTTCCAGCCGAACTGGAGGGTATAAGCTCGTTGGGATTTTATTTCGACCAAAAAGTAATCAAGGCGGGTTTAACGCAAAAAGCTTATATGCTTTATGAGTTTTTTCTGGATTTGAAGCAAATTCCTCAAAATTTTTCGGTGGCGGTTGTCAACTTTCAAAATGCCGTGGCAACGCCAATTTTGTATGGCAGCAGTCAGGGGAGTGATGACAACATCTATGGCAGCATAATCAGCACGCTTTCGGGGCAAAAACTGACGGCGGCTGGCACAGCAAAAGTGCTGGACAATTTTGGCGTGCAACTGGAAGAAGAAAGCATGGCACAGGTGGAAAAAGACATTGACGACGCACTTTGCAAAGGCAACTGCGAAGAGTGTGTATATAAAAAGTATTTTTATGAAAATCAACCTCTTGCGCAAGAGGCGGTGGCTGTTGCAGCAGAAAGGCAAGACTTTTCAGAGCCTTTGCAAACCTTTGAAAGCGCGCCTCAAAAAATAGCTGCCACTTTGCAAGAAGAGAAAGAAGAACAGCCACAACAGGCAGAAAAAGAACCAATGTTTTTTGACAAGCTTAAGCCACAAATTGACAAGCTTTTTGAAAAAAATCCAGTTGAAAGCAACTTGCAATCCCTAATCCCTTCTTCAAAATGGGTTAAGGTGGAATATGAAGACGATGGCGATTTTTATGTGTTTGGCTTGCTGTATGACGAGCAAGAAAATGTGAAATATGTTTGCTATGGCATTCCTGCTGTGTTTGACCAGCAGCCGCCAAAAGAGCTTTCGGGCTTTCCAATTTGGCTGCCGCTTAACCAGCAAGACGGCTTTGGCTATTGGCTGACATATCAAGATGCTTCAACAGGCGAGCCTGTGAAAGCAATTATGGAATAATAAAACAATTTGTGTGGGTGAAGATGAAAATTGTTGCGTGGGTTTGCCTTGGCATTGTGATTTTTGTTATTTTGGCACTTTTGCTATATCTTGTTGTGGGGGCAATTTTGTTCAAAATTGTTTTTTCAAGAAGAAGTGTGGCGTCAAGGGTGCTTAAAAAAGACACAGATAAAAGGCTGAAGGAATATAAAATTGACCTTGGCTGGTGGGACAAGGTGAAGTTTTCAAAGGTTTTCACAATTTCATTTGACGGAATTAAACTGGCTGGGCATCTGCACGAGGCAAACTCCAACAATGCAGTCATCATCTTTCACGGCTTTGGCGGAAGTTATCGCGAAATGCAGCCATATGCAAAGTTTTTTCATGACAAAAATTTCAATGTGCTGGCGGTGGATATGCGCGCGCACGGCGACAGTGAAGGCAACTGCATTGGCTATGGCTGGCTGGACAGAAAGGATGTGGCAAGTTGGGTGAAGTTTTTGAATGAAAAAAAGACCGAAAGCAAAATCTTGCTTTTTGGCCTTTCAATGGGTGCCTCCTCTGTGTGCATGGCAGCAGGGGAGAAAAACTTGCAAAATGTGGTGGGCATTGTGTCTGATTGCGCCTTTGCAAATGCGGACAAAGAAATTGAACATATTATGCACAAGCGAAAAATCTTTCTCAAACTCATCAAGCAGCACGCTTTCAGCTATGCCAAAAGGTTGTATGGTTTTGATGTGAAAAATGCAGATGCAACTTCACAGGTGAAAAATTCCAAAGTGCCAATTTTGTTCATTCATGGACAGGAAGACGATTTTGTGCCGCTGGAAAATGTCAACACACTTTTCAACGCCACGCCGCCAAACTTGCGAGAGAAATATGTTGCATCGGGCGCAAAGCACGCAATGTCATATGCGGTGCAAGGCGTGCTTTATGAAAAACGAATAAGTGAGTTTTTGTCCAAACGCACAAATCTAGAAAGGTAGTCCATAAATTTTTGTGTAATAATAGTCTGAGCCGTTGTCCACAATGGTGACGGTTGGATATTTGCTTCCCACAATCACCATCTTAATGAAATTTGTAAATTGCAGCTTGCACACGCCAGACATGTAAGAAACTGTGATTGTGTTTGCAATAAAGCTGTTTGCCGTCCTGAAAGGAATTAAAACTTTCAAACTTGTCACTTTCAAGCCCGGCAACTCTGACAGGTCAAAGACGTCCACAATGTGGTCGCCAGTGCAATAGAAAACATATCTCAGTTTTTTATATTTTTTCAAATCCGGCGCATAGGTGTCAATAACTGCGCTTTTGTTTATGCCATTTGGAAAACCCCAGTTAAGCTTGGGGTCGGAGCTGGTTTTGTCATAAAGCACCTCCCAAACCTCCTCACCACCGCCACCACTTCCAATGCTGGACTCAAGGTCTGGAATCACGGTGTTTGTGAGGTGATTTAAGCCGCTTTCCAAAGAGGCAAGTTTGGAGTTTGTTGTGCTTTGAAAGCTGGAAAAACTGCCATTTAAACTGCTTACACTGCTCTCCAGTGTGGAAATTTTTGGGTTGACAGTGTTTTGGAAATTGGATAAACTGCTGCTTAAACTTTCCAGTTGTGTGGTGGTGGAAGTTTTAAAGCTTCCAAGCTCGGCTTTCATTCCGCCAAGCTCGGTGCCCAAGCCGCCAAGCTCGGCTTTCAGTCCGTCCAGTTGAGGTTGCAGCGTTTCCGTCAAAAGCCCAAGCTTTTCATTAAACTGCTTAAGTTCTGGAATGGCGTTTTTCATCAGATGCGAAAACTGCTTTTTGATGTCTTCAAATTCGCTTTCAAGTGTTTCAATGTTCATATTTTTCTCCTAAAAATTGATTTTCAAATTAAATATAGTAAAAAAAAAGCATAAAAACAATGTTTTATGCCATTTTTTATTTTTGCTTTTTGTTTTAAACATTGCAAACAAGTTTTAAAAAATTTGTTCGGAGTAAGCGGTGAAACATATCTTTTTGCAGCTGAGGTGCGCACAAAATTGATGTCTTATCATCGCCACTTATTTTCGCTTTAAAGCGCTTTTGTTTTTGCCCCTCATAAACAGCCAAGCAAACACAATGCCCAGAACTGCCAAAACCACAATGCCGCAGGTGATAAGCAGTGGATTGATGCCGTTTGGCTTTATGTATTTGGTCTGCAAAAATCCAAAGCGCACCTGATTGTCTTTCAAAAAGGAGATGGCAGTAAATTCGCTTTTGCTGTCAAAACCTTCATACAAAAACAACTTTTCGCCTTTTTCCAAAAGGATGTCGCTTTCCACAAATTGGTTTTCTTCCTTAAAGAGAACTTTGCAAGAGGCATTGGTTTTTGCATTGAAGTTTGGGATAGATTGAAGCATGTCGCTTTGCGGTGTGAGAAGGTCCGCCAAAACAAAGCCAACAACTTCGCTCTCTTCAAACTGAAATTTGGTTTGTGTTTTGTTGAAATTGAAACCGTCATGCGCAAACAAAGTGGCGCCATTTTCCCCCATTTCCAGTTTAATTGTGCTGTTGTGAGAAAGTGTGGCAATTTTTGCGGAAGAAAAATCTGGCGCAGCATACACCACTGCCACATTTGCCGTCACCACAAAGGTGTCTTCTTGAACTTGGGCGTTGCAGACGCTTGTTGGCGCAAAAATCGCCAAACACGCAAACATAAGCAAAAATGCAAAAACAATCCGCTTCATAGTTTTATTAAACACCATTTTTGCTTAAAAAGTCAACAAGTCCGCACAAAAATCAGAAAAGCAAATCAGAAGCGCAATATTAATTGTGCTTTTTTGAGTGAGTTTTGAAATATTTTTGATAATTTGTCCACAAAAGTGCTATTTAAGAATTTTGTCAAATAAGATATAAAAAGAGGAACTTGTTTTCGCTACAAATATGCTTTAAATGACAAGAGGTGCAATTTTTATGTTTTTGACAATTAAGAAAAAATCAATTTTGGCTGTTTTGTTGTGCGTGTTGTGCGTAGGGGCATTTTGTGGGGCATATTTTCCTGTCAAGGCAAACACTTCGCCAAAGCCGGTGCATACAATTGTGATTGACGCTGGGCACGGCGGGGATGATGTCAAGTTAGGACAGTATAATTTTTGATAAAATAATAAAGCATATCGATTGATATGCTTTTTGGTGTTTAAAGTTCTAGCTCTTCAGGTTTAAGTGTCCTTTTTTGTTCGCCCTGAGGGAAAGTGCTGTGGTGGAAGCGTATATCGTTGTTATTGCGCTTAGACTTAGTAGCACTTATTCTGGCAGGCGTTCCTGTATTAGAGTTTTTACAACTTGGTGTTTTTATAATTTGTAAATAGTTAGGACAAAAATCAAAAACATTTTTTCTTAAATTCGTTGTTTCAGGGATTGTTATATGTTGTAAAGATTTGCAAAGGGTAAATGCATTATTTCCTATTTCGGATACACTCTTTGGAATCTCTATGCATTGTAATGATCCGCAACCCATAAATGCCCCATCTTGTATTTTAGTTACGCCTTCTTGAATTTTTATGATTTGTAAGGAAAAACAATTACCAAATGCCCCGGCTCCTATCTCGGTAACGCTTCCTGGAATAGCTATATCTTGTAAAGATCGGCAGTGAGTAAATGCGCCAGCTCCTATTTTGAGAATAGTTTCTGGAATGGTTACGCTTCGTAAAGATTCGCAAAAAGCAAATGCTCCAGCTCCTATTTCGGTTACGCTTTTTGGAATTTTTACACTTTGTAAAGATTTGCAATTAACAAATGCATACTCTCCAATTTTGGTAACTTCTTTCCAAAACATGATAGGAAATAATTTCAAAAGTCTTAAATCTTCATCAGTCACTTTATTTAAAACTCCATTTATCTTATTCATTAAGTTTTCTCCTTTATATTTAAACTATAACATAAATCTGTATTTATTTCAATAAGAAAGTTATATAATTTTTTCTCATTTAATAAAATACTTTGATGAAAACTACATTTTTAATAGTTAAGAAAAAGACAATTATCACAGTATTACTATGTGCAATTGCAATATGTACCTTTTGCGGGGCGTATTTTCCTATTAAAGCCAGCGCAACACCAAAGGCGGTCCACACAATTGTTATTGATGCGGGGCATGGCGGAAAAGACGGCGGAGCGGTTGGCAAAAAAACGCAGGTGACAGAAAGCTGGCTTAATTTGCAATACACCATGACGCTTAAAAATGTGGCAGAGCAGTTTGGATATAGGGTGGTTTTGACGCGCGAAGATATGAATGGGCTTTATTCTCCACTGGCAACCAACAAAAAGCGCAGCGAAATGGAGAAGCGAGAGAAAATCATCAAAAAAGCAAATCCAGATGTTGTGGTGAGCGTTCACATGAACAGCTTTCCTTCTTCCGCGGCGCACGGCAGTCAGGTTTATTATGCTTCTGGCAATCAAGCAGGACAGATGCTTGCCGACAGCGTTTCTGGCAGTTTGCACAAAAACATCAAAAATGCCAAGTTGACCTCCAAAGTTGGCGATTTTTATGTGCTTAACTGCACGCAAAGCCCCGCCATTTTGGTGGAATGCGGATTTTTGTCCAATCCAGAAGAGGAGATGTTGCTGCAAGAGCAAGAATATATGCAAAAGTTTTGTTATCATCTTTTTTGTGGTATTTTGAGTTTTTTCAGCTTTGAATAGCGCTCTTCTGCAAACAAACAACTTTTTCGACAAAAACCAACCAACAATCCATAAACCCTCTTTTTGTAATTTGATTTACACTTAAGCAAGAGGGTTTTTTGTATGGGGTTTAAAAGCGGTTTTGCAAAAAAAGGAAAGTTTCAGCTGAACAAATATCTTTTTTTTGCCTTGCAATTTTTCATATTTTTGGCACTTTTTTTTGTGCTGTTCAATTCCAGTGTCAACATGGTGATTTTCCCTTTTGCATTTGGAATGTTGTTTGCGCTCACTTGGGCAAATCAGAAGGTGTGGCTGTTGGTGCCAGCCTATGTTGCCGCGGGCGTTGCGCATCAGCCAAACTTGGAGTTTGCCATCTGCATGATGGTGTGCATCTTTTGTTTGGTTGTGCCATATTTCATACATCTTCTTTGCAAGAAAAACATGAAAAAGTGGGAGTTTGCAATTTTTGCAACCCTAAGCCAAACGGCAAATGTGGTGTTTTCCATTCTTTCGGGGCAGTTTTGGGCGCTGCCGCTTGTTTGCATTGTTTTGGGCGTGCTTTTCATGTGGGCGTGCATCAATGTGTTTGAAGCCATCATCATTCGCGGGTTCACCAACAAACTCACCATTTTGGAAATTGTTTCGTTGTTTTCCATAATTGCGTGCATCTGTGGCGGTTTGGTGAGTTTAAACATTGGTGCGTTCAGCTTTTTGAAATTGTTTATGGGTTTTGTGCTGTTGCTGTTTGCGTTTTGCAGCACGCCGCTTTTGACACTCTTGGTGGCGTGCATTGGAGGAATTGGCTCGCTGATTGCCACCAACAACCCGCTTTACATTGCGCCATTTGTGATTTGGGCGCTTTGCATGCTGGTGTTTAAAAAACGCTTCCGCATTTTTATGGTGATTTCCTTTTTGTGCGTGGAAGTGATTATTGGTTTCTATTTCAAGCTGTATGTTTCGTTTGGCATCATTGAGGTTTTGCCAGCGCTGATTGCCAGCGGGGTGTTTATGTTGCTGCCAAAGCAGCTTTGTGAAGAAGTTGCTGTCATTTTCAATCTGTCCAAAGACCGCGTTGCCATGAAGAATGTGGCAAACAGAAATCGCGAAATTTTGCATCAGCGGCTGGGCAACTTGGCGGAAGTTTTCAACGACATGAACACAATATATCGCAAACTCATAAAGCAAAACATGACCTTTGAAGAAGTGCAGGCGGTTTTGGAACAGGAGATTGCAGACAAAATTTGCTCTTTCTGCCCAGAGCGAAACCATTGCCATCGCACATTCTCGCAAAACACAAAGCAAGTTTTTGACGAACTTATCAAGATTGCCTTTGAAAAGGGAAAGGCCACTCTTTTGGACATTCCGTCATATCTCACCTCCAGATGCAAGCAGACAAGCGCCATTTTGGGCTCGGTGAACGCACTGACATCGCAATATAAAAAATACATCAGCATGACGCACGATGTGGACACCAGCAAGCTTATCATTGCCGAGCAACTTTTGGGTGTTTCAAAGGTGATGACCCAGCTTTCCAAAGAAGTGGAATCCACCATCTCTTTTGACACCGCGAAAGAAAACAAAATTTTGGATGAGTTGACCTATTACAACATTGTGTGCATTGATGTTGTGGTGTTTGAAAAGGATGTGCACACCATTGCCGCGTGTGTGGTTGTGCGAAATGATGACAGCGAAAAACCTCGTCTTTCTGACGTTGTCAGCAAGGTGTGCGGATGCAAAATGGCAGTGACAGAAATCTTTCCTTCGTCACGGCCGGGTTACAGCGTGGTGAACATGAAGACGGCACCAAAATATGACTGCATTTTTGGCGTAAGCCAACGCACCAAAAATGGCTCTAAAGTGAGCGGCGACACATACAGCCTTGTGAAGCTGGACGGCGACCGCCTGCTGTTTGCCATAAGTGACGGCATGGGAAGCGGAGAGAAGGCGGAGGAAACCAGCGAGCTTTCCATTGCGCTTGTGGAAAATTTTTATAAAGCGGGCTTTGACAACAACCTCATTCTTTCCACCGTCAACAAGCTTCTCAACTTGCACAAAGAGGAAATTTTCAGCGCGCTGGACATCTGCGTGTTGGATGAAAAAAATGGGCTGGCAGATTTCATCAAGATGGCGTCGCCAAAATCTTACATCTTGAATGAAGACGAGTGCAAGGAGATTGAAGCGGGGGCGCTTCCAATTGGCATTGTGGACGAAAGTAAACCGCTTGTCACAAAAAATGTGCTTTCAGCCAAAGATTTTGTCATTCTTCTTTCGGACGGCATCAGCGACAGCTTTGAAAACGATGAAGAGCTTAAAAACTGCATCATGTCCATCAAGACAAAAAATCCGCAAGAGTTTGCGGACGAGCTGACAGAGCGTGCCCTTGCTTGCAACAACGGCTATGCAGTGGACGACATGACGGTGATTGTAATCAAAATATTAAACTTCTAAGCTGGGACAGACACCAACTGATGTATATAAAAAAGGACTGAACCCTAAAATTTCAGTCTTTTTTATGTTATTTAATCTCCCAAAAAAATGTCATGGTTTTATAATCTCCAAAATCATTTAAAGAGTAAATTTTGCAGTGAGTTGTAGCTTTTTCATATTTTTTCCTTTTGTTTTGTGCAAAGCCGTTTTTGCCATGCACAAAACAAATGTAGCATGGGGGCAAGAAAACATTAAAAAAGTTGAAAAATTTGTTGATTTTGATGCGGTTTTTGCAAAAAAGTATTGTTTTTGTGGGCTTTTTGTTGTATACTTGTTTTACAAGTTAAAAGAGGATTGTTATGGAAAAGATTTTGGACTTCATTAAAAAACACAAACTCATAAAGGCAGGAGAGGTGATTGGTGTTGGCGTCAGCGGCGGGATTGACAGTATGTCACTTCTTCATTTTTTGCACTCTGTCAGCGAAAAGCTGGACATTGAAGTGGTTGCCATTCACATCAATCATGGCATCAGAGAGGAAAGTGATGACGAGGCGCGCTTTGTGCTTTCAAAGTGCAAAGAGATGGGTGTGAGGGTTTATAAGTTTTCCATCGACGCACCAAAGCTTGCCAAAGAGCGAAAGGTGAGCATTGAAACCGCGGCGCGGGACGGAAGATATGGAGTGTTTGAAGCGCTGGTGAAGAAGGACATTGTGGACAAAATTGCTTTGGCGCATCATCAGAGTGACCAAGCTGAAACCATCTTGATGCACATCTTGCGTGGAAGCGGGCTGGCTGGCGCGCGCGGCATGGAGCCAATTCGTGACAAAATTTACATCCGTCCAATGCTGGGTGTTTCCAAAAAGGACATCGAGATTTATGCCTCCACCAACAACATTGAATATGTGGAAGATTTCAGCAATGCCGACACCTCATTTTCTCGCAATTACATCCGTCATGTAGTGATGAAGGACATCCTCAAAAAGTGGCCAAACGCCATTGAATCCATCAACAACTTTGCGCAGGCAGTGTGTGAGGATGATGATTACATAAAATCGCGAATCAACCTCAACGGGCTGATTTTGGATGACAAAGTTGTGCAGATGCCTTGCAGTTATATGAAACTTAACAGCGCGGTGTGCAATCGAATGATTTTTCAAATTATGGCGCTGATTGGTGTGAAGAAAGACATTGAAAGAAAGCACATCATGATGATTAAAGAGCTCAGTGTTGCCGAAAATGGCAAAAAAATTAAACTGCCTTTTGATGTGACTGTCAGCAAGGAATATGATTTTCTCACCTTTGAAAACAACTATGTTGAAAAACCAAACCTTTACAATCCGCTGGGCGTGGGGCAGTTTGCGGCAGAGGGCTTTGGAACAGTTTGCATCAAACGCGTGAAAACTTCTTCCATTTTGCAAGATGATGCGCTTTATTTTGACAATCGCAAGGTGCCAAAGGATGCGCGCTGGCGATATCGTGAAGAGGGCGATGTGTTTGAAAAGTTTGGCGGCGGCACCAAAAAACTGAAGGCATTTTTCATCGACAAAAAAATTCCAGTGCGCAAAAGAGATTTCATTCCTGTGCTGGCAAGCGGAAATGAAGTGTATGTCATTGCAGGCGTGGAAGTCAGCCAAAAAGTGCGCGTGGATGCGGATGCTCCAACTTGTTTTAAACTGACAATTTCAAAATAGGTCTCAAAAATTTTACAAAAATCTTGACAAATTTCGTTAAGATTTTTTGTTTTTTCATCTGTTTTTGCGGCTTTTGCTTTGTTACAAACATAAAATATGTTAAAATAAAAAAAGGGGAGTTAAAGAGGGGAAACATGACGGAACTTGATGACGATATTTTCTTTTCCAAGAAAAAAAACAAAAGATTTAAACTCCTCACCTTTGTTACTGGAATTTTGGCAATTTTGTTGGCTTTTGCCGTGCTTGCATGTGTGATTTTCATTGTGAAGGATTTCATTCCAATGCTCTCACGGCCAGATGGCTCGGATGTGGACAAGCTGGCGGTTGGCATCTTGGCAATCATGCTTTTGCCACTGATGTTTGTGTTGATTGCGCTTTGCAGCATGATGACAATTTTATATTTTGTGCTGGGCTGCTTTTTGATTGGTTGCGCTTTCAAAGAAGACAGGGTTTTCAGAAACAGAATGGGCTTCATCATCTTCACAATTGTCATGGACTTTTTCTTGAGTGCAAACTTGCTGTTTGCGGGCTTGACAGTTCAGCCAATGCCAGTGATTTTGGTTGTTGTTGCGTGCGTGATGCTTTTTTCCTCCATTTTGAAAATTGTTGACCTTTCAATTTTCAATCGCAAACTTAAAACTGGAGCCATTGTGCTTGGCATTCCAAAAACCACCACCGCTGCAAATTCAGGCATCAACTTGGGCGCGCTGAAAGAGGGCAAAAAACTGAGCGTGGCAGAAAAACTTAAGAAATTGGGAGAACTCAAAAGTTCTGGGCTGATAACGCAGCAAGACTATCAACAGATGAGAAAGAAAACTTTGGACGAGATGTAATAAAAAATCAAAGGATAAAGGAGAAAAATTATGAAAAATTTGTTATTGGACATTCAAACTGGTGCAGACATTGGATTTTCTGCACTTATGATTGTTGCACTGATTGTGTTTGCAGCTTTTTGCGTGGTGTCAGTTGTGGCGGCAGTCTGGAAATGGGTGATTATATTCAGATACAGCAAACTCAACAAGATGCAAGTTTCAAACGGGCTGACGGGTGCACAAACCGCACAGAAACTTCTGGAAGGCTTGGGCATCACAGATGTTGAAGTTGTCAAGTGCAATTTCTTTTCTGCCATCTTTCTTGGAAACAGCTATAGCCCTCTCAAAAAAATCATCAGGCTGAGAAAAAACATATACAACTCCACCACGCTCACCGCTGTTGCACTTGCCACACAAAAAGTTGCACTTGCAAAAAGAGACCATGACGGCGACAAGAAACTTAAAGCTCGCTCCATCTTGATGGGCTTTGGATATTTTGCTCCATTTGCAGTTGTGCCACTTGTGCTTATGGGCTTTTTGATTGACTTCTTCGTGCTTAACAATTTGGGCGTGTTCACAATTGTGTTCACTTGCATTGCTGCAGCTTGGTATTTGTCTTCCTTTGTGGTTTTAATTCTCAATATTCCAATTGAAAGACAGGCTTGCAAGCAAGCGCTGGAGTTCATCAAAACAGCCAATCTTCTCACCGAGGAAGAAATGCATCAAGCTGAAAAGTTGTATAAGACATACATCACAAGCTATGTTCTGGATTTTGTCACCGAGCTTCTGTACATCGTTTGGAGAATTTTGATGCTGATTTTAAGGCTGGCAGCCTCTTCAAGAGATTGATTAAAAAACAAAAACTTGGCATCTTGCCAAGTTTTTTTGTGTTCACCTAGAGGTCGTCCGCATCTTGTTGTGGCATTCCGCCATCAATTGGCGTGCCGGTGTAGCAGCCAAGTGGGTCGTTTTCATCTGCCATCAAACTTTTCTTTTTTCTCTTTTTCATAAAAATAATATGTGCAGTTTGCAGATTTTTATTGGTTTTTCTTGCTTTTTATTGTAAAATGTTTTTATGAAAACCCTAAATGCCGCACAAGAAATTGAAAGAAGCCTCAACAAAAAGTTCAGAAAAAGCATCTGGACAAAGTTTGTGCTTGCCCTAAAGCGATATAACCTTGTGGAAGAAGGGGACAAAATTGCGGTTTGTGTGTCCGGCGGAAAGGACAGCATGCTTTTGGCAAAGCTTATGCAAATGCTTCAAACTTACAGCAATGTCAAGTTTGAAATTGTGTTTTTGTGCATGGACCCCGGTTATAACCCGCAAAACCGCCAGCAAATTGAAACAAATGCCAGCCTGATGCAAATTCCGCTGGAGTTTTTTGAAACTGACATCTTTGACAGCGTGGTGAATGTGGAGAAATCGCCGTGCTATCTCTGCGCAAGAATGAGGCGAGGGCATCTTTACAGCGAGGCGCAAAAACATGGCTGCAACAAAATTGCGCTGGGACATCACTTTTCTGATGTGATTGAAACCACACTTATGGGCATGCTGTATGGCGCGCAAATTCAGGCAATGCCGCCAAAACTTTGCTCCAAAAACTTTGAGGGGATGCAGCTTATCCGTCCGCTTTATTGTGTGCACGAAAAGGACATCCTTGCATGGAAAAATTACAACAATCTCAAGTTTTTGCAGTGCGCTTGCCGCTTCACAGAGGCAAATCACTTGAACGAAGATGAAATTTCACAGTCCGCAAGGCTGGAAACCAAAAAGTTGATTGCTGCCTTAAAAAAAGACATCCCCGAAGTGGAAGAACACATCTTCAAAAGCATCCACAATGTTCAGCTGGACACCATGCTTGGCATAAAATATCAAGATGAAGATTTTGATTTCAATCAACTTTTTGCCAAAAGAAATGACAAAAAGAGGAAGTGAAACGCTTCACACAAAAAAAACAAAAAGGCTGGAAAAATCCAACCTTTTTTATAAGTCATGTTGAGCAAGAATGCAAAGCATTTGCCGTCGAAACAGCTCTATCCAATTTTCTTACGCTTCGGTCTGAATGACGATATTCAGTCTTCTAGCCCGCAAAGATAGTCAGTTGAAACTTTGAAATACACAGCAATATTTTTTGCATTCTCCAAACTTGGGTCTCTTTGGTCTCGCTCCCAACGGCTGATGCAAACATCGCTTACACCAATTTGTTCTCCCAACTTTTTTGTTGTCAAACCTGCCTCGCTTCTCAATTCTTTCAATCTTTCAGCAAAAATTTGCATATTAAATCTCCTTTATAAAAATTATATACCAAATGGTCTTAAAATGCTTGACTAATACCAAATGGTTGTGTATAATAAAAAACAACCATTTGGTATTGGAGCTATATTATGAAACCAAACGACACAATAAAAAAGCCCAGCATATTCACTGGGTCAATTAAGATTATGAAAATCAGGGCGTTTATGGAAGAGAGGGGATTGTCTGAAGAAGAGTTTGCAAAGAAATGCAAGTTGGAGGTGAAAGAACTTGCGAAGGTTTTGGATGACTATTCTTGCTATGAGCCCATTTGGATTGTGTATATTGCTCGCGCAATGGGATTGAAATTTGAGGATTTGATTTATTAAAATTTGCCTCCCCTTGATAAGGAGAGGCAAATAGTGAATAATTTATGGTCGCATTCGCTCCAATCCTACTTCTTCGCAAGACTAACCGCAACTGCGAGACTTACAGTTGCTCCAACCATTGGATTGTTTCCCATTCCAATGGTTTAAAATCATAAGTCGGGTTTCAAAGGTTATTGAAAAAGCAAATAAGTTTAAACCCTCCTTGTGATGGGCTTACTTTTTCGCAAGACTAACCGCAACTGCCAAGCTTACGGTTGCTCCAACCATTGGATTGTTTCCCATTCCAATGAAGCCCATCATTGCAACGTGGGCTGGCACGGAAGAAGAGCCGGCAAACTGAGCGTCGCAATGCATTCTTCCCATTGTGTCTGTCATGCCATAACTTGCAGGGCCTGCGTGCATATTGTCTGGGTGAAGTGTTCTGCCTGTGCCGCCGCCAGATGCAACAGAGAAATATTTTTTGCCGTTGTCCACGCACCACTTTTTGTAAGTTCCAGCAACTGGGTGTTGGAAGCGTGTTGGGTTGGTGGAGTTGCCTGTGATGGAAACATCAACTTGTTCGTGTTGCATGATTGCCACGCCTTCGCTGACATCATAGGCGCCATAGATGCAAACTTTGGCTTTTTCGCCTTTTGAAAAGGCAACTTTGTTTAAAACTTTCAACTTTTGTGTTTTTCGGTCAAACTGAGTGTTGACATAGGTGAAGCCGTTCACGCGGGCGATGATGTATGCTGCGTCTTTGCCCAGCCCGTTCAAAACCACCTTAAGAGGGCTTTTTCTGATTTTGTTGGCTGTGCGGGCAATTCCCATTGCGCCCTCAGCTGCAGCAAAGCTTTCGTGTCCTGCCAAAAAGCAGAAGCATTTTGTGTTTTCGTCCAAAAGTCTGCCAGCAAGGCGACCATGTCCCAGCCCGATTTGGCGTTCGTCAGCCACAGAGCCTTTCACACAAAAGGCTTGCAAGCCTTCGCCAATTTTTTCTGCATATTCACTTGCGCTGTTGCAGGTGGATTTCAGTGCAATGGCGGTGCCAAGAGTGTAAGCATCCACCGCGCTGTCAAAGCAAATTGGTTGAATGTCGCGAACAGTTTTTTCAACATCAATGTTGTTTGCAAGGCACAACTTTTTTGCGTCGTCAAGAGATTTAAAGCCATATTCTTTCAAAGTTTTTGGCAAATATTCAAATTTTTTCAATTCATCATTCATATTCTTACTCTCCTCTTGGATTGACAATTTTTGCAGCTTCGTCAAATCTTCCATAACGCTTTGTCGACTTTTCCATTGCCTGTGTTTTTGTCAGGCTGTCATCTTGCAAGTTTTTAAGCAGCAGCCCAAGGTTGACATATTCATAACCAATTGTTTCGCCATTTTCGTCCAATGCCATTTTGGTGATGTAGCCTTCTGCCAAATTGAGATATTTCACTCCGCCATCGTCGGTGGAAACAATGGTGCCAACTTGGCTGGTTTTATATTTTCCCAAATCTTCCAAGCTGGTGCCAACAGGAAGCCCGCCAAGCGAAAATGCCGATTGGCTGCGTCCATATACAAGCTGGAGGAAGATGTTTTTCATTGCATCGTTGATTGCATCACAAACGAGGTCGGTGTTCAGCGCTTCCAAAATGGTTTTGCCAATCAAAATTTCGCCCGCCATGGCAGCAGAGTGTGTCATGCCCGAGCAGCCGATTGTTTCAACCAACGCCTCTTTGATGATTCCGTTTTTGACATTGAGTGTCAATTTGCACGCGCCTTGTTGTGGTGCGCACATTCCGCATCCGTGTGAAAATGCAGAAATTTGCGTGATTTCCTTAACTTGGTCCCACTTTCCCTCTTGAGGAATTGGAGAAGGGCCATAGCCACACATGTTTTTAACGCAGTTTGTGTTTTTATCCATATATGTTCTCCTTTTACCGTATTTATTGTATCAAAAAGCTTGGCATTTTCCAAACAAAAGAAGAAAGCTTTTGGGGTTTTGAAAAGAATTTTTCAAACTTCACAAAGGTTTTGTTGACAAAATAAAATTTATTTGCTAAACTTTGTTTATCTTAAATCAAGATGGTGGGGTGAAAAGCAGTAGGCTTGTCATTGGCTTTGCAGAGAGAGGTTGGTTGGTGAAAAACCTTGGCGGTGACAGTGCGCGAATTACATTCATTTCAAGTCTTGCGTTGCACCTACGAAAGGTGAAATAAGGGTTGCCGTTTAGGGCAACTAAATTCAAGGTGGTACCACGAAACGCACGCTTCGTCCTGAAAATTTTTAGGAAGCGTGCTTTTTTGTTTTGAAAGGAGGAGAGATGAAACTTGTTAAGCCAAATTTTAAAAACAGCATTAGCCAAAAGGAGAACAAAAATGAAAACAACAGACACAAAATTATATGAAGTTTTGAAGGAAAGAGGATTGCTTTATCAATGCACCGACGAAGAAGGCTTGAAGAAGCTTTTGCAGAGTGGGCAGTCTGTCACGCTGTATGAGGGCACCGACCCCACAGCAGACAGCTTGCACATTGGCCACTGCGTGCCATATTGCATTTTGCGCCGATTTCAACAGGCAGGGCACAAGGTTTTGCTTTTGATGGGCGGGGCAACAGGCGGCGTGGGCGACCCAAGTGGAAAGACAGAGCTTCGCAAAATGCTGACAAAAGAGGACATTGCATCCAACATTGAAAGCATCAAGAAGACACTCAGCGTGTTCTTGGATTTTGACGGAGAAAACCCAGCCATCATTGTCAACAATGACGATTGGTTTTCGGGCTATGATTATGTGGATTTCATGCGTGAAGTGGGTGTGCATTTCAATGTCAACAAAATGCTTTCAAATGAAATCTATGCCAATCGCTTGCAAGAGGGCGGGCTGACCTTTTTTGAAATGGGCTATATGCTTATGCAGGCTTATGACTTTGTTCACCTTAATCGCAAATATGGCTGTGTGCTGCAATATGGCGGGCAAGACCAGTGGGGAAACATCGTTGCTGGCACCGAGCTTCAAAGAAAGTTGAATTTTGCAAACGGCACAAATGTCAACCTGATTGGTGCAACAAATCCGCTGCTGCTCACGCCAGAGGGTAAAAAGATGGGCAAAACGGAAAAGGGCGCAATTTGGATTGATAAGGACAAAATTTCGGCATATGATTTCTATCAAGGCGTATATCAAACCCCAGACGCTTGCGTTGAGATGATGTTTGCGCTTTTCACCGACATCTCAATGGAAGAAGTGAGAAAACTGATTGCGGACAACATTGTAAACGCCAAAAAGGTGCTTTCCTTTGAAATCACAAAATTCATTCGTGGGGAAGAGGACGCCATTGTTGCTCAAAACATGAGTGAAAACTTGTTCTCGCAAGGCGGCGACGACGCCCCAGTTGTGGAAGTTGCAAAATCAGAGCTTCCAATGGGCATTTGCGACCTTTTGTGCAAATGCAACCTTGCGCCATCCAAAAGCGAAGCCAGACGCCTCATTCAGGGCGGAGCAATCACCTTCAAGGGCGAAAAAGTTGAAAGGTTTGACCTTTCCATTTCGTCAGCCGACATATCGGGCGGCGCGCTGCTAAAAAAAGGGAAGAAGAGTTTTATAAAAATCAAAATTGCAGAATAGAAATTGGTCTGTAGATGTTTCGACACTCTCGCTTTGCTCACGGCTCAACATGACAGAAGCGAATTGTCATTCTGCAAATGCGAAGCATTTCTCACACGCGCACGCTTCCTTGACGGAAGTGGTGAAGTTGAAGTATCTGCAGACTTACGATTAAAAAGGAACTATATGACAAACTTTCAAAACACTGTTGAAATTGTGGAGAAGAAATCGAGGTTCATCGGTTATCTTCTTTCATGCAAAAGTGTGGAGGAAATTCAAGAGGCGTTATGCTTTTTGAAAGAACAGCACAAAAAGGCAACACATATTTGTTATGCTTATTCGCTTAAAAATCCGTTTTTGGAAAAAGCTGTGGATGACGGTGAGCCTGGCGGGACAGCGGGCAGACCAATTTTGTCCGTCATTCAGAAGAGAGGTGTGTCAGACGTTTGCGTGTTTGTGGTGAGATATTTTGGTGGAATTAAACTTGGCGCAGGCGGACTTGTGAGAATGTATACAAAAGTTACAAGCGAAGTTTTTAAATGAATTTTTTATTTTACGTTGCGTAGAACTTGTTCGGCAAGCAAAATGGAAAATCACTAATGAAGGAGGGGGATTGGGACGAGGAACCGAAAGTTTAGGTGTTAGGCTTTTAGCCTGTGTCACCGTGATTGAATTTAGGCTCCCAAAAATGAAAATCATTTTTGGGAAGAGGAGTGACCAAGTGTCATCCGAGTGCTTGCGAAAAGCAAGCCGAGCTTAAACGCAGGTCATAACGAGGTGCCTCCCCAGGAATGAAGTGACAATCACAAAAATCAAAAGAATTGGAAGCACAAATCGGTTTCATGTCTATGTGGATGACGCATGGGCAGGGATTTTTCTTGACGAAATTTTGGCGGTTTACAAACTGAAAACCGACCAAGAAATTGATGAAGAGGCATTTAAGGAAATCAAGAAAGAAAATGACGAGAGAGTTTCGTTTGACATGGCGGTTTCTTATTTGGAGAAATATGTTGTCAGCGAAAGGGGCTTGAAGGATTATTTAAAGAAAAAAGGTTTTGACGAAAGTGCCATTTCAAGCGCTGTGGAAAAGCTGAAGGAATATGGCTTTGTGGATGACGAAAAGTTTGCAAAAACCTATTTTGAAAGTTTGTCCTCTTGCAAAGGCAAGCGGGTGATTGCTCAGAAGCTGAAACAAAAGGGTGTTTCAAGTGAAATTGTGGAAAGCCTTTTGGAAAATGTGGATGAAGAGGCGGAGTTTGAAAAAGCGGTGGTTTTGGCGGGGAAATTCGTGAAAAATCGTCAAAAAGATACAAAAACCAAGCAAAAATGCCTTGCTCATCTTGTGTATAAGGGGTATGATTATAGTGTGGCACAAAAAGCAACAAATGAAGTTTTTGTAAATACGGAGGAAGAAAATGATTGGCTTTGATTTGCAAGAGGTGGAAAAGATTTTTGGTGTTGAAGAAGCGCTTTTAAACAAAATTGCACTTGAGGGAGAGATTGATTACATACAAAAATTTAAGTGCGATTTCACAATGCGCGTTGCCACACTTTGGGCAGTTAAGGAGGCAGCCTTCAAGGCACTGGATGTCAGCGAAGGGGACATTTCTTACAAAGAAATTGAGCTTTCTCACAAGCCAAGCGGAAGGCCAGTTTTGACCCTTTATGGCAAAGCAAAGGCGCGTTTTGAAGCGCTGGGCGGCAAGGAGATTGATGTTTCAATTTCGCATCAAAAAAGCGTTGTGGGGGCAATTGTGCAAATCTGCACTTAATGCTTGTTTTCGTGTGGAACACGAAAAGCATCGCTTTGAAGTTTGATTTGCACACTTCGCCGCCAAGCGAAAGCCGTAGCAATGCCGCTTTGCGGCGACTCTCTTGCGAAGTGGGTGTCCCAAGAGGTAAGTTGAATTTTTACACATAGGAATAAAGTTTTATGACTTACGCAAAATAAGTTATAAAATCTTGATAAACAGGGGATTATTTTTGAAAAGAAAAGCTTTTCGCTCGATTGAAAATAAGGTGAAAGAGATTGAAAGCAGTTGGGGTAGTCTGGAAGACTACGCTGTGTCTTTCACACTTTCTGGGCGAGAACATATTATGAGAATGGAAGAAGATTATTTTTCTTTCCGTCCAGAGATGAGGCGTGTTTATCAAGAACTTTATGCACTTGAAGAAGCCGAATTGATGGACTTGATTTATTTGTCAGGTGGCTTTGATGGAGAGTTTATTTAAGCGTGGAGAAATATATTTTGCTGACCTCAGTCCCGTTGTTGGGAGCGAGCAAGGCGGAACACGCCCTGTGCTTATCATCCAAAACGACGTGGGCAACAAATATTCTCCAACGGTGATTGTTTCGGCAATCACCAGCCAGCTTTCAAAGGCAAAACTTCCAACTCACATCGAACTTTCTGCGCAGGGATATAACTTGCCAAAAGATTCGGTGGTGCTGTTGGAGCAAATTCGAACGCTTGACAAAAGGCGTTTAAAAGAAAAAATCACCCAGCTTGACGAGCGAAAGATGAAGGAGGTCAATCGCGCCATTCTGATTTCACTGGGGTTTGTAAACTAACTGTGACAAAGCTTTGACGCGATTAAAAAAAACTGGAAAATTGTTCCAGTTTTTTTTGCGATTTTGTTTTAAAAGTTTTTATTTGTCGCGGTCCATGATGCCAGATGTTATAAGAAATTCTCTGATGTTTTTGGTGACATTGTCAAGAAGAGATGTGCTGCTTTTTTCATTCATGTTTTTGAAAGTTGCTGTTTTGAGATTGGCAACTTTGTCTGAAAGGATGTTTGCCTCTTTAATCACATCTGAAATTGTGGTGGCGTCATAGTCTTCAATATCTCTTGCGTCAAACTGAATGCATGTTTGCTTTTTTGTCTTTACATCGGTTAATTGATAATATAAATACAATTCTGCAGCCTTTGCATTGGTTATTTGTTTTTTAAAGAAACTCTCGTTTGTTGAAAAGTTGATGCTTTTTACTGTTGTTATGCCTTTGTCGTCACTGCAAGCATAGACGTAGTCAACATAAGTGGATTTACGAGTCTTTATGCTTTCTGCTTTATCCCAATCTGTTGGGCATTCCATAGAATAGAATTCCATTTCCCAAGTGCTGTCGGAAGTGTAGGAAATTTCAGCATGATTTAAACCAATCACCTCTGGATCCACCTTAACATATTCCACATTGTTGCCATCTCTCACATCTTCAACGTCCAAAATTTGAAGGTGGTCACAAATTATGGTGTCTTTTTCAATTCGGTATGTTGCATAAATTTGCGATGCAAACATCATGCCATTTTCAAACCAAGGTTTTTCCTTATCAGTTTTACTGACACAATAACTGTTTTGCTCATACCCGCTTGCCAACAATTCTTTTGTACAAAAAAGCCCCAAACTTTCATTGAGCGCTGCCCACAGACGCATGTTTTCAACTTCTTCATCATCCACAATGGTTGTGAAGTCTTCCAAGCTTGTGGCGGAAACTTCATTTGAAGAAGTTGTGTCTCTTGGATTTTCTTGGGTGAGGCCAAGGTCATAGCACACCATGTTCACAAGCTGTTGCGCTCTGGTGATGCTCATTCCAGAAGTTCCTTTTTTGCTGGCAAAGTAAAGATATCCAAACAATGCACAGCCAATGGTGACAAGGGTGAGATATACTGTCAGAACAATTGAGCCAATTTTTTTCTTTGAGTTTTCCATAAAAAACCCTCCTTTGTTTTTTTTGTAGGATAACACGGGGGGGGGATTTGTCAAGCAAAAATTCAAAAACCTTAAAAAAGTTTGTGAAAACAGCAAAAAATTGGAATTTTTGAAAAATGCTTTACAATTTTTGCTTGGTGTGATATAATCTCAAAAGATTTTAGTTTGGTTTTGAAGGAGATTTAATTTTATGATGAACGAACCACCAATTGACGAGATTACAGAAAAAGCTGGCAACAAATATGTTTTGTCAATCATTGCTGCAAAGCGTGCAAAGGAAATTGAAACAACAAGAAGAGGCGAGCTTGCCACTGCTGACAAAAAATCCATCAGTTTGGCACTGGATGAAATTCAGGCAAACAATGTTGTCCCAAGTGATATTGAAGAATAAACTGAGGTGGCGAATTTTGGCGCTTATAGACAGGCTCAGAATGACTGCTTTAAGATTTTCGTATCCGCTTTAAAATGACATGTAAAGCGAAACGAAGTGCTGGCGTGCTGGTTTCAAAAAAAAGTCATGTTGAGCTATGGGTAAGCCGGCGCCGTCATTCTGACCGAAGTGGAAAAATCACTCTGGCGTATTCATGAGAGAGGTTGGGTGTCAAAACTTTTTGAAGTTTTTTGTTTGGGATGTTAAAAGCAATGCTTGTGCATTGTTTTTTTTGTTGATACAGAAGACAAAAATCACTTTGCAAAGTTTGAAAATTGTGATAGAATGGTCAGTGAGAAATTGTCTCACAAAACGCAAGGAGAAGGGCAGTTGTTTGCAAAGATAATCATCGACCAAGACGCAAAGGCGCTGGACAAGATTTTTGAATATAGTGTGCCGCAGAATTTTGCTGTGGAAGTTGGGCAGCGAGTGCTTGTGCCTTTTGGCAATCGCACCTTGCAAGGTTTTGTTGTGGAATTGTGTGAGCAAAGCGAATATGACCCATCAAAAGTGAAACCAATCGCACAAAAAATTGAAGACTTTCCTGTCATCAAAAAAGAGATGTTGCAGCTGATGTTTGAAATGGCGGACAAGCTGCATTTGAAGCTTGCCAGCATTTTGAGGTTGTTTCTTCCAAGCGAGATGCGAACGGACAGTGTGCACGAGCTTTTGGTGAAGTTTTGCGTGTTGGCAGAAAATTTTGAGATGCCGTCGACGCGGGCAAAAAAGCAGCTTGAAATTGTGCAGCATCTTAAGCAGAAAGAAAGAGCAAAGTTTACTGACCTTTCAAAGCAGTTTGGCTATGCCGCGTTGGCTGCGCTGGTGAAAAGCGGTGTGGTGAGGGTGGAACAAGAGCAAATCAACCGCACGCCAGAGTTTGACAGAATTGAAAGTGCCGCTCGAAAGCTGACGCCGTTGCAACAGCGGGCAGTGGAAGAAATTTGCGAAGCGAAAACTTATCTTCTGCATGGGGTGACGGGCAGCGGAAAGACGGAAGTTTATTTGAATTTGATTGAGCGCCAGCTTTCAAAAGGTAAGACGGCACTGATGCTTGTGCCAGAAATTTCGCTTACGCCGCAGGTGTTGGCATCTTTCAAGGCGCGCTTTGGCGACAATGTGGCGCTCATCCACAGCGGGCTTTCTGCTGGCGAGCGTTTTGACGAATGGAAGCGGATTTTTCTTGGGCAAGCGCGCGTGGTTGTGGGGGCAAGAAGTGCAATCTTCTCGCCAATTGAAAACTTGGGAATCATCATCATTGACGAAGAGCACGAGCAGAGTTATGTTTCCGAAAGCAATCCTCGTTATGACACGCACGACATTGCGCTGTTCAGAAGAAATTACAACAACTGTGCGCTGGTTTTGGGAAGCGCAACACCTTCCATTGAAAGTTATGCAAAGGCCATTGACGGGCAATATCAGTTGGTGGAGATGCCGGTGCGTGTGAATGGCATGGAGATGCCCAAAATTGTCACCATTGACATGCTGATGGAACTTAGGCAAGGAAACAATCAAATCTTTTCCATTCCGCTTATTTATGAGTTGCGCGACATTGTGGAGCAGAAAAAGCAAGCCATGATTTTCATCAATCGTAGGGGGTTTTCTTCCTTTCAGCGCTGCAGGCAGTGTGGATATGTTGCAAAGTGCACCGATTGTGATGTTTCGCTGGTGTATCACCGCTTTGAAAACAAACTTAAGTGCCATTATTGCGGCAAGCGCTTTCATGCGTTGGATGTCTGCCCAAGTTGCGGAAGTGCGGACATTAAGCAAGGCGCAATTGGCACTGAGAGGGTGGTGGAAGAACTTGGAAAACTTTTTCCGGATGTGCGGGTGCTGCGCATGGACAATGACACCACCTCTGGAAAGAACGGGCACCGAAAGATTTTAAATGAGTTTAGAAATGCCAAGCCGGGCATTTTGGTGGGCACGCAGATGATTGCCAAAGGGCACGATTTTGAAGATGTTCTGCTGGTTGGAATTGTGGATGCAGACCAAAGTTTGTTTCAGTCTGATTTTCGTTCCATCGAGCGCACTTTTCAGCTTATCACGCAAGTTGCTGGCCGCGCAGGACGAAGTGCAAAACAGGGGCGCGTGATTTTGCAAACTTACAGCCCAAGACATTATGTATACCGCTTTGCCACCAATTACGATTATAAGGGTTTTTTCAACAAAGAGGTGAACTTGCGAAAAGTCACCAATTTTCCGCCTTATGCGCGCATTGTGAGAATTCTTTTTTCGCATGAAGATGAAAAAGTTGTGGCAGCAGAGTGCAAGTTGTGTTATAATAAGGTGCAAGCCATCCGTGAGGCTTATTCAAAGGACTTTGTCTATTTGGATGTTATGAAGGCACCGCTGAACAAAATTAAAAACAAATTTAGATATCAAATTATGATGCGCTTTAAACTTGAAAAGGCGGACGAAATTGAAAAGCAGATTTTTGAGGCTGTGGACCCAAAGGCAAAATCAAGCGTGTTTTTTGAGATTAATCCAAATAATCTGAGCTAGGGGGGGCGAAAACTGCGCTGGTGGCTCATTTTCGAGCAGTGCTCGAAAAGTATCGCCTTAACGCTTGTTTTCGCCCACTTGGGACAGACACCAAAGTTTTTAAACGGCAGCACGCCTTGCAAAAAAGCAAGGCTAATGCCTAAAACTTTGGTTTCTCAACCCAGTCCTCTTCCCTGAATGTGATTTTCAATTTTGCTTGCACGGTCAAAGCCCTTTGCAATGCAAAATTGTAAATTGGGTTGGGAGAGTGTAAGCGTGGCGCTGCGGGAGAAGACCAGCGTGTCATTCTGAGCTGCACCCGCTGTCATGTTGAGCAAGTGCCTTCTGGCACGCCGTCGAAACATCTCGGGTGTAACAAGCGGAAACATCTCGCTGGCTGAAGTGGTGAGCATGACGGCAGTCCTTCGAAGGCAAAAGCGGACAAAGATTCTTCCACTCCGCTTACGCTACGGTCAGAATGACAATTTAATGATTGCCCGTCAGGGATGCATGAGTGGACAGAGATTGTAAAAGCGGGATATCCATACAATAAAAAAAATTAAAAGACAATAAGGAAGTGTGATTATGGCAATAAGAAAAATTGTGACGCTTGGAAGTGAAACATTAAGAAAAACATCAAAGCCTGTGAGGGAGTTTGATGAGAGTTTGCACGCGCTTTTGGACGACATGAAAAACACAATGATTGAACGAAACGGCGTGGGCATTGCGGCTGTTCAGGTGGGAGTGCTGCGTCGCGCCATTGTGATTGAACTGGACGAAGGGGAGTTTTTGGAGGTTGTCAACCCACAGATTCTTAAAACCAAAGGCAAGGTGAAGGGCAGCGAAGGCTGCTTGAGTGTTCCGGGCTTTTATTGCGATGTGGAACGCCCAAAATATGTGAAAGTTGCAGCTTATGACCGCAACGGACAGCCTTTTGAGTTTGAGGCAAAGGATTACATTGCCCGCTGCGTCTGCCATGAAATTGACCATTTGAATGGGCTTTTGTTTGTGGATTACACCGACGAAGGAAAGAAATATAAAAGTGAGCATGGAGAAGTTTGATGAAAATTTTGTTTTTTGGAACGCCAAGATTTGCTGAGATTGTTTTGCAACAACTTTTGCACAGCCATCACACTGTTGTGGGGGTGGTTTGCCAAAGTGATAAGCCTGCCGGCAGAGGCAACAAGATGAAATCACCACACATTGTGCAGATGGCAAAGGAAAATAATTTGCCAGTTTTTCAGTTTGAAAGGTTGTCAGAGCATATTGACAACTTCAAACAAATTGATTGCCAGCTTGGGGTGACGGCGTCTTATGGAAAATACATTCCAAAAGCCTTGCTGGACATTTTGCCCATTGTTAATGTGCATCCTTCAATGCTGCCAAAATATCGCGGCGGAACGCCAATTCAGAGCGCGCTTTTAAACGGCGATGAAGTGACGGGCGTGACAATCATGAAAACCAATGTGGGCATGGATGACGGCGACATCTATGTGCAGCAAAAGCTGGAAATTTTGCCAGAGGATGACTATGTTTCCATGATTGAAAAAACCGCTTCGCTGGGCGCGAAACTGCTGCTTGAAACGCTGGACAAAATTGAAAACAACACTGCCACGCTGACGCCGCAAGACGAAACGCAGGCAACAAAAGTGAAATTGATTAAAAAAGAGGATGGATTGCTGGATTTTTCCGCGTCGGCAGCAAAACTTGTCAACAAAGTGAGGGCATTTTCAGAGAGCCCAGTGGCATATTTTTTTGTTGGAGGCGAGCGCATTAAGGTGCACAAAGCAAAGCTTGCAACTGACTTTGAGAATGAGGAGGCTTTGCTTGGCAAGGCAGGGGCAATCATCCCAAACAAAAAGCGCTTTCTCATTCAAGCGGGTTGCGGCGTTTTTGAAATTTTGAAATGTCAAGGCGAGGGCGGAAAAGTTTTGGACGCCAGCGCATTTTTGAACGGACATCACTTCAAAGCAATGGTGGTGGACGCATGATTTTGGATTGGGATTATAAACAGGTGCAAGAATATGTGGCATCACTTGGCGAAAAAAGTTTCAGGGCAAAGCAGCTTTTTGAGGCGTGCGTTTGCTTGAAAAACTTGGATGAAATTTCCAATTTGCCAAAAGAACTTAAGGAAAAAATCAAAAACGATTATTTTTCTTATGAAGTTGCTGCACATTTGCACTCCAAGGACGGCACGCAAAAAGTGGCAATCAAGCTTGCCGACGGAAGCGTGATTGAAAGCGTGCTTTTGAAATATAAATATGGTTACACCGTCTGCGTTTCCACGCAGGTTGGCTGCAGAATGGGTTGTGCATTTTGCGCTTCCACATTAAATGGGCTTGTGCGCAATTTGACAGCGGGAGAAATTTTGCTGCAAGTGCTGTTTTTCAACCGAATTTTGGGCGGCACTTTGAAAGAGCGCAAAGTGACAAATGTGGTGCTTATGGGCTGCGGAGAGCCGCTGGACAACTATGACAATGTTGCAAAGTTTTTGAGGCTTATTTCGGCAAAAGAGGGGCTTAACATCAGCCAGCGCAACATCTCTCTTTCCACTTGCGGACTTGTGCCAAACATATATAAACTTGCCGACGACGGCTTTTGTGTCACGCTGACAATTTCGCTTCATGCGCCAAACGACCAACTTAGAAAAACCATTATGCCAATTGCAAATGCCTACAGCCTTGAGGACGTTTTGAAGGCGTGTGACCATTATTTTGACAAGACGGGCAGGCGCATCTGTTTTGAATATTCCCTCATTGGCGGCGTCAACGACACGGACGAGTGCATAAATCAGCTTGCCAAACTTTTGCGGGGACGCTCTTGCCATGTAAACTTAATTCCGCTCAACACCGTGAAAGAGAAGGGGCTTGTTGGCTCAACCCGAAAAAGGGGATATGTTCTGGCTGAAAAGTTGGAGAGTCTTGGCATCAGCGCCACGGTGAGAAGAACCATGGGTGAAGACATTGAAGGCGCATGCGGGCAACTTAGAAACCGCGTTGAAGGAGAAAACAGATGAGCGGGCTGATTTTGAAAAAAGAGGCCAATCTTTTTCAGGTGGAAGAAGGTGGGCAAGTTGTTGTTTGCGTGGCAAGAAAAAACTTGAAGAAAGATGGCATTTTTGTGGGGGACAGGGTGCAGTTGGATGCGGACGGCGCCATTGCAAAAGTTTTGCCACGACAAAACTTGTTGATTAGGCCGCCACTTGCAAATTTGCAGCGAATGCTGATTGTGGTTGCGCCTGTGCCAAAGCCAGACTTATACACCGTGGACAAGCTTTTGGTGTTTTGTCAGCGCAATGGCATTGTGCCAATTTTATGCATAAACAAATGTGATTTGGATGAAAACTTTTGCAAAAACTTGCAAAAAACTTATAAAAACATTGCAAAAACCATTGTTTTTTCAACTTTGGATGACAGCGTGCAAGTGCTTCAGGCGGAAATTGTGGGCATCTGCGCCCTTGCAGGGCAAAGCGCAGTGGGGAAATCTTCCATCATCAACGCTCTCACAAAGTCTTGCGTGGCAAAGGTGGACACCTTCAGCAAGAAGATTGAGCGCGGAAAGCAAACCACAAGAGTTGTGCAGCTTTATCAGTTTGTGGACGGCTATCTTGCCGACACAGCAGGCTTTTCCAAGTTGGACGAAGGTTTGCTGGATGTGGACTATTCTGCACTTTGGCGATATTATCCTGACTTTTTGACATTTGCGGAAAACTGCAAATATAAAACTTGCACTCACACTGGGGGCAAGGATTGTGGCGTTGTTGAAGCGGCAAAGCTTGGCAAAATTGCCAAGGAGCGCTTTGAAAACTATAAAAAACTGTATGAAACACTCAAAAACATCAAAAGATATTGATGAAAAGCTTTGATTACGGCAGCAAAAATGTTAAAATTATGTTGTTAGGAGATTTTATGAAAAAGAATGTGGATATTTCTGTTTCAACACTGGTGGTGAGCGATTTTCAAGGCATCATTGAATATGCAAAAGCAATGCAGGGCGTGTCAGAGTTTTTGCATTGCGATGTCATCAATGAAAATTTTGTTAAAGGCGCAACTTATGACCACAGCCTTGTGAAAAACATCAATCGCAACAGCCTTATTATGCTGGATGTGCATCTGATGGTTAACGAGCCAAGCGAAGATATTGCAAAATATATTGAGGCGGGTGCAAACATCATCACTGTGCACTATGAAGCTTTTGAAAACAAGGAAGATTTGGTGAACGCCATCAAGTTCATTAAGGCTCACAATGTTTTGGCGGGCATTGCCATCAATCCAACCACACCATTTAAGGACGTGCGCTCTTTTGTGTTCAACTGCGATGTTGTGCTGGTGATGGGTGTCACTCCGGGCAATTATGGTCAGGCGCTTTTGCCAGAAACCATTGACAAGGTGAAGGAAATTGACAATTTCAGAGCCGAAAACAATCTGCGCTTTAAAATTGAGTTTGACGGGGGCGTGAATGTGGAAAATGCCAAAACACTCATTTCAAGCGGTGCGGACATCTTGGTGAGCGGCAGCTATGTTTTTAATGCCAAAAACCGCAAAGATGCAATAAAAAAATTAAAGAATCAGGATTGAATAAACAAATGATTAAAACAATTATTTTTGATTTTGATGGCACAATGTATGTGGGCAACAACGGTGATGTTAAAGCATATGAAAAGCAGTTGATTGAAGGCTGTTTTGGAAAGAATGTCTACAGCTTTTTGCAAGAGAAATATGATGTAAGAAAAAAGGAAATTAAGTCGATTGTTGAGCTTTGCAAAAAAGAAGGGCTGGATTTTGCAAAATTGGCAATGGCTTTTGAAGATAATTTCTTTAGACACACTGGCACCGGAGTGAAAGTCTTGCCAAACAGTTTCTTTAAGAAGTTGAAAGAAAAGTGTAAGATTTATATTGCTTCAATGTCGGGTCAAAAATATTTGAAGTATTATCTTAAATTTTATGGAATAGACATCCAAAATTTCACAGATGTCTTTTCGATGGATTTGTTGAAAGACTCCTCCAAAGCGGATATGATGAAAAGGATTATGGAAGACGAGGGGAACAAACCAGAAGAGGTTTTGATGATTGGAGATAACTTCTCAAGCGACATAAAACCTGCGCAACAGCTTGGGATGAATGCTCTTCACTTTTTGGGTGATTTCAATCAGCTTTATGACTATTTCACTCAAAACAACATTTTGGATTGTGAGGAATTTAAAAAAATGTGAAATGTTTGAAAAATTTATTGCTTTTTTTGTATTTTTATGATAATATGTTAAAGCAATAAAAAATATGGTCCCATGGTCAAGCGGTTAAGACGCCGCCCTCTCACGGCGGAATCAGGGGTTCGATTCCCCTTGGGACTACCAAATGAAAAAATCGTTTTGTTGGATGAAGCGATTTTTTTATTAAAATTGATTATGTGAATGTCCCAAGGGTGAAATTGCATGGCAATTTCTGTTTCGCGTCGCGAAACAATCGAACCCCAGCGGACTTCGTCGCGAATGCTCTTGCAAGCAAGCATTGCGCTCCTCGTCATCACAAATTCGATTCCCCTTGGGACTACCAAATGAAAAAACTGCGCTTTGGGCTCAGTTTTGCCACAAGTGTCAAAACATTACGCTTTGACGCTTGTTTTTTCATTTTCGCCGCCAAACGAAAGTCGCACGCCGCTACGCTTAGTTGGCGACTTTGCGGCGACTCTCTTGCGAAGAAAATGCGTCGAAGTGGGAGAAGGTGACTTTGCAAAAAAAATGAACTTGCGATGACTTTGTTTTGAGCGCACTGCAAGTAAGGATTGCATTGTTAGAAATTTTATTGTAATTTAAATTAGGTTAAAAAAACTGCGCTTTGGGCTCAGTTTTGCCACAAGTGTCAAAACATTACGCTTTGACGCTTGTTTTTTCATTTTCGCCGCCAAACGAAAGTCGCACGCCGCTACGCTTAGTTGGCGACTTTGCGGCGACTCTCTTGCGAAGAAAATGCGTCGAAGTGGGAGAAGGTGACTTTGCAAAAAAAATGAACTTGCGATGACTTTGTTTTGAGCGCACTGCAAGTAAGGATTGCATTGTTAGAAATTTTATTGTAATTTAAATTAGGTTAAAAAAACTGCGCTTTGGGCTCAGTTTTGCCACAAGTGGCAGATTTTTTTTATGCTAAATTAAAAAATCTCTCTTGAATTTTTAAGAGAGATGTGTTATCATTTGCTTGCAAGGAGTTTGACATGGAAAAAAACAAGAAAAATCCACCTAAAGAATTTGTTGTGCCAGAAGGGTTTGATTTCACTGATTCCGAGGCGGTTTTGAGGCTGCTTACTGCTGACAAAAGTGAAAATTCTAGCAAAGAGGAAGTTGATTTGGATGAAGAGCAATATTTTCAACCTCTGCTTGAAATTTTGGAGGAGGCAGCAAAGTTGTCCAAAAGTTCTCCTGCAAAATGCAAAACAATTGACACGGGTTTGATTTTGATTTCGCTTATTAAAGACAAGAGGACGGCTCTTTCCAAAGCATTTTATGAATTGAACAAATCGGATATTTTGAGCGTTGTGGGTTATTGCGCAAGGTGTTCAATGTTGGGAGAACGCGTTCCAATGGATTTGCTGGGTTATTCTTGTTCTGGCGAAGTTAGAGACATTGTGTTTGCCGCAAGGTTATATCATCAGCTTGACCCAGATGTGAACATTCTTGATGTTGTTTCAAGGCTCATCCTTTCAAGCGAAAGATGCAATGCCAAGCTTGCCATGACAATGCTGTTGCAGCAAGATGTGCAAACTTTGGAAAATGCAATCAACTTGGCGCTTTTTTCCTGTCACAAGACAAAAAGTGGAAGCAAAAATTTTGAACTTCTTCCTCCAGAGCTTTCAAATCTTTCGGAGAGCATGAAAAGCAAAGAGCCAGTGCTTGCCAAAAGAGAAAAAGAGCTTAAGCTTTTGCAAAATGCGCTTTGCACAATGGAAAAGCCAAACGCGCTTTTGGTGGGGCCTGCGGGCACGGGAAAATCTGCAATTGTGGAATATCTTGCATATCTGTTGGCGCTCAACAAAGCTTCGCCAATGCTGGAAGGCAAAAAAATATATCAGTTGGACATGGCTTCTTTTGTTGCGGGCAGCAAATATGTTGGCGAGCTTGAATCAAAGTTTATTAGGCTTATGAACAATGTGCTTTCTTTGGAAAATGCAATTTTGTTTGTTGACGAAGCTCACACCATTGTTGGGGCGGGGCAGGGCATGAACTCAAACACAGATGTTGCACAGCTTTTAAAGCCATATCTTGCCAGAGGTGACATCCGCATGGTGGGCGCAACAACGGCTGAAGAATATGACAGAATCATAAAAAAAGATGCGGCATTCAAGCGAAGATTTCAAGTTATTGAGGTGCTTGAGCCGTCAATTCCTGACACGATTGACATGGTGAGTATGCAAAAAGCCAAGCGCGAAAGCTTTTATAATGTTGTGATTGACGAAAAGCTTGTGCCATTCATTGTTTCGCTTGCCAATGAAAAAATAAAAGATTATGCTTTTCCAGACAAAGCGGTTTCGGTTATGGACACAGCGTGCGTGAATGCAATTGCAGAAAGACAAGACAGAACGCAAATTATGGAAGTGAAACAAAAGCATGTTGAAAATGTGTTTGAAAAATGAGGAATTTTCGACAGCCTTGTTGTTTTAAACAGACTTGAATGAAAAAGAAAATGCGGATGTGTTTTCTTGTGTATTGTGATGATAAAAAATTAGAGGTGAAAAGATGAGTGAGAAGATTGTGGTGCCAAACTTGGTGGAATATGATGGCGTGGTGGGCTTTGTGCACAGAAAGAAGGGCTATGCGTCTGAAATTGATTATATGTTTTTCATGAACGGAAACGGTGTGCAACAAGTTGTGGTTGTGAAAGAAGAAAAAGAAAAGATTAAACAAGACAAAAACTTTTTGTTTGTTTTGCCAAGGTTTTGTGAGAAGCCTGCTTGCAAAAAGGAGGGCATGGCGGTGCTGCAAGGTGAGGCTGCGCTTGGCAAGGACAGCTTCAAAAATTTGGGGGATGTCAACTTGGTTGTCACGCACAAATGCTCGCTGTTTTTGCATCCTCAAACTTTTGACAGCGGCGCCACGGTTAGGCTTGTGCTGCCAAAGGACATGGGGCTGTTTTGCGTTGCTCCGCCAAAAGGCTATGTTTTTCCATATCTTTTGATTGCACAAAAAAGCTTTATGAAAAAAATTGGCTGTGCAAAACAGCAAACATCTGTGCCAAGTTTTGGGGTTTATCGCTTTGGCGTGGAGGTGGACACAACAAGGTTTTATGACCGCGTGGCACGCAGTGTTGAAACTGAGAAAATTTTGCCAGATGCAGAAAGAAACTTGAAATGAAGCAAAGAAATTTTCTTTGCTTTTTTTAGTTAAAATGCTTTATGGCTGTGGGGTTTGTGCCTGAGTTTTTGGCAGGGGATTGCAAAAGTGGAGGTGGAATTTTGTGAAGAAAAAAGAAAAAATTTAATTTGCTGAAAAAGCCTTGCTTTTCTTATGTAAAAAATGTTACAATTTAGAAAACTTAAAGGGGAGAGCATGGCTTTAAAAATTCAGTTCAATGCAATATACCGCAAAATCAAGCTGATTTTGATTAAGGGAATGTTTAAAAAGATTAAGGACAAGGGTGAGGGTTTAAGCTCATCTGAATATTTTTGTTTGGAATGCATCAACCTTATGGACAAGCCAACAATCTCCCAGTTTGCAGCCTTCTTGGACATCTCTTCTCCAAACGCAACTTACAAGGTGAAGACGCTCATCAACAAAGGTTACATCAGCAAAGAGAAGTCTGAAAAAGACGGAAGGGAATATTTGCTTGTGCCAACCAAAAAGTTTTATGACACCTTTGAAAGCAAAGAGGATGAAACCAGCATCAACGCGCTGAAGAAAGATCTAAGCAAAGGCGAAAGCAAAAAGTTTGAAAAGATTTTAAACATCTTGACAGAAAAAAATTGAAGGACGATTTTTTAATAAATCGCCCTTTTTTGTTGAAAATGCTTTAAAATTTTTGAAAAGACTCTTAAATTTGCAAAATGGTTTGCTTGATTTTGTTTGCAAGTTCCTTTGCCTTTTCTTCGTCTGGAAATTCCACCACAATGCGGATTTTGTCCTCTGTTCCGCTGGCGCGAATAAGAAGTCGCCCAGCAGGGGAAATTTCGTTGGCAATTTGATTGGAAAGATTTTTAAGTTGCTCGTTGTTTAAGATTTTCATCTTGTCCTTCACTGGCACATTGATGTTGCACTGTGGAATGAGCTTGGCATCAAACAACTCTTCCAAAGTTTTTCCGCTTTGTTTCATGATTTCGCAGATTTTCAGCGATGTCAAAATGCCATCACCAGTTTGCGCGTGCGTTTTGATGATGATGTGTCCAGATTGCTCTCCGCCCAGTTTTAGGTTCATTTTTTCCATTGCTTCAATCACATATTTGTCGCCAATGTCCGTGCGCACCAAGTTGATTTTGTTGCGATTTAAGCCCACCATAATTCCGCTGTTGGTGTGGCTGGTGCCCACCACAGAGTTGGCAAAAAGTTGCCCTTTCTCTTTCATGTTTTTTGCCAATATGTAAAGCAGTTTGTCGCCATCAAACACATTTCCAGCCTTGCTGACGGCAATCACTCTGTCGGCATCGCCATCATAGGCAAATCCCACATCGGCATTGTTTTTCTTGACACCTTCCACCAGATGCTGGATGTGCAAGCAGCCGCAATGGGTGTTGATTCTTCTGCCGTCACCACTGCAAGCATATTTGAATACGGTTGCCTGCAAGCTTTTGAAAACCTTTGGGGCAAGTTTGCAAGCTGCGCCATTGCTGGCATCGATGCAAACCTTCAAACCTTTCAAATCCACATCAATGCAGTTTTTGAGATGTTCAAAATATTTGTTTTGCAGCCCGTCTTTTTGGAAAAATCTGCCGCACGCACAGGCAACAAAATTACTTTTGAAAAACTCTTCCAAAAACTCTTCCTCGCTGTCAGAAATCTTGCGCCCGTTCTGCGCAAAAATTTTGATGCCATTAAACTCGGGCGTATTGTGAGATGCAGTCACCATGATGCCATAGTCAAACTTTTCGCACTCTGTTAAATATGAAATGGTGGCGGTTGGAACAACGCCAACGCCCGTCACATTGCCTCCGCCTTGAATGATTCCTGCAGCCAAAGCCAGCGTGAGGGCGTCTGCCGAGCAACGCGTGTCGTGGCCAATAAGCACATTTGGAAAAGCCTTAATTTGCGTGAGGGCATTGCCAACAGCAAAAGCAAGGTCGCAAGTGAGCGTCTTGCCATATTCGCCCCTAATTCCGTCAGTGCCAAAATAATCTGCCATAAAAAACCTCCACAGGTTTGTTTATGACAAAAGTCTGCCAAAAGTTAATTAAAAAGTGCGCAAAACACATATTTTGCTTGCAAAGCGAAGGCTTTTTCATGTAAAATACAAAGTAAGAGAGTGCATATGATTGACAAAGATGGATTTGAAAGGCCAGACAGTGCAGACCAACACATTTTGGAACTTAAAAATCAAAAGAGAAAGGTTGTGTTTGATGAAAACTATAGATTCCGTCCGCGCAACATCTTTTTTCGCGCATGGGCGGCGTTTATTCGCTTTGTTGCAGTTTTGCTGCTGAACCCTTTTTTGAAGATGAAGTATCATTTTGGCATATATGGAAAACAAAATGCCAAAAGTTTAAAAAAACAGGCGTTTGTTTGCACGTGCAACCATGTGCATTATTTTGACGATGTTTCCATTGGCACAAATTTGTTTGCATGGCGAAAGGTTTATTTCACCACCCTTGACGCCAACATAAGGCGCCCGCTGATTGGGTTTTTTCTGCGCTCGCTGGGCGGCATACCCATTCCTGTGGAAAGTTTGTCGGGCATGAAAAAGTTTAACGCCGATGTTTCCAGCATTTTGCAAAGTGGAAAGCCAGTGTTGTATAATCCCGAATCTGCCCTTTGGCCATATTTTCGCGAAATTCGCCCATTCAAAAAGGGGGCGTTTTTGATGGCTGTGAAAAACAATGTTCCTGTGCTTCCAGTTGTGGCAGTGTTTAAAAGAAAGCCCAAAAAAAATGGAAAGCTTAAATATCAACTATTTATTGCCGTGTGCAACAAAGTTGAAATTGACACAACCTTGCCAGACGAGCGGGACAGAATAAACAAACTGCTTTTGCAAGTGCAAGAGGTGACAGTTCGTGTGGCAAAGGAGTGGTATGCCATTCAAGACTGTGGCTTTGGCAACGAGGGCAGCACAAGAAAACTGAAAGCAAAACAGTTGAAGTTTGTGGATGATGAGTGGGTGATTAAAGAAAAAAAATAAAACCGAATATACTTCGGTTTTTTTATTAAAACTTTTCTTTGCAGATTTTGATGATTTTTTTGAACTTCTCTTCTTCTTTGTTGACGGCGCTGTCAATGGAGCCGCGGAACACCACCAACTTTTGATATAAAAATTCTGTCACAAAGTTGATTAACATCATAATCACCGTCATCACAATTTCAGGAATTGGGGTGAGTGCAGGTGCGCCCTTTGGATACAGCACATAGGTTGTGTAATAAGAAAGTGGACCAAACACAACATAATAGCAGAATGTCAAAAACATTGCAAAAGGCACATTGTTGGCAGATTTGAAGGTGAATTTGCGATTGAAAGTGAAATTCCAAAGCACAGAAAGCACCAAGCCAATGGCATAAGAGGCAGGATAATTTAAGTGACAAACCTCGTTTAAAAGAGTTGTGGACGCAAGTTGAATGACGCCCGCAGAAATTGAAAACGCAGTAAATTTGATTGCTTGAATTATGCTTGATTTATTCATAGTGTCATTTTAAAACATTTCAAAATCAAAAGTAAAGCAAAATTGAATAATTAACTGACATAAAAAACTTTCGTCATAATCAGCATCAATTGATGCTTCAAAAGTATTTGTGCATCAATTGATGTAAACTCAAATCACGGAGAGGCGATATGAGTTCATTTAGTGAAAGATTAAAAGAAAGCAAAATGAATGAAAATCTCATTGGCACCAAGGTGCCACCGTGAAGTTTTTTATTTTTGCTTGTGCTATATATAAAGAAGGAAAGACGCCCTTGAGGGCTGAAAGTTTTCTTGGCACAAAGCTTAAATTTTTGGAGGGAGAAATGAATTTAAACAAATGCGTGGCGGAAGAAATTAAAAGGATTATGAAAGAGAGAAATTTGTCTGTAAAAAAGTTTGCTGAATTGACAGGAGTGTCAGTCAGCACCACAAGAAGGTTGATGGAAGAGAAGGTGAGAGTGATTAGGTTTACGGTGGTTTACAAAATTGTTGATGCGTTCAACATATCATTTGATGTTTTTCTAAAGAATTTCCGCAAAAAATGATGGTTTTAATAAGAAAGTATCCGCCAGCGCGTCATTCTGACCGAAGTGGAAGAATCTCGCTGGCGTTTACACAGCAAGTCTTCGCAGGCACAAGCGGACGGACATTCATGACGGATGCCCAACATCTTGGGTGCAATGCATGCGTTTCACTTTACTTTTTTATAGGCTTTTGTTAAAATAGGTTTATGAAAATTTCCAGTGCAAAATATCTCACTTCGGTGGTGGAAGAAAGCAAAATTTTGAAGGACGACATGGTGGAGCTGGCTTTTGTGGGCAGAAGCAATGTGGGGAAGAGTTCTCTTCTCAACGCGCTTGTTGGGCAAAAAGCTTTGGCAAAAACTTCGTCCACCCCGGGGCTGACCAAGATGATTAACTATTTTTTGATTAACAACCTCTTCAGGTTTGTGGATTTGCCCGGCTATGGTTATGCCAAAACGGGGCAAAAGCACATTGCCAACTGGGCGGGTTTGATGGAGAAATATCTTTTAAATTCCCCAAACTTAAGAACGGTGTTTGTGCTGGTGGACTGCCGTCATAAGCCCAGCGAGCTGGACCAGATGATGCTGGATTTTTTGAACACCTATCAAATTCCTTTCATTGTGATTGCCACCAAGGTGGACAAGTTGGCAAAAAGCAAAATTCCGCAGGCTTGCACTGCCATTGCAAAAGAACTTGGCATTCGAAAAGAGGCCGTGATGCCATTTTCGTCAGAAAACTTTTTTGGCAAAGAGCGGCTGTTGGAATATATTGAAGGCGTGATTGCCTGAAAGCGCAAAAGTTTTTTTGAAATTTTAAATTGAGAAAAGAGAACAATTTCTCTTTTTTTCTTTGCCAAAAGCTTAAAAAAAATTGAAAAACATCCTCAAATTATTTGCCTTTTGCTTTGGCTTTTTGATACAATATGTCTGTTAACAAAAGGAGATGTAAATTTTATGAAAAAGTATGTTTACTTATTTAAAGAGGCAGACGGAAAAAACAAAGCTCTTTTCGGCGGAAAGGGTGCAAACCTTGCTGAAATGACAAAAATTGGAATGCCTGTTCCACAAGGTTTCACAATCACAACTGAAGCCTGCACAAAATATTATGAGGACGGAAAAGTGATTAATGATGCAATCATTGCTCAGATTGAAGCAAAGCTTGCTCAACTTGAAAAAATCACTGGCAAGCAGTTTGGAAATCCAGAAAATCCACTTCTTGTTTCTGTTCGTTCGGGCGCAAGAGCGTCAATGCCTGGCATGATGGACACAATCCTCAACCTTGGCCTCAATGACGAAGTTGTTAAAGGGCTTGCACGCCTGACAAACAATGAGCGTTTTGCTTATGACTCATATCGTCGTTTCATCCAAATGTTCAGCGATGTTGTTATGATGCAAGACAAGTCTAAATATGAAAGAATTTTGGACGAAATTAAAGAAAAGAAAGGCGTGAAGGTGGACAAAGACCTCACCGCTGACGATTTGAAGGAAATTGTTAAGCTGTTTAAGAAGCTTTATAAAGAATCTCAAAAGAAAGAGTTCCCTCAAGAGCCAAAAGTTCAGCTTATTGAAGCTGTTAAGGCTGTGTTCCGTTCTTGGGACAACGAGCGTGCAAATGTTTACAGAAGAATGCACGACATTCCATACAGCTGGGGCACCGCTGTCAACGTTCAATCCATGGTGTTTGGAAACATGGGCGAAGAAAGCGGCACTGGTGTTGCGTTCTCTCGTGACCCTGCAACTGGCGAAAATGTGCTTTATGGCGAATATTTGATGAACGCGCAAGGCGAAGACGTGGTTGCCGGCATCAGAACTCCACAAAAAATTGCAGAACTTGAAAAGCAAAATCCAGCAGTTTATGCTCAGTTTGCTTCCATTGCAAAAAAATTGGAAAAACACTATAAAGACATGCAAGACATGGAATTCACCATCGAAAACGGCAAACTTTATATGTTGCAAACCAGAAACGGCAAACGCACTGCAAAAGCTGCGCTTAAGGTGGCTGTTGACCTTGTTTCTGAGGGCATGATTGACGAAAAACAAGCACTTTTGATGCTTGACCCAAAACAATTGGATGCACTTTTGCACCCAACATTTGACGAAAAGGCTGTCAAAAAAGCAACACAAATTGGCGAAGCGCTTCCTGCATCTCCTGGGGCTGCTTGCGGAAAAATTTGCTTCACAGCTGAAAAAGCCAAAGAACAAGGCGGAAAGAAGGGCAAGGTTGTGCTTGTTCGTCTTGAAACCTCTCCAGAAGACATTGAGGGCATGGCTGCCAGCCAAGGCATTCTCACTGCTCGCGGTGGAATGACATCTCACGCTGCCGTTGTTGCACGCGGAATGGGCACTTGCTGCGTTGCAGGATGCAGCGACATCAAGTTTGCGGCTGACGGAAAAAGCTTCACTCTTGGCGGAAAGAAATATAAAGAAGGGGACGTAATCTCTTTTGACGGCTCCACAGGAAAGATTTATGATGGCGAAGTTGCCACAGTTGATGCCACAGTTTCTGGCGATTTTGCAACTGTTATGGCATGGGCAGACAAATATCGTGACTTGATGGTGCGCACAAACGCTGACAACCCAAGAGACACTGCTGTTGCTTTTGGTTTTGGCGCAGAGGGCGTTGGACTTTGCAGAACAGAACATATGTTCTTTGAAGCAGACAGAATTCCTGCCGTAAGACAGATGATTGTTTCCACCTCTGTTGAAGAAAGAAAGAAGGCGCTCAAAAAACTTCTTCCAATGCAACAAAAAGACTTTAAGGGCATCTTTAAGGCAATGAAGGGTCGCCCAGTGACAATTCGTTTCTTGGACCCACCTCTTCACGAATTTTTGCCACATGAAGACGCTGACATCCGCGCTCTTGCAAAAGACATGAAGCTCACCTTTGAGGAATTGAAGGCAACTGTGGAATCTTTGCATGAATTCAACCCAATGATGGGACACCGCGGACTTAGACTTGCTGTGACATATCCTGAAATTGCTGAAATGCAAACAGAAGCAGTCATCCGTGCTGCCATTGAAGTTAAGAAAGAGGACGGCTTTGATGTTGTGCCAGAAATTATGATTCCTCTCACTTGCGACAGCGTTGAATTTAAGTATGTTAAAGATGTTGTGACAGCAACTGCTGACAGAGTTTTGGAAGAAAACAAAGTGACAATGAGCTATAAAGTTGGAACAATGATTGAAATTCCAAGAGCAGCAATCACTGCTGACCAAGTTGCAAAATATGCAGAATTCTTCTCTTTTGGAACAAACGACCTCACTCAGATGACATTTGGCTTCTCTCGTGATGACGCTGCCAAATTCTTGGATGTTTATTATCAAAAGAAACTGTTTGAAAATGACCCATTTGCAAAACTTGACCAAAATGGCGTTGGCAAGCTTGTGAGAATTGCTGCCGAGCTTGGAAGAAGCACACGCCCAGACATCAAACTTGGAATCTGCGGCGAGCATGGCGGTGAGCCATCTTCAATTGAATTCTGCCACAGAGTTGGGCTTAACTATGTTTCCTGCTCTCCATACAGAGTGCCAATTGCAAGACTTGCTGCTGCACAGGCTGCAATCAGCTATCCAAGAAAGAAAAGAAGAAAATAATCTTGCTTTTTTGAAAGTTTAAACAAAAAACACCTTTATTTGTTAAAGGTGTTTTTTTTGTAAAATGTTTGCCTTGGCTGCTGAAGGCGAGCAAGCAGGAGCGGCTAAAAAGTTGCAAAAAGCAAAAAGAGTTTACTTTTCTCTGTCGTCTTTTTGACAAATTTTGGAAAAGTCTTTTTTTGGAAGTGTAATCTCGCCGGCAAGCTTGGAAAGATAAGTTTCAAGCTCTTCAATTTCTTGCGAAGTGAGGGAAGTTTCCTCTGCGCCATTTGTTTTGGAAGGTTGTTTTTTGCTTTCAACGCCTTCACCGCCAATGTTTGGGTTTTTGTATGGGTTTTGTTTTGGCATATTATTTTTCTCCTTTCATTTTTCTTTTTTCAGTTTCTTTTTACATTATAAAGCAAAGGGCTTTATTTGTCAAGATGCAAAAAAAACACCTCAGCTGTTGCCAGAGGTGTCTTTTTTTTAGATTGAGTTTTTAGTCTTTCTGCCTTATTTTTATTGGTTCTGGGCAATATGGTGGGTCATTTCTTATGCTGTCTTCCAAAGCTTCAGCTTTTGCCATTATGAAAATGGCTTTTGCAGGAGAGTATGGCTGTTCGGTCATATATTCCCAAAAGTTTTTGATGTGCACAGAAGTTTTGAAAAGCTCCATGCCATTAAAGCTTTTAAGCAGTTTGCCATAAACATCCGCTCCGCCAAGTTCGGCACCCTTTTTTGTTTTGAACATAAAGTTTGTCAGCTCGTTCAGCTTGCACCAACTGTCGTTGATTTTCTGCTCGTCACGGATGCACTTCAAAATTGAGAAGTCATATTTATCGCACAGACACAAAATCTCGGAAATGGAAAGTTCCCAAGTTTCTTTTTTGACTGGTTGAGAATATTCATCCTTCACAACATTGCCGTCTTCGTCCAACAAATTCACACGATATGGGCAAACATCCTTAATGATTTTGTTCTTGGCATTTGCTGCTGCTTCAAACTCAATTTCTTTATCTGATTTTCTTTCAACAAGGCTTATCATTTTCAAAATCTCCTTTTTTTTCTTGCAGTCAAGATTATAGACGATTTTGCCTTGTTTGTCAATGGGGTTTTTGAAAATTTTTAGTCGCTCAGCACAACATTTCCGCAAAGCACATCAAAATAAGAAAAGGTTTGAAGCTTCTCGTCCGAGGTTTTGATGGTGAACACGCTTGGGTATACATCCTTAATCATGGCGGTCACTCGTTCAATCTTCTTGCGGCCGCGATTGATTTTCATTTCCACATTTTGCCCTTTCAAGTTTCCTATTTTCATCTTGATGTCATCAAGACCATAGCTTATTTTTCTCATAACAACTCCTTTGCAAAGATTTTTGCCAACAGAAAATAAATTTATTCAAAAATTTGTTCTAAGCCGGCAGCAAGGCAAATAGAATAGACTAGAGAAAAAATTTGGAGGGGTTATGGCTTTTGAATCAAACAAATTTAAGGTTGTGAAGAAGAAGCAGCTGGAAAGGTGCACTTTCAATGTGGAGTGCAATGTTGAAAGCGAGGTGGAAATTGACAAAATTTTGTCTGTCTGCCACACTGCTCAGGCGTCTGATGCAGAAATTTTGAACGGGATGATTAATTACACTGGTTATATTGACTTGTGCATCTTATATCTTTCCGTGGACGGAGAAATTGGAACAATCAATTCTTCTTGTCCTTTCACATCAAAATTTGAGGACGAGTTTGTTGTCGTGGGCGACAAAGTTAGCATTGTGGTGGAGGTTGAAGACTATGCTGTTGAAAGCGTGACATCTTCCAACATCAAAATTGCTTGCTCTTGCGTTGGTGGCGGCGCCATCATCTGCGAAAGAGAAGTGGGCTGCATTGCCACAGGTGATGAAAACACTTGTCTTAAAGAGGACGAGGTGTTTGTCAACACTTTGGTTGGGCAAGCGCAAGAGGTTTTCACCGTGCAAAGCGATTTTTCCATCAAAGAGCCTGTTCGCAAAATTCTCACTTCTGACAGCTGCGTCAGCGTGAAGACAGTGGAAAGCGGCGTCAACTTTGTTTCCGTTTCTGGAGAAGTTGTCACAAGACTGCTTTATTTGACGGAAAACGACCGCTTTGAAACCTCTTATGTGACAGAAAACTTTAAAGAGGAAGTGGAGCTTGAGGGCGTGACGCGTGAAGCCATCAGTGAAGCAACTGCTTTCATTCGTCCAAGCTCAGTAAAGTGCGAGGTTGAAAATGCCGAGAAGGGCGTGGATGTGAAAGTGACAATTCCTGTTCAGGTGAATGTGACGGCATATTTGGAAAAGACAGAAACCGTCATCCGCGACATTTACAGCACCACTTGCGAACTGCAAGTTTCAACATCTTCTTTTGACATGAGCAAGCAACTTCCTTGCGAGATGTTTGAAGAAAAAATTGACGGCGCTCTCACTTTGGACGAGGACAAACCAAGAGTTGACAAAGTTATGTTTGTTGGCGGAAGCAACCTCAATGTCACAAATGCATATGTCAAAGATGGCGAAGTGTTTGTTGAAGGCGTGACAAAAACCAATGTGGTGTATCTCAACGACGAAACCTCTTCGCTTAACAGCGTTGTGGTGGAGGTGCCATTTGTGGTTTCAGACAAAGCCGAAGTGCCAAATGAGGCAAAGGTTTCTGTTAAAGCCGTGCTGGTGGACACAGATGTTGTTGTCAAGAAGGGCAGAGAGTTTTTGTTTGATGCAAAACTTAAAATCAATGCAAACTTTGATTGCTCTCAAACAGGCGCAGTGATTTCAAGCGTTGAAACGGCAGAATCTTATGGCGAAAGAGATTGCGCAATCGAGCTTGTGTTTGCCGAGGCTGGTCAGTCCGCTTGGGACATTGCCAAAGCCATAAAGGTGAGAGAAGAAACAGTTATCTTCCAAAACCCAGAGCTCACTTTCCCACTTGAAAAGGACGAAAACGTGGTTGTGTATTACAAAATCATGAAAAACTAAGCACAAACCCCAAAAACACCCAAAAGCTTCAATAAAAAAAGCCGCACTCATGCGACTTTTTTATTGAAAACTTTGACAGAAAACAGCGCTGTCTGCATTTAGTTATGAAACTTTTTGCATTTCTTGTGATGGAAAGCAAGTTATAAAAATGTACAAAAATCGCACAAAAAGTGCGGTTTTTTTATTGTTTTGTGACAAGAATTGTTTTGTGAGGTGATTTATGAAATATGTTTTGTCACTTGTGGGGGTTGCCATTGTGGCCTGTGCCATTGCCTTTTGTGGAGGCAGGGGCGCAAAGGCAGAAGAGGATTTTATGCGCATTCATATTGTTGCAAACTCCAACAGCAATTTTGACCAAAATGTTAAGTTTGTTGTGAAAGACGCGGTTGTGGAATTTCTCATCCCGCTGCTGAGTGACGCGCAGGACAAGCTTCAGGCAGCGAAGGTGATTCAGCAAAACTTGGACAAAATTGGTGAAGTGGCAAACATGGCTCTTTTGAAGCAAGGCGCAAAATATGTTGCCAAAGTGAAAATTGAAACTGAACAGATGCCCATGCGTGCATATGAGGGCATTGTTTTGAAAGAAGGAGTTTATGACAGCTTGAAAATTGAGCTTGGCAATGCCAAGGGCGACAACTGGTGGTGTGTGGTGTTTCCAGCGGTGTGTTTTATTGATTCAAAAAATCCTGCCAACTTTGAGTATATTTCCAAAATTTGGGAGATAATACATTCTGTAACAAAAAAATGAAAAATTTGGAGGGAAAATGAAGAAAAAAATCACAGCATTGGCATTTGCAATCATCTTTGCATTCATGTCAATTGGAGCGCTTACAATTGTGGCAACAACTTACATAGGTTCAAACATTGAAGTGGTGGAAGCTGCGCTGACAGCCACTCAAACAAGGACGGTGCAAAAAAAACTTAAAAATTGGGGATATTACAAAGGCACTGTGGACGGCATTTATGGCAACCAAACTCGCCAAGCGGTTAGGCTGTTCCAGCAAAGAAACAAGTTGGCAGTGGATGGCGTTGTGGGGCCAAAAACTGCAGCTGCAATGGGCATAACATTGTCTGGCAGTTCTTCTGGCGGAAACAAGACATCCAACAACGACCTCTATCTTTTGGCAAAGTGTGTGCACGCTGAAGCGCGTGGAGAAAGCTACACTGGGCAAGTTGCTGTTGCGGCTGTCATCTTGAACAGAGTGAAAAGTGCCAGCTTTCCAAACACCATTTCGGGCGTGATTTATCAGCCATGGGCATTCACTGCTGTCAATGATGGACAAATCAACTTGGAGCCAAACCAATCTGCATACAACGCAGCTCGCGACGCAATGAATGGCTGGGACCCAACATATGGCGCAATTTATTATTACAATCCGGTAACTGCAACCAGCAAATGGATTTACAGCAGAAAAACAACAGTGACAATTGGCAAGCATGTGTTTGCGGTTTAAGGAGGGAGAGATGAGCGAAATTAAGTATGACAAAATTGTGCATGACGAAACATCAAAAACAAACAAAAAGCCAGAAAAAAGTGCGCGTGGGCACAAATATAAAGGCGCAGTTATTGGGCTTTCCATTGCAACTGGCATTTTGGGGTTGACAACCATTGGCTGTGCCATTGGCTGGGGAATCAACATGGGGATGGCTACAGAATATGCCACTCAGGTTGAGAACATATATAAGAAAAACTATTTTGAATTGGTGGACAATGTGAACAGCGCAGACACCAAAATCAGCAAACTTTTGGCATCCGACAACGAAACCTATCAAGCCAAAATGTTGACGGCACTCTCTCAGGATGCCAACGACATGCAGTCCAATGTGGCAAACCTTCCACTCACGGGCGAGAATGTGTTGCAAAGTGTGAGATTCATCAATCAGATGTCGGGCTATACGGGAGTCTTGGAAGAGAAACTTGCCCAAGGCGGAAAGCTGAACGCAACCGACCTTAGGACATTAAACGATATGCATGACACACTGACAGAGATGAAAATGTATCTCAACCGAATGTCCGACAAGATGTTGCATGGCTACAGCATTTTGGACGCTTCCAAAAACATGAGTGGCGAGTTTGATGAGTTCACTTTGGAATTTGAAGGAATTAAAGCCGACGATGCAGATTATCCAACCATGATTTATGATGGGCCATTCTCTGACAGCGTGGTGGACGCGCAAGTTAAGGGCTTGAAGGGTGCGCTGGTGTCAAGAGAGGACGCCTATGCCAAGGTGGACAAAGTGTTTAAAAATATTTCCAGCTTAAGTTTTGACGGACAGACAGAAGGCAAGTTTGAAACTTACAACTTCATCATGAAAAACACAGACGACAAAACCATTTTTGTTCAGGTGACAAAGAAGGGAGGAAACATCCTCACTGTCAGTGGCGAAGTTGAAAGCGACCAGCAAAATATTGACATGGCAAAAGCTGAGAAGATTGCACTTGACTTTGCAAAAGCAAACGGCATTGAAAGCGCCGAGGTTGTTTGGAAGGACGAGTTGAAATCGCAAGCATATTTCAACATTGCGCCAAAGCAAAATGGTGTGGTGCTTTATCCAGACCTTGTGAAAGTGAAGGTGGACATGGAGCACGGCGATGTGATTGGTTATGACGCTGTGACATACTTCACAAATCACACAGCACGCAACATTGCTTCCAGCGGAATTGGCATTGACCTTGCAAGAGAAAAGGTGTCCCCAGAGTTTAAAATTGAGGGGCAACGCCTTGTGCTTGCGCCACTGGATTACAACCGCGAGGTGCTGTGCTATGAATTTGAAGCAACAAAAAGTGACGCAACATATTATATATATTACAACGCCGCAACAGGCAAGCAAGAAAACATCTTGAAGGTTGTTGAAACCGACGACGGCTCAAAATTGATGTAATTGCAAAATTTTGCCTTCAACCTTGTCATGTTGAGCGAAGTTGAAACAGTTGACTAAGCCTGCATCCAGTATGGAAATGCTTTACAGCGCCCCGTCGTCATGTTGAGCGAAGTTGAAACATCTCGGGACGCAACTTATGGATTTATTCAATAAAACAATAAAAACAATGCGCACTTTGCATTGTTTTTTCATTCAAAGAGGTTGATTATAACCTTGTTGCACCTTGCAGGTTAAAGGATTTACGGGAGTTATATGGATATACGCAAAAATATGTTGCTGAAAAAATTGGAGTGAAATATCAATCATATCAAGCGTATGAAAAGGGCATCAGCATCCCATCCTTTCTTCATGTGATTGAATTGGCAGACTTATTTGATGTTTCGTTAGATTATTTTGCGGGCAGAAAAGAGATTTAGCACAAGTGACAACTGTATTTTAAAATTTGCACAGTTTATATTTGTATAATCAGTTTTATGAATGAGGTTTATATATTTGCAAAAAGAATTAAGCAATTGCGTTTGGACAATGAATGGACGCAGAAGTTTGTTGCAGCAAAAATTGGCGTGAAATATCAATCATATCAAGCGTATGAGTTGGGGCTTACTGTTCCAAGTTTGGAAAATTTCATTAAACTTGCAGATTTGTTTGAAGTGTCCCTTGATTTTTTGGTTGGAAGAAAGGAATATTAATTGCAAATGGCAAGTTGCAACAGTGTTTTTTGATTTGAGAAGGAGAAAACATGAAATTACATGAAGCGGTGAGGCAAAGTCTTTTGGACTTTTGTAAACAAAGAAACATAACACCAAACAAGCTATGCACAATGTCGGGTGTCATTCAGTCGACGGTGAACAGCAATTTTCTGGACACAGCAAAAATCCAAAACTGGGGACAATAAGAGATTTTTGTTTTGGTTTGGGCATCACTCTTGAGGAATTTTTTGCATCTGATTTGTTTTTAAATTTAGATGAAGATTAAAGTTTCTTTCCTGTTTGAAACAAAATTGACAAATTTGGCAAAAGATGTTTTACCAACTTATACCCAAAATCGTAGAAACTGATGCTCTATGTTTTATAACCCTTTAAAACACTAGCAAAAATGCTAGTGTTTTTTCTTTAGATACACACTTTCCTAAAATTTCTGCACCTATTTGCACCTAGAGAGTGATAGAGGGGATAGTAAAGTGATTTTGGACTAATGAGAACTGTGTAAGACTTAATTGAGTTAGATATCAAAAATATTATGTGACTTTCATTATTCATATGCAAATGTC